>NZ_JCAUAS010000027.1:0-81306 GCF_059692075.1 Paenibacillus sp. J31P190 | reverse complement strand
TACTCACCCGTCCGCCGCTAACTTATCCCGAAGGATAAATCCGCTCGACTTGCATGTATTAGGCACGCCGCCAGCGTTCGTCCTGAGCCAGGATCAAACTCTCCATAATAGTAAAACTATTTGAAAGCTTAATTGCTCATTTGCGTTGCTAGCGAGATTTTGCAATCTCTTTTTTGAACGATTTCTCGTTCGTGCTTACTCACTCGTTGTTCAGTTTTCAAAGATCAATTTCTTTCGTTCACTGCCGTGTTACCGAAGCAGCGAGAAGTAATATACCATATTGATTTTTATTTTGCAACTAGTTTTTTTCTAGTTACTTTCACCAGCCTGTCTTGCGACCGGAGTGATAATATAACATGGATTCCAAACACATAGCAATGTTTTATTTTTCCAATTTAAATGTTTTTTTAA
Organism: Paenibacillus sp. J31P190; assembly: GCF_059692075.1. Taxonomy (NCBI): domain Bacteria; kingdom Bacillati; phylum Bacillota; class Bacilli; order Caryophanales; family Paenibacillaceae; genus Paenibacillus; species Paenibacillus sp. J31P190. Next base: position 80,895 of record NZ_JCAUAS010000027.1, on the reverse strand, counting down.
ATATAAACAAAAAAAGCAGATTCCATTAGGAACTGCCCTTTTTTAGCGCTTTCTTAATATTGATTCATTTTAGGAATTACATGACCCTAGGTTTTGTGGGATCACAATTGTGCGGGGGAATAACTCCGCTTTGAGATAACTTCAATAAATAGTAACACTCTTCGCGATACATATGATCCGGCACGAGAGGGTTAATCCGCGATAACAGCTCTGCACTTAGCCCAAGCTCCTCGACTTCTTTTAAGAAAGCCATGAATATAGACATTTCCATATTAACATCAGAATGGAACTTCATAATTGAAGGGTAACTGGCTCGCAACGTACGTAAATAACCTGTAAGTTCAATCGCTTTTAAATAAAACTCATTGAAATTTTTCTCAAATTGCTCACTTTTCTTGATCAACCTCTTCTCTACCACATCCAAGTCCGTCGCAATAATTGCCGCATGACCTGCAGCATCAGTCAGCCAAAGCAAATCATGATGCAAAGGAGCATACTTCGGGACCGGCTTACCATCCATGAGCACGATAAGTATTTTGAAGTACTCCTCAAGCTCATTCACCATATGATTGAGAAATGTCGGAGTTAAGCCAAGCTTTATTTGCCCGAGTAAAGAACGATCTAAAAGATTCAGTTTATACTCGCGTAAGTTTGTCGTTAAATCGTAAGCTTGTTTGTTTAATTGAGCCAAATTGGTAACTTCCTTCATTCGCACCTGATTAAGGATTTGATCATATTGATTTATGAAGGAATGGGAGATAGCTATATCTTTGGGCTCCACAGGAGCAAGGGCATTATAAATAAACCTCGCATGATCCCCTAATATTTGCAGCCAAAATCGATGCTCAAATAACGTTTGATCCATCAGCTCGTGCCCCTTTCCCGCTAATACTTTACCTAATTGTATGTAACGACCAAATGATAAAAAACCGATCCATGTTACTTTTTTAGAGAAAACGAAAAAAGACGCCTTGTGGCGTCATAGTGGCAGCAGCTACCTAGCATATATAGAAGCTTCTAGAATCTCTTCATAGTTAGGAAAGGATTCTTAGAACTCGAATGATTCTACTTCAGCGCGGGAATTAATAACATAACTGCGTTCTCACATATTCCATTCACTCCTTACCCACTTATACGATCAGCTTTAACCTTTGGCAAAGCCACTTTATATCGCCCCAAATATTGCGTCCCGATGACCCCTGTTAGAATCATCACAGAACCGATCAAGTGATACACCGTCACTTTTTCCCCAAGAAAAAGGGCTCCCGCAGCTATGGAGACAATGGTTGATAAATTAGTGAACACGCTCATTTTGGAGGCTTCTATCTTAGACAAGACATAGTTACCTGTCAAAGCTGTCACCAGTGAGGAGAACAAGCCTAGGAAGAGAATAGCCACAATAAATGAAGGGTTAGACAGCGGTGTAAGAAAGGCCTCAAATGTCCCCGCACTAGCATGACTTGAAAGCGAAACAATAAGAAAGGTAGCAAATCCGATACCGAGCATAAAATAACTGATCTCCGCTGGGCTAAACTGTTTCGAAAGCGAACGAGCCAGAACACTGTATCCAGCAAATGCCACACAAGTCAGAACTAACAGGATAATCCCTGTCATGTTTGACCAATCCAGCTTACTCCCCCTCATGATGAATATAAATAGAACGCCGAATACAGAGAGGAAAATCGATAGTTTCTGCAAGAAGTTAGTGGTTTCCTTTAGAAACAATGAGGCAAATACCATCGTTACGATCGGCGTAAATGCGTACAGGATACCTCCCTCTGCCGAAGAGGTATGCATAAGCCCATACGCTTGAAGTGTAAAGAATCCTAGTGGATATGTTGTTGCCAGCAACAGCGCTTTGATTAGCGGCTTGCCACGGTAATTCAGCTTAACTAAGCCGAGTGCAACCGGGATGGAAAAGACAGCGAACGAAACGGCAAAACGGTAAGTGAGCGTATCGAGCGGGTTAGCATGATCAAGAGCTATTTTGGCAAACAAGAAAGAAAATCCAATGATCACCGCGTTTAGTACGGCAAATAGATAGGCAAGTTTGATTCCTTTTCGGTTTTTCATATTTCCCCACACTTCCTAACGAATTTATGGTACTTTATTGGTAATGGTGCCGGCCGGCTGTTGGTAATAAGCATAGGACGAATACGGTCGTACTACAATCTATTTACGGACCAACTGTACCGGTACAGTTAAAGGGCGGGGGAAATATATATGCATAAATATTCGCTTATTTTCAATGACATCGAACGGCGAATTGAGGATGGACAAATACGATCCGGGCAAAAACTGCCCTCAATAAGGGAGCTGTCCATCACCTATTCTTGCAATAAAAGTACGGTCATTCGTGCCTATTCCGAGCTTGAGAGCCGCCATCTCATTTACTCTATCCCCCAAAGCGGGTATTATGCGGTACAGAAGAGAACAGATGGCATCCATCCTACGGAACAAGTGACCTATGATTTCTCTTCGGGTGCTCCAGACCCTGAGCTTTTTCCATATCTGGATTTTAAGCATTGTATAAATAAAGCGATTGACACTTATAAGAACGAACTGTTCGTATACGGAACTCCGCAAGGATTGCCTTCGTTATTGAAGGTGTTGACCAAGCATTTGGCCAACTATCAGGTGTTCACGAATCCTAACAACATACATATAACATCAGGCGTGCAGCAAGCCTTATCCGTCTTGGCTTTGATGCCTTTTCCGAATGGAAAACGAGGGGTGTTGCTTGAACAACCGAGTTATTATTTGTTTATCAGACTTTTGGAACTTTATCAAATCCCTACTTTTGGCATCACAAGAACGGTTAGTGGCATCGATCTAGATGAATTAGAACGCTTATTCCGTACGGAAGATATTAAGTTCTTCTATACAATGCCCCGGTTCCATAATCCTCTCGGCAGTTCTTATTCAGAACAAACGAAGAAAGCAATTGCTCAACTAGCCAAACGCTATGACGTGTACATCGTCGAAGATGATTATCTGGCTGACTTGGAAAACGATACGAAATCCGACCCCATCTTCGCTTATGCTTCAACCCATGTTGTTTATTTAAAAAGCTACTCTAAGATTTTGTTTCCAGGATTACGCGTGGGCGCAGCCGTCCTTCCTACAGACCTCACGCCCACGTTCAGCAACTACAAGAAATTGTCGGACATCGACAGTTCCATACTCTCGCAAGCAGCATTAGAAATTTACATTCAAAGCGGTATGTTTGAAAGGCGCAAGCGTAAAATCAGAGATTCTTATTCGCGTAGATTGAGGCATTTGAATAAATCCTTGCTTGCAAACAGTGACAATGCATACCTACCTCCATCTCAGGCGATCTCGGGTGTGTACACTCATATCATCGTCCCGGCTCATCTGCACATCCCAACCCTGTTGGATAGATTACGAAAGCAGCGTGTAATTCTGCAGGACCTCGAACCTTATTACTTACCTGCGTCTAATCCTGAGCATTTGTTAAGTCTTAGCGTAACGCAAGTATCAGAGGAGCGGATCGAAGCCGGCGTACGGCTTATTGCGGATGAGATCAAGCGGATGCTTAGATGAAAACGGAGCTCCTTCAGCTCCCAGAAGGTAATCAAATACCTATTTATAGCAAAAGCCCTTCTGATTACTATCATCAGAAGGGCTTTAATACGCATATATACTAGGAGATTCCGAAAATAAGCAGATCCCAAACCGATGCAAATTCCTGGTGAATCGTGTCTGATGACCACTCTTTCGCATGTGCAGGATGATGAAAACGCGAAGTAGCAATAAAAATAGCTCTCGCAGTTACGTTAGAATCAACGGATTTAAATTCCTCGGACTTCATTCCTTCTTCGATAATTCGGGCAATCTGATCGATTAATTGATTGACATGCATAGTGATCATTTCAACTGCTTCTAATGTAACAGCCGCGTACATGGTAAACATTTCGGAATCGTTGACTGCATAGGTCCTCTTCGTATGGATTAGGGTTTCAAACCACGAGCGCAAACGTTCGGTAGCACTACCACCAGACTGGGAGGCAATCGTTTCTAAGGGATCTAAAATAATTTTGTGCAGCCATCTCTCCGTTACCGCCTCTCTTAATGAGGCTTTACTAGCAAAATGCCGATAAAGTGTACCATGGCTTACCTGAAGTGCCTTAGCCACATCGACAACGGAAGTTTTGTCAGGTCCATAACGCCGAAGCACCTGTTCCGCCGCGTCTAGTATAGCTTCCTTCGTTAGTGGAAGATCATTGGACATGTTGGCCCCCCCTCTCTATTAAACTCCATAATAGCACAATAAGTATCAAAAACAAAATGACAATATCGTTATTTTGTATTATGTTTTACTTCTAGGAGAAAAAACCATGCTACCGTGATTAGGATGTAGAACTTATTATGTAATGTTATCTAACATTTAAATAACATATACTTGTTAATCATTTTTATTATATTGGCTTTTCCAGAGTATCGGAAATAAAACACCAACCTAAAAAACATAGAAAAATTAAGCATTTATTCGATAATTGAATGTAAAATACATTTGTTATCGCTTTCTATGAGTTTCATTAATTTGTCAGTTTATCTAACACGATATAAGATTATCTTGTCTTACATACCAACATTATTCACGGGAGGTAATATTTCATGACATTAAATCGAAGCAAAAAAGTTTTTAAGCGTGTCCTTTTTTCTTTACTTACTATCACTATGTTGGGAAGCGCCTCTTCACTAGCAATCGCAGCGGATGCCCCAGCTCAACCGGCTAGCTTTCCGATTCCTGCTCTTTCGGACTCATTTAAGCAATCGTCACTCTCTAACGTTATCGTCATCGGAACTGGCGGCACTCTAGCTGGCAAAGCAGAAGATAGCACAAGCTTTCAGAACTATAAAGCAGGTACATATCTAATTGAAGACTTGGTGAAACAACTGCCGGGTAAACAGAAAATCGCTGATGTGACAACCTACCAATTCGGAAACAAAGGGTCAGGCGGCTACACCATCGCAGATCTGTATGATCTTTCGCAAACTGTGGATCAAGCGCTTCAGATTTATGATAGTGCTGTAGTTACAACTGGAACCGATACCATGGAAGAGATTGCTTACTTCCTTGATCTGACTGTTCGCAGCGAAAAGCCAGTTGTCGTAACCGGCGCTATGCGGCCTTGGGACGTCATCGGTACAGATGCTCCTGCCAACCTGTACAATGCTATCAAGTTGGCAGGAAGCGGCAAAATGAAATGGTTTGGCACAGTCCTTATGTTGAACGATGTTGTTCACGCAGCTAGGGAAGTGACGAAGACCAACGCACAGCGTATGGACACCTTCGAGACACCAATGCTTGGCGCACTGGGGTACATTGACGAGAATAATATCCGTATTTACCGCGCTCCTGCACGAGCAGTAAAAGCTGGTACAGCGGATTGGTCCACACCTTTCGATTTGAAGACGATCACGAAAGATAAACTGCCTGCCGTAGAAATTGTCTATAGCTATCAAGAAGCAGGCGGAGGAGCTATTAAAGGCCTAGTTGCAGATGGGGCCAAAGGGATTGTAACAGCTGGAACCGGCGCTGGCGGTATTTCAGCCAAAATGACGGCAGCCCGTACGGAAGCAATTAAACAAGGCGTACTCTTCGTTACCACTACGAGAACGGGTTCAGGTACGATGTATCCAGGAACTGCCGATGGCATTATTGCAGGTGACAACCTCAATGCGCAGCATGCTCGTCTCATGCTTTTGCTCTCACTTGCATTCTCGAACGATCAAGCCAAAATCAAAGGCTGGTTCGCTAATTACGGTACACAAGATGTCAAAATCGATGCTCAGATTCCTGCTGCTCCTTAAGTCCTCCAAGACAGAAGAAATGCCAGTATCGGCCATCCACATAATAAGGAGGTAAACCATTCATGATATGGACTCAGCATAGCAAAAATAGTCGTATGAGAAGGCTGTTCGCTCTTCCCCTTATCGTGTCTTTGTTAGGCACCATGTTGGCATTTGGAGGAGCGGCAGCAACCGCCTACGCGGAAGAAGTTGCTCCTAAACCTGCCAGCTTCCCGATACCAGCCCTTTCCGATACGTTTAAGCAATCCTCGCTTTCGAACGTGATTGTTATTGGGACCGGCGGGACCTTAGCTGGCAAAGCCGAGGATAGCACGAGCTTTCAGAACTATAAAGCAGGCACGTATTTGATTGAAGATCTCGTCAAACAACTGCCTGACAAACAAAAAATCGCCGATGTGACGACTTACCAATTCGGTAATAAAGGCTCGGGCGGCTACACCATCGCTGATCTGTATGATCTTTCCTTAGCAGTCGATCAAGCGCTTGAGGTATACGATAGCGCCGTGGTTACAACTGGTACGGACACTATGGAGGATATCGCTTATTTCCTCGATCTGACCGTGAGAAGTCCTAAACCAGTGGTTGTAACTGGCGCGATGCGCCCTTGGGACGTCATCGGAACCGACGCACCTGCTAACCTGTACAACGCTATCAAGTTGGCCGGCAGCGGCAAGACCAAATGGTATGGCACTGTGATCATGCTGAACGACGTCATCCAAGCGGCTAGAGAAGTTACCAAATCGAACGCACAACGGTTGGATACATTTGTGACTCCAATACTAGGCGCACTTGGGTATATCGACGAGAACAATATTCGTATGTATCGTTTGAATGGTCGCGCCATGAAAGCCGGAAAAGCCGATTGGGCAACTCCATTCGACTTAAAGGCCATCACCAAGGATAAGCTGCCAACCGTTGAAATTGTTTATAGCTACCAAGAAGCAAGCAGCGGTGCCATTCGCGGTTTCGTCGCAGACGGTGCGAAAGGGATTGTTACTGCGGGTACAGGTGCAGGCGGTATTTCTGCCCAAATGAGCGCAGCCCGCAGCGAAGCGATTAAACAAGGCGTTGTGTTTGTGACGACGACAAGAACGGGCTCAGGCACGATGTATCCGGGAACGACGGATGGCATCATTGCCGGTGACAGCCTGAATGCACAGCATGCCCGCCTTATGCTTCTTCTTTCACTAGCGTTCTCGAGCGATTACAATGCGATCAAAGGCTGGTTTGCGACATACGGAACACAGAGTATTGGCGTGGATCCATCCGATATTGCGAAGCATTGGGCAGAGCTAACCATCGTGAAAGCGATCAAGGACGGCATCGTCTCGGGCTACCCTGACACTTCGTTTAAACCGAACAAGAATGTTACTCGCGCAGAATTTACAGTGATGCTGATGAATGGTCTGAAGCCGGTTGGTGAAGGGGTGAAGCTATCTTTTGCCGATGAGAAAGAGATTGGTACTTGGGCTAAAAATGCCGTTGCGCAAGCTGTCAAAGCAGGATTTATCCAAGGCTACGACGATGGTACATTCCGACCGAATGAACCGATTACCCGCACGGAAATGGCGGCCATGATTGCAGGTGCGATGAGTCTGAAAGCTGATTCTACTGCAGCTACAGGATTTATCGATGATCAAGACATCCCAGCATGGGGTAAAGGTGCCGTCATTGCACTTAAGCAAGCAGGTGTAGTGAGCGGCAACGAAAGCAACCAATACGCTCCGAGCGGCTCTACGACAAGAGCTGAGGCTGTAACGGTCATTATTAATATGCTGAACAAGAAATAATAGCAAGCTCTGATAAGCCCCTCTTTGTATGGTTTTTTCATACAGGAGGTTTTTTTAGTTTCTAGGTCATCATTCGTTTGACTAAATCTCGATTGCGCTTTTTAAAAACTTCATTATGCGAAGACACTATGGCAGCCTTATTAGCATCCGGTTGGATGTATTGCTTTGCTTTATTTACTGCGTTTGCAGCGTCTTGGAAAGCACCGGCTATTAAATGCAGCTTCCCATCGTGGTGTAAAATATCTCCAGCCGCATAAATTCCATCTATCGAAGATTCGCTAGCCGCATTACCAGCAATGTAATAGTTATCTGCGATCGCAAGCTTTACTTCACTATTTTTAAGTAGTGTTGTATCACGTTCATAACCATGATTAATAATCACTTCATCAATGGGCAAATACGATACCTCACCTGTTTCATGGTTGGTAAGTTCGACACGTTCAATGACTTCATGATTACTGCTAGCAACCAGTTTGGTTATGGACGTATGGAAGAAACAAACAACGGAGCTCTCCATGAGCTGCTTTACTTGTGCCTCGTGACCTGTTAAAGCCTCTTTTCGATAGGTTAAATAAACGTTTTTGGCGATAGGCTCTAGTTCATTTGCCCAATCAATGGCAGAATTGCCCCCGCCAGAAATGATCACCGTTTTGTTTCTAAAATGCTGCAAAGACTTCACGGTATAGTTCAAATTCGACACTTCATATCTCTCTGCGCCTTCGATCTCCAGCCTTTGTGGATTCAATATCCCCCCTCCAACAGCAACAATAACTGTTTTCGAGTAATGCTTTTGACCAGAAGCAGCTTGTAAGACAAAAATCCCCTCTTCATTACGTGTGATCGACTCTACCTTTTCATTCAGCACGACTTCCGGATGAAACGTCAATCCTTGCTCTACAAGATTATCAATAAGCTTTGCTCCTGGAATTGGCGTGTGTCCTCCCACATCCCAAATCATTTTCTCCGGATAGATATGTATTTTTCCACCTAGTTGGGTTTGATACTCAATAAGCTTGGTCTTCATTTCTCTAAGTCCACTATAAAAAGCGGAGTAAAGCCCTGCTGGCCCTCCTCCAATGACAGTCACATCATACAATTCCTGTTCTTCCATTTCCCGATCACTCCTCGGCTACGAAACGTAAATGATTATCATTCTCAATTAAATATACGTCTATTCTTCTCATTTGACAACCCAAAAAGGTGTTGACAAATAAAATTGTTCGCTTTATTGTGTGTATTGTAGTGAAATTGATAATCATTATCAGTTATTCAGTGGTACCTATTTTGAAATAAATGGAGGTTATCTCATGGTTCGCCTGTATACAGATCAACTAAACATTGGTTATGGTGAACGTTTAATTGTGAAAAATCTCAGTGTAGAGATTCCAGACAAGAAAATCACCACCATTATCGGAGCGAATGGCTGTGGAAAGTCTACCCTGTTGAAAGCAGCCACGCGGATTATTTCCCATCAATCGGGTTCAATCGTTCTAGATGGCGAACATATTGCCAAAGAACATACAAAGATACTCGCTAGAAAAATGGCAATTCTTCCACAAGCGCCCGAAAGCGCAAGTGGTTTAACCGTAGGTGAGTTAGTCTCCTATGGTCGCTTTCCTTATCAAACGGGCTTCGGGCGCTTATCGAAAAAGGACTATGAAGTGATCGACTGGGCGCTTGAAGTTACAGGCACCATTGACTTTAAGTTTCGTCCTGTAGATGCACTTTCCGGAGGACAACGCCAACGCGTTTGGATTGCCATGGCGCTTGCGCAAGAAACGGAGATTATCTTCCTTGACGAACCTACCACCTATTTAGATTTGGCGCATCAACTAGAGGTTCTAGAGCTTTTGCAAAAGCTAAATAGGGAACAGGAACGTACGATTGTCATGGTCCTACATGATTTAAATCAAGCGGCTCGTTTTGCCGATTATATCATCGCTCTTAAAGATGGTGAAATCGTGAAAGCTGGCACTTGCGAAGAAGTGATGAATCATGAAGTGCTTAAGAAAGTGTTTCACATTGATGCTGAAATCGGGCGAGATCCTCGAACAAATAAACCCATGTGCGTCACTTACAATTTAGTAAAGGGAGATAATCAAAATGAACAAACGACTAATTCCATTCCTGCTCTTCATCTCATTAGCTCTTAGTGCTTGCAGCAGCCAAACAACCCAAACAGAGAAGAACGCAGCGAAAGCTGAAAACAAACCAACAACCATTACCTACCAATCTGAAAATGGACCTGTCGAAGTTCCAGCCAATCCGCAACGCGTCGTTGTCCTTTCTTCTTTTGCAGGAAATGTAATGGCTCTAAAAGTTAATCTTGTTGGTGTTGATTCATGGTCTAAAATGAACCCGCGCTTCGAAACAACATTGAAAGCTGCGCAAGAAGTTTCCGATGAAAGTCTAGAAAAACTGATTGAATTAAAACCGGATTTAATCATTGGTCTATCCAGTGTTAAAAACGTAGATAAATTGAAGCAAATTGCTCCTACAGTCACGTATACATACGGAAAGGTAGATTATTTAGCCCAGCACTTAGAAATTGGCAAACTTTTAAATAAAGAAAAAGAAGCGCAAGCTTGGATTACTGACTTTAAAAAACGGGCGCAGAAAGCGGGAGAAGATATTAAAGCAAAGATTGGAGCGGACAAAACGATTTCTGTTGTTGAAAATTTCGATAAACAGCTTTACGTCTTCGGAAATAACTGGGGTCGCGGTACCGAAATTCTTTATCAAGAAATGAAGCTAGAAATGCCTAAAAAAGTCAAAGAAATGGCTTTAAAAGCCGGTTATTATGCCTTGTCTTTGGAAGTTCTTCCGGAGTATGCAGGTGACTACGTTATCTTCAGCAAGAACCCAGACACAGACAATTCGTTCCAACAAACCGATACCTACAAAAACATTCCAGCTGTTAAAAACAAACAACTATTTGAAGTCAATGCGAAAGAGTTCTATTTCAATGATCCACTAACCTTAGAATATCAACTCGATTTCTTTGTTAAAAGCTTAGGTAGTAAATGATTACGGAACATCAACGGTTCATTCCATTCGTTTATAAACTGATTGCTGGACTAATAGTCTTTGTGGGTATGTTTATTATTTCTATCGTATTTGGGGCCGCAGATGTTACCGTCAAAAATGTCTGGTTGGCCCTCACTTCACATGCCGCAGGTGATAAAATATCGATCATCCGCGAAATTCGATTACCTCGTGAAATTGCGGGGATTTTTGTTGGAGCCGCGCTAGCCGTTTCCGGAGCCATCATGCAAGGGATGACCCGAAACCCGCTTGCTGATCCTGGTTTACTTGGCTTGACCGCTGGAGCAAACGCGGCTCTGGCGTTTACGATTGCTTTTATCCCTACAGCCAATTACTTCGGGATTACGATTGCTTGTTTTATTGGAGCTGCTGTTGGTGCAAGCATCGTATTCGGTATTGGCGCAGTGAAAAAGGGCGGCTTCTCTCCTCTTCGAATTGTATTAGCCGGAGCTGCTGTATCAGCGTTCCTATACGCGATCTCAGAAGGTATCGGTATTTATTTTAAAATTTCAAAAGATGTATCCATGTGGACGGCTGGAGGGTTGATCGGCACTTCATGGGGCCAACTCCAAGTCATTGCGCCGTTTATTACGATCGGTATACTGATCTCCCTGTTCCTCTCCAGGCAGCTGACCATTTTAAGTTTAAGTGAAGAAGTGGCTGTCGGATTAGGACAGAAGACAACACAAATCAAAACCGCGCTTTTTATCATCATCATCTTACTCGCAGGTGCCTCTGTTGCGCTTGTTGGGAATATGGCGTTCATTGGTTTGATGATTCCACATATTGTTCGCGCCATTGTTGGAACCGATTATCGTTTCATTGTGCCAATGTCGGCAATTATAGGAGCTGCATTTATGCTTTTTGCAGATACCCTTGGACGTACGATCAATTCTCCCTATGAAACACCAGTAGCGGCCATTGTGGCGATGATGGGTTTGCCCTTCTTCTTGTTCATCATACGTAAAGGAGGAAAGGCATTCTCATGATTCATCCTCCCGCTTTAATAAAAAAACAACGGCTGCTGTTATATGGTTCCCTTATACTTATTACGATGACGATCGTGCTCGGGATGGGACTGGGATACTCCTCCGTATCTTATGATAGGCTGATTCCCACCCTTCTCGGTCAAGGTACCTTCAAAGAAGAGTTTGTTTTATTTTCGATCCGACTGCCACGCATGGTGATTACACTGCTAGCAGGCATGGCACTTGCCCTGTCGGGTGCTATTTTACAAGGAATTACGCGAAATGATTTAGCTGATCCTGGAATTATAGGCATTAACTCTGGGGCTGGTGTTGCTATTGCCGTATTCTTTTTGTTTTTTCCTATCCAGGCGGGATCGTTTATTTATCTGCTTCCACTTGTTGCTTTTATTGGTGCTTTAATTACGGCTTGCTTCATCTATGTGCTTTCGTATAATCGCACTGTTGGCCTTCAACCCGTCAGATTGGTGCTAATTGGAGTCGGGTTTTCGATGGCGCTATCCGGGGTAATGATAGTCATTATTTCATCTGCTGAACGGGCCAAAGTCGATTTTATTGCAAAATGGTTAGCCGGAAGTATCTGGGGTTCAGACTGGCCCTTCATTTGGGCAATTGTTCCTTGGTTAGCCATACTCATTCCTTTTACCTTATACAAAGCAAATCGTTTGAATCTCCTAGGGCTAGGCGAACCTGTAGCCATCGGCGTAGGTGTATCCGTTGAAAAGGAACGTATAGTCTTACTTTTAACCGCGGTTGCCCTGGCTGCTTCGGCCGTTTCGGTTACTGGTGGAATTGCCTTCATTGGACTCATGGCTCCGCACATGGCCAAAGCTTTGGTAGGACCCAGAAATCAATTATTTATTCCAGTCGCCATTCTGATTGGTGGATGGTTATTGGTAATGGCAGACACCATTGGACGTAACGTGATTGAACCGGATGGTATTCCGGCCGGCATTATGGTCGCTTTAATTGGGGCGCCGTATTTTATGTATTTATTATTGAAAAAATAATCTTGTATAAAACAAAAAAACTGAGCTCCATGGCATTATGGGTTCAGTTTCTGTATGTTTATTATCGGATTACGTTGCTCGATATTTCGCTGATTGTTTGGATTTCATTAGCAGTAAGCTTAAATTGCATGGCTTTTACATTTTCTTGAGCATGGTGAATTTTAGAAGCACCGGGAATGGCAAATACGGTTTCTCCGTGAGCGTTAATCATCCAATTCAATGCGATTTGTGTTGGAGAAGCATCGTACTGAACAGCTAGCTCTTCCAAGTGATCGATGAGAGGCTTTGATTTCTGAAGTCCTGATTGTTTAAAAGAAGACGTCCATTTCCTAGGACCCGTTATCCCTTTCACGAGATCAGGATTCTTATGGAATTTACCGCTCAGAATTCCTTGCTCTAATGGAGAGTAAGCAATAATTGCAATCCCTAACTCTTTAGCTGTCTCCATAATCCCATTCTCTTCAATACGCCGATCTAACAAGCTGTACTTCACTTGATTGGATGCTAAAAGAAGGCCATGCTCCTTCAGTACTCGGTGAGCCTCCCGCATTTGCTTTGCCGAATAATTACTCACGCCCACGTTTTGAATTTTACCGGCTTTGACCAATTGAGCCATGGCTTTCATTTCACTTGCTACAGAGGAGAATGAGTAAGGCTGATGTACTTGATGCAGATGGATCGTGCGATTATCTAAGTACCGAATGCGCTCATCGATTGTACTTACAATGCTTCCGGCTGTGCGAAAAATCGGCCACCATTTCGTAGCAATTCGAGCGTCATCCGCCAAAGACCCTGAATCTCGGAGAGCTTTCGAAAGCATTTGCTCCGACTGTCCTTTACCATACACTTCCGCTGTATCAAACCAATTGATGCCGCCTTCAAGGCTAATCTTAACGATCTTCAGCACATCATCGGCACCCAGCACAGGCCAAAACTTGCCTACTACCCCTTGCCCATTGCTAAATTGCCAGCAGCCAAGTCCAAGTGGTGAAAGCTCTAAATTCGTGCTTCCCAATTTACGGAGTAACTTTGTTTTCTCCATGACACTCACCTTTTTTTCAAATTGAATGAGGGATATCGTTCTTTGCAGAATTTAGTACAACTTAACACTACTTCGCTTACTGCTAAATAGCAACCTGGACGTGAAATTTAAGTGTTGAGTCGATCCACCAACTGCTGCCTGTACAAGCTGAGCGGTAAAACATGCTTGCCCCGTGCATTCAGATACCCATCTTTCCTCGGACGAGGATCATAGTCATTCGGTGCGCGTCCTTTCTTCATCTCACCAACGTGACCAATCGCGTAGTTTTGCGCGGTAGGCGGCTGCTGCAGCGTCAATTCTCCCTCCGTGTTCCAGGTGACATAATTCGCACCTGCCCAACCGTGTCCGCTGCCTAGCCAAATGCGGTCTTGGATAGCGATTGGCGCCTTCACATTATCGTACAGACCGCCTACCGACCAGCGATGATGCGGTTCACTTGTGTTATAGTCGGTGGAGGATTTGCAGTCGAGAAATACATTCGGTCCCGTCACCCACTTATCGACAACGAATGCATGCCTTGCTGTTTCCGTATAAGCTCGCTGGACTAAAATCATTTGTCCGCAAACATGAAAGCTGTAGCGGCGACCGCCGGTTATGATACTAACCATATCCAAAACCGTACAATCTTGAATGGTCACCCATTTGCTCCCGTAGTCGGCAAGGACAAGGCTATGATCAAGATGGTAACCTGTAACGTCACGTACCCAAGCATTCTTCACATGATTCAGGACGGCAAAGTTGGTTGTGTGATTTTCGTCAGCACAATACGGATCAAGAGCACCCTTCCGATCATCAATCTGTGTATCCGTCACAGAAGGATCGAATTCGACGTCAATCCGCATATTTTCTACGCCAACATGCTCGATCCGGTCTGGATCCTTATATTTGAACACCCGTGCCCCGCCCCAACGCAGCTCAATTGAATTAGTAAGCGGTGCGTCTACGCTTATCTTGTTGCCTTCCATATGAACGATGATACGGTCAAAATCAAGTTCAAATGGGCTCCACATCTTGGTTCCGCCGGTAATCGGCCGTTGGACTATGGCATCCATTCCGATTTCATGAATCCAAGCGTCGTTCCCATAGCGGCGCACAATGACCGAATCCCCGACTTGGAGATGACGCGCATCCGCCACATGGAAAGAATTCGATCCTGAAGGAACATATAGATCGGTAACCGTCGTACTTGTGTCTTCCAACAGCTTGACTCCGCTTGCCCCGCCAATTTCTAAAATATTTTTCTTGGTTGCACCTGTCGCATACAAGAGTGTACCGTCTTCCCCCTGTCCTTCTCCGCGAAGGACAACCCCGCTAGCTGCTATTTTCAGCGTTCCGGCCAAATGGTACGTTCCACGTCTCAGCAAGACAGCACCGCGTAATCCTTCTGGCGTAAGCGGAAGCTGGGACACCGCATCAATGACTTCCTGAATGCGTGCTGTCGCATCCCCTTCTCCAGGCTCGATGGTCATTTGCGTTTGCACATCCGGAAGCTGTATGCCGCCGCCCATGTAACCTGCATGAGAAAAATCTGCGATCCGATTTCCTTTGTAGTCCGGTATGTAAACAAGCTTACCATCCGTTCCCATATAAGCAATCTCAGATTGGTCGTTCCGAATGGCCGACGGGTCCTTTACATAAAAATAGAAGGCATCGTGCAGATCCGGATAACCGGAACGCGAGAATGTCAGCCGTAAGATGTGCATCCCAAACCGTTCAACCGTACCCGGGATCGCGATTTCTGCCTCATCCCCGAGTTGGAGGGGTAGTGACGTCAGGCGAATGGTTTCGCCTTTCTCTAGCTCTACAATTGCGCTAATCGTCATTGCTGCGTACGCATGAACCCGTACAGTCGGAAATAGGTCACCAGGCTGAAGTATAGCCGGTTGACCGATCTCCCTAATGAGAGTTGGGTGTTCTAACCATGTTCTAACGACTTCCATCATTTCCTCCCCTTGATTCAAATTTGTTCTATATGGATACAGGAAAAATCAGCCTGATTTTCGTCCCTCTTTCCAGCTCGCTATCAATTCTTAGACCATACTCTTCCCCGAACACCATTTGAATTCTGCGGTGTACATTTAGAATACCGATTCCGTCTTTTTTACCGTTGCTCTCGTCGCCTAATCGGTTGGCATTCAATTTCTCATGAAGCTCCGCGAGCTTATCATCCGTCATGGAAAATATTGTAGTTTTGAAAAGCGATCACCGACCCAAACAAAGGAATAGGGAAAAAAAAAAGATTCCCGGTATGGATAAGGCATAAACTGCCCAATTTTTCCGAATGTTGGTCCATCTTCCTTGTCGCACCCTAATCTGATATTTCGCTTGAACAGGCTCTTTGAGTTTGCTTAACGTATTTACCCCCTTCCTTGATCTTAGTTTGATTCTACTATGTTGACTTTCATCTAACCATGTAAAATCTTTTTGCCTAGTTGGGTTATTTTATGGTGTTTTTTGAGGGTTGCTCAAGCTTGCATACTCAAAGCAAGTTGTATTTTCTACAACATTAAGCTGGCCAATCCGCGTTTTTCCCGCGATTGTTGCACGGAATACAACATTTTCTCCCGAAAATAGCTTATTGACATGAAATTAGGCTAAATTGTTGCACATTATACAACAATGACAGCTTCGAGAGAAGAAAACTCTGGAATTGTTGTATAATGTGCAACATTAGCCCCTCACCACGAACACAAACCCAAATTTCTTAGCTTGCCAAGCTAAGGCCCTTAAGATGCTCCAAATATGAGGAAAAAGAACCTTCAAAACCACCGCGAAAGTGGATTTGAAGGCTCTTTTTCATCATAAGGCTATCTATCTATTGGCGGGAGAAAATAAGATTAGTCCGCTTGCGTTTTCTTCAGATAGGCCCGCCAAGTAATACACCATTCCTTCGGATCGTCGAAGCTGGAATGGTCAATGCGGTGCACAGTGCTGCGTGTTGGCGCATTTTTGACGATTTCCGGACTTTCGTAAGCTTCCTTCGAAATTTGCGCCAACGCGTTGATATATTCGTCGAGGTCTTCCTTGGAGTAAGACTCTGTCGGCTCCAAAGTAAACGGCTGAGGGACGACGTACGGATGATGGCTGGTCCAATAGTGCAGACCGAAATCGCACATTCTGTGCGTCACATCCTCCGTTGTAACGCCCGTTTCCCGTGCCATCTGCTCCCAGCTGTAACGTACCTGCTCCAGGCGGTTGCCCTTGACGTACGGAGCGGATGCACCGCGAATTTGCAATATTTTATGATACAAATAGTTGTTGTTGAGGACAGCCGTCTGCGCCACGTTCAACAATCCTTCCGCTCCGAGAGCGCGAATCCATGCATAGGCTCTTAACACAGTCTGTGAGACGCCATGAAAAATACGCACTTTGCCGATGCTGTTGTCGCCCGTCCGGTTCAGCACATACGCGCCGTCCTCCTGCTCCACAACAGGACCTGGCATAAAAGGAATCAACTCGTTCACGACGCCAAGCGCTCCCGTCGCCGGACCTCCGCACATATGCGGTGCCGCAAACGTTTTGTGCAGGTTGAAGAAGCACATGTCGAAACCCGCTTCCTTCGCCCGTGTCACGCCGAGCAGCCCGTTCGCATTCGCTTGGTCGTAATAGCAAATACCACCTGCGGCATGAACGATATCCGTAAACTCTCTGATTCTCGGGTTGAAAATACCGGTGTCCTCCGGGTTGGCAACGACAAAGCCCGCCGTACGGTCGGAAACGACCTTCTTGAGCGCCTCGATATCGGGAAAGCCATCCGCGTCAGGGTAGAGCGTAATGATTTTGTAGCCCTTGACCGCAGCGGTTGCCGCCTGCGACGGGTGAGAGAAGATCGTCGTAATGATCTCGTCACGCTGATCTCCTTCACCACGAGACTCGTGATAATTGCGGACGATGGAAGCCATCGCAAGCAGCGCTTGCGTGCCGCTGCTCGGCTGGAATGAGAATTTGTCCATGCCGGAAATTTCGCGCATGGCGAGATCCAGCTTGTAGAACACTTCCAGAATACCCTGAACGTTGCTAACATCCTGCAGCGGATGAAGCTCCGCCAGCTTCGGCGTGCGGATCATCATCTCGTTGATGCGCGGGATGTATTTCATCGTGCATGTGCCCTGCCCGATTTCTACGTTAAAGTCAGAGCCCATCGTTTCCTGCGAAAGCCGCAAATAGTGGCGAAGCACCTTCGCTTGACCGATTTCCGGCAGCTTCGGCAGCTCTGTCCTGCGCATCGGCGCAGGGATAGCCGAGACTCCGTCACCTACCGCCGAGGCGATCGCCGCTTCGATTTGCGGTACTTGCACCCCGCGTTCGCCTTCTTTATGCAGTTCGAAAATTACGGGTTCATCCCATTTAGCCTGATGAAAGTTTCTTACCTTACTTTCTCTGCGTATACGTTTCATACGGACATCACTCCTTCAACCGGACATGCTACACAAGCAGAAATCGCGCGAACTAACTGTTCAATCTCTTCCTGCGCGTGCACTTCGGTCACACAGTATAGGGCACACTGGCCAAGAGCGGGAAAATCGCCCGATAAGTCTTTGCCGCCTTGTATACCTAGTGCTAGCAGGGCGCGATGAATATCTTCGACCTTCTTGCCCGTTGCCGTAAAATCAACGACGAATTCTTTAAAGAACGGCGACCCAAAACGCACCGCAACTCCATCGATCTCCGAGAGCAGCTTTGCCGCATACTGTGACTTTTGCATAATCGTCTGGCCAAGCTCCTGCATGCCGTGAGGTCCGAGCAGCGCGAGATAGACGCCTGCCGTAATGCCCCACAACGCGGTTTGTGTGCCGACCGATTCTTTTCCTTTTTCGCGCAAGGCAAAAGAAGTGCGATCGTAAGCTACGTCTCCGAAGCCGTATTCGCCTTCAACGATCGTCGGAGCGATCCCGAACAAGCGGGATGGATATTCCATAACGAATTTTTCTTCATCCCGTGTCGCGATGAACCCGGCTTGACCGCCGCCATAGTTCATATGCATACCGAGCGGCTGCAATTCCCCGCAGACGATGTCCGCGCCGTACTGGCTTGGCGGCTTCAGCACGCCGAGCGAGCTGGGATCAACGCCGACGACACACAACGCGCCTACGCTATGCGCCAGATCTGCAATCTGCTGCCCTTGCGACTCAATAACGCCAAGGAAGGTTGGATTTTCAAAGTATACAGCCGCTACCTCTTCGTTCAGTTTACTTTGGAGGTCAGCCAAATCCAGCTCGCCTGTCTCACCGACGTAATCGACGAAGCTGTAGGATAAATCAGGGTTAATGTAATTCGCAATCACCATCAGCTTCTCAGCGTCAATATTACGAGGCATCAAAACGTGCTTCCGGCCCGTAATTCGACCAGCCATCCGCAAGGAAGTCGAAGCCGCTTGCGGCCAGTCGAACGTTGGAACGTTAACAACGTCCATATCAACGAGCTCCGCGAGCAAGCTTTGGTATTCGAACAGCGCCTGAAAACGGCCGTGATCTTCGTACGGTTCACCCGCATAGGCCGTCACGAATTCGGAACGCTGATTGATCTCATCGCAAACCGCTGGGATAAAATGCGGCCAGCAGCCAGCACCAAGAAAGCTGACGACATCTTTGACGCTTTTATTTTTAGCCAATAATCCTTCCACATAGCGCTGCAGCTCATATTCCCCTAGAGCCGGTGGCAGGTCCATCATTCGGTTCAATTTCAGCGAATCTGGTATGATATCGTACAAATCTTCGATACGCTGTACGCCTATTTCGTCCAACATTTGCCGCTGTACGTCGGGCACTGTATTAGGGATATAAGGATGTACTTTCTTTCTATCGTTCGTATTCATCTATAGCTGCCTCCTTATGAGTTTGTATTATGCCAAACCGCCGCCATCAACAACGAGCACGCTTCCCGTTACCCATGTGGATAAGTCGCTAGCAAGGAAAAGCACGGCACTTGCAATATCGCGCGGTGTTCCGAGCCGTTCAAGCGGGCGTCCCGACGCTGATGATACGAGAAACGAGCCTTCCTCTTGTCCGAGCTGCTTAGCTTCGTCCCGTAATAGAGGCGTATCTGTATCTCCTGGGCAGACGCAATTCACACGAATGTTGTCTTGGCCATGGTCGATGGCCATCGCCTTCGTTAGATTAACGACGCCAGCTTTTGCTGCGCAATAGGCGGCCGCCTTATCTCCACCTTTGAGCCCCCAGCCGGAGCCGGTGTTTACTATGCTTCCGCCGCCGCTTTGCGCCATGAACGGAATCATATATTTAGAGAGTAGATACACTCCCTTGAGTGAGACATCAATCACAAGATCCCAATCCTTTTCCTCTAACTCAACGACCGTCTTGCGGCGAATGACACCCGCATTGTTGAACAAAATATCGATATGGCCGTGGTCGCGCATAATGGCTTCGGCTGTTCGCTTGCAGTCTTCCCCAGAGGTCACGTTACATGAATAGAACGCAGCTTTCCCGCCGCCTTCCGCGATACTTGCCGCAGCGGCCTGTCCTTGGGACTCATTAATGTCCAGAAGCATGACATTCGCACCGAACTCGGCGAGCATGGTGGCTGTTGCCAATCCGATGCCCGAAGCGCCTCCCGTTACGACCGCTACTTTCCCTGTCAAATTGAGTGCGTCCCATGTTTTGTTCATTTTGTCATCGCTCCTTTTTTCGCTAATGCCGTTGGTGAAATCATTTCTTTATGATAAGGTGTGATCGCGAGTTCGAATCGGAACTTCTCAGCCTTTAATGCATAAGCAGGAAGCTGGGCTGGACCGCAGCTGTTGCTGCCGAGCCCATTTTGCCGATAGTCCAGGTTCAGCGTAATCGTATCTTTCGGCACCAATTCCGTATTGTGCTTAGCCTGTTCAAAGTCTTCGGCCCTATAACGATGAGCGGAAAATTCAAGCTGCGGCTGTCCGACTGCAAGCAGCCCAATGCCGCGGATGTTAGTAAGCGACACCCAAGCAACATCCGTCCGATTGCCGTTGTCCTGTGGAAATACGTATGGCGTATACAGTTCATCAACGGAAGCTTGGTAGAGTCCAATCAAATTGGCCCGCTTACTGTCGCTATAGCATTCGCCAGGTCCCCTGCCGTACCAGTTCACGCAGTCGAAATTACCCGGCAGCTCCATCCGGAGGCCGATTCTCGGCAGCATGCTCGGCAGCTTCCCAGGTCCATCAGGCTCGCCTTCAACCTCAATACGGACTTCACCGCTGCTGGAAACCGTATAACAATACGTACAACGGAACCCATAATCATGAACTGGCGGAGCGATTCGAACATACGTTCGAATGATGGCCGTCGAAGTTCCTGATTGCTCCCATTCCACCCGCTCTACGCGATGCTGCAGTCTGTCGAGATGCGCTTTGCGCCATTCCTCCACGATGTACATATCGTTGTCGATCGGCGCTCGCCAGAAGCTTAGTACAGGACCTTTTCCCGTCGAAATAACGTCCGTACCTTCGTGCCTCCACCCCTGAATCGTCCCTTTCAGCAGGTCGAATACGAGCTCGAACTGCGGCCCCGTAATCGCCAGCAAGTGCCCGGATGTCTTACACATTAACGGCTCGGCATCCACCCTAGGCTCAGTTCTGTCTAACGCATCCCGCTGATCGTTTGTTTGCATCCCTGCCGTCAGTGCCGTTAGTTGAAATTGCGCCGTCGCCACTTCATGACCCCTTTTCGCCCAGAGAACATCCTTGTTCAAGCAAAAACTCAATGTAAGCTGGCAATCCAAGTACACCTCTGAAATTCGCGATCCATTGGCAATCGGCAGTTCAATCGTTGCATTCCCTTGTGCCGGAATGTGCGGCAATTCCCGGGAACCGCTATCCAGCAGCTTGCCATCCCCGTACACCGACCAGAACAGTTCAAGCCCATTTAGAGATATAAAATCGTATAAGTTCGTAATTTCTAGCAAACCGAGGCTCAAGTCGACCTCTTTCACTTGTACCGGTTCAATGACTTTCTTGTATTCGAGCAGGCCCGGCGAAGGCGTGCGATCAGGGAAAATAAGTCCATCCAAGCAAAAGTTCGCATTGTTCGGCACATCGCCGAAATTTCCGCCATACGCATAATACGTCTTGCCGTCTTCCGTAGTCTGCTTCAGTCCATGATCGATCCATTCCCAAACAAAGCCGCCCTGCAGCCGCTTATGTTTACGGAACGTTTCTTGGTATTCCGTCAGTCCCCCTGGACCGTTGCCCATCGCATGCGCATATTCGCAAATGACATGCGGCAGCGCATAGCCTTCTTCCTCGGCAATTGCGGTCAGCTTTTCGACCGATGAATACATCGTACTGCTGAGATCAACAGCTTTCAGCTCTCGATCTTCTTCATAATGAATCAGTCTCGTCGGATCGTTCGCCCTGCACCAATCGGCCATCGCCATGAAATTGCATCCAAAGCCGGATTCGTTGCCGAGTGACCAGAAGATGATGCAGGCGTGATTCTTATCCCGCTCCACCATCCGCTGCACCCGATCTACGTATGCATCCTTCCACGCGGGATCGTCGCTAATGCGGCTAATGTTGCCGAGCGGTTCGAAGCCATGCGTCTCCAGATCTGCCTCATCCATCACGTACAAGCCGTACTCATCGCACAGATCGTAAAAGCGCGGATCGTTCGGATAATGCGCTGTCCGTACCGCATTGATGTTATGCTGCTTCATCAGAAGCACGTCCTGCAGCATTGTCTCGTAAGGCGTGATGCGTCCGAGCTCCGGGTGATGGTCGTGCCGATTCACCCCATTAAGCATGATGACAACGCCGTTTACATAAAAGTTGCCGTCCTTCAGCTCAACCTGGCGGAGACCGACGCGCTGCGGAACGATTTCTATGTCCTGTCCCTCCGCATTGGTCAGCGTGAGCAGCAGCTTGTAAAGCTGCGGATCCTCTGCCGACCACAGCTGCGGATTCGCCACGTCCAGTCGAAGCTCCACGACTTGCTCTGCCCCGCCGGGCAATGTCACATTGTTCGACTGTATGGCGCCAATCAGGGCAGTGCCCGAAGCGTCCAATAGCTGCGCACTCAGCATGTATCCAGCCATCTCATCTTCAAGCAAATTTGCGATACTTGCCTTGATGGCTAACAAACCGTGCGTATACCCTTCCGTCAAATCCGTCCGAATCGTAAAATCCCGAATCTGCACTTGCGGTCTTGCAAACAAACTAACATCGCGAAAAATTCCGCTTAGCCACCACATATCTTGATCTTCCATATAACTGCCGTCCGACCATTGAACGACCCGAACCGCAAGTGTATTCGAGCCGGAATGTACAAAAGGGGTAATATCGAATTCCGACGGTAAACGGCTTCCTTGACTGTAGCCGACCTCCTGCCCGTTCACCCAAAGATGAAATGCACTGTCCACGCCTTCAAATCGGAGCACGATTTGCCTGCCGTCCCACATCTGCGGAACATGAAAAGACTTGCGATAACAGCCGGTCGGATTATCCGAAGGCACATACGGCGGGTCTACGGGGAACGGATAGTGCAAATCCGTGTAATGCGGTTTTCCATAGCCTTGCAGCTGCCACATGCCCGGCACGTCCATCCGGTCCCAGCCGTCATCCTCATAATCCTCTGTATAAAAGTACTCCGGCGCGCTCGCCGGGCTTTCCGCGTACGCAAATTTCCACGTCCCGTTCAACAAACGATACCAGGGAGAATTCCCTCTCTCATAGGTGAGAGCGCTTTCTCTTGTCGTATAAGATTGAAAGTAGCTGCGCGGCTTCATCCTGTTTCGCTGCAGCACCTGCAAGTTCTCCCAATCGTTCGTTAACGCCCGAATTCCGGTTTTCAACGTCCTCGCCTCCCGTCATGATAGTATTCTATTAATGATTGCGCTTAGAATTGCTGTTAGTATAAAGGGAATCGGCTTGCAAAAGAACGGAATTCTAACGCCATTTTTGTGCCAAATTGTCGTTCACAAGAGCTTGTTCTCGCCCTTCAGGTGCCTTTTTGTCCGGTCAAATTCGCCTTTTTGTTCGCTCGGTATTGGCTCGGCGTCATACCTGTACACCTTTTGAACCATTTGCTAAAATAATTCGCGTCGATCATCCCGAGCTGATCGGAAATATCGTTCACCGTAAGCCCGGTGTTAAGTAACAGCTCATCTGCCTTCTGCAGCTTGTATTTGGCTTGAAAGTCGATGAAATTTTCACCTACCGACTTTTTGAAAAGCGTGCTAAAATGACTCCGACTAAGCCCGACCCGGTATGCCAGCTCGGCAACCGACCAGGTTACGGATTCCCCTGACGTAAGAAGCTGCACCGCCTTGGCGATCGGCTCCGGCCAGCTCCCTGCCGCTTGATCGTACAGCGAATTTGACTGCATATCCGCATACGTCTCGCTTACAGCCTTCATCCAACTGTGCGAATCGGTAACCGGACCATTTCGCGTCCAGCTAAGTGATCCGATCCGACTTTTCGCTTCCTTCCATTTCAGTTCTAGAGCCCCGGGCGTATCTTCCTTGCAAACAAACAACTGCTTTTCAGAGCCGCACGGAATGCGGATGTGCCTTTGTCCCGGCGCTGGTTCCCATTCATCGTCCTGCATCCGTTCTAATTCGCCGACAACCCCATAAACCTCGCAGCCTGTTTTCATCCAGGCCCAGTCGCTATCAAGCCACTTTCGCAGCTGCTTCTCCATCTCCTCGGCAGAATAAAAACCGCCAAGCCACGCACCAATATAGGCGATCTGATCCTTCGCATCCAGTGCGGCATCTTCGGACTGTTCACCCTGCTGTCGCTGCCTTTTGTGAAAAAGTTCCTGAAACTGTCTCAGGTATGACTCCATTTCCTCTTCGTCCATGTCTGTCTTCAGCACATAACCAGATGCGCCGAGCTTGAGTCCCTGCTTCGCATAAGCAAAGTCCTCGTGGCAACTGAGCAGCAGCACACTCGTCTCCGGAGCGACTTCCTTTACCTTCAGCGCCAACTCCAACCCATTCAGCTTCGGCATCACGATATCCGTAATGACCACATCTGGCTTGTACGTCACGAACGCTTCCCAACCTTTCAGGCCGTTAGCAGCATCCGCCACCACTTCCATATCGAAACGTTCCCAAGGGATTGTTGCGCGAAGCCCCTTGCGAACAATAAGTTCGTCGTCTACAATAAGCACCTTAATCGATTTATCTGCCAATAGTGTCGCCTCCTATACAGTCCAAACGGATTGCTAACACTATTTTAACCTTTCACGGAGCCGTCCATAAGCCCTGAGATAAGCTGCTTCTGGAAAATGAAAATAATCGCAAGCATTGGCAAAATGCTGATGACCGAGCCAGCCATGATCAGGTTGTACGGGGTGCGTACACCCGCCTCCAAAGAGCGGATCGCAACGGCGATCGTCAAATGCTCAGGCGAGCGCAGTAAAACCGTCGGCCACAGAAAATTGTTCCACTCTTCCACGAAAAAAATGATGCCAAGCGACGCGAACGCAGGCAGAAGGATCGGAACGATGAGGCGGAAGTACATCCGCACCTCGGAGCAACCGTCGATCCTGCCTGCTTCCAACAGCTCGTTTTCGATAGAAGCACAGTACTGCCGCATGTAAAAAATACCGAATGCACTCGTCAGTCTGGGCAATAGAACGCCCCAAAGGCTGTCGATTAGTCCCAGCTTACGGTAAATCATAAACAGGGGAATCATTGCCGACTCCATCGGCACCATCAGCGAAGCTAGAACCAGGCCGAACAAAAGACCTTTACCACGAAACTTGTATTTGGCAAAGGCGAATCCCGCTAGCGAACAAAACAAGAGCGCGCCCGCCGTTCCTGTCGTTGCTGTAAACAAGCTGTTCAGGATGACATTTCCAAAATGTTTCTCCGTAAAAAGTTGCGTGTAGTTTTCCCAGTGCAGGACACTAGGAATCCACACCGGGGGTGTCACGAAAATATCGCTCCTCGCCTTGAGCGACGAGCTGAGCATCCATACAAACGGAAATAAAAACAGAGCCGCTATCGCTAGAAACAACACAAACAAGAGACCAGAGAGGGCCGTTTGCCTTTTGTTCATATCATGCACCCTCCCCTCTTAATCGTTATCGCGGAACAACCTGAGCTGAACCACTGAAATAATTAACATTAGAATAAAGAAAAACATCGCTAATGTAGATGCGTATCCAAAATTCAAATTTTGGAAGCTTTCCTTGTAAATCAACACGACGGGTGTCGTTGTCGCTTTGGCCGGTCCTCCGTTCGTTAAGATGAACGGCTCCGTAAACAGTGAGAACGTCCCCAGTGTTGAAAGAACGGTACAGAAGGCGAGCAGCTTTCTCATCATTGGCACTGTCAAGTAGATGAACGATTGCAGCGCATTCGCTCCATCCACCTTCGCCGATTCATAAAGTGATTTCGGGATATTTTGCAAGCCGCCAAGCAGTAGAATCATGTTGTACCCCGTCCAGCGGTAAATAACGAGCAAAGCGACCGAAATCCGCGCCCACCCCGGCGTCTCCAGAAATGGAATCGGTGAATGGATCAGTCCAGCCGATAGCAGTAGCTGGTTAAGCACACCATTGCTCGTGTTAAAAATAAGCAGGAAGACAAACGATATGGCGACGACTGAAGTAATATTCGGAATGAAAAAGACAGTGCGAAAAAAGCCTTTTGCTTTCATCAAGCCGCTGCTGAGACATACGGCAAAAACGAGCGCAAGCAGCAGCATGATCGGGACGTAAAGCATGAAAATGATCAAACTGTTAAATATGGAATACCAAAAATCGCCGCTTTGCAGCACTTTGGTATAATTGGTCCAGCCCACGAATTCCTTCTCTGCTTGGCCGTGCCATTTCGTAAAGCTCAAGTAAATCGAATACACAAAAGGCGATAGTGTAAATAGCAAAAAGCTGACCACGAACGGAGCGACGAACGCGTATGGCGCGGTTTTTAATTGCCATTTCCAATACGGACTCTGCATCGAGCCTCCTCCTAAGCGTTTTGCATTGCGCAGCAACAATGACTTCGCAAGCATTTATTTGAAAGCGTTTTCTGCGTATAGCAAAGAGCCTTCGTCTCCGTTTATTTGTCGTATGTCATGATGTCTTTCACGGAGCGAAGGCTTCTGCTTCTACGTTTTTTTGCGATATGCTTATATGCTGCCGCCGAATTACTTGCGGCCTGTTTTTTGCCTAAGCTGCGTGGCCGTTTTCTGGAAGACGCTTTCCACCGATTTGTTGTCGAGGAATATTTCAGCAAAGGCGTTGATAACCATTTCATTGGCTAGCGGATAATCTTTTGTGTATACGATCGGCGCAACCTTTTTCACCGCGTCTACATAAAGCTGTCGGACCGGCTGATTGTTGAAATACGGTACTTTTTCCTGGAAAATAGGATCGCTATACGTTGTTTCAAGCGAAGGGAACAGTCCGCCTTCCTTCATCATTTTCAGCTGAGAGTCCGAACTCCCGAGCATAAATTCGATAAACTTCCAGGCTTCTTCCGGGTGCTTGGAGTTTTTGTTGATGGCTAAGTTCGAGCCGCCATCGATGGCGCTTGCGTATTTGTCGTCCTTCGACCATTTCGGCATCGGAGCGACCGACCAATTGCCTTTGCCCTCCGGATCGATCTGCGTCGGAAGCAGAGCGTCGTACCAGGAAGCGCCTACGACCGTGGCGAATTTGTTTTCCTTAAACGAGTTGTACCAAGCATCGCTCCACGGTTTCGCTTCATACACGTACCCTTGTTTAACCATATCGACGAAGTATTGCCCCATCTTGATGACTTCCGGATTGTCGAGCTGTACCGAACCATCTTGTCCGAAATACCAGAGTCCGTGCTGCCACAGCATTTGGCCAAAGAACGTCGCGTCGGTCTTCGTCTTGGAATCGGCCATCATCGCATAGCCCGTTTTTTCCTTCAGCTGTTTGGCAAACCGCATGTAGTCGTCCCACGTCTGCAATTGCGACGCGACTTCCTTCGGATCGGACGGCAGTCCCGCCTTCTTGAACATATCGTTGCGATAGAACATGACAACCGGTCCGCTATCCCATGGCATCGCGTAAACTTTATCGTCTTTCGTCGCATCCGCCCACTTGTAGGCGTTCATTTTATCCTTATAAGGCGCTACTTTGCTGCTGATATCGAGCAGTCCGCCCGTTTGCACCATTTGTGACAAACGCAGCGTTTCCAAATTCACAACGTCCGGAACGGCGTCGCCGGAGCTCGCTGCGATCAAGAAGTTCTGATAAACATCTGCCTGAGCCAGTACATGCAGATCGACATCGATATTCGGGTACTTTTGCTTGAAGGCAGGCATGTTCAAATCGATCACGTTCTTGGCATCTTCCCAAATCCAGACGACAACTTTCGTCTTTTCGCCGGATCCGCCGACTTCATCTTGCTGCTTCGAGCTGCTACAGCCGGAAAGCACGGTCGTCAGCCCAACCACCATGCAGAGCGCTGCTAACGTGAGTTGTTTATTTCTCTTCACTTTACATTCCCCCTGTTTATGTCCCTTGCCTGTGTTCTCATTATACGAGGATTGTAAGCGTTTCAAAATGGCGGTTTGTTCGGAATGTAGTGCCAACTTATTCGAACTTTTCAAGGCCATGTGCCATTTTGTCCGAACCATCTGGCAATTTGTTTGAAAGCGGTTTATGGGGTTTCCCGGATTTCTTCCTTCATTGGCCAACGAATCGTAATCGTCGTTCCATTCCCTTCCTGCGACTCGATCTTCATGCCATATTGCTCACCAAAATGCAGCTTAAACTTCTGATCCACGTTGAAACAGCCTAGTCCTCCCCGACCCGACCTCGGCATCTGTTCGTTAAGCAGTGTTGCCAATCGTTTTTCCGGTATCCCTTCACCATTATCGGCAAGAACGAGCATCAGCTCGCCTTTATGTTTGGCGACCGTTAACTTGATGATACCCTCTCCATCCTCAAATCCATGAAAAAAACAGTTTTCGAGCAAGGGCTGCAGTGTCATGCGCGGTATCAAATAATGGTTCAGTTCCTCTTCGACCCTTGATTGAAATTCGAACGCGCCTCCGTAGCGCACCTCTTGTATTTTCAAATAATGCTCGACCGTACGCAGCTCCTTATGCAGAGGAACTAGCTCCTGAGTCGTAATGAGACTGCCTTCCAGCACCTTCGTCAGATGATAAATCGTTTGTCTGATTTCATCGTCCCCTTTGAGCTTTGCCTGCCATTGGATCGAATTCAACGTGTTTAAAAGCAAGTGGGGATTGATTTGGTAATGAAACGCTCGCAGCTCGGCTTCCTTCTTCAGCTGTTCTTTCTTCGTTACCTCTTGAATAAGCGTTTGAATTTGCTCGACCATGCTGTTGAAACTATTACCTAGCCTTCCGAGCTCATCTTCGGATCCGAGATCGATTCGCGAATGCAGCTTACCGATGCCGACGAGCTCCATTTTGTTTTTGAGCCGCTTGATCCGCTTCGTAATTTGCGAGGAAAATAGAAACGATACGATAAGCGCCAGTAAAAGTGTTCCCGCTATAACAGCCGCCGTCAGCGGCTGAATAACATTAACGGAGCGATACACCTGCTCATAGGGCGTTCGGACTTCCACCGTCCATTTATTCGATTCGAGCGTTTTCGTCCAGACAAGATCATCGGCTTTGGACATTGCCGCTTGCGGAGTATCGTAGATTGCTCTTCCGGACGCATCACGGATGGATACGAACGAATGCAGCTCCCCTTCCAGCATCCGAAACGACTCGAGCACTTTCGTTGCATCAACCTCGATGAAAATAAATCCGTTCGTGAACGTCCCATACTGACTGCTTAGCGGAAAGACGAATCCCATGACCTGATCCGGTAAATTCAAATTACGGGCGATGTAATAATCCGGCGTGTGGAAGCCCGTCCAATATTCGCCGTGCAGCCCGCTAGGAATCGCTTTCCACCAGTCTGACTGACGAAGCCGATCGACATTAATTTGCGGAGAGCCGTAGTAATAGCCTGACTGCGTGATGAGATAGATGCCCGTCGATTCCATCGTTTTATGCGCATCGAGGAACCGCTCGAAGTTTTTTTGATCGAGAAAGCTCGCGTAGCTGCTCGGCTCCTCTTCATGGAGGGTGTT
Source organism: Paenibacillus sp. J31P190 (assembly GCF_059692075.1). Lineage (NCBI taxonomy): Bacteria > Bacillati > Bacillota > Bacilli > Caryophanales > Paenibacillaceae > Paenibacillus > Paenibacillus sp. J31P190. The sequence goes on along the minus strand of NZ_JCAUAS010000027.1, from coordinate 51,155 downwards.
GTTGAGCGGATCGAGCAAATAGGAATAAATATAGCGCGAGGTCATTTGCATTTGGCTGGCGTACGTGTCGAGCTGTGCTTGCAGCTGATTGACGGCGGACTGCCCGTACTGACCGATTTGCGCTTGCACGATTTGCGACGATTTGGCGTACGACAAGTAACCGAGAATGTTGAGCGGAATAATGGCGACAATTAGAAAAAACAGAAACAGCTTCGCGCGGAGGTTTCTTTTTGGGTAGAAAAACAAGGATTGCATGCGGCGGATCGCTGTATTCATGGAAGTTATCTCCTCACGTAAATGACAATAGTTGAGTTGGCGTTATTTTAAACTTAGCACTACTTCTTAACTGGGTCTACATCTCCTTTTTTCCAAATTCGGATGTTATGCCACTCTACCCTTTCCTTTACCTATACGATGGTAACCAGAATTTGCTGAGGGAACGTAGAAGCTATTTGGACGAATAACACCCAGATTCATGAGGAAGAGGAACGACGAGGCGTTATTTCAATGTTTTTTGCGTCCGCATCGTTTATTTTGATCAAATAACGCCCTCTCGTTCCTCTCATTCGATTTCTAGTGCAGATTTTCCAAAATAACGGATCGACGTTCCTCTAACCAGAGGTCGGGGGACTTTTGCCTTGCAATCGACAGAAACTAAAACAAAAAAAATGAGATGGCAAGAATAACCTTGCCACCTCATTTTTTTGTTTACATTTGGGACAGCCCCTAATCAAACTGATTAAGTTAAATGAATTTTATACTTATTTCTTTGCAGTTGCATACCAATCGTTGACTTCTTTGAAGCTTACATCTCCGCCAGATGATTTAAATTTAGCTATGAATGCATCCAAACCGCTTAATGGTTCAGCTCCGAAAATGAGCTTCGTCGTATAGTCTCCCACCATTGTGTTCAATTGTTGGAAGTTTTTAGAGAACTCAGGCAAGTAAGGTGCGAAGCCTAGTGGATCTTTGATTCTAGTATTCGCCGGTTCAATCGTGTTCATGAAGTTCCAAGCATCGAACAAACGCATATCCTTACGAACACGTGCCTGCCAGTAAGTCGGATAGTTTGTGTCGTCCGTACCCATCAAGAAGTTGTTCGCTCTATTGCGCTCATCAGTGAAGATCGGTTGAATCGGCGTATATGCGCCATCCTTGAAGGTATAATGCTTATTTTCTTCGCCAATCGCCATGGTCTTGAATGTTTCTTTTTCAAGCTTAGCGTTCATCCACTTGATCGCATCTTCAGGATGCTTGGAAGCTTTAGGTATAAAAGTGATACGGTCAAAGCCTGATGGAGCGGTTAAACCGGCTTTTCCATCTTTACCTTTTAGCGCTGGAATAAAGTTAGCTTTCGCAGTAGGGATATTTTTAGCCAACGCATCAGCAATGACAGGTACGTCAGCCCAGTGAAGCATAATCATGCCTGCTCTTCCGCTTGTGAATTTCTCTTTAGCGGTAGCATCTTTATTAGCGGCAAACTCTTTGTCGAGCAAGCCTTGTTTAAAGAGATCAGAGGCAAAGGTCACATAATCTTTGTAAGCAGGGTCTAGAACTCGCGGTGTTAACTTGCCATTCACATCATTCCAAAAGGTCGATATGCCAAAAGCACCGACGATGTTATTAATGAACATCGCTTCGCCTCTTATCGTTAACGGAATATTCTTGTCTCCGTTTCCGCCAGGGTCTTTCTCTTTGAAGGCCTTCAGAACGGCAACGAGCTCATCCAATGTAGTAGGCGCTTTCATACCTACTTTATCAAGCCAATCTTGCCTGATGTACAAGCTTTCGCCTGCAGAGGGAAGCGTTTTGGTTGGGATTGCATATAGTTTACCATCTACTTTTGCAGCTTCCAGGGCGTTAGGATCAATTGCCGCTTTAATATTCGGTCCATATTTGTCGATTAACGGCCCTAAGTCCGTTAAAGCTCCTTTTTTCGCATAATCTGCATATAGCGCTTTGAAGTCTGCGGTTCCATTAGTAGTAATAGCATCATAAGGTTCGCCGGAAGCAATCAAGATGTTCAGCTTGTCTTGAGGCTTGTCCTGTGGCATCATATCGTATTTGACTTTGTAGCCGGTCTTTTCTTCAAGGAATTTAGCTACGGGATATGTGTTGTAATCTTCCTGCTGCCAGACTTGAAGCGATTTTAACTCCGGTTTTGGTCCAGCTGATGCTGGAGCTGCTGAGGAGGTGCTGCTTGGAGTTGCTTTGCTTCCTGAGTCTGTATTTTTCGAAGAGCAAGCGACAAGAGAAGTTACAGATAAGCTTGCTGCGAGCGTTAGCAGCATCATTTTTTTGTGTTTTTTTAACATGTGTGAACCTCCCTAATAATTATATTTAATATATCATTAAACCCTTGATGCTAGTATCAAGGGTTTTAATGCAAATTTACCCTTTTACAGAACCGATGAGCACACCTTTGACAAAATGCTTTTGCAAATAGGGATACACAAGCAGCATCGGTATGATCGAAGCGATGACGGTTGCAGCTCGAATACCTTCCGGAGATGCGTTCATCATATCGTCAACACTTTTGGTTACGGCACTTGAGCTATCTGCATCCAGGACAATATCACGCAAGTACAACTGCAATGGCTTAAGGCTTGCGTCATTAATGTAGAGCATAGGGTGGAAATAGTCATTCCAGAAGTAGACCGCATAGAAAAGAGCAATCGTTGCGATAACTGGTACGCTTAAAGGAAGAATGATGCGAAAAAGAATCGTAAAGTTACGAGCGCCATCCATTTTGGCGGATTCTTCAAGAGCCTCAGGCAAGGATTCATAATAACTTTTGATAACCAGCATATTGAACACACTAATGAGAGCAGGCAGCATCAGCGACCATAAGCTATTAATTAAGTGGAGCTGTTTCATTAGCAAGTAATTGGGAATAATACCGCCATTAAACATCATCGTGAAAATAAACAGCAGCATAATCATCGAAATGCCTGGAAGATGCCTTTTGGACAATGGATAAGCCGTTACTGCTGTTACCAGAATCGCAAGCACTGTACCTACAACCGTTATCAGTAGAGAAACCCCTATTGAGTGGAGAAACTGACTGGAGGATACCACATATTTCATCGTATCTAGCTGGAAGCCGACTGGAAAAACCCCTACTTTACCGGATATCACTGCCGATTCCTCACTTATTGCTTTGGATAAAATATTGGCTAGTGGCAGCAAAGTAGCTAAGCCGGAAAGTAGTAAAACAAGATAAATACAGATGTCTAAGGACCAATCACTAAGCGTTTTTTTATGCATGTTTCCAGCCCCCTACCATATGCTTCGCTTGATCAGCTTTTTGCTGAGTTCATTACCAGCAATAATTAGGATGAACCCAACGACAGAGTTGAACAACCCGACTGCTGTACTAAAGCTATAATCCTGTTGACCGAGCCCCTGCCGATAAACGAAAGTACCAATCACATCACCCGATTGATACACGACAGAGTTGTACATGGTCAGAATCTGCTCCGTTCCTGCTTCAAGCAAGTATCCCATGCGTAAAATTAAGATGAGAATGATCGTTGGCAAAATACCTGGCAATGTAATGTGGAGCATTTGTCTAATGCGTCCTGCACCGTCAATGGAAGCTGCTTCATATTGTTCCTGCTCGATGCCTGCAATGGCTGCGATAAATATAATGGCATTCCAGCCTGATTCCTTCCAACCTGCTGTAAATACCACTACGCTTCGGAAGTACTGGTTGTCCAGAAAGAAGGATATCGGCGTCCCTCCAAACCACTGAATCATATTGTTCACTAGACCGCCTGATGGGGACAGGATATTAATAAACAATCCAGAAATGATCACCCATGATAGAAAATGCGGGAGAAATATAATGGTTTGAATCGTCTTCTTGAAAAAGGCCTTCCGAACCTCATTCAAGAAAAGCGCGATGATGATCGGTATCGGAAAAAGAAGCACAAGCTTGTAAACGCTGATCAACAAGGTATTCATGAAAACCAGATAAAACTCTTCGGAATGTATGAGCTTCTCAAATTGATCCAGACCCACCCATTTACTTCCAGCAAAACCATCAAAAATGTTGAAGTCTTGAAAAGCGATAATAATCCCGTACATAGGCGCATATTTGAATAAAAACAGAACGACTAATCCCGGCACTAATAATAGGTATAAATCATAATTGGTTAGAATTAGCTTCCAACGGCCACTACCTTTTGTTTTGGGCTTGGCGTGAGCTTTTTTTTGTTCAAGCTCTGTTAGCGTAACACTCATGAATGGCTCACCTCCGTGTTCTTATAGGTTAATTATATAGGTGCCCTGAAACGACTTGTAGATGGTAATATTTCTGTTTCTGGTGCAATCTTATGGTATTTAAGCAAACAAAAAGCCGACCTCTTTCTTATAGAGGCGGCTTATCTGGTGGCTGTTTATATATCATTCGAACCGTAACGGTTGTCCCCTCTCCAAGCGTGGAGTGAAGCTCCAGTCCATAGGCAACTCCTGCGAACAGCTTGATCCTTTCATTCACATTGTACAAACCATACGAGCTTCCGGAACCGTCTGATTTCATGGTGGGACGCGGCTCTGTCAGCAGACTTTGCATAAGCTCTGGCTCCATGCCGATGCCATCGTCAGTGACAGATAAGATTAGAACCCCCTCTTCTTGTCTAGCCTTGATCAAAATAGACCCGGTCTTGCCCTTTGATTTTCTTATCCCATGCAAAAGGGCATTTTCCACAATTGGCTGCAGTGTCAGTTTCGGCATTTCAATATCATCCAGGCCTTCTTCGATGTCAAAGTGAACCTCAAAGCTCTTCGGAAATCGGGTTTGTTGAATCTCCAAGTAAACCTTGGCTAAATTAAGCTCATCGGTCACACTGACCAAATCTCTTCCCTTGTTTAAGCTAAGCCTGAAATATTTGGCCAAACCATCGATCATCTGGCTAATATCGTGAGCGTTATGTCCAATAGCAATCCAGTTGATCGTATCCAAAGTATTGTACAAGAAATGAGGATTAATCTGCGCTTGCAAAGCCCGAAGCTGCGCTTCCCGCTCCTGCACCTTCGATTTATAAGTCTCTTCCATTAAATCTCGGACCCTATGAATCAGATGGTCTACGCTTTTTTCGAGTAAATAGAAGTCTCCTTCAGATGCTCCGCTCCGTTCATCGAGCCCCTCCATGCCTTCTCGTTTAATAACTCTTATCACCGTCTGCACTCTGCGATTCATCCCCCGCATGATAAAAGCAAGGAGTAAAAAAACTAGAATAAGGAATAGAATCGTAATTCCCGACAAGGTAGCGACACTGGCAAATTGATTCAATGAAGCGGCACGCGAGCTAATCACATTCTTAGGTACTTCCGCAACCAGCTTCCAGCCTGTGGAGCCAATCTTCGTATAGACGACATATTGCTGAGTGTTGTCTTCAATGATCGGAGAAACGCCTTCATTCTTTTGTTCTATAGCGCTAAGCACGGCGCTGGATTTCAGCTTCGTTCCTAGCAAAGATTTGTCTTTGTGCAAGACGACGGTGCCATCCGGTGCGACCATGAATACATTTTGCTCTTTGTTCAACTCGATATTGGATAGGATATTTTCTATAGTCTTAGCAGCGACTTCAATAGATAAAACGCCTGACATATGATCGTAATCATCAGGATCCCATAGTACTCTTATACCCGAGAAAATATAGCGGGCGCTCTGTGTATCATCTAGAAAGTTTTCCAAGTAAGCTCCCGTCCACACGAGATTGCCCCTGGCGCTCACTACATCTGTGTACCAAGGACGGTTTTTGATGCTTTCCAACGGAAAGAAATTCACTCTCTCATGGGAAAAAAGCTTGGAGTCGTCGACATACAATCGAACGCGGAACACAATCGGATTCGTTTGGGCATTATCAACTAAAATGCGCAGTTCCTTCATAGCATCGAGTTGATCGCTATCCGATGTTGCGTTGCTTAAATACTGATGCAGCTTAGGATTCATAAGAATCGTATTCGAAATATCACGTGCGGAATCGAATTGGTGATTCAAATTGATTTCTGCCTGTTTCAGCGTTTGAAGCATCGTTCGCGTTACTTCTTCTTCCAAAATGCGGGAGTACCTCTGCGAGTAAGCATACAGTAATACAGAAGCAGGAATCAGGATCAACACAATGTAAGCGACCAGCCATACCCTTGCTGCAACAACGCCCTTGAAGATCATCGATACGTAGTTCCAACCTCTACTCATGAGATGCTTCATTCCCCTCTACGGTCTTTACATGAAATGATCACGAAATGAGCTCGGCGTATGTCCCGTGTGTTTCTTAAATATTTTGCTGAAATAGCTAGGATCCGAGTAACCAACGGCATAGCAGACCTCATAAAATTTGTTGGCTGGATCTTTCAAGAGCTCCTTCGCTTTGTCTACCCGAACTTTTGTCATATATTCGTTGATGGTTTCGCCCGTCTCCTGCTTGAATAGCAGGCAAAGATAGGTTGTAGATAAGAATACTTCCTTCGCAATGTCCCCCACCTGCAGGTTTTCCGCGTATCGTTTATCGATTAGAGAGCGAATACGTTCAATGACATTTTTGGCTTTGCCGCTGCGTTTCTCACCGATTCGCTCACACACCTCAATGAGATGAGACTCCACAAGCTGTCTTAAATCATCTAACGTTTCTTGCTGAAAAACCTCAGCCAGAAGCTCGTTCTCTTTCTCCTCCAGCCCCTGTCTGTGAACATTTAGCTCCAGCAAAATTCGACTTGCAAGCAGCAGCAGCTGCAAGCTTAAGTTGCGCCCATACTGCATGCCTTCTGCACGACTGCGGGAAAGAGCGCTATAAATAACGTTTAGCTCCTCTTGCACCTTGCCAGCTTCCGCTGCTTTCAGAGAAGAGATCAATCTCTCATTCTGCGCTGGATCGAAGCGGTACATGCTATCCTTACCTTGTTCCAAATTATCCATGGAGATAACCTGGTTCTTACCGAGATACCATCTTTGATCTGCGGCTTCTCTTGCTTGCGAATAAGACTGCGGTAAGCTGGCAAGCCTTGATATTCGTTCGCCCACGCCGATGGTGACACTAATTTTCAAATAGTTGTAGAGACTTTCGCGAACTTCCTCGGCTAATGTAAACAGCAGATTTTCCTGATCTTCCTGCTCCACCAGCCGAAGAATGCCTACGAATTCGCCTGTTTGATTTTCAAAAACATATCCACCAATCTCTTTCTCAATAAGCTCTTGTACGATATTAATTACAGAGTAGGATAGCAACTGCTGATCCCTCTCGGAACGATTCTGTGCAACTTCAGACGCATCATCTATGCGAATCGCGATCACCCAGTATGTTGCCTCAAGCGGAAGATTAAGCCCAAGGAACTCTATGCGATCCTGTATTCGTGCAGGAAAAGTGATCCCTTCCCTAATTAATGACATGAGAAATTTCTCCCGCAGCAAAGGCATGCTCTGAATGAGCTTGACCTGCATGTCCTCAATCAGTTTTCGTTCCTGCTTCTCCGTCTGCAAGGCACGAACCAAGCGTTCAACTACCACGCTCAATTCCCCTAAATTGACGGGCTTAAACATATAATCGACCGCTTTGACTTGAAGCGCGGATTTCAAATATTCGGCATCATCATGGCCGCTCACAAAAACAATTTTGATATGAGGAAATCGCTCGCTGAGTCTATTCGACATCTGAATGCCATCCATATTGGGCATACGTACATCCGTTAATACTAAATCCGGCTTTACTCGCTCAATAAGCTCCAACGCAACGTCACCGTCATCCGCATCACCCACAACTTCAATCCCATAAGCATTCCAGTCAAAATAGGTCCTTAGCCCAAAACGAACTGTCGGCTCGTCGTCCACAATGACTAATTTATACATCTCGTGTCGGCCTCCCTTTAGCTGCAGATCATCTTATTATATCTTGCAAGAAAGCCAAGGACATATGAGAATCTTATGATTTCTGGTTCTATATTTACTTGAATTTAGAAAAAATACGGCCATTTGCAGGCGCTGATGTTGTACTCCCGACAAAAAAATCACCTTGAATACGAATGTGTTCAAACGGCAGCGTAGGATTGGCAATACGCCACAGCATCCGATCGGCAGCACGATAACCGGTCTCTCGGATCGAAAGGAGCGGCCTTGTGAACGATGGCAGAGATTCTGATTGTTCATTCAGAAATCCGACCAAGGACACGTCCTCAGGCACTCGCCACTGAAGCTCGTTACATAACTCATGTACAACCGGAACTTCATGATCAATTCCACAAATGATGGCGCTTGGCGTAAAGTGTTCCAGTTGTTGCAGCAGCTCTTCACGCCACTGCGCTTGGTTGGTCCGTTCACCGATGGAATGCATAGAAGGGTCGATCTCGACACCGAGCATATTCATCGCGTGACAAAAGGCTTGCCAGCGCAAAATAAAGCCACGCTGTAAATGGATATCTCCCACGTACATCATTCGCTCATGCCCGAGGCTTCGCAGATAGGTTACCGCTTGAAACGTAGCTTCGTAAACATCCCAGATCACGCTGTCTATTTTCACTCCTGGAGGAGGAAAGCTTAGTAATATTCGTGGCAGCTGCAGCCCAAACAGAGCGGGCTCCCATGCCTTAGGCACAATGCTTGGAGCGATGAAAATGCCATCCGCATAGGCTATTCCGCTTTCTTCGATCCAATCGTTCATATGTTCCTTCTTGATCTTTTGCGGCAGCATGAGCAGCTCGATTCGGTGGCCGAAGGAAAAGAAACGATCTTGAAGTCCTTGAAGCAATAGCCGATTGTAGGCTACTGATTCTGCGGTTTGCACCAAAAGGAAGCGCTTCCGTTCATTCGGATAAGGAGCGATGCGATCGAGCCTCAGGCTGCGAATCTGATCCATTGTATAATAGCCCAGCTTCTCGGCCGTGTGGACAATAAGCTGTCTGGTAGCTTCCGACATGCCGGGTTTTCCTTTTAGCGCTTTGGACACGGTCTGTACAGTTAACCCAAGCTCCTTGGCAATCGTTTTTAAAGTAACCTGCTTGCGGGTAGGCATATTGGGCTGCACCTCGATATATAGTATTCCGGATATGTTATTCGTTTAGTTATCATATCACGTCCTCTTTTTTGATTAAACTAAAATTAAACTAGTTCCTCCATGACAGCAACCTATAATGAAAGCAATGATACTCAACACTGAGCTTTAGCAAATGAGTTCAAATGCAAAAGAATACAAAAGCAAATGATTACAAATCCAAATGATTACAAATCCAGTTTTGCTGGAGCAAAACTTTAGGAGGAGCATCCACATGACGAAATTGAACATGCAAACCGTTACGATCCCATCGCAAAACCTACCTGTTAGCTATACCCCGGACGTGGTTGTCGTTGGAGGCGGCGCATCCGGCATTGCAGCAGCTATTGCCGCAGCCCGCAATGGCGCTAACACGTTATTAATTGAGCAAAGAGGCTACTTGGGCGGGATGGGGACAGCGGCTCTAGTTCCTGCCTTCTGCCCTTATACCGATGGAGAGAAGCCGGTCATTCGCGGCATCGGGCTTGATCTGCTCGAGAAGATGAAACACGCTGCCGGTGATGACTTTATGCGACGTTATAAGGAACAGTTGGACTGGGTTCCCATCGATGTGGAAACGCTTAAGCGCGTATATGACGCAGAAGTACAGTCAAGCGGAGCGAAGGTGCTGTTTCATACGGTAGCGGATCAGGTACTGCTGGATGGCGATCGGATATCTGGGCTAGTCATCAGCAATAAATCCGGAAGATCCGTCGTCCAAGCCAAACTATACATCGATGCTTCCGGAGATGCGGATCTTGCTGCGCTTGCAGGCGTTCCTTTTCAGGTTGGAGGAGAGCAAGGGGAACTGCAGCCTGGTACCATGTGCTATGTGGTTACCGGTGCTGACAAGGCACGCTATGAGCAGTTCCTTCAGGAGACAGGAGCGCATCGTCAACTGGAGAACATCGTCATTGAAGCGCAGCGAAACGGCGACCTCCCGGAGGGACGCAAGCGGATATCAGGCATGGCTTGGATTTCCGATTCAATCGTCGGCTTTAATTTTGGTCATATCTTCGACATTGACGGCACGAAAGCTGAGGATTTGACCCGTGCCGCGATCGAGGGCCGGAAGCTAATCGAGACGCAGATACGATTTTTGCGCAAATATGTGCCTGGCTTTGAGCATATCTTCCTCGTTCATTCCGGCGACCAGATCGGCATACGCGAAACTCGCCGAATTCAGGGGGACTATACGTTAGTCGTCGAGGACTTCATGTCGATGCGGACATTCGAAGACGATATTGCACGCAATTCTTACTTTATCGATATCCATTTAGCGAACGCCAACAGCACGATGACAATTAAACATCTGCCAAAAGGCAAATCTCATGGCGTACCTTATCGCTGCATGCTCCCGCAAGGCAAGTCGAATTTAATCGTAGCCGGAAGATCCGTCTCGTCCGATCGCCCAGTGCAAGGCTCGCTTCGCGTTATGCCAAACTGCTTTGCCATGGGAGAAGCAGCAGGTGTCGCTGCAGCCATAGCAAGCTTCGCCGGCCTAGGTTTCCGCGAGGTTCCGATCTTAGAACTGCAGAACAAGCTAATTGCGCAGGGTGCATGGCTTGGTGAACGGCCGGGTAAAGCCGATGAGAATCAAACCGTTGCCGTAGGCGCGGTTACATTTGATGAAGAATGTTAGTGTAGGGAGTGTTTACGACATGCAAAGTAAATGGGTAGGGAAAACCTGGGGAACACTCGGTGACAGCATTACAGAAGCAGGAGGATATCAGCCTCTCATTCAGTCTGCTCTAGGCTTGAGGAGCGTCATCAATTATGGGAAAAGCGGCTGTTCGATGACTGCGGGAGGCGACCGCGACTACGGAGCCACGACGCATATAGGTAAAACGATTGATGCTTCCTTGGATTGCGTCACCGTCTTCGCGGGAGTGAATGATTTTCGCTTGGATAAACCTATTGGCGACATCGGTATGACCGATATTTATACATTTTACGGAGCTTATACAACCCTTATCGAAGATATTTTGACGAAAAATCCACGCTGCCGCCTAAGCTTGTGGACACCGCTGCAGCGGGATAAAGATGGCTATGACATCTTCTACATCAACGCTGCCGGGCACCGTTTATCCGATTATGTCGAAGCCATTAAACATATTAGTCGTTTGTACGCTCTCCCTGTTCTAAATCTCTATGAACAAAGCGGACTTAATAAGCTGACACTGCCCAGCTTTACCTCAGATGGCTTACATCCGAATGAGTTAGGGCATCGACGCATTGCAGATATGGCGATCCCCTTTTTATTAAGTTTGTGAAAAAAGCCGTTCTCAGGTCTATGAACCTGGGACCCCATTCGCGGAAAAGATGGCTCCTGCATTCGGCGTTCGCCGGGAGTCATCTTTTTTATGTTTGGTAGTGATCGCTAATTGGATACATAGCTCCAAAATTCGATTTTAGTTTAGTGTCGCTCAGCAGCTTCGATGGGCTTCCGTGAATACCAATGTTGTAGTCTGTACAACAATTCACACGCTTAAAAGCTATTTTGCAAGTAAAAGTTGTTGTTTGTACAACAATTCAAACCCATTTTTCGCGAAATGGCATGGATGGGGCTAAATTGTTGTACATTATGCAACATCGAGGGAAGAGAGGCGGGATCTAGGCAGAAATTGTTGCATTTTCTATAACATCATTCAACCGAGAATGTGGATTCATTCCTTTACTCATTCATTCTAACCTTATTCCCCCTACTCCAACTATTTCCCCCATGTACTCCTCAAGCGGCAATCCCGCAAGCTATGGAAATAATCCTTCCTCTTTATATTTAGACATCTTGTCCCGCAGCGTACGTTCGCCAATATCCAACATATCGGCTGTTTTACGGCGGTTTCCGCCAAGCTCACGAAGCGTTGCCAATATGAGCTTTCTCTCCGCCTCTAGGGCGGTATCGCCCACATAAACGGGAACGAGCCGACCGTCTGCCATTTGCCCGCGCTGAGGCTGAAGATCCATTGGCATATCTCGGATCGTCAAATGTTCGCCGTCCGCGAGTGCAATAGAACGCTCGATAATGTTTTGAAGCTCCCGCACGTTGCCGGGAAAAGGATAGTCGTTCAGCAGATTGAGCGCTTCCTGCGAGATACCCTTTATTTGCTTGGACATTTTTCCGCCGATCTTGTCCATGAAATGCCGGATTAGCAACGGAATATCTTCCTTGCGCTCGCGGAGCGGCGGAACCTGGATTGGAATAACGTTCAATCGATAATACAAATCTTCTCTGAACTTGCCCTGCTGCACTTCTTTCTTCAAATCCCGATTCGTTGCAGCAATAATCCGAACATCGATCCGCTTCTCCTTATGCCCTCCGATTGGCGTCACCGTCTTCTCCTGCAGCACCCGCAGCAGCTTGCTTTGCAACCCGATATCGAGCTCACCGATTTCGTCGAGAAACAAGGTGCCCCCGTCTGCTGTCTCGAAAATGCCAGCTTTGCGTACATTCGCGCCTGTAAACGCGCCTTTTTCATAGCCGAACAGCTCGGACTCCATCAAGGTGGCAGGAATGGCGGCGCAATTTATCGTGGAAAACACCTGCTCCCGCCGCTCCCCAGCAAAATGGACAGCACGGGCGACCAGTTCTTTTCCCGTCCCGCTTTCCCCCAGGATCAGAATGCCAGAATCGATGTTCTTCACTTTATCGATAAGCGCAAACACATGCTTCATCCGATCGCTTTCGCCGATCAAACCGTGCACGTCGTAGGCTTTGCGGATTTCTCCATCAAGCCATTCCACCCTCGATTGAAGGTGATACTGCTCCTGCGCTCTGCTGCACAGAACCTTGAGCTCCTCCATATCGATCGGCTTCTGCACGTAATAGAACGCGCCGAGCTTCATCGCCTCAACAGCGGAAGCAATGCTGCCGTACGCGGTCATCATGATGACGACCGTCTTAGGCGACAGCTGCTTGACCGTCCGCAGCACCTCGATGCCGTCCCTCATACCGATTCGCAGATCCAAGAGCACGATCGCAAAAGAAAGATGCGCGAACAAAGCGACCGCCTCGTCAGGATCAACGGATGTATACACTTGATAATCGTCTTCCAAAATAAACGACAACGATTTGCAGATCGAGATTTCGTCATCAATAATAAGTAAATTCGGTTTATGCATGTTCGCTCTCCCCCTGCTCGCCCGGTAGTTTCAGCGTCACCTTGGTTCCGGTTCCCTTCTTGCTCTCCACTTCGATCCCCCCGTTGTTCTCGGCCATCAGTCGGTAGCATATCGACAGTCCAAGCCCAACCCCTCCGGCTTTTCGCGTAAAAAAAGGTTCGTAAATGTTGGCCATATCCCGAGGATCGATGCCTTCGCCGGTATCTTCAATCGTCATCATGACATGGGAACCATCGCTGTAAGCCGTTATCTGCAGCTTTCCGCCATTCTCCATCGCATCGATCGCATTTTTGAACAAATTAATCAGCACCTGCTTGATTTGCTGGGCATCCGCCCAAACAGCGCAAGACTCCGGCACTTCAAGCTGGACGACGATCCGTTCTTTCTCCAACAGTTGATGGAACAGCAGTACGACGGCTTGAACGGTTTCGCTAATAGGAAAAGTCGTTTTCTCAGGCGGCTTGTCACGCGCGAAGTCCAGCAATTCGCCGACGATCCGGTTCAACCGCATCACTTCCCCAGTTACGTGCTGCGCAAAAAACTCGCGGTATTCCTTGTTTTCGTATTTGGTTGGCAGGAGCTGGGCATAGGATAAAATGGACGTAATCGGGTTGCGGATTTCGTGGGCAATCCCTGCGACTAATTGGCCTAACGATTGCATCCTATCTTTACGCGCAAGCTCGTCCAGTGTTTTTTTATAAGTATCGACACGCTTCTTCAATTCTTTCTTCAGCGTAAAATTCCACCATAAAAATATGAGCAGCACACAGGTTATGGCGACCAGGCCGATGATAACATAAGTTAGCATGCCGCGGATATTACGTGGCGACGGATAAATGTATTCACCGAACCATTTGCGTTCGATTTTCGGATACGTACCATTTGTTTTGATTTTCCGCAGCCCTACGTTGATCGGCTCAAGCAGCTGTTCGTTTCGCTTCAGAACGACCATGCCATAGTTGGTAGGCGAAATCGGATCTCCGACGAGCTTCACCTTATCCTGTTGACCATCCGATTGCAGCAAATATTGACCAGTAATTTGATTGCCGATAAAAGCGTCCACTTTGTGATCCAGCAGCATCTGGATTGCCTCTTTCTGATTTTCCCCAGCAAGTACGACAGCATTAGGAAGCCGTTGCAATGCTTCCCCGCTAATATCGCCTTCCTGTACGGCTATTTTCCGGTGCTGCAAGTCATTAAGCGAGAACACGGAATAATTGTCCTTCAACACGAAGATCGCCTGCGTACTTGTAAAATACGGTTCGGAGTAAGCGTATAGCGACGCACGCTCCTTGCTGTATTTCATCCCTTGGATGGCATCCACCCGACCCGCTTCCAGCGCCTTTAATGCTTCGCTCCACGGCATCGGATAAAACTCGAACGTAATCCCAGTTTCGATAGAAAGCGCGTTCATCATATCGACGTTAAAACCTTGAAATGTACCGTTGACCTCGAATTCGAACGGTGGAAACCAATTATCGCCGGCAACGCGAATCACTTGCCGCAGCTCGGATGGCGTATCATCAGCGGCGCCCGCGAAAAACGGGAAGCAAAAGGTCGCCGCAAACATGGCAAACGCTATACAGAGAAGTGGAATGCCAGTACCAAGACCATCTTTGCGCATTATCCTTTCATCTCCCCTCTATCATGGATAGTCAGTATTATATCTCAATTCGCGAAATTTCACGATTAATGAAAATAGTGAAATCTACCATGAGAAATAACGTTACTAGTATCATTCACTAGACATATCTTATATTAACGCCGTTTAAGGGAGGTGAAAAAAATGGCATTTAATCCAGATGGAAATTCTTTTATATCATATCCTATTAGCCAAGGACCGGGCGTAAGTAAAGGTTATTACTCATCACAAATACCAGGTTTAACCGCATTGGTGCTGGTGGAGAATGACAGTACCGACATTACCTTGACCGTACAAGTGCTAACTTACTTCGGGGATAACTTTAGTTTCGAAGTCCTCCCAGGAAGCACCTACTCCTTCAATATCAATAACATTCAGCTTATTGGCATTCTCAGTAGTTCGGGAACGGGAACAGCTGCAGGAACATTAGCTCTTTTTCCTTCTTTTGGATTCCCCTTATTCTCTAATTCACGTACGGTACAAGCGTAAGACTTTTGTCTCGACAATAGAGTCAGCCAGTTTATTCTGGTTGACTTTTTATTTACATAAAGTGATTTTCAGTTTAGTTCATTAAACAAGCATTCTGGTGGTTCAAATGGCGGCGAAATCCACCGCAGCGGCAAAAACTGCCGCTTTTGTCTCTCCTAACAAGTCCTCTCGTTTTCGCCACTTATATTTAAAAACCCTTGCAAATACTCGTATTTTTCTCTCTATCAAATGATTGGCATGATATTTGCTAATTTTAAGAGATATGCAGTAACTATCAAATTATAATGGGGGAAAAAACAATGACTTACCAAACGAAAAAAGTAATGCTTCTCGCTATTCTTTGCGTACTAACGATTCTTGCAACCGCTTGCGGTGGCGGGAAAGCGAATCCGGCACCAAGCGAACAGGCCAAAGCGGCAAATGCACCCGCGAACGC
Organism: Paenibacillus sp. J31P190; assembly: GCF_059692075.1. Lineage (NCBI taxonomy): Bacteria > Bacillati > Bacillota > Bacilli > Caryophanales > Paenibacillaceae > Paenibacillus > Paenibacillus sp. J31P190. The sequence continues at coordinate 35,440 of NZ_JCAUAS010000027.1, read as the reverse complement.
AAGCACGGACGAAGTGCTGCAAAAGATCGCAAAGAACAAAACCCTTACAGTCGGAACGGATGCGACTTTCAAGCCGTTCGAATACAAATCAGGCGACAAATATGATGGTTTCGACATCGAGCTCATTCAAGCAGTAGCCAAAGAACTTGGTGCGGATAAAGTGGAATTCGTCGATACGGAGTTCAAGGGGCTGATTCCAGGCTTGCAGGCTAAGAAATTCGACTTGATCGTTTCCGCCATGTACATTACCGACGAGCGCAAACAGACAATCGATTTCTCCGACACATACTTCCCGGGCGGTCTAACGATCATGCTCAAAAAGGACAATGACAAGATCAAAGGCATCGAAGATTTGAAAGGCAAGAAAGTAGCTGTGCAAATCGGCACCAAATCCGTCAAATTTTTAGAAGAGAGCCACAAGGACATTCAGCTGGTGAAGGTCGAGAAGAACACCGAGATGTTCCTAGAGCTCGAAACTGGCAAAGTCGAAGCTGTCGTAACTGGTGGACCTGCTGCCATGACGTACGCGAAAGAAAAAGGCACAGTGAAGGTGCTGCCTAAAGGACTGACGCAAGAATTTTATGGGTACGGTATCCGTAAAGATAATCCGGAATTCCAGAAAGCCGTTAACGAAGCGCTCGTGAAAATAAAAGCGAACGGCAAATACAACGAAATCTTCAAAAAATGGTTCGAATAACAAGAAATGAGGGTTGACCATGCAGCATCTTGATTTTAGCGTCCTAGCGGAATGGCAAAACATTCGTCTCCTTCTGAAGTCGTTGTGGTATACGGTTGCTTACACGCTAGCGGGGTTTACGCTTAGCATCGTGGTCGGAACGCTCATTTCGTTTGGGCAGATGGCCAAAAACAGACCGATAAGGTTCTTGTCCCTAGCCTATCTCTCCTGGTTCCGGGGAACGCCTCTGCTCGTCCAGCTTTTCCTCTTATACTACGGCTTACCGATCCTGTTCGGTATCGATACGGTCCCGTGGGTGTCCGGCATCATCGCCTTGGCGATGTACGGCGGCGCCTACTCGTCGCAAATCATCCGCAGCACGATCCAATCGATCGACCGGGGACAGATGGAGGCCGGACGATCCATTGGGTTCTCCTACGCGCAAACAATGCGGAAGATCATCATTCCGCAAGCCATTATCCGGATGCTGGCACCGATGACCAACGAGCTGATTTCACTGACCAAAAACTCGTCGCTGCTGTCCACGATCACGGTGGTGGAACTGTTCCGGCAGGCGAACATCCTGATCGCCGATACGTACAAGACGCTGGAATTTCTGATTGCTGTCGCCATTCTTTATTACGTGGTCAACAACATTATCGGACTCATCGGGATGAAGCTGGAGAAACGTCTGAGCACAGGAGATGACATGCGATGATACGAATTAACGGCTTACACAAAATGTTCGGCAGCAACCGCGTGCTGCGGGGTGTGGATCTTCAGGTGAATCGCGGGGAAGTCGTGGTCATCCTCGGACCGTCCGGTTCGGGAAAAAGCACTCTGCTGCGCTGCATCAACTATTTGGAGACGTTCGAAGAAGGGAATGTGTTCATCGAAGGAAAGGCGATTGGCCGCATAACGGCCGGCGGACATTCCAGGGAGATGCCGCAAAGCGAACTGAATGCGATGAGGCAGGAAGTAGGAATGGTTTTTCAATCGTTCAACCTTTATCCGCACATGACAGTGCTGCAAAACATCACGCTGGCTCCAATTTCATTACGCGGCATGCACAAAGAGGAAGCGGTGAAGCTTGCACTCGAACTGCTCCGCAAGGTTGGCCTGGAGGAAAAGGCGAATGCCCGTCCATCGAGTCTGTCCGGCGGTCAGAAGCAACGCGTTGCGATTGCCCGCGCCCTGGCGATGAAGCCGAACGTAATGCTGTTCGACGAACCTACGTCTGCTCTCGATCCGGAAACGGTGGGAGAAGTGCTTCAGGTCATGCGCAATCTGGCGCAGGAAGGGATGACGATGATCATCGTGACGCACGAGATGGGATTCGCCCGCGACGTGGCCGATCGGGTTGTCGTCATGGATGGCGGCGTTATTCTCGAAGAAGGAGCGCCTTCAGTCATTTTTACGAACCCGTCGCATCCGCGTACGCAATCATTTTTGAGCCAGGTGCTGCAAAACAATTGATCCGAAGCCGTTGCGGCTTTGATTCCAGATAGGAGGCATTCATGATGAACCAAATCCCTTATTTACAGCGGCCGAGCCTGGTTTACACGCCCGGTCAAGGAGATCCCAACGTGACCCGGCTCAGCGATTGGATCACTGAATGGGACGGCGCCGAATTGTTTCACGCGGCAATTATCGGTGCGCCGCTTTCGAAGAGCTCGATCAGCTTCTCCGGCGCTCATATGCATCCGACCGTATTCCGCCAGTTATTCAGCGCGTTCACGACTTATAACTTCGAAGACGATTTGGATCTGCTGCCGCTACTCGTCCGCGACCTCGGTGACATTATCATGCATACGACCGATATTCCGCTATGCCATCAGCATATTGAACGGGCTTTCGAAGAAGTGGCGAAAAGGCTCCCCAACGCCGTTCCGTGTTTGGTCGGCGGCGACCATTCGATCACGTATCCAGCGCTGACCGGTCTACAACGCGCTCGCGGAGAACGGATCGGGTTGATCCAATTCGACGCCCATCTCGATGTGCGGGACACAGCTTCCGGCGGGAGATCGAACGGGACTCCCGTTCGCAGCCTTATGGAAACCGGAGTCTTGCGGGGCGAGGACGTCGTGACAATCGGCCTCCGCAGCTTCGCCAACTCCAAGCAGTACCGCACCTACGCCGAACAACAGGGTGTTACCCTATATACGGCAAAGCAGGTCAGAGAACGCAGCATTCAGACGATTCTAGAAGAAGCGATCGCCAAGCTTAAGCAGAACGTCGATGTGGTATACGCCACGTTCGACATCGATGTACTCGATCAGTCGGATGTGCCTGGGGTGCCAGCGATCGGACCCGGCGGCCTTTCCCCGCTCGACTTGTTCTATTGCGCGGAGGTGCTCGGAGCGTGGGACCGCGTCATCGCTATGGACATGGTTTGCGTGGATCCGAACCGAGATACACGAGACCGGACGACGCGGATTAGCATGCACGTACTTTTATACTTTTTAACCGGATTGGCCAAGCGGCTCAAGCTTACACCGGGCCATGTTTGACGCAACTAAATGCTTCACCATCGCCTTGCTCACCTTCTACCGGAAGGGAGCTGGCATGCAAAAAGACACCTGTACGGTGTCTTTTTTTCCATTTTTTATTTACTCATAAATTCGCAAAAGCTAAAAAACCCAACAATGGCACGATCCAGAGCAGCGGGATACAGTTCCAGATCAGCGAAGCCTTATACCTCCGGCGGGAAAAAAGAATCCATCCCGCAATTAGCGCGCCAAGAAGTCCTAACGGGTAAATGACAATATAAGAAAAAATCAGCCAAGTCGTCACATCATTTACCGCATCAGGATGGTCGAACATCATGACCGACATTCCGGCAACAAACAGCCATACAATTACAAACAAAACATACACGATTTGTGACACGATCAGTGTCCAAAGCGTTTTTTTGCGATTCATCCGTTTTACCCCTTTTTTGTTGGTATTAGTTACCTTACCTATATTTCGACATCATTTTCAGAAACTCCTACTAGAAATACAGTGATCAGAACCATACACGACCTGGGTGAATATCATGCTGTTGTAAAAACGAATGGAGGATGGCTATGTACCCGAAATATCCTTATTACGGCTATGAAACAAAGTGCGAAAATAAACCCGTTACCTTTCCGCCGCAGCATCAGGACAGACAACCGGGCTTGGAATACTTAATGGTTCCAACACCTATATCAGACAATCCACAGTATGTTGGGAGTGGGAAATTACATGGCAAGGTTGCTATTATTACGGGGGGCGACAGCGGAATCGGGAGAGCTGTTGCTATCGGCTTTGCCAAAGAAGGCGCGGATGTGGTCATTCCTTACCTTTACGAGCATGAAGACGCCAACGCAACGGCGGAAATGGTATCGAGCTATGGCCGACGCTGCCTTCCAATTGCAGGGGACTTAAGAGACGAGGCGTTCTCCAATGAAATCGTGCAAAAAACGTTGGAACTCTTTGGGAGAATCGATGTTCTGGTGTTGAATCAGGGCGTTCAGTTTCCCCAAGAGAGCATCCTGAATATCAGTACCCAGCAGCTTGAGGATACGTTCCGTACGAATATTTTCCCGATGTTCTTTATGACCAAAGCCGCGCTTCCGTATTTGCAGCCAGGTAGCTCGATCATCAGCACGGCATCTGTGACCGCATACGCGGGGGCGCCTCTGCTTGTAGATTACTCATCGACCAAAGGCGCAGTTGTATCATTTACCCGCTCGCTTTCGCTTCAGCTAGTGAAACAAGGTATCCGGGTGAATGCGGTAGCTCCGGGTCCAATCTGGACTCCGCTAATTGTTTCCAGCTATTCCGCCGAATACGTAAAAACATTCGGCTTAGAGACACCAATGCGTCGTGCGGGTCAGCCGTTCGAGCTAGCTCCGACATACATTTACTTGGCATCGGATGATTCCTCTTTTGTTACCGGACAGGTGCTGCATGTAAACGGAGGCGTTATGACTGAGACTTGAAAGAAAACCCCGAATATTTAACGACCGGCCATTCTTCCTTGCGCAGCGCATCCAATAATTCGGGACCAACATGCAAATTGTCTCTAACCAAGTCGCGAGGGGTAAGTGCCATCCATTGATTTAACGACACATCAACAAATCGGTCGCTCTTAAACATTTCCAAAAACCATAACGTTTGATTACCAGTATTCTGAATATAGTGTCCCGTAGCAAAGGGTACATAGCCGACATCACCAGCTCTATAATCAAATGTTCGAGCTGTACCATTACCAGCAAATACCGTCATACGTCCTTGTCCGGTTAGGTAATACTGCCACTCGTCGTTATTCGGATGCCAATGGAGTTCTCTCATTGCACCAGGTTCAATTTCAACAAGCGCCGCTGCGATATTTTTAGATATAGGAAAATTAGAAGAGTCCACGATTCGTACGCTGCCGCCAGGTGTTTTGATTGGTGCTTGCGCTAATAACTGATGCTTGAAGCTCAGGGGGATGGTTCCGTATGGGGACTGCACTCTCTCACTTTCCAGCGGACCGGGAATTTTGTCTTGATAGATATAAACCTGTCCGGAAGGAATGTTGTTAAAGGCACTCATGGGTACTCCGAAATTGGCCGATAATACATCTTTTGGCGTGTGTGCAAACCAATCGGAGATCGATAAAGTGTTAAGGTCAGAAAAGTTACCATCATCGAAGACAAGTAGGAATTCGCAGTGTTCCAACCCCTGAATGGAATGTGGCAGTCCCGGAGGAAAGTACCACAGGTCGCCCGGGCCAACGTCAGCAATAAAATTTCGCCCCTCTGAGTCGATTGACGTAATTCGCGCTCGACCGACTATCATATAGGCCCATTCTGCTTGTTGATGCCAATGCAATTCCCGGACACCACCGGGCGTCAAGCTCATATTTACACCTGCAAGCGTGGTCGCAATGGGGAGTTCCCTGACGGTGATTTCCCGTGACCACCCTCCGTGATTTAACGTCATAGAAGTATCAGAGAATGAAAATTTCATGTTAGGGAGCAAGCCAGAATCCGTTACAGGCGGAACCAGCATGTCAGGGTTTTCAATATCCCTCATAACATCCCGGGGACCGGTATCCATCCCTCCCGCTCCGTCATTTCGGATGGGCTGAGGCACATTTCCGTACGCACCTTGATTCCGTCTTGGAATTTCCATTTCATTGACTCCTCTCATTGTCCGCGTTCTTTGCATACTCATTCTAAAAGATATATGATACAGAATCTGTGTAAATGACTTTCGTACCTCTAACTGCGCTCATTATAGATGAACAAAAAATAAGGACCTGCTTCGGCAGGCCCTGTTTTGGTTTGGTACAATAGTAATAATATGATTAATTTAACCGCACTGTTAGAAAGCTGTTTAAACGCTTTACTTGATCAGCATCCGATCATCGATATATTGCCTAACATTACTCGCGCAATGTCGAATGTATTTGCTATCATCAAATAATTTGCTCAGCATAACGCCTCCTTCAACCACAGCAATAATATAGCTGCACACCTCTTCAGTATCTATCTCTTTTCTAAATTCTTTATTCTCAATGCCTTTGACAATGATCAAGGTTAACTCTTCGATTAAAATTTTCATTGCTTGTTGAGCCCGTGCTTTGAGATGAGGGTGTCCGTCGTCACTTTCAATCGCCGTATTTAATATCGGACATCCTCCTTCCAAAGAGTTGGTTTCAATGATATCGATATAAACCTTGCATATGGCTAATAGTTTCTCTTTGGAGTTGGATGCATTCTCTAGTGCCTTGGAGAGAAACCCTAGAATTTGTGAGAATGAATAATCAAAGACCGCAAGAGCAATTTCATCTTTGTTTTCAAAATGATTATAAATTCCGCCTTTGCGTATACCGCAACGATCTATAATTTCAGATAGGGAAGCCCCCGTATATCCCTTTGTATTAAACAAACTAGCGGACTCACGAATGATATGTTCTTTCGTTATTTGGCCCTTACGCATGGTACAACCTCCTATCAAAAAAGTACCGTTTGGTCTTAAAATAGCATACTACTTTTTGAAAAACAATCAAAATTACATAAGATTCTCTCAACAGGGTGGAAAAAACTTCTTGCAGAATACCTAGTGCTGTGTTAATTTAAAACAGACCGGTCGGTATTATTTATAATGCGATACTTAAATAATTAGGAGATGTAGCCATGTCTTTTTCTATTCAACATATCCGTAATGCAACCTCACTTGTTACAATGAATGGTAAAACAATCCTTGTTGATCCTATGTTAAGTGATGTGGGGCAGCTCCCTCCAGTTCCTTTTACAAGGACTTTACGTAGAAACCCATCCGTACCTCTCCCCGTAACGTTGGATACTTTTGAAAATATCGATGCTATACTACTAACTCATTTACACTTTGACCACTTCGATAAAACAGCAAAGACCGTTCTAAACAAGAAGGTCCCCGTCTTTTGCCAACCTGCTGATCAAAAATATATTAAATCCTGTGGTTTCTATAACGTTTATCCAATAGATGATACCCATCAATGGTGCGGAATTGATTTCAGGAGAATTAGTGGCCAGCACGCAAAGGGAATCGTAGCTAAACTGCTTGGTCCAGTATCCGGATATATTTTGAGTACTTCAGAGGAGGACTCCTTGTATATAGTAGGAGATTGCATTTTCACCGATCAAATCAACCAAATTTTTAAGCAGTACCAACCTAGGGTTTGTATCTTAAATACACCAAGGGCTCAACTGCTGTTGGGTTCTATTATCACTATGACCCCTCAAGATATCATTAAAGTTTTACAGGTATCTCCCTCGTCTAAAATTGTAGCCGTACATATGGATGCAATTAGTCACTGCACGTTAACAAGAAAAGATCTTTATTCGTATCTAGAGAAACATAACGCGTTAGATTCGGTGTTTATCCCCCAAGATGGCGAATTCATTTATTTTTGAATGACCTTCCGCTTGCTCCCCTAGCGGTGGACAATTATTTGCTATATACTGGTTGTAAAATGGTCGTGAAGCACACGCCGCTCTTAATCTCATGAAGCGCCAAGTAGATTCGTTACTTTGCATTCGTGGATTGGGGCGGCGTTTTTATTTAGGCCGGTACAATGGAGGATGATATGGTTTGAAATTTGAACAAGCATTTGAGCAGTTTATGCAGCAGCAAGTGGAAGAAGAGGCGAACGGGAGAAGACGAGAACGTCTGGAAAAGGGACTAGGCTACGCGGAGACGGAATTTCTGCGCACGATTTGGTACCCCGTTGTCGGGAACTTTCATCATCTTTACCCCGAATGGGAGGTGCGCGACTTCTCCAATGGATATCGATATTTAGATCTTGCCTACATGCCCGGTGATGCTAAAGGTGTCATTGAAGTGCAAGGCTTCGGCTCGCATGCTCGCGATATCGAAGCCTGGAGATTCAAGGACCTATGCCTGAGGCACAGTCACCTAGCATTAGACGGATGGGTAGTTATACCGATCGCCTATTCATCGATAACCGATACCCCGAAACAGTGCCAGCAGCTAGTGCTTTCCTTAATCGGAAAATTCGTATCAACGGGCGCGCCGAAGGATTTGTCGTGGCTGGAGGCTGAAGCTTTGCGGTTTGCGCGCAGGCTGCTTCGCCCCCTTACCCCAGCAGAGTTGGCGGATCACCTAAATGTCACCACGAGACATGCGAGAACGCTCCTTCGTCATCTAGTAGACAAGCAGATACTGGTTGTCATAAGTGGTCAGGAGCGAATTCGGTCATATCAGCTGCTAATCTAGGCTAACGGGGAACGAGTAGACGCTATTTCGGCGATTATGCCGATATGGGGCTGAGACGTGGAACGTAGGAGCGCTATTTTGGTGTTTTACGGCTTTTCCACCTCGGAAACGGGGAAATAGCGGCTCCTCGTTCCGCGAAAACAGGAAATACGTAGTTTCGAGCAAAATAAGACTTTTACGTTCCGCGAGCATAATGGTAGTGATAGGTAGAACAGATAACTCCAATCGATACACCGAAACAATGCCAGCAGCTAGTGCTTTTCTTAATCGGAAAATTCGTATCAACGGGCGTGCCGAAGGATTTGTCGTGGCTGGAAAGCGAAGTTTTGCGGTTTGCTCGAAGGCTGCTTCGTCCCCTTACCCCAGCTGAGTTGGCCGATCACCTTAAAGTCACCACGAGACATGCGAGAACGCTCCTTCGTCATCTAGTAGACAAGCAGATACTGGTTGTCTACTAGATGACGAAGGAGCGAATTCGGACATATAAGCTGATAATTTAGTTTGGCGGGAACGAGGCGCCGCTATTTCGGCGATTATGCCGATACGGGGCTGGTACGCGGAACGTAGAGGCGCTATTTTGGTGTTTTTGCAGCTTTCACACTTCTAAAACCGGAAATAGAGGCTCTTCGTTCCGCGAAAATGAGAAATAAGCGATTTCGAGTAAAATAAGGTCTCTACGTTCCGTGAGCATATATGTAGTGCCGGGTAGAACATTATCTACGTTCCGCGAGCATAATGGTCGTGCCGGGCAGGACTGAGTACGGGTACTAGAGCTGAGCAACACAATCCCGCATCGATTTTCACTTGTTCTATCAGCAATGATAACCTGCAAAACTCCGTATCAGGGCTTTGTCTACGCTAGCCGTAACTCGCAGCCGCAATTGCTTGGTACGGACCGTTTCAAACCGGTCGATTTTTTTGTGACCGATCGCACTTCCTTTGACCAGCTCCACCCACTGCCCTTGCTGTTCTGCTTCAATCACGTAAGAGCGAATGCGTTCGCCGTGGGCAATATCTTCCATTAAAATCACATGATTGACTTCGGTTTCCGCCTCAAGCGGCAACCGTACAGAATCTCCCTCTCCATCCGTCACAGCGATGGGAGTAGAGAATCTTTGCTTGATTTCGTCAGTGAACTCAAGCAGTCGATTAACGTCCGCCTCTGGCAAGAGTCCCTGATTATCAGGGGCCAAATTAAGCAAAAGCGTGCAGCCATGCCCGACAGAACGATAATAAATATCGAGTAAGTTGTCCAGCGAGCGAAGTGTGTGTTCATCATTCGGATGCCAGAACCAGCGATCCTTGCGGATCGGCACATCGCACTCGGCGGGCACCCATGCCGGGGTTTCCCGCAGCCATGCCGCCATATCTTGCGTATACATGCTCAGCTTGGCCGATTCAGCCGTGTTCCAGCACGGATACGGCGCAACACCATCCTCATTGCCTACCCATCGGATCGTGGGCGCCCCCATGTTGAAAACCATCGCATCCGGCTGATACTGCTTCACTAATCCCATGATGCGTCTCCAGTCGTATTCCCTGCCATGAGAGCCGGCTCCATCGAACCAAAGCTCGACAAGCGGTCCGTATTGCGTAAGCAATTCCGTCAGCTGGGCAGCGTAAAAATCGTCATAAGCCTCCTTATTCGGATAACTCGGTTCATGCCGATCCCACGGCGACAAATACAGACCAAAACGGATGCCCTCCTGCTTACACGCATCCGCAACCTCACGAACGACATCGCCTTGTCCATTTTTCCAAGGGCTCGATTTTACGGAATAATCGGTCGTTTCCGTCGGCCATAAACAGAAGCCATCATGGTGCTTGGCCGTTAGTACAAAGTAAGCTGCTCCCGCTAGTTTGGCTGTGCGAACCCACTGCAGAGCATCAAGCTGCGTTGGGTTAAACAGCTCCGGCGAATCCGTACCTTCCCCCCACTCCTGATCGCAAAACGTATTGATACCGAAATGACAAAACATCCCAAATTCCATATCCTGCCACCGAAGCTGCTGCTCCGATGGCTTTGCTAGTATAGTGTGATTCATTATATTAATCCCCTTTCTAACAATGTGATTGATATTCATTGTAAGATGCGGAAATGGGGAAATGAATATATAATAATAGGAGGTTTTTGCACAATAGTAAGCTATCTTCATGAAAAAGGTGAGTAACAGAATGGATTTGGCTCGTACCTATTTATCGAATACACAGATCCACATGACGACGGGTGCTCTTACGAAAGTGAGGCCCGACTGGGGCGGTACCAACATCATTCAAGGGGAGAACGTGCTCTATTTTTTTCTGGAAGGAGAAGGTTGGCTGAAAATAAATAATATCGAATACTACCCTATTCCAGGGGAGCTGTTTCTTGTACCAGCCGGCACGCGTATATCATGTTCAACCAATGAGACCAATCCATTTTTAACCTATTGGTGCCACTTTACCGCAACCGTTGGGGAAAATAATTTGTTTGATTTGTTAATTACACCTCATTGCATCGCCATGAGAAATGACGAAACGATAAAAAACCAGTTTCAAGAGCTGATTACCCAGCATGAAAGCGATGGACTAGCTGCGCCTTTTATTGTCAAATCGTTATTATTTCACATGATGTCACGGTTCATTGAACGATCCACGGTAGATCCGCTGCAAACGGCATCGATTCCATCCGTCCATAAACTGTATATCGTACTGCAATATATCGAAAAGCACCTGACTGAGCAAATGACAGTAGAAATGCTATCCCAACTCGTTCACTTTCACCCGAAGTATTTTTTACACTATTTCAAATCGATGCTCGGTGTCTCACCTATCGTCTACATCAATAAAAAGAGAATGCAAAAGGCTAACAAACTGCTCCTCCATTCGGATATGACCATCGCTGAAATAGCCGAACAACTAGGCATGCAAACGCCTTATTTATCCCGAATGTTCAAAAGGTTTACAGGCTTTTCGCCGAATGAATTCAGGCAGCAGCATAGAATGAGTCAACGTTTATAAATATGTAATGTTTGAGGACAATTACAGCGCAAAAAACCAGCAAACGCAAGTGTTTGCTGGTTCTTCTCGTTCTTCTCGTTCTTCTCTAAACGCAACTATTTCTGTAAAAGCTCAATACGGACATGGTGAAGCCCCTTAACCTCATGAGGCTTCCCTTCGGTTATTGACCAATATTTCGAGACAATCTCCCTCAGTTTGTTCAAGTCCTCCGTACGAAGCTCAACATCTGCCAGATAATCGCCTTCATCTCGCGTTAATCGCTCAACTTCCTTGCCAAATTTAACTCGCAATAAATACCTGATTCCGTTTATGGTATTGTATTTGATTTCATATCCATCTAGAATCGCTGCTTCAAATGATGTCCAATCCGCGTTAGCGAATGGAAGCAGTTCGCGATAATCAAAATCGCCATTCCCCAAAGCTTGCAGATCAGCGAGATTTCCACTTCTCACTTGATCAAGCAGAGCTTGATCGGAAGTTCCCTGTGCTCGAATGCTTTCGATCATCAGTGCGTCGTGTTGAGAGATTTTAACAGATGGCATGTCATCACCCTTCACTTATTTACTTTCACTGTACTTCTTCAAGAATTCCTTCACTTTGCTAGGATCCGCCTTCAACTCCAAGCCTGTTTTAACTAGTGGCGTTAACGTTGAAACTGCCTTAAATTTATTGTTATTGTACGTTTTAATAAGCTCATCTTGATTAATGGCATACAAAACTGCTTTTCTCAAATCTTCACTTTTGGATACTTCTCTGTTGTTCAAGTTAAACAAAAGATAAACTACCCCATTGCTTTCAAGTGTTTGCAGCTTGAGCTTGCTGTCATTTTTCACTAAATCGAATTTCGTTTCGGAAACTCCGTAGTACACATGAATCTCGCCGCTTCTTAATGCCGATAACGCGCTATCCGCATCTTTGATGAAACGTACGACTATTTTAGAAATCTTAGGCTCGTATTCGGTACCTTTTCTGTAGCCTGGATTTTTATAAAATACTGCCTCGTAATCATTCTTATAAGAAAGAATGTATGGGCCGCTGGCCGCGAGTGCATTGTTATACTTTGCGCCTTCTGTTACTGTCGCTTGATCACCGTAGGAAATATCCTTATTCACATCATACTTAGCCACATCATACGTATTAATACTTTCGACCTGTTTCTTCGAAACAATACCTGCCGATTGATGTGCCAAATAGTTCAATACTTGCGGGAATGGCTCGGTCGTCGTTAATTTAACAACTTGATATTTCCCAGATTGATTGTTAACATCCGTCTTATTGCCCGACAATTCGCTGATCGGAGACTTCAATCCTTTTTCAAGAGCTTCTTTAATCGTACTGTTTGATCCTGATTGTTTAACAGATGATAACGTATTTAGATCGGTTACAATCTCGACACTTTTGATATGCTCATGCAAGCTGTACGTTCTGTGGTCTGGAACAGAGTCCTTGTTCTTAGCACGGTTAAGGGAGAATACCACGTCTTCAGCGCCGACTCGATCTTTGGAATCGACAGCTGCTTTCGCTTGAATTTTGGCAAAATTAATGTCATCCCTCAAGAGGAAATAATACTCTGAATTGCCATTAGCAATGGCGAAGTTATGGGATAACGCACCATCTGCCGTGATTTTATCATCATCAGTCAAATTAACCAGCCTTACATACATGTTCGTGTTCAGCATATTAATCGATCCATCATTCCCTTTAATCGGATCAAGGGATGTTAAGCTTGCTATACTCTGTTGTAAAATTAACGGATCCTTATCCCTTTTGGATGTATCCGCGAAATCAATAGCTTCCCATACCATCGATCTTGATTTGGACAGTCGTACGGAGCTATCGTTCAATACATTCTTATTCAAGCCTTGGTTCTTCAAGGATACGTACAGAGGAGCGATATACGCTTTATCGAATACCAAACGCTGCTCCAATTTTTCATACGTTGCTTTATACTGTTCAGGCGTTTGAGACGCAGCCGTATCAATTAACTTGTCAACTTCAGGATCGCTGATTGGTCCTTTATTATAATCTCCACCTGTTTTGAACAAGGATCTTACCGCATAATCCGGATTTCCGGTTACTGTCGTCCAGCTGGAAATGGCAATATCAAAATTACCCGCCTTTTGCTGAGCGGTAAAGCTTCCGAAGTCGGGCTGCAGGTTCAATTTCACATTGAAACCTGATTTGGATAGCTGATCCCGAATAACGTTGGCATCTGTTTCATTGCTGCTCATTGTAAGCAGTTCGATATCGACCGGTTTCTGAACGGCTGCGGGTTCCTTACTTGTCTCTGCGACAACATCTTTCTTCGTTGCAATTGAGCAACCTCCTAGTACAAGCATACTACTTAGTAATAGTGCGGGTATGGCTCTCTTTTTCATCTAAAATCCTCCCAGTAATTGTTGTATAGCTATATATAACCACTCAAATAGTTGAGGAATTAATGATAATGAAGTAGTCCTTGAGCAAATTCTTCAACCCTATGACAGGCAACAAAATGGTCAGCTTCAATTTCCTTAAATTCAGGATCTTTCTCCAGACATGCGTCTTGAACGAAAGGACACCTTGGAGCAAAACGGCAGCCCGGCTTCGGATTAATAGGAGATGAAATTTCCCCCTTCAGAATGATCTTGTCCTTCTTCTCCTTTACGTTGACAGACGGGATCGCCGATAAGAGAGCCATGCTATAGGGATGCAGCGGCCTTTTGAAAAATGCCGACTTGGACGCTTTCTCAATCAGCTGGCCTAGGTACATCACGCCGACATGGTTAGAGATATGTTTGACGACGGATAGATCGTGGGAAATGAACATATAGGTCAGCCCCAGCTGCTTTTGCAAATCCACCATCAGATTGAGAATTTGCGCTTGAACAGATACGTCGAGTGCACTGACCGGTTCATCACATACGATAAAGTCAGGATTAATGGCTAAGGCTCTAGCGATAACGACCCGTTGCCTTCGTCCTCCGTCAAATTCATGCGGGTACGCATTGTAAGCTCTCTGTGGCAGCCCAATTAAATCCATCAACTCTGCTACTCTGGCTTTGCGTTCTTTGTCTGTTTTATATAGTTTAAAGAAGGTTAATGGCTCCTCAATGATTTGCGAAACCGTCAATCTTGGATTTAGTGAAGCATACGGGTCTTGGAAAATAATCTGCATATGCTGTCTCATTTGCCGCATTTCCTCTTTACTGAAGGTGGTAATGTCCATATCCTTAAACAAGATATTGCCAGCTGTCGGTTCATGTAATCTTAGAATGACTCTTCCTAAGGTACTCTTCCCACACCCGGATTCCCCTACAATCCCTAAGGTCTCACCCTTCTTCACGCTAAAAGAAACATCATCTACGGCATGCAGTAAGCCTTTTGGAACGGCAAAATGTTTTTTTACGTGTTTGATCTCTAACACATTTTGTGAACTCATGCCAACACCTCATCTCGTAGTGAGAAATGGCATTTGCTAAGATGTTCTTCTCCCTGCATTCCCGGTGAAATGGTTTCACAAATGTCCGCTTTGTATTTGCATCTAGGGTGAAAGTAGCAGCCTTTCGGCAATGAGGCGGGACTAGCCATAGTTCCTTCAATTTGAAATAACCTGGACTGATCTTCCTCGAGCTTGGGTATCGATTCGAAGAGCCCTCTCGTATAAGGATGCTTTGGATTGGTGTACACTTCTTCAACCGTGCCAATTTCGACGATTTCCCCGGCGTACATGATGGCAACTCTGTCGCATGTCTCCGCAACAACACCCAGATCATGACTGATTAATATCATGGACATGTTATATTTTTTTCTTAGCTGCTTTATAAGCTCGAGTACCTGAGCCTGAATGGTTACATCCAAGGCTGTTGTAGGTTCATCTGCAATCAACAATTCCGGATTACACAGCAGCGCCATCGTGATCAGCACCCTCTGCTTCATGCCACCGGAAAATTGATGCGGGTAATCATTGTAGCGGTCTGCCTTCACCCCAACGGTTTCCAACAAATCGATGACCTGCCTTTTGGCTTCCGCTTTACTCGCCTTGGTATGCGTGATGACTACTTCGGCTAGTTGCTCGCCAACCCGCATAATCGGGTTTAGCGCCGTCATCGAATCCTGAAAGATCATGGAAATTCCGTTGCCTCTGAGCTGTTTGTTCTCTTTTTCTGTGTTATGAATTAAATTTTTCCCGTTAAAAAGAATCTCACCCTCTACGATTATTCCCGGAGGGTCGGGGATCAATTGTATAATCGACAGCGCTGTTGTCGTTTTCCCTGCGCCCGTTTCGCCGACCAGCCCTAGACTTTCTCCTTTCTTGATTGCTAGATTCACACCATTTACAGCTTTAATTTCGCTATCCTCCGTCACATAATGAACGTGGAGATTTTTGATTTCTAGTATGTTGTCCAATGTTCCATCCATCTCCTATTTCAACTTCGGATCCAAGGCATCTCGAAGCCCATCCCCAAAAAAGTTAAAGGATAACACCATCATAATGATCGCAAGCCCCGGGTAAACGGCCAAATACGATTTGGATTCCAGATAATCGCTTCCTATTTTCAAAATATTGCCCCACTCCGGGATATGAGGTTCAACGCCCAGACCTAGGTAACTTAAACTGCTGGTAGAAATGACGGCTACACCTATAGTCAACGTGGCTTTCACAATAATCGGTGCCAAGGAATTCGGGATAATATGTTTGAAAATGATGATATGATCCTTCGCTCCACATGCTCTAGCGGCTTCAATAAACTCATAATTCGAAACGCTTAAAACCGTCGCCCGCATTGTCCTTGCATAGGTTGGGATGTATCCAATACTGAGCGCTAGTATTAAATTAGTTGTATTAGCCCCGAATGCTGCCACGATTGCAATGGCTAAGAGCATCCCCGGAACCGCATATAAAATATCTAAAGCTCTCATAATGAAGTTATCGATGTACTTGCCGTAATAACCGGATAAAGCACCTAAGCATCCACCCGCAAGGACCGGGATTAATGTCGAAATGAAGCCTACTAGTAATGAAATTCGTCCGCCGAACACAATTCTTGTAAACACACATCTTCCGAAATCATCCGTTCCAAAGGGATACTCCAGACTTGGAGGCAGCAGAAGTGTTGAATAATTGTTTTCTATCGCAAGCGAATACTCGAAAGTAAAATAGCTGCAGATCGATATGGAGAGCAGAACTGTGATGAATAAAAGACCGAGTACAGCCATGGAATTTCTAAATAATCTTCGCAAAATATCAATCCACGTCACGAGTATTTCCTTGTTGCCATTCTTAATTTTGGATAACAACGTAAACCCTAGAAGCAAGGAGAATATATTGCCAGTAATCGAAGTGAGGATTAGCAGGTAGGCCAGGGGTGCAAGCCTGCGATCCACCGCTCCGTTCTTTACAAAGGCAGAGATCATAAACATGGAAAGGAAATGTAAGATGCTGATTCCGATAAGAATGCCCATGCCTAGTAAAAACAAATCAGAAACGTAGGGTTTGAATACATTCAATGCTGAGATACAGATGATACAAAAGTTCGTCAAAGCCATATAAATGGCTAGTGTATATTCAATCGATTTTTCTTTTTTGATCATATCGAGCGCAGCGATTGCGACGAATATATTTCCTGTCAGCAGAGCAACAATCAGTGAAAATCCGAAGATCCGAGTCGACGTTTTGATCGCATGGCCTTCCAAGACATCCTTTTTGATTTTCACCGAAACGAGCAGCTGTAACAGTCCGAAAATTAAATAGATACCTGCAAAAGTAAGAAATGGAATATGTATGGTCCGCTCGAACAGATCGTAGCCACCCAATAAAAATAAGATAGATATTACAAGAGATGAAGACCATGCAAAGTTAGAAAGCTTGTATTCCTGAAAAGCTTTCAGCTTACGTTTGGTTTCACGATTCATATAGTGTTGTTTGCTCATCATGCACCCGCTTTAGTAGTCTCTCATTTTGGATCTGATTCGGGGGTCAAGGAATGCATATAATAGATCTACCAGCAAATTGACCAGTGAAATGGTCACAGCTACATAGATTACCCCAGCTAGAATGCCCGGAATATCTGGAATAAACTGCTTATCTACGATATAGCTGCCAATCCCGTTGATGTTAAATACTTTTTCCGTTACAGCAGCGCCGCCAAGCATACCGCCAAACTGTAATCCGATCACAGTGACGATGGGAATAAGCGCATTGCCGAGTGCGTGCTTTAAGATGACTTTGCGTTCACTTAATCCTTTGGCTTTAGCCGTAACGATATAATCTTGATGAATTACCTCGAGCGTGGAAGATCTTGTCATCCTAGCTACCGATGCTGCGAGTCCCGTCCCTAACACAATGGCTGGATTGATTAAGGACAGCCATTTGTCCGGATTATAGGTGGCTGGAAGCCAATTTACCTTGATGGAAAAATTTAATATGGCTACGAGCCCCTGCCAAAAATCCGGGATCGATAAACCAATTAATACAAGTAACATGAAGCCATAATCGAAGAAAGAATACTGCCTTGTTGCCGAAATAAGACCAGCAGGTATTGCCATAAGAATCGCGATGATTAATGAAATCACCGTTAATTTCAATGTGATCGGAAGCTTGCGAGTAATCTCTGTTGACACCATCTCGTTCCCCGAGAACGACTTGCCTAGATCAAAAGTAATGAGTCCTTTAAAAGAGTTCCACAATTGAATGAGATAAGGCTGATCCAGCCCATAGACCTGATTGAATTGATTCAGCTGATCCGGTGTTGCCGTCTGACCTAGTATGTTAGCCGCAGGGTCAAGAGGAGATAAATATAGAATCGTGAAGACTAGAAATGTGACTCCGAAAATAACAAAGACCATCATGACTAAGCGATCGAACACGTATTTCAAATAAGGCATACTGTAGATGTAAATGATCAGGTACATCAATAAACCCGGAAGTAGTGAAACCATAAAAAACAACGGATTCGAGATCAGCATTTTAAAAGTACCGCCAAAAGTAACTTTATTGACCCCACTAACTCTTATGACTTCCTCTACTTTTTTCGTAACCTCTTCATGAAAGATGTTGTCTGCGAATCGTTTCGCCTCTTTTTGAAGCTTGATTGTGCTAATCGGTTTATTAAAAAATAAATACTTGTTAGTAAGCTGTTTTCTAGCATCCTCTATAAGTCGGTTTTCATATCCCTCTTGACGATAACGATTTACTGTCTCCTTTCTAATCTGCAAATATGGATCGGATCTCTTTCGAACGAGATAAATAAGGGTCACAATCAAATTCACTGGCAGTCCAGATACAAAAAGCAAGAACTTGTAAAGTGAGTTCCTTAGCATCTTTTCATAGGTGCCGCCGATCTGTTGTGGGATGTTTCGATTGTTACTTGTAATTGTGTTTCTCAGCGCCATACGATTCGTGTGGGTAGTTGCCATAGAACAGCCTCCAAATGTGAAAATGCAAAAAAGACAACAAGAAACAAACTGGATCAGTTTGCTTCTCGTTGTCGAGTTAGCTGTATTTATTATCCAAAGGTTAAATAATTATCATTCTACTTCATCCTGCTATGAGGATGCGTTGGCGGCCGATAGATATGTCCAGTATATCTGGTACATCAAACGCTTTTAATCCCTAGTCATTTAGTATGAATTACAACCCTTGGTTAATTCTATTAAAAACATCTGCAACAGTCAACAGTAAATTTGCGAAACCTGTATTTATAATTTCTTCTCATACAAGCTTCCTCGCCAGCTAACCTTCCCATTACTCAAGTCAAAGGTGCCTTTATACGTAAAATCATGGCTGCGATAAAAGGTATTCAATACCTCATTGGTTGCCATGCAATCGAGTCTCAAGAATTTTTTGTCTTTGGATTTCACATAGTCTTCGATCCATGCCAGAAAATAACCGCCAAATCCGCGTCCTGCCTGCGTTCTACGAACAGCAAACCGATGCAAATAGCCGGATTCCTCGTTATGTAAATCTCCCCATACACTAGGGTCTGACCATTGGAGGGCAAAACTTCCCACATACTCGTTGTTATATTTAGCTAGAAAGATATGCCGATTCGTAAAATAGTCCAAAACAACATCTCGGTTAAAATGTTCAGGCCGCCATTGGTCTATGCCTTTAGACTGCATCCAATAGGCGGCCTCTAGCCATATCGCTAACACTTCTTCTACCTGAGATGGCGACGCTTCAAATATTTCTAAATCCTTTAACATGTTGTTCCTCCTCGTAAGGAAAGCATTACTTATTGGATGCCGACTGCGTTAAGCTATACCGATTTGGGGGCACTGGCAAATTCAGATGATCACGAAGCGTATCACCTTCATATTCGGTCCGGAACAATCCTTTCTCCTGCAAAAGTGGGACGACCAGATTTACAAAATCCTCCAAACTGCTCGGCAAAAGCGGTGACATCAGCATAAAGCCGTCTACTGCTCTTTCTACAAACCATTTTTCTAAATTCTTGGCTATTTTTTCAGGCGTTCCTACAAAGTCGTTGACGGTATATGACCCGGTTAACAAAGAGTATAGTTCTCTAAGGGTAGGATTTTCTTTGATAACGAAAGGACGAAATTTCTCATATTCGAATCGTACACCCGTCAGTTCGCCAAATCCAATATCAAGCGTTCTGGTTTCGAGCGTATGCTCACTCAAATCCAACCCTCCAAAATAATCGGTCAGGAACTTTAGGCCTGTTTCATTGGTTATTAATGATTCCAAGTAAGCAAGCTTCTGCTGTGCTATCTCTTCTGTTTCCCCAATAATCGGCGAAATGCCCTGTAGAATATGCACTTCATCCGCGGAGCGGCCGAAGGAGACGACCTTACTTTTGAATGAACGGTAAAATTCTTGAGAGTCCTCGAGGCTATTTTTATGTGAAAAAATAACCTCTGCACTTCTGGCGGCAAACTGTTGTCCAGGCTCCGAGGATCCGGCTTGCACCAGCACTGGGTGGCCTTGTCTAGAACGATGAATATTTAACGGCCCCTGCACCGAGAAAAACTCGCCTACATGGTCCAGCTTGTGAAGCTTGCTGCGGTCAAAAAAATGGCCGCTTTCTTTGTCGCGAATGAAGGCATCATCTTCCCAGGAATCCCATAAGCCTTTGATCACGTCAATAAATTCTTCAGCCCGCTTATATCGATAGCTGTGCTCATAATGCTCACTGCCATTGAAATTCAATGCTGTATTCCCGGATAAATCTCTAGTCGTTACAATGTTCCAACCGGCTCTGCCCTTGCTGATATGATCAACGGACATGAATTGACGCGCCAGATTAAAGGGCTCCACGTAAGAGGTGGAGGCTGTCGCGACAACGCCGATCTTCGAGGTCGCCCCTGCTAACGCTGTAATTAAGGTGATAGGTTCATAGCGGGTCAAAATATTCGGATGCGACTCCTCATTAATAGCCAAGCTATCCGCAATAAAGGCAATATCAAACTTTCCTCTCTCCGCAATTTGAGCCAAATGTTTGTAATAATCAATATCTATGCTGGCATCCGCCTGAGCATCAGGATGTCTCCAAGATGCTACATGCATGCCGGTTCCCACCAAATAGGCGGACAGTTTTATTTGTCTTTTACGAGACATGAGGTTTCCTCCTTTAATTCCAAGTAATACAATAAATTTAATTTGTTTTAATTTACCACCCTCCCCAATTACCGTCAATCCCAGGATGAAAAGCCTGAACTAGCGGTGAAAGAAATATTCTTGACAGAATTTGAGACATCATTTAAATTAAACTAAATCACTCGGATTAATAGGCATTAAGGAGGGTCACCATGATTGTCATCAAAAATCTCAATAAAACATACCGAACACCACAATCCGTGTTCACCGCCTTAGAGAATGTCAATCTTGAGATCGATAAAGGGGATATCTTTGGCATTATAGGCTTCAGCGGTGCAGGCAAATCAACACTAATTCGATGTCTAAACCGGTTGGAAGAGCCTGATTCCGGGAGCATTGAGATCGAAGGCAAGGTCATTACAGACCTCTCAGAGAAAGACTTGCGCCTAGCTAGACTGAAAATCGGCATGATTTTTCAACAGTTTAACCTCCTTGATTCCATGACTGTATTTGAAAATGTGGCCTTCCCCTTGCAAGTTGCAGGTCATCCCAAATCGTACATTCGCCAGCGTGTTAGAGAAATACTGGAACTTGTAGAACTTAGTGATAAAGAGAATGCTCATCCATCCCAGTTGAGCGGAGGTCAGAAGCAGCGGGTTGGCATCGCCAGAGCTCTTGCTAATGAACCAGACGTACTGCTCAGCGATGAAGCGACATCAGCGCTTGATCCTCAAACAACCTACTCGATTCTAGAGCTGCTAAAAGACATCAACCGTAAGCTTAATTTGACCATTGTGCTGATCACACATGAACTCGATGTGCTGCAGCATATTTGCAAAAACTTTGCGGTTATCGAGAAAGGTAAGATCGTTGAGCAAGGATCCGTGGACAAATTTTTCCTAAATCCCGAAAGCGACACTGCCAAGAAATTCGTAAAAATCATAGATTTCTACCGCAATAAGCATCACGTGGAAGAAAGGGTGAGAGTCAGCCTATGATACAAGAATTAATCGAATTACTCTGGCCTGCTCTTTTAGAAACACTCTATATGCTGTTTTGGTCTTCCATTTTCGCATTGATTATGGGTATTGTGCTCGGCGTCACTCTAGTGGTAACAGAGAAGGGCGGAATTCTTGAAGCTACGGGGCTTCATAAAGTCATTAGTATGGTCATTAACTGCATTCGCTCCATTCCATCTATCATATTAATCGTCCTGCTGCTGCCTTTATCGCGTTTGATTGTCGGAACCACCTTGGGTCCTACGGCCGCCATCGTGTCACTTTCAATCGGTATCGCGCCTTTCTTGGGAAGGATTATCGAAACATCGTTGAAGGAAGTCAGCATTGGGAAAATAGAAGCGGCCAAAGCCGTTGGAGCTTCCCCATTTACGATTATTTTCAGAGTGCTTATTCCTGAAGCCCTGCCAGCGCTTGTGCGTGGAGTCACGATTGCCATTATCGCCATCACCGAGTTTACGGCCATTGCTGGAGCCATCGGTGCCGGAGGACTGGGCAGTTTGGCCATCCGTTTCGGGTACCAGAGATTTCGTGAAGACGTCCTTATCGCAACTGTCATTATCATTATTCTTCTAGTTCAAATATTTCAGTGGACAGGAGACTACATCTCTAGGTCCATAAATAAAAAACGCTTCAAGCTGGATTAAAGCCTTGATTAAAGCTAGAGCACTATTGTTCCTATCGGTTTCATTGCATGACCAAATATACATAAAAGAAATAGGAGTGAGTTATTCATGGCTAAAAAGGGATTCTATTCTATCGTTTCATTATTCGCAGTTTTTAGTGTTATCCTTGCTGGGTGCGGTGCCAAGAGCAGCACGGAGGCATCAAGCAGCCCCAAAGCAGCTGCAACAGCCGCAACTACGACAGCACCAACCAGCGCTCCAACAGAAGCACCAAAAAAAGAAGTTACTTTAACCATCGGATCCGCAGAAATTCCGCACTCTGAAATCCTTAATTTTGTTAAACCGAAGCTAAAGGAACAAGGAATTAACCTTGTCGTTAAAGTCACGGATGAAGGTCTGTTGAATCAGCTGCTTAAAGATAAGCAAATCGACGCCAACTACTTCCAACATGTGCCTTACTTCGATTCGGTTAAAACTGAAAAAGGCTTCGACTTTGTGAATCCGATCAAAGTTCACGTTGAGCCTATCGGTTTCTACTCTACCAAGCTCAAATCGAAGGATGATATTAAAGATGGCGCGAAAATTGGTATTCCGAACAATCCATCCAATGAATATAGAGCGCTTGTTCTCCTTCAGCAGCAAGGATTAATCAAGTTGAAAGACGGCTTGACTACCTACCAAGCAACACCTAAAGACATCGTCAGCAATCCGAAGAATCTGAAATTTGTGGAAGCGGAAGCCCCTACTTTAGCTAGATCCTTACAAGATCTTGATGGCGCGGTTATTAACACGAACATTATTATTGAGGCTAAAATCGATCCAAAAACAGCCTTGTTCAGAGAAGATGCAAACTCTCCTTACGCCAACGTAATTACCGTTCGCAAAGGTGACGAAAACCGCGATGAAATCAAAAAACTGGGAGCTGCTTTGACCTCTCCTGAAGTGAAAAAATTTATCCAAGACAAGTACGGAGTAGCAGTAGTTCCTGCCTTCTAAAAAGGAAAAAGCGTCCTTCAAACCGACTAAACAGTTTGGAGGACGCTTTTTATTTCAAGTTCCGAAATTATATCAGCTCTTTGCGTGCTTTCAAATATTTATACAAGATAATGCCTGATAACGCACAGATGAGCGCGCAAAGTCCGATAAATCCGTATCCCGCTTGTAGTCCGCGCACCAGCCCCATTTCCCCTTCTGATCCGTAGAGGTTTTTGATGCCGTTGGTGATAGCCCCAATCGCATAGTTACCGATAACGCTCCCAATACCCATGAGGGTAACGGCAAATGTGATGGCAGTTTCACTGCTGTGTGGATATCTCCTAGCAATAAAGGCCATGACCGTTGGGTAAACCAGCGAAATTCCTATTCCAGCTACAGCGAACAGAAATGCAAATGACTCTCCTCCCCAGATCGCGAGGAAGGTACTTACGGAGGAAAATCCAGAGAAAATAATGAGGGATAGATTGAACCCGATCTTATCTGTGATTGGTCCCAGCAGGAGTCTTCCAAGCGAGAAGCATAAGAAGAACGCGGACAACATGCCGGATGCAGAAACGGATTCCCACTTATAGGCTTTTTCCAGAAAATTGACCAACCATCCTCCCACCGCCATTTCCGATACGACACCAGACGTAAGAATGAGTACGATTAGCCAAATAGCAGGATCGCGTATCAACGTTTTTAACGGAGTTTTCTCCTCATGAGGCAGATTGTCATCCGGAAAAGAGCCGAGAAATGCTGGAATCATCGGCAGTACGGACAAGGAAAGCATGATGAGATACATCCCCCGCCAGTCTACTATATGCCCGAACAGGCTCACCGACATCAAACCTGATGCAAGCATGGGGGCTGCAATAGAACTGAGCCCATAAAAGAAATGGGACAAATTCATCATTGTGCCGGTATTTTTGACAAAAATACGAGCTCCAAGAATGGCAAGAGCGATCTCAAGCATACCATTGCCAATGTACATCAAAAAATAAGACGAGGAGAAAATCGGATAGCTGCGGGAGAAAAAGATAAGGATTCCCGAAATCAGCATAGTCCCGAAGGCAAGAAGGCTCACAGCTTTTACACCTAATTTGCGGGTCAAGTACGCCGTAAAAGCGCAGGCGATCAAATAACCAAACGCATTGAGTGACAAAAGGGTGCCAAGCTGCTTCTCATCCAGACTAAAATCGTATTGAATAAGCGGAATTGCTGGACCTTTAATATTTTCTGATATTCCAAAAATAATGAATCCCACAAAGATGGTTGCCAACTGCATAGCATACGTTTTATTTAAGCCAATTGCTCGTTCACTCATTGAAGATAATTCTCCTAATTCACAAAAGGTTAATCGAGGCCAGCGAGCTTGCCTACGACGTCAAGCATTATGTT
Organism: Paenibacillus sp. J31P190; assembly: GCF_059692075.1. NCBI lineage: Bacteria > Bacillati > Bacillota > Bacilli > Caryophanales > Paenibacillaceae > Paenibacillus > Paenibacillus sp. J31P190. The sequence goes on along the minus strand of NZ_JCAUAS010000027.1, from coordinate 10,471 downwards.
GGCGCCGTTAACCAACTCCGGCCCCGAAGTGTATTCGCGAGGATTATGGCTGATCCCGTGGGCACTAGGAACGAAGATCATAGCCGCCGGGCAAATGCGAGCGATCATCTGAGCGTCGTGGCCTGCGCCAGACGTCATTCGCTTGGAGCTCAGTCCCCGCTGCTTGGCGGCCTGCTCTACCAACTCGACGATGTTGTTGTCGAAGATGACAGGCTCAAAGCGAGCCAGCCGCTCGACAGAGATCGATACGCCTTCGGCAGACGCGAGTTCTATTAAATAATCTGCGAGTGCAGTTTCTTCATTCTTTAATCTCATCTCATCCGGATCACGCAGGTCAACGGTGAACGTGGCACGCGACGGGATAACATTGATCGCATTGGGCTCGAAATTGATGCAGCCGACCGTCGCCACAGTGGGCGCGTTCGAGCCGGAGACTCGGTCGCGCAAGAATGTCAATACACGGGCAGCCGCATGTCCTGCATCGTGTCGCATTGCCATGGGAGTCGTACCGGCGTGGTTTGCGACACCTTCAATCGTGACGCGCTGCCACGAGATTCCCTGAAGGTTCTCCACCGCGCCGATCGGGATGCCCTCACGCTCGAGCACCGGTCCTTGTTCGATGTGGAGCTCGACATAGGCGTGCGGCTGCAAGGAGCCCGGCTCTTCCGCGCCCGCATAACCAATACGCTCAAGCTCTGCACCTAACAAGGTCCCGTCGGTGCCCACTGTTGCGAGCGCCTCCTCGACCGAGAGACCTCCCGCAAACACTAGGGAGCCCATCATGTCAGGCGCATAGCGCACGCCCTCCTCATTGGTGAACGCTGCGACCGCGATCGGACGGGAAGGGACAAATCCAGCCGACCGCAAGGTCTCGATCACCTCGACGCCGGCGAGCACACCATAGCAGCCGTCATAAATACCGGCATTGATGACCGTGTCAATGTGCGAGCCAACCAGGATTGGCGCGTGATCGCCATTGTCTGAACCTCGCCAGATGCCAAAAACATTGCCGATGCGATCAACCGCAATCTCCAAACCGGCATTCTTCATCCAAGCCACAAGCGCGTGGCGACCTGCCTTATCGGCTTCGGAGGCGGCCAGCCTCGTCAGTGCACTATCATCGTCACGGCCAATCTGCCCGAGCTCACGAATTCGGCCGAGCAAGCGATCGGCGTCGATGGATAGGTTTAAACTTTTAAAAAGCATCTAACATTTCCCCTTTCATTATAGCCTATTATTTGGAATAAACAGATGGATAGATGCCATCCCACACTATTTTCCTGTAACCTTCAGGGTCTGTATCTCCCTCTGTGCTAATAATGAGAATGTTTGAATCCTTGTTTATATTTAATTTTTCAGCGATTTCAGGAAAATCATTTTCTTCCAAAATCAAACTTAAAACGCCCAAACCGACGGCACCGGATTCGCCTGAAATAACTTTAGGATCACCCGCTATTGGATTTCCCAGCATTCTCATCCCCTTCGCCGACACATGATCAGGACAAGCTATATACATATCCGCATAATCTCTTAAAATTTCCCAAGCAATTGTACTAGGCTCACCGCAAGCAAGCCCTGCCATTATAGTAGACAAATTACCTGTTACTGCATGAGGCTTCCCATCATTTTTTGAAACAGATTTAAATAGGCACGCGGCTTCATTGGGCTCAACAATGATCGTTATAGGTCTATCCTCACCAAATTGAGATAACAAATATCCTTGTATACTTCCGGCAAAAGAACCAACCCCTGCTTGAAGAAATACATGCGTAGGACTCTCTTGTCCAGCAGCCTTCATCTGTTCCATTGCTTCATCAATAAGCGTACAGTATCCTTGCATAATCCACGTGGGGATTTTTTCATAGGCTTCCCAAGCACTGTCTTGTACCAATACGCCATTATGTTCATCTGCATATTGATTTGCCAATCTTACCGTATCATCATAATTTAAATCCGTTATAGAAGCTTCTGCTCCTTCTTTTCTAATATGATTTAATCGTATTTCTGATGAACCTTTTGGCATAAACACGACTGATTTTTGTCCTAGCTGATTTGCCGCCCAGGCAATCCCTCTTCCATGATTCCCATCCGTAGCTGTCACAAAAGTAATATCCCCGAGTATTTCTTTCATTTCTTTCGATCTTAGTTTTTCAAAAGAAAGCTCTGACATATCCATGTTCAATTTTTCTGCCAAATATTGTCCAACAGCATAGGATCCGCCCAATACTTTAAAAGCATTAAGTCCAAATCTGTAGGATTCGTCTTTGATCCATATCTTACTTACGCCTAGTTTTCGTGACAATTCGTTTAAGCTATGCAGTGGAGTTACCTGATACTCAGGAAAACTCCTGTGAAAATGTCTAACTTTTTCTACAACTTCTTTATCCAAAAATGCAATACGCGTTTTTTCGATTTCTTTTTTTCGGGCATGCTCATTTGCAATATATTTCATTGCTGCTATATCCGTCATTTGCCTCATCCTCCAAATAAATGTGTTAGTTCTCTTGGCAAATATCATGCGATTGCATATTGATATGCAATATATTACATGTTACATTTGAAATAATACAGTGTCAAGATCCCTTGTTAAAACAACAGGTACCTTCTTTACTCGCTTGATGAACACAAATTCCACATGATATATTACATACAAGTAATGTTGAGGAGGTATTTAATTGTTACCTACACATGCATCTAAAGTAAACCGCTCTTCCATACGGGAACAGGTTTACCATCAAATACAAGAATGGATCATAACCGGGATTTTAAAACCTGGGGATAAATTGAAAGATCAAGAATTAGCCGAGGTGTTAGGGGCAAGTCGCACGCCAATTCGTGAGGCTCTTCTACGATTAGAAGAAGAGGGCATGGTGCAAACAAAAGCAAATAGCTGGACACAAGTGGCCCCAGTTGATTTTGATGAAGCTTATCAGCTATACCCGATTATCTGGTCGCTGGAGAAGCTTGCTGTTTCATTTGCACAGACAAATTTTCAAGCTATTCATGTAGAGCAGTTAGAAGCATTTAACGAAGGCCTTACTCAGGCTTTGAAAAATGAAAATGCGCTGGATGCACAGAAGTTTGATCATCAATTTCATCAAGTCTTTATCGATTTATCAGCTAACAAAGAGCTTATCCGTGTATTAGATGGTTTGAAGAAAAAGCTTCGCCGCCATGAAGTTACCTACTTCAACGGTTTTTTAGGAGCCGCGCAGTCTGTCGAGGAGCATACGAAAATTATCCACGCACTAAAAACAGCGGATTTTGCTGCAGCTGCTGAAATGATCGAAGTGAATTGGAAAGAGAGTCTTCAAAGACGTTTATCCATTTTTGAAAATAATGAGATGAAATAACTGTTTAAAACACAAGGGCAGCCCCCAAGTCGGCATTCGACTTGGGGGCTGCCCTTTGTTACAGTTCTTCATTTCGTTTCAGATATAGAATTACGTTTTCTTTTAGATATCCATGCTGTTAGACAGATCATAAGCAGCGTGGGTACAATCGTCCACAAGAGCGAAGATCATACCTCACCTGCAAAATGGTATTCCATCAGTTACGATAGAACTTCACGCTGAATTTGACGTAGCAGAGGTACAAAAAGAAACGAAGATCGACCCTGAACAACTTGAAAAGTGGAAAGATCAACTGAATGATTCTTTAAAGGAACAGATGATGGCGTTTATTGCTTATACGAAAAAAAACAAGGTCGATCTCATCGGAATTAAAGAAATCGTTCATCGGAAGTACCCCAAGCAGTGGAAAGACCTCGAAAAGGATTGGGATAAGATTTATCCAGAAATCCAATTCCAAGTTGTGGTTAAGAGTAAAATCGAGCACACCTTCTTGCTTTTATAAAAAAACCGTCAGGGAACATCTGACGGTCCTATTAGGTTTAGGCTGACCAGCCTCGTCCTGCAAAAAGTACATCTTTCGAACCCAAACCCTTATTTCATCAATGCTCTGATGATGCCCTTGATATGATTGATGGATTGTTGGGTATATCGATCATGAAGTGCGCCGGATTCGCTTTGTTGAGCCGCCATGTACGGATTAGATACCGGCGGCATAAATTCCATGGTAATGCACCCTTGGTAACCGAGCTCATGCAAAGTTCTAAATACATCCTCAAAGTTGGTTTGGCCTAAACCGGCCGCTTCTCTCGTATTGTCAGCGATATGAACATGAGCCAAATAGGGAGCTATGTTCTGAAGTGCAGATCTGTGGCTTCTTTCCTCCAAATTCATATGAAACAAATCAGCCATGATTCGTACACTGCTTTGGTTCACCTCTTGGGCCAGCTGTTTAGCCGCGCTTAATGTATTGACCAAATAGGTTTCAAATCGATTTAACGCCTCGATCGCCAGAATGATGTTTTTCGATTTCGCGTAGTCCCCTGCATCTTGAAGGCTGGAGACTGCCAGCCTCCACTCTTCCTGATAGGCCGAATCTGGGGCGCTTTTCCCGACTGGCGACGGAACGACGATGACAACAGAAGCCCCCAATTGCGCAGCCATGTCGACGCATGACTTCACATAACGAACGGCATGACTCCGTATTTCCGCATTAGGACTAGAGAGGTCACGGTCCAATGTATAAATTCCACATATGGAAGTGCATGCCAGATCGAACTTGCTTAACAGCGATTGAACGGCACCCAGGTCCATCTTATCGGGTTCACCGGCAAGTTCCACACCGTCATAACCGTACTTTTTCAATCGAATTAGACTCGTTTCCAAATCTTCATTTCCGTAGATCCATTGCGTTACGCTATATGAATACATGTACGCTTCCTCCTCCTTAGTCCCGCTACTTCCATTAACCCAGAAGGAAGCCTTCCCCGAGCGGGTCAGACGGGTCAACAATAAATTGATGTGTCCCGGTAATGAAAGCTCTACCTTGGATAAGAGGGACGATAGCTTCATATTCAGCCACTTTCACAGTTTCTATGACGCGTCCCGTAAACTGACTGTCTACAATGCTTTCATGCACAAAGATTTGACCGATCTCTAACTCGCCACGGGCATGCAATACTGCCATACGCGCGCAAGTTCCCGTTCCGCAAGGCGAACGGTCAATTTGCCTATCTGCAAATATCGTCACATTGCGCAAATGCGAGCCTTCCTTACGCGGAGTATCGGAAACGACCACGCCATAAATGCCCTGCAGCTGCGGCTCTAAGGGATGGCTAACCGTCATATGGCTCTCGACATAGGCCTTAATCGCAGCCCCCCATTCTTGGAGTTTAGACAACTCTGCAATGTCAATAGAGATGCCAAGCTCCTCTGCTTTGACAATTACATAGAAGGCGCCGCCAAAAGCGATGTCTACCGTAAAAGACTTTCCTAGAACCTCTACTCGTACGTCTTGTGCGAAAACGAAGGAAGGAACGTTCAGAAACGAAACCGATTTCACCTCTGTGCCTTCACATTCGGCTTTAGCAAACACTTTGCCAGCCGGAGTATCCAAAATAATCTGCGAGCGTTCCTCGGCTGCCGGAAGAAAGCCCATTTCAATGGCAGCCGTTACCACAGCAATGATGCCATGTCCGCACATCGTGCTGAATCCTTCGTTATGCATAAACAGTACGCCGAAATCGGCATCTGGACTTACTGGCGATGTGATTACGCATCCGTACATCCCATGGTGCCCTCGCGGTTCAAACATGAGCACCTTCCGAATGTAATCATAGTGTTCGCGAAAGTAAGCCCTTCTCGCAAGGATGGTATCGCCTTTTAAAGGTGGAATCCCCCCTGTAATAATACGCAAAGGTTCTCCTCCCGTATGCGCGTCAATTGTTGTATAATACTGCTTTAGTTCCATCGTTTTCCCCTTCTTTCTCAGTGATCCTCTGCAGGCGGAATCAATAAAAACCCCTCATTAAGCTCATCATCCTCATGCATAAAAAATGTGTGCATCCCCGTCATCCATGCCGAACCTTCGATTCTGGTCACCACAGCCGGGAAGCGACCTACCTGCGTGGTGCCAACTACCTCGGCGCGGAACAGCGAACCGACAATACTCTCGTGTACAAACTCCTCATTCATGCGTATTTCCCCTTTGGCAAACATCACCGCAAGCTTAGCCGATGTTCCAGTACCGCAAGGAGAGCGGTCAATTCCACCGGGAGGGACGATCACGGTATTTTTCACATGGGCATCCGGATGTGTCGGGTTTGAATAAAATTCAACATGGGTCAATCCTCTTATATATGGGGCCTCCGGATGCACCACCTCAACCGATTGATTAATCGCCTTGCGCAAGTTTACGGCCATTTTCACAATGGTATCTGCGTTGAATGGCGTTAGTTCAAGCCCCAACACCCGGGCATCCGTTATCGCATAAAAGTTGCCGCCATATGCGATGTCGCAGTAGACGTCTCCCAATCCTTCTGCTTCTACCCTTACATGCTTATACAAAAAGGCGGGAACATTTTGAAAAGCTACTTTTCGAACCTTCCCGTTCTGCACCGCAAGCTCAGCTTCAACCAGTCCCGCTGGCGTATCGAGCTTCAAATACGTCGTGGGCTCTATGACGGGGATCATTCCGGTCTCGACCAATGCCGTACAAACGCCTATGGTGTCATGACCGCACATCGGTAAATAACCGCCGGTTTCGATATAGATCACACCGATATCCGCCTCCGGATGGCAAGGTTCCACGAGTATGGCGCCTGACATGACGCCGTGCCCTCTTGGCTCGTACATCAATATTTTTCGAATCCAATCATACTCTGTTTTCATATGCAGCATTTTTTCCGACATGGTTGACCCTACAAGTTTGGGAAGTCCGCTGATCACTGTTCTCGTAGGATTTCCGCCGGTATGCGTATCTACGGTCGTAAACACTTTTTTGCTCTTCACGTAGAATCCACCCTTTCCTGAAATCTCTCAAACTTTAGAGGTTCGGTTGAAATGATCGTCTCTAACTGCTCCGTAATGATTTGGCTCATCAGTTTCCCCGTCACCGCAGCTAAGCTGATGCCGTCTCCTTCATGGCCTGCTGCGATATAATAGCCCGGCACCTCATTGACTGCTGACACGATCGGCAAATGATCTTTCGTCCAAGGCCTTAACCCCGTATAAGTACGAATGATTTGAAAATCTCCGATTTTGGGATAAAAACGAAGCGTTCTTCTTGCCATGCAACGTACAACTTCCATATTTACGCGGGTATCAAAACCGACAAACTCCCGGCTGCTGCCAATCAAAAAGTTTTGGCTTTCCGTAGGTTCGAATACGAGGGCAACACCATACTTCTCCGTGAGCGGGTCGACTTTCCGCTGGCCGCCGAATTTGGAGATCAAATAACCGAACTCCATCACCTTCCGCAAGCCGACAGGGACTTGACGAGAGGCAACGATCAGATGCCCTTTCCTGGGCACAATCGGAATGTCTAAGCCGACCATGCGGCCGATATGCGGAGCCCATACACCTGCAGCATTCACGATTTTTTTAGCGGTAAACTCACCCTGATTCGTGCTGATCTTGAAATTTCCTGTTACCGGATCTCTGTTGATGGAAGTAACTTCCGTTCTCAAACAAACACGGGCACCATATTTTTTTTGAGCATCATCAAATAAGGAGTACGTAAGCAGATAAGGATTGACGGTCGAATCTGTGCCGCACTCGAGTCCACCCGGAAGATCGTCAGCAAGGAAAGGAGACTCTTGGCGAATATCCTGCCGGTCCAGCATCCGAAACGGAAGTCCTAACGCCTTCTGCCTCTTCACCCACTGCTGCGCTGCCTCCATTTCTTCATCCGTTTCACAGACGAGAATGCTGCCTGGCGCCCTATATTCGAACGGACATGCCAATTCCCGGCTCAGTTCATCGATGATCTGTTGACTGACCAGCGACATTTGACTGTCGAAGCCTGGATCTTTATCGATAGCCAAAATGTTGCCGTCGCAACGAGATGACGTGCCGCTCGCCACTTCCCCTTTCTCGAGCACGGTTACGTCCAACCCTTGTTTACTCAAAAAATAAGCAATGGCTGAACCAACGATTCCACCTCCAATAATGACAACTTCCGCATGATTCACACCCATAGACAAATTCCCTTTCCAACATGTAGATTCATCACTCATACATTTTTAATAAGCAATTTTCATGCCAAGTCTTTGAGCCACATGTGTCTAAAAAAATTTACACATATTCACATGAAGCGTATAATTTTAAACATAAACGCTACCCATATAAGGCGAGGTCATGATCATGAAGCACAAAGCCCCTATCCTAGAGGATTTGATTCAGAACAATTATTGTTTCATTGAAAAAGAGGACGATGCGGAAGCTCGGTTTGCCCAATATGTATCCACCCTGCTGCCGAATCAAAAAACGGTTCTTTTTTATAAAGACGGCTTGCAGCTTTATTATTACGTCGAAGAACACACGGCTAGCGGGCTTAGCTGGATGAATGTGCCCTGGCAAACCGCCCTATCCGTCTCCCAAAAGACGCCGATGGACGCTGTCATCCCGCTTTTTCACGAAACCGATTACATCCTTGTAAGTAATGCTGCCGACCAGCCGATCGGTTATATAACCGCTGCCAATATGCTTACTGCCTTTCATCAAGCACACCAAGTCTTGGAAGCTTATTTCGAGTCCATGATCGACACGATGGATGCCTCCATCTCCATGATTGATGATCAAGAACGGACGGTCGTGTGGACCAAAGGAGCCGAGCGAATCTTTTCTATAAAAGCCGACGACATTCTTAGCAAACCTATGGCCGATTTCTTCCCTGCTGATAGGCTGCAAATCTTACAAACCCATAAAACCGGTGATTCTGTGTTTCGCAAGCTGCACCAACCACGGCCCGATTTATATGTCCTGATTAACTCGAACCCTATTCGCCTTAATGGGCAAATCATTGGTTCCGTCGTTGCAGAAACGGACATCACCAATGAGGTCCGGTTGAATCAGGAGCTATTCAACGCCACTTCCAAGGTCCATCAACTGCAGCAGCAAATGGCCCAGCTTCAACCATCGACCGATCCATTTAGCCCTATCAAAGGAACGAGCAGCGCCATTAAGCGAACGATAGACATGTGTAAAAAAGTTGGTACGACCAAAGCAACGGTGCTCATTCTCGGTGAAACCGGTGTCGGCAAGGAGCTTTTCGCCAAAGCCATCCATGACGTTCGAGAAAAACCGGACGCTCCTTTTATCGCGATTAACTGCGGTGCCATTTCTCCTTCTCTATTCGAAAGCGAATTGTTCGGTTATGAAAAAGGCGCCTTTTCTGGAGCTGACAACAACGGCAAAAAGGGGAAAATACAACTGGCGACGGGCGGCACCTTATTTTTGGATGAAATTGGTGAAATGCCGCTCGATATGCAGGTCAAGCTTTTGCGTGTACTGCAGGAAAGAACCTATTTCCCCGTAGGCGGAACCAAGCAATTGAAAGCCGATATTCGGATCATTGCCGCCACAAATCGCGATTTGAACGCCCAAGTCAAACAGGGGTTATTCCGAGAAGACCTTTACTACCGCTTGAATGTGGTTACGATTGAAATCCCCCCGCTTCGCGAGAGAAAAGAAGATATCATCGAACTGACGCACTGTTTCTTGAACGAATTTTCAGTTAGCTATAACCGATACATTCAACATGTCCCGCAAGATGTGTTATTGGATCTGCTTCATTACAGTTGGCCCGGCAATATACGAGAGCTACGGAATGCGATTGAACGATTGGTCGTTTTTGCTGCAGACGGATCGGTGAAAAGAGATGACCTGCCGATGTCGATCCATGCCAGTAAACATAGGGATGATTCTCCCCTACAAGAGGAAATTCCGAATGTGATCCAAACCTTGCAGAAGGAGTTGGAAGTTCACGAGAAACAGATCATTAGCAAAGCATTGGAACTGGAGAAAGGCAACAAACTGGCGACTGCCAAGCGGCTCGGCCTGTCACGAGCAACACTGTATAACAAGATGAACAAGCTTGGTTTTGACGAGTGAATCGTTCTAATGATCGTAACGAAAACAGCCTAACCCATTAACACCTGAACTGTGACCCCACTCGTTGACACTTAAAAGAAAGACCCTCTGTTAGAAGATGGCTCCTGTATTTGCAGGAGTCATCTTTATTACGTCCATTGATAACGATTGCTAATTCAATATAATGAGTTCAAAGTGCTCAGAGTAAGCTTTAGCCACCGTTAGCTGGGCTGGTTGATAAAACTGTCTTTTCATTTATTGTGCCGCTTCAAAACTGGTAAGCATAACTCAAAAATTCGATGTTATTATCGTTCAGTAACTTCGATGTGCTGCCGTGATTACCAATGTTGTAGTTTCTACAACATTTCACATGCCAAAAGGCTACTTTACGAGTAAAAGTTGTAGTTTGTACAACAATCCGGTATAACCCCCTAATACTGGACACTAGTCGACTAAAGCAATAGATTACTTATTAAATTGCGAGTTTAAACGGCTTTACTTCATTTTTCTTTAACTTCTCGAGAAATTCT
>NZ_JCAUAS010000026.1:0-83381 GCF_059692075.1 Paenibacillus sp. J31P190 | reverse complement strand
CGTCTCATTGTAATGTTGTCTCTTCACACTCATGGCGCCGGCACCTCTTCGATTTATTAGATTTATTATCTGCCTGAATCTAAGAGGTGTCCACTTTTTATTCTAAGTCCATTTCTGCGCTTATGTATTCATTTGTGCATTCAATTGTAGAAAACTCATTGCTTTCTCATAGCTTCTGAAATAACTGTGAAATCCGTTAGATCAATCTCAAAGTGTCCCATGCGAAAGCGATATCCCCAATTTCGGTTTCCCTTGGTGAAACTCATTCTGTCCAAGAGGGGATGGGCGGGAGCCTCAGAACAATCATAATAATCTATGTTGCGCCGAAATGGAATGAAGGATTCACTCATAGGATATTCGTACACTTCGTCATCTCTCACTTGTCCAATTGCTGTAAATGCCTGTATAGGTTCACCGCCGTTAAAATCCGTTTTTGGGGAGTAATAAATTAGCCAATCTCCCTGTCTCATTCGTTTTAAGGGAGCGGCTTTTCCGTGACACAATTGGGCAAATCCACCTTCTACTCCTCTCATGACATGCGATTTAGAGACGACTCCGATCCAATAACGAAGATGATTATTTTCCATATCCATCACACAGCCTCGAGTTCAATTTTTCATCCCATTCTTTCCATGTGTCGATGTTGCTGTAAAGACCCCAAATGGTTTCCGCTTTCGCATCGATTGTAACGCTGTGTTCAAATTTCCACATTTAAATTGCTCCTCTTTTTATGGTTAGTCAGCTGTAAATTCTCGGCAAACGGCACCCATTTTGATTGTTATGAGAAATTTCTCCTTAACTGATGTAGGATTCTCCTACTTGAAGTGAGAATATATTCACTATAACAACCTGCTGTTGACAACGTATTGTCAGGAGTAAGACGGAGGCTTTTTTTCATGAAACGTTCTGATCGTATGCTTGCAATTCTTCTGGAACTACAGAGAAAAGGGGTAGTGCGTGCCGAAGATTTGGCAAGCCGCTTCGAAATGAGCGTCCGTACGGTGTACCGGGATATGGAGGCCCTCTCCATATCCGGCATACCACTGCGATCTACACCAGGTATTGGGTATGAGCTCATGGAAGGGTTCTTCCTACCGCCGATTCAATTTACAGCTCTAGAAGCGTCCATGTTGTTACTCGGGAGCGACTATGTAGCTAATACTTTTGATAGCACATATTGTGAAGCAGCGCATGCCGCACAGGAGAAAATAGAGGCAATTATGCCTGAGCAGCAGCGGAAACAGGTTCAACAGCTTCGTGACAGTATTCATCTCCTGAACTTGGACGAAGCTTTTCATGCTCCAAACACAACAGAATCCGCCCAAGACATATTGGGGCTTGTACGAAGAGCCGTTTTGGAACAACGTGTGCTTTCCTTTACGTATAGAAGCCGTAAATCTTCCCCTTATGCATCCGAAGAACCCTCGGGCATTCGTAGCGTTCATCCCTACGGACTCATTCATCTCAGAGGAATTTGGTACTTCGTGGGTCATTGCACCAAGCGCAATGAACTGCGTCAATTTCGTTTGGAGCGTATGGAGTCTGTTAATCTGTTGTCAGACACTTTTGAGCGTCCCTCTGAATTTCGGATGCGCGAATATGAGCCAGAACAAAACTTTCAACAAGAAGTGACCGTATCGTTTGCGAAGGAGGCACTTCCTTGGATTCGAGAAAACCCCTCTTTTTATTTAACAAATTTGGAAGAACGAGAGGACGATGTCCTTGCGACGCTGCATTGTCGAAATGAACAAGATATTCTGCAATGGGTACTCAGTTGGGGGCGGTACGCACGGGTGTTACAACCACAATCGTTGCGCGAGAGCATCAAAGTTCACGCAGCGTTTCTTGTCGATGCTTATCGGGAATCATGAATTCCTTGGAAAAAGCAGGAATCGAAGAGTTCATCGATAATATAATATAAAGAGACAATTACCGACCATTTTCGACAAGGAGTGTTACGAACATGATGCATCCGCATACGGAACTGCGATACATTGATGACAAGATCGGTTTCGGGGTTTTCGCTACCAGGCTCATTCCCAAAGGGACGATTACTTGGGCGCTCGATGATTTGGACCAAATTCTGGAGCCAGAAGCGGTTCAGGCGCTCGAAGAAGATAGGAAGAAGCTAGTTCTAAAGTACTCCTACCGCAATCAGGATGGGAAGTATATCCTGTGCTGGGATAATGGCCGTTATGTGAACCACAGCTTCCATGCCAACTGTATTGGAACGGCGTACGAGATTGAAATCGCAGTCCGTGATATTCACCCTGGGGAGCAGCTAACCGACGATTACGGCTCGCTGAATGTGGATGAACCGTTTGAATGCTTCCCTGAGGAAGGGACGGATCGAACGCGAGTGATGCCCGGCGATTTGCAGCTATATGCTGATGTATGGGATGCTCAGGCGTTAGACGCTTTCCAGCACTATTATGAGGTCGTACAGCCACTGGCGCATCTCATTCGCCCAGAATTTCAAGATAAAGTAGAAATCGCTGCTAGAGAGCAGCGATTGGTGGATTCCATTCGAGCCATTCATTTTGATCGTGATTCCAGGAATGTTGTCAAATGAGGAGCACGCTTCATTAAGTCTTGGAAAAATTCACGCTGCAGCGTGATAAAGACGACTGGTGTAAGTGTGTGAATTGTAGCCGTTCGGGGAATGTTGCGAAGTAACGCCACTTCCCCAAAGAAATCGCCGTCGGACAGCACGGCAAGCCGATCATTGCTTCCGGTGCTGTTCTTTTTCAACACTTCGACCTTGCCCCTCACAATAATGTAAAATTTATCCCCCAAATCGCCTTCGTGGATGATCATCCGCTCTTTGGCATAGGATTCCGTCACGAAAAAGTGAGAGATGTCCCGTAATAACGATTCATCCATTTCTGAAAAAATCGGGAATAGCTTCAGCCGTCCCGAACTAACCTCTACATGATAGCCGTCCTCGCTAATGTCGAAGCCAGTCTGCTTCGTCCACGATTGCTTATAACGTCCTTCCGGCAGCTTGAGTAATTCCTGGTGACTGCCTTGTTCGGCAATTTCGCCTTGATTCAGCACATAGATACAATCGGCATGCTCAGCCGATGCGAGACGGTGGGTAACGGATATGACGGTTCGGGTGGCCGTTATTTGTTGTAACGTTTTGTTGATTGCTGCCTCTGTGGACGGGTCAAGCGCCGAGGTCGCTTCATCCAGGATAAGAATGGCCGGGTTGCGAATGATAGCACGGGCGATCGCGACGCGCTGCCGCTGACCGCCGGACAGACGTCCACCCCGCTCGCCGACATCTGTTTCGTACCCATCTGGAAGGCTCATGATGAAATCGTGGATTTCGGCTAAGCGTGCTGCCTCCATCACTTCCTCGTCGCTAGCTTCGGGTTTGCCGAGACGAATATTTTCACGTATCGAGGATCGGAAGAGGAAGCTTTCCTGAAACACGATGCCGATTTGAGAGCGCAGCGATGGCAGCGCAATTTGGCGGATGTCGGTTCCATCGTAGAGCACGGAGCCTATCTGCGGATCATAGAAGCGCATCAGCAAGTTAATGATCGTGCTTTTACCAGAGCCGCTGGCTCCAACGAATGCAGCAAAGGTGCCTTTGGGAATCGTCAGGCTGATGCCGTTCAAACTGCGCTGCTCCGGGCTATAAGCAAACATGACGTTGCGAAATTCAATGTCGCGTTCAAAATGCGGCAGATGAGAGGCTTGTTCGTTGCTGGGAACGCTAGGCTGCTCATCGAGCAGCTCACGGACCCGCTGCATACCGGATGTCGCTTCAATAAATTGAGGTGCCAGCCAGGTTATAGCTGCAACCAAGTAGCTCAGGCTCAGTAGAATCGCGCTGAAGGCGAGCAGTGAACCGATAGAGAGGATGCCGAAGTAAGCTAGCAGCGATCCCACGGAAATCGTCATCAAGTTCAAAATCATCGTGCCCAAATTGGTCGTACGGTCAATCAGGAAGCTTAAGAAGCTGGATCGGGTCGATAACTTTCCGTACTGCAGCATACGATCGGCAAAGCGTCCAATCATTAACGGCTGAAGCCCGAACGCTTTAATGACAGGTTGTGCACTCACATTTTCCTGTACGGCAGTGGCGATGCTGGCCTGCTCTTCTTTTAACTGATAACTGGCATCATAAGCCTTCTGACCGAATAATTTCGGGCCAATTAGACAGAGTGGCAATCCAATCACCGCAAGCAGCGCAAGCTGCCATTGCAGGACAAATAGCACCGCTACATTCAAAATAAGCCCCAATATGGATAAAAGCGCGTAGGGGATGAGCTTGATAAACGTATCAATGGAAATCAGATCATTATTGAACCTAGAGACGATGTCGCCACCGTTAATTCGATGGAAGAAGTCGGTAGAGAGGCTCTGCAGCTTCTCAAAAAGCTGCTTATAGTAATTCGTTACGATGCGGGAGCCGAGACCTGCAAACATGCGATCGCGGTACATGCCCACCACGACTGAAGCAAGAGCGCCGGAAATCATCAAGGACAGAATAAGCAGAAGCAGGTTATACTGCTGCGGAACGATGGCCAAATCAATAATGAATTTATAGCTGAGAGGCATGAATGTTTCGAAGGCCAGCTCTACCAAGAGAGCAGCAAGCAGAAGCGCAGTCTGCAGTTTGTACTGAAGGAAAGAGGAACAGAGCAGACGGACAAAGGAAAACATGAATAACCTCCCAGGACTAAAGAACCATTTCCTTTATTTTAACATCAGGTTTGAATTTGGTGTATAGCAATCCAGATACGATGTTGGAAATCTGCAGATGCCTGATATATGATGAAGGTAGAAGGGATCGTGACCGAGAATGTCAGAAGAACGATTAGCTGTATTAGAAGTACAAATCGATCAAGCTGGATATGATGAAGTTCCAGATATTATCAAAAAGATTCATTTTGATGTAGGGCAAGGTGAACTGGTTGGACTGCTAGGTCCAAATGGAGCTGGCAAGAGCACGACAATTAAGAGCATCCTTGGTTTATTGAAGGATTTCAAGGGTAAAATCTCTTTTATGGGTGAGCGAAAAAGCTATGCTTATATTCCGGAGCATCCGATTCTGTATGATGAGTTGACGTTATGGGAGCATATGGAATTTGCTGCTTCCGTCTACGATTTAGATCGAACGGTATTCCTAGAGCGTGCAGATGATCTTTTGCATCGGTTCCGACTGATGGATGAAAAACATCAACTGCCCGGGAAATTTTCCAAAGGGATGCAGCAGAAAATTATGCTCATCCTCGGCTTTTTGAATAAACCAGATGTGTATATTGTAGACGAGCCTTTCATTGGATTGGATCCGAAAGCGATTAAAGATTTCTTAGGGATGTTGGATGAGGAACGCAAGCGCGGTGCAGGTATTTTGATGAGTACCCATGTGTTAGATACAGCAGAACGGATTTGCAGTTCGTTTGTACTTCTTTCAGGTGGCAGATTGGTAGCAAATGGAACACTGCAGGACATTCAGCAGCAATGCGGCATGCCTGACGCGCCATTGTTCGACTGCTTCCATTCGTTACTATGAAGGGGGACAATGGGTTGAAGAGCAGCTTTCAGGTTTTCACACGACGAGTTCGTTCGGACTGGCATTTCCAGTATCGGGCCTTGCGAATGGCTGTGGATTGGGTCATTGCCATTTATTTTGTCATTCCACTGATGATTGTGGCTGGCTATCAATATTACTCTTGGTGGGGGACTCAGCCTTCTTGGTTTAATTGGATATCGATGTTTATGATTACAGCGGTCTTCTATGTATTCACTTGGCTCGGAACCCTTCGATTCTTTGTTGAGGAGGGGGACCAGCTTTTCCTCCGACAGAACCAGAAATGGTTTCGGCATCTCATGCAACTCGGCTATAGATACTCTCTTGTGTTGCAGGGAATCACTACATTAGTGTTGATGCTCGTATTTCTTCCTTTATTAGTACAAACATATTCTTATAGCTTGTTGCAAGTTATTTGCATATGGTTGCTTACTTATTTGTTGAAAATTAACGTAGGCTTGCTTCGTCAACTGCTTACACTTCGTTTCAATGGAATTGTGCTTTGGTTGTTGCGGATTGTGGTTTTCGTAGGTCTGTTCTTCTTGTATCAAGTGTTAGTTACGGAGCTTAGTCATAACACTTATTATAGTTGGACGGCTATTCTTCTTTTTCTAGTGCTGGTTGTTTTCTTAAGCAGAATACGGCTGCAGGAGAAAGGGGCTTTCTTCGCTGATATCGCCAGAGAAAGAGAGGCACGGATGCGAATTGTCTCTCTGATGTTAATTCGTATTATCGAGCGGAAAAGAAAACCGACACGGAAGTATCCCCTATTATTCGGGAAATCGCAGCGCTTGTTCAAAGGGAAAGGTGCCAGCAACGGAATCGCTGATTTATTGACGAAATCCTTTTTTAGAAATGGCACACAGTGGAAGCAAACGATACAGTTCGTCGTTGTGATCAGTGGAGCGATGTTTATTTTGCCGGGTGTCCTTAAAATTACGGTCTGGATTCTTGCTGCATGCCTATTGGTATTTTGGAGAAAGTCATTCTGTAAAGATGAATTAAAAGATCCGTTTCTGACTCTTTTTCCTATACAGGACACATCTAAACATCAGGCTCTCCAATCTGCAATTCCAATCCTTGTACTGCCGGCGCTGATCTTAATCAGCCTATGTGTGGGGATCTCCTTCTTCACCTGGTGGGGGCCAGTACTGATGATCGGAGCTGCAATTCCGTTAGCCTATGGGACTTCCTCTGTTTTTACAAGTTGGTATTGAGCAGGCGAATTTTACTTTAAGGCAGGTAAGAAATCAAACAAGCCCAGTGCCAACACGGCACTGGGCTTGATTTATCATGAACTTATTTGACTAGAGCATTGTACACATTCGCTTCACCAGCGCCGTATAAAGCATCATTACCGGTTGGGCCGTAATCGATCGCCGTTTTTTCGATTAACGCGGCTACTTGTGCAGGGTTCAACTCCGGATGAGCCGCTTTAATGACGCCGGCAATACCAGCCACTTTCGGAGCTGCCATGGATGTACCGTGGAGCAGCGCGTAGCTATGCAGGTTAGAAGTGAAATACGATGGCAAATAGGTAGGCCATGTGCTTAACGCGCGATAGTGGAAATCCCGTTGGTTCAAATCCAGAGTTGAAGCATATACAGGCCCATTATCGCCGCCTGGTGCTGCTACGTCAATTTGATTTAACCCATAATTGGAGTAAAATGCGATACTGTTCGTCGACCACTTGTTCGAGGATGAAACATTGATGACACCATTGATTTGTCCAGGTGTTTCTGTTGTTTTCCCTTTAAATACAACGCCTGGGGAACCGTATGTAGCGTTTAGATAATCGGTCATTGCCTTGTTATCACGTAGGTTGAGACCTTCATTACCAGCTGCAGTTACCACCGTTACATTATGGTTCACAGCATATTGAATGGCACGTCTCCAAAGCAAAATGTCAGCAACATCTGAATATTTGGTTCCATCGACATAATACTTTTGGGAGTCAAAACCGCCGATCGACATGTTAATGACATCAACCTTATCGTTCGCCGCTTGAATGATTGCAGCTACAATCCAGGCCGTAGGCGCACCTTGTCCGCCGGGAAATACGCGGTAGGAGCGGATGCCAAGATTCGGGCCGACCCCTCTGACTTTGCCGTTCCCGGCAATCGATCCTGCCACATGCGTTCCGTGTCCTTCGCGGTCCAGTAGATCGTTAGGATCACCGGTCTCACTGGTATCTATTCCTGCGGGTACAAAGTTCATGCCACCGAGGAAGTTAGCTTTTAAGTCGGGATGATTGGCATCAATACCGCTGTCGATAATACCTACAACGGCTTTATGCGTGCCGCCTTTGCCGCCGGTTTCAATCGCAAACGAAGCTCCGTCCTTCGTCACTTTCTTAATGTCCCACTGATAATCCCAGTAGCTGCTCGTTGCTTCCGGCTGGGGAATATCTGTAACTGGCTGACCGTCAGCTGCGGAGGGATCTACGGTACCATCGCTTAGTTTATGTACCATCTGAACGTTGGCAGCTGCAATATCCTTGAATGACTGCAGTTTTGTCATAAATTCGGTGCTGGACGAACGCACCTCCAATCCGCCAATCTCAGGAATAGCCCGAACAACTTGCCCGCCTGCGGCTTGAATCATTGCTGCATAACCCGTCGGAAGTTGGCTCGAGAATGCAATTACATAGGTTTTGCCTGGAACTGTTGTTCCACCTGTGCTGTTCTTCGATGCTGCCATTGCAGATATACCGCCGCCCATTACTGTGGAGACAGCCAAAATACTGGATACCACCAGGGTTGTCCACTTACGCTTCATAGTAGCCCTCCTCCTTCAAAATAAGAAAAATTGCTGTTCTAATAAATTGTAAGTGACAGAATACAAGAATAACATGGGTTGGACGAACCAAATGTGATGTCGATTCCATTCTTTTTTTGACGAATGGTCAATTTAATTTATTTGAGCTCACCTTTGCTTGAAACTTCGGTGATAGATGTAGAAGATACCTCTTCAAAACTTTCTTCAATGGTATCCTTTTTTGAAAAACAGAGGAATCCTGCGATCTGCATTTGAATGCTCAGAAGTTCACTTTCAATCGTATCCAGATAGGAGTTGATTTTTTGGTAAAACATAAATGTATAGAAGACATCTGCATCATTTTTCAGAACGTTTCTGTCATACTCAGGATAACTATGAATGAACTCACGAATCCACTTCGCAATAATCTGATTTTTATATTTTTTAGTATCATCAGGTGCTTCCCATCATTCATCTCATTTGCTCCCTATAGAGGATGATATTCTATAATAGGGGTACGACGAAAAAAGAGCAGTTCCTGTTCTTTTTTCACAAACATGTTGACATGAATTGGATTAAGGTGTACATTTATCTTAAATTAAAGATACTTAAATCAAAGATATATATGAAGTTTGATTTTAATTCCCATTCAACTAGATGATGCTCATGGAGTGCTGGAGGGATAGGCTGGCCGAATGAGATAGAATAATCAAAATTTAGGAGGTTGTTCAAATATGCAAGCACGAGTGTACACACCTGCCATGCAGGGAATTGGTGAATTTGACGGTGGGAAAATCAAAGAACAAAAGCCGATCGGCTTTCCAGGTGAAGGATCGGTTATTAAGCGAGTGGGTCCTTTATTTTATTGGGCATGGGCCACTTCAAGTACTGAAGCCATGATCGGTCTGCATCCACATGAAGGATTTGAGATTATGACTTATGTGGTAAAAGGCAGTGCCTTTCACGGGGATACCTTGGGTAATGACAGCACAGTGGGAGCAGGCGGGGCGCAGGTCATGCAAACAGGTTCTGGCGTTAGTCATCAAGAAAAGCTAAGTGCTGATGCGGAGCTTTTTCAAATTTGGTTTGAACCTGAATTGACGGAAGCGGTTCGGAGAAAGCCAACCTATCGCCAGTATGAGCACGAAGAATTTCCACAAGTAAGCCATGCATCAGGGTATAAAGTGAAAACGGTAATTGGTACAGATGCTCCCGTACAGTTGGTTGCTGATATTGAAATGTGGGATGTTGAAGTAAATAGCGGCGCACATTATCAACATAAGATTCATGCTGGTTATACATTAACAGCTTTAGCCATACGCGGGCAGGGAACATGGGGCGAGTCAGGTGCGTCGAAGCAACCTGTACAGTTTCATCATAAAGATTTCGTCCTTGCAGCTGCTGAGTCAGAGACAGAGGTAACAATTACGAACTTGGATGAAGAGATCATGCGGTTGATTCTCATCAAGGTTCCAACAACGGTGCCTTATCCACTTTATCGTAAAAGATAATTGTGGCTTTCGTTTTACGTCAAATGTTTGTAATCAAAGATTATTGAATTAAAACTAATAGGAGATGATTTAACCGCCCGTTGATGAGCTCTAAATTCAAGGCAAAAGCCTCTGTCCTATTACTTAGGCAGAGGCTTTCATATGTTGAAGTCGAAAGCTTGAATTCAAAGCTGATCTTGATATCGATGCTTTAGCTACCTTCACTCTTTCGGTTATGGAAGGCGGAGTGATGATGAGCAAGCTGGAAGGTGACAATCGGCATATCCGGATGAATATCGAGAGCTTTTCCGCTTATTTAAAAGCGGTATGCTTACGCTGAAGGGTCATGAAATAAGCCTAATAATGGGCATAGGAGATTAGAACAGATGGATAAGAAAAATAATAATTTATTAGAAGCATGCCCTAATGATCAAAATTCCTGGTGTTCCTCAGACATCATTCATAGTGACCTGCTTGCTACCAAAAATCTCGTCTATAACGTGTGCGGGTTTGATTGCTCTCAACCGCTTTTAGAAGCTCAAAATGCTGAGTATGGGGCTAATATATTTCATTTAAATTCTCTCGCCATTAGATTTCGTGTCGCTAAAATCACGCCTACAAAGGTGGGGCAGTTTGTGACACTATGGCATAGAATTGGAGATGGAACGATCCAACCGTATGACCTATCAGATCAAGTCGATTTCTTCGTAATTAGTACCCGCAATGGGAATAACTTTGGCCAATTTGCCAGGCTCAAAAAACACAGAAATGGCAGTTGGACTATTTCCTAGAGATACCTATAAATGATCGAATAAATTATGATCGTGCTCGAATGCTATACGGCCTCGAATCATTCATGTAAGCCAACAGTGGAATAATAAAAGAGACCCACAACATAGGTTGCGAGTCTTAAGTATTTATATATCGAAAGGGAGAGAGTAGCGGGTTTATTCTTGTTTGCTACCTTTATTTTTATCGTGTCCGTTGCCGTTCCCTTTTTCGCCACCTTTGTGTGGGCTATCGTTCTTTTTCTCTTTTGCTCTATCAGATTTATTCATATGCTGGTTGTCTTCGTCCTTCTTCGTTTGATCTGATTTTGTTACTGAGCTTTCCTGTTTCTCTTGGTCCGAGACAGACTCGTTTGAAGCTGGTGTTGAAGCAGGTGTGGGAACTTGAGATGGAACCGGTGAAGCAACTGGGGGCTGCTCTTCCTTAGCTGTTACATTCTCATTCATCTGCGCCAGCTTCTCTTTTTTCTCGATTTTGGACAGTTTTTTATCCAGATGAGCAAACGCCTTTTCTATATTTTTCATTAAAGCCAGTTGGGCGTTCGGATTTCCCACCTTTTCCAATGCGGAGGACAAGGCTACAATATTATGTTGTAAATCTGCCTTTACCTTCAATACCTGCTCCGGATTTTTCACTTCTTTTACAGGATTGATCACATCTTCGGCTTCCGTTTGCTCGGGATCTCCTGTTTGCTCACTGCCCTGCTTCGCTGCGGCTGTTGTTGCAGTTTCTTTTTGTGTTGAATCCTCATCTTTAGTAGCCGCTTGTGCAATAGTCTCTACTTGTGTAGTCTTAACAGTTGTTGATATTCCAGAAGCTTGATCTGTTTTTTGAACAGCACTTTGCTGAGTTTCCAGTGACTTCTGGAGAGATAGATTTGCCTCTTTCGTTTTTCCTTGAGCCAATAAGACGTTCGCTTCCACAAGTCGCTCTTGGGCAAATGCGGTAAGCAGTCGCGCCTCTTTCACGTCATTGACAGTTAGGGCCAATCGAATGTTTTCGTACATTGTTTTTACAAAGTAGAAGAAGTCTCCTGGCAAAAGATCTGGAGTCTCTGTTTTGGATTCATTCGAAGTCGTACCTGCTTGTGAGGAGGAAGCACTATTCTGGGTGACGCTCACAGATACGGGATTGGACGACGGTGTTGTTGTTGTAATCTCCGAAGCTAAAACGCTACCGGCACCCACGCTAAAAACGAGTATGCTGATCATGAAGCTTTTGGCAAGAAGGTAGGAGCGTTTGGGTTCTTTTGTTAACTTTACTATCATGGTTATGACCACCTTTGAAATATTCTAGCTGCAGCTGATACTAAGTTATACGAGACCTAAACGTATTTTCTGGGGGCAGGTAGGATTACGAACGTGGGAACAACGTTTTTCCCAGAAGCTCAATGAACACTTTTTGTTGGTGTACAATATAGCTTTGACGTAGATAATATGTTGCGATGAAGCTTGTTACACGCTTGTACAATAACCAGGATCATGATAATTTTATAAGTTCTAAGCAGAGAATATTGAATTTAATATCCCGGCCCCTTTGATATGATGATGACAAGAACAACAACAACAGATAAATGAAAGGGGCATTCACATTTTGAAAAAGCTAAGCCAAACAGTAGTAAGCGCTCTCGTAGTCGGTGGTTTATTGGCGGGATGTTCAACGCAAAGTGATGGTGGAAATACGTCGTCAGCCGTACCCAAACAAACGGATAATGCTGTTAAAAAAGAAGAGAAAGTAAAGCTTACGTTCTGGAGAAACTCGGGGAACGATACGGAGAACGCAGCCTATGACAAGCTTGTTGCTTCCTTCATGCAAAAGTATCCGAACATCTCTGTCGAAATGACACCGATTCCATATTCGGATTATGACACGAAACTACGAGTATCCATCGCTTCGGGTAGCCCGCCGGATGTTATGGCGTTAGATGCTCCTACGGTAGGATCGTACGCAAATGCCGGTGCTCTGAAGCCTTTAACCACATACTTCAAGACGGACGGGAATATCGATGATGTTCCTAAATCAACACTTGCGACCTACACGTATCAAAATGAAATCTACATGGCGCCATTAACGGAATCTTCGATTGCCATGTTTTATAACAAAAAGATGTTTCAAGCGAAGGGTATTCCACTTCCTTCCAAAAATCCGGATGAGCCGTGGACATGGGATCAGGTGCTCGATGCTGCGAAGAAAATCAATGATCCAGCGAGTGGCATCTTTGGTATAGATCCTGCGCAAGGCTTCGGGAACGCGGGTGGTACGGCTTACTTCAAGTATCCGATTATCTGGCAGCTTGGCGGGGAAATTATGAGTCCTGACGGTAAAACATCGAAAGGTTACTTGGATTCACCGCAAACGAAGA
This sequence comes from Paenibacillus sp. J31P190, assembly GCF_059692075.1. Classification (NCBI taxonomy): domain Bacteria; kingdom Bacillati; phylum Bacillota; class Bacilli; order Caryophanales; family Paenibacillaceae; genus Paenibacillus; species Paenibacillus sp. J31P190. Next base: position 70,435 of record NZ_JCAUAS010000026.1, on the reverse strand, counting down.
AAGCCGTTCAATTCTTCTCGGATCTGTATAACAAAGATAAAGTATCTGCTCTGGAGTATCCGCCGGATCCATTCCCGAACGGTAAATTGGGCATTACAATTGATGGCTCCTGGTCTCTGGCTAATCTGAAAGAGAAATTCCCGAATTTCAAGCTGGGCGAAGACTATGACATTGCTCCTCTGCCTAAGGGGACTGCACAAGCGGTAGCAAACGGCAGCTGGGCGCTGGGCATATCATCAAAAAGCAAGCATCCGGATGAAGCTTGGAAGTTCGTCAACTGGGTAACTGGAGAGGAAGGGCAAAAATCGTATGCCGGAATGACCAAAGATATTCCATCCCGTTACTCTTCAGCGAAGACTTTCCCGGAATTGAATGAATATCCGAAGAACATCTTCGTCATCCAAAATCAAAAGTACGGCAGACCGCGTCCGATTACGCCGATCTTCCCGCAAATGTCTGATGCTGTGAATAAAATGTTTGAAGATGTCACCATCGGCAAACGGAATATTGATGCATCCATTGCAGAAGCCATCACGACGATCGATAAGGCTTATGCGGATGTGCAGGCGCAGCAGAAAAAGTAGGGTTGTGAAGATCAAAGAGACGAATCATTTCGATGATCGTCTCTTTGTCGTTGTTTCCTATGAAGGTTGACGTGTATGATAAATAGAGTGTGATGACGGGATAAGAAACGGGGGATTTCATGTTTTTTTCATTGAGGAGCCGTCTGATGGCTGTTTTCTCTATTCTGCTAATCCTCCCTTTTGCCGCACTCGCTTATATTCTTAGTGAGGAAGCGACGAAAACGATTAAAGCATCGATTGAATCTTCCACCGCTCAAACCATCGAACAATTTGCATCGCATGTTGTGACTTTGCTTACTCAGGTTGAAGATACGGGCAATCAGGTTGTGAGCAGCCGAACGACGCAGGAATGGCTTACCGTTCACTTGAATCCGGATAATACGATTCAGGAGCGAGTTCTTACGAAGCAGAGAATGCGGGAGTATTTTTCTTCATATGCAGTTAACAATTCTAACGGCATATCGATTAGCGCTTTTGCCGAGGATGCCGGGGGATTGTGGACGCAGGATAGAACCTATAAAAATAGCGAGTGGTTTAAGGCATTTATGACAGAGGGCAAGCGCTGGACGACAGCGCATAAAGATATCGATCAATCGGACGAATTCATGAGAGCAAGATCGATTAACAGTTTTCTTTTTCCACTGGTGCAGCTGCAATCGTTAAAGAATGTCGGGTTCATTAAAGTCAATTACCCCACAACTTTGCTTCGAAATGCGATTGAGAAGATTCGGGTCGGGAAGACTGGGAAAGTGATTTTGCTCACGAGTGAAGGCAATAGTGTGTTGGATCAAAATATTTCAGAGCATCGGGACATTCTAAGGAGCGGTCTTGAGCAAATCGATAAACGATTCGAGGAGGAGACTAGCGGGATTTTTCCAATAGAGAATAAAGGGAGTACGAATTTGCTCTTTTTCCGCAAATTGCCTGCTCAAAATTGGACCATTGTAGGCACCGTTCCTGAAGGAGAATTGTATGAGAAGATCACTCATATCAGGCAAACGATGCTTTTGGTTACCGCCCTTTTGCTGATTCTCGCCATGCTGGCGGCTTTCTGGTTGTCCGCAGGTATTACCAAACCGCTAAGTGTGATGGGCAAAGCGATGAAGCATGTGCAGCGCGGCGAATTTAATCAGGCTCTGCGTGTGATGCCGAAAGTCAGGGAAGGACATAGTGAAGTAGGCTATGTGACGGGCGTTTTCGAGCAAATGACGCACAGGCTTAGATTTTTGATCGAAACTGAATTCGAAACAAATTTACGTAGAAAGAATGCCGAATATAAGGCGCTGCTGCTGCAAATTAATCCGCATTTCTATAATAATACGCTTGAAATTATTAGCGGTCTCGCTGCCATGAAGCGGGAAGACTTAGTGATGGACGCCACAGAGGCATTAGGCAAAATGATGAGGTATTCGCTGAACCTGAACAGCGATCTGGTCCGAGTAGCCGAGGAAATGAGCTATATTCGTGATTATCTGTTCATTCTCCATTTGAGACATGAAGAGCGATTACAAGTCGTAATCGAGGATGATCCCGTGGCAGATGATGTCATGATTGCCAAGTTCATTATTCAGCCCCTGGTGGAGAATGCAGTGAAGTATAGTCTGGAGAAGGCTGGCGTCGCACAGGTTACATTGCGGACTCTGGTACAAGACGAAAGATTGCTAATCTGCGTCAAAGATAACGGAATTGGCATGTCCCCCGAGTTGGTACAAGATTTACTGGCAGAGATTAAGATGGGTGATTCCGTTGCCATTCTCAGCAGCGAGGGGCAAAGTATCGGACTTCGCAATGTTTTATCACGATGTCGGTTGAATTATGGGGAGCAATTTCACTTAGGCTTACATTCCAAATTGGGAGAAGGGACGGAAATCATTTTGTACCTTCCTCTGTTAAGGAGCTGACAACATAGATGTACAGAATCATGCTGATTGATGACGAAGTCGGTGTACGAAACAGTATTAAAGCTAAAATCGATTGGAAATCCGCCGGATTCCAAATTGAATTCGAAGCAGCTAATGGTCTGGAGGCTATGCAGATACTTAGTGAGCAGCCGCTGCCCGATGTTGTGATTACGGATGTCCGAATGCCGCAAATGGACGGTATAGCGTTCATCAAAGCTAGTAAGGAGAAGTTCCCCCAACTTCGTATCATCGTGCTTTCGGGCTACTCGGATTTTGAATATATGAAGGCGGCCATCCAGTTGGGTGTGAAAGATTATTTGCTAAAGCCTGTGGTGCGCAGTGAATTAACGGCACTCCTTGCCAAGCTGTCTGGTGAATTGGAAGATGACCGCAATCGAATACGAGAACAAGACCAAGAGGAAATGAAGAATCATCAACAGCTTCAACTGATGCAGGAGCAATTAATTTGGCAGCTGGTGAAGGATGAATGGTTTAGTGTGTCAACCGTGAAAGAACGGATGCAGCAATTACAGCTGTCTTCTTTGACCATAGATGATGTACATGCGCAGTTTGTGACGGTGGAGATGAGAATTCCACAAGGACGTTTGGACGACTGGAGTGAGCGGAAAGATTTACTCTATCTGGCATTCCAGATGCTTTGCCGGGAGTCTGCTGAAAATTGGGAGCAGGTGTATCCCTTTTATCCCATTAGTCATCCAGCCATGATGCATTTTCTGATTCTTATTCAAGATCCTGTGCAGCATAGTCGTTTCATGGATGACTTCGTGCGCAAGCTCAAGCGGAATATCAAAAGCTACTTGAGAGTCGAGAGTGTAGTCGGCATTGGTGAGCCAATTCATGGGTTAAGGCAGTTGAAGGACGGTTATGCATCCAGCATGTTGGCCTGGAGCCAAGGTACGATCCAATCCGACAAGGCTGAGCCCAACCGAAATATGCTGGCCATGACACATACTTTCTCGCCGGAAGTAGAGCGAAAGCTGATGCAAACCATTGAAAGTCTGGATATGCCTGCATTTACTAAGCAGCTGCATACCATTTTCTCCGCTGATCGAGACACGCCGATGTTTGTATTTACCTTTTTGACGCTCAGGATTATTCTGCTGTTTAATGCGATAGCCAAGAAATTCGAACTTGGTGACGCATCGCTGCAAAGCTATTTATGGAACTGTCAAATGACGGTAAGAGACTATTCCTCTAGAGAGCAAGTGTTGGAACAGCTTCATGAAATGGCGCAATTGGTGATGAATGAAGTGAGGAAAACGAGGTTCTCCAGTGGTCAGCAGATGATTGAAGCGATTCGCAATTATGTGGATGAGAACTTCTCCTATGAGCTCACGCTGGCTTCTCTTGCGGACATGTTTCATCTTAACGAGACCTACTTGTCCGGCTTGTTTAAGACGAGCGTGGGCCTTACTTTTAGTGACTATGTCACGAAATTGCGTCTAAGTAAGGCCGCGGTGCTACTGAAAGAAAATGAACTGAAGCTTACGGATATTGCTACGCTGGTTGGCTATTCCAGCTCGAGTTACTTTAGCACCGCTTTTAAGAAGTATTATGGCAAAGGACCAAAGGAGTATCGGGAAGAACTACTAAGTAAGAAAGTGTAGCAGCTAACAGATGCAGATTTGAAATAGGGCTGTTCCAAAAGATCAATTAGACCTTGAGAGCAGTCCTATATGCGTTTGTCGCATAAGGGAAAAGCTAGCTACTTGGAGAAATAAGAGCCTTTGGGAGCTTCTATTTGCGTGGAAAGTGGCAAAAAGAGCGGAATAAGAGTCTTTAGAGGCTCTTATTTTTCGTTGGTATGGTGGGAAGCAAGCTACTGAGAGAGATAGGAGTCTTTGGGAGCTTCTATCTGCTTGGAAAGTGGTTAAAAGAGCGGAATAAGAGCCTTTAAAGGCTCTTATTTGTCGTTGGTATGGTGGGAAGCAAGCTACTGAGAGAAATAAGAGTCTTTGGGAGCTTCTATTTGCGTGGAAAGTGGCAAATGGAGCGGAATAAGAGTCTTTAGAGGCTCTTATTTGTCGCTGACATGATGAAAAGCTGGCTTCTTGGAGAAATAAGAGCCTTTGGGAGCTTCTATTTGCGCGGAAAGTGGCAAATGGAGCGGAATAAGAGCCTTTAGAGGCTCTTATTTGTCGTTGGTAGGATGAAAAGCTAGCTACCTGAAAGTATTTAACTACTGCAAATAAAATTGAAAGGCAACTCCCGATGATTTTGAAATCTTTCTTCGTTCGGACTCGGTACAATAGCCATACAGAAAATGATGGCGACATGCACAAGGAGGAAGTATGCGGAAGAAATTAGGGTTATGGGCAGTTGGTGCTGCCGCGGTCGTACTTCTAGGATTGGGGGTGGCTGTTCTGGTTAAAGAGTATGGTAGGTCGTCGGATGCTGCAGAAAGCTCAGCTTTTACGTATGCGAGTGATCCGAATTATTATACAGAAAAGTTCCGTCCGCAGTATCACTTATCACCGGAATCCGGGAATATGAGTGATCCGAATGGGATGGTTTATTTCGAAGGTGAGTATCACCAGTTTTATCAAAACAGTGGCCAATGGGGACATGCGGTAAGTAAAGATCTGATCCACTGGGAGCATCTCCCGGTAGCTCTGGCTCGGGATGCCTTGGGAGAAATTTGGTCTGGTAGCGCGGTGGTAGATAGCAAGGATACAAGCGGATTTTTTGGCGGCAAGGCGGGATTGGTCGCGATTTTTACCCATTTCAAAGGCGGCGTTCAGTCGCAAAGCATTGCCTACAGCTCGGATAAAGGCCGGACTTGGACCAAATATGAAGGAAACCCAGTGATTCCGAATCAGGGATTGAAGGATTTTCGAGATCCGAAGGTCATCTGGCACGCGCCTACCCATTCTTGGGTGATGGTAGTGTCTGTGGATAACCGTGTTCGTTTCTATACATCACCCGACCTCAAATCGTGGAAAATGACCAGCGAATTCGGAAGCGATCAAGGCTCGCACGCGGCCGTATGGGAATGCCCGGACTTGTTCGAACTGCCGGTAGAGGGCTCCAAAGCAAAGAAGTGGGTACTGGCGGTAAGTATCGGCAGTAACAACACAACGAAGGGTTCCACTGCGCAATACTTCGTCGGTACGTTCGACGGGCTAACGTTCAAGAATGATAATAAGCCATCGGATGTGCTTTGGACGGATTACGGTAAAGATTTCTATGCGGCTGTGTCCTACTCAGATATCCCGGCCAAAGATGGACGCCGCATCTGGCTGGGCTGGATGTCGAATTGGCGTTATCCATTCGCGATGCCAACGGGCAGCTGGAAGGGGAACATGTCCATCCCCCGCGAGCTTAGGCTGAGGAATATCCCTGATCTAGGTTTGCGGCTGATTCAGGAGCCGATTAAGGAACTTCAGACTTTGCGCGGTAAGGAAGTAATTGTGTCCAAGCAGGCGTTATCTGCAGGACATAATCCGTTCGACGTCATCAAAGGAACATCCTATGAGTTGGTTACCGAACTATCTGTTCAGCCGAATGCGAAATTGGCGTTCAAGCTAAGAAAAGGAAGCGACCAAGAAACAGGCGTTAGCTATGATGCCAAGACGGAGCAGTTGACGGTAGATCGAACACACTCTGGCATCACCTCGTTCGAGAAGGGCTTCGCTGAGAAAGTTTCGGCGCCGCTGAAGCTGAAGGACGGCAAGCTTAAGCTCCGATTTTTCGTAGATGAATCTAGTCTTGAGGTGTTTGGGAACGATGGCGAGGTTGTCATCTCCAGCCTGATATTCCCGGATCCGACGAGTAACCGACTGGAGCTAACTGCTTTGGAAGGCAGCGTCACGCTGGAGAGTACGCAGTATTATCCGATGCAAACGGTATGGCGCAATGAAGATGTGGATGCTGCCAAGCCGCAGCGGATTGTGCTAAGTAAGAGTACACTCGATATGCCAGTGAATGGCAGTCAGCTGGTCGAAGCTTCGGTCATTCCTTTAAGCGCTCCGCAGCTGTTGAAATGGCAGTCTAGCAGCGATGCGATAGCTACAGTTTCAGCTGTTGACGGAGGAGTTATGGTGAAGGGCGTTCAGGCCGGACAGGCGGAGATCAAAGCGATTAGCCCAGATGGCGGTGTGGTTTCGAGCTTCAAGGTTTTTGTTTACGATACAAATTGATAGAAGTGGAATGGAGAGATGTACCATGGATACTGCGATACAAACAGTGGTAGAAACCACAAAAAAATCGCAAAGCTTCCGAAGACATGAGCAAGCTACTGCATTCTGGTTTATTTTACCGGCGATAGCCTTATTGCTTGTCTTCGTGTTCTACCCAATGCTGCAAGCCTTCATCATCAGCTTTAAAAACTATTCGTTAGTAGGCGCAGGCGATGTATTTGTCGGAATGGATAATTATGCTCATCTGATGAAGGACCGCGCCTTCTTTAACAGTCTGAAGCATTCGTTTTATTTTGCAATTATCGTGATTCCGATTCAAACGAGCATCGCTCTGGGGTTAGCATTATTGATCCAGAAGAAAACAGCGGCGGCAGGACTGTTCCGGACGCTTTATTTTATCCCGGTTATTATTTCGACAGCGGTGGCTGCAACGGTATTTAAGCTGATTTACAACAAAGAGTTTGGGCTCTTGAACAGTATTCTCAAGGCTCTGCACCTGCCGGTTACGAGCTTTCTCTCTGATCCGGACACGGCGATGAATGGCATTATTGTGCTCGGGATCTGGAAAGGCGCCGGATTTTTTATGATTATCTTCCTGGCAGGTCTGAACAATATTTCCCCCGATCTTTACGAAGCTGCCAGAGTGGATGGCGCATCGAGATTTCAGCAATTTTTCAAGATTACGCTTCCGTTGTTGAATCGGACCATGGCCTTCGTTGTCATTATGACCACAATAGATGCGATCAAACTTTCTGGGCTCGTATTCGTGTTGACGAATGGAGGACCTAACAGCTCGACGGAGACGGTTGTTTTCTATATTTATAAGCAGGCTTTTACGCAAATGAGAATGGGGTATGCGACAGCGGCGGCTTTTGTGCTCTTTGCGATTGTGTTGACCATTTCACTTATCCAAATGAAGCTTTTTAACAAAGATACTGATTAAAGAGGAGAGACTTTGAGCACCGCTCAAAGATCCCAAAGAGGAGAGACTTTGAGCACCGCTCAAAGATCCCTATATTAGGAGGGAATCGCTGTGAAGAGGGTAACCAACATCGTAAGAATGATCATCATGATTGTGATCGCTCTGATTTCTGTCGCTCCGATCCTATGGATGGTCGCCGGCTCATTTCGTCCGTACCAGGAGCTTTTTAAATATACGTCTCTGAATATTCATCTGCTGATCCCTGTGGAATGGACGGGACGTAATTTTCATAATGTCATTTTCAATGCACGCAATCCGTTTCTTCGTTATATCTGGAATACTCTATTCGTGGCTTCGATCGTAACTGCGCTAGTGCTAATCATTAATTCGATGGCGGCTTTTGCGTTTGCTAAACTCAGGTTTCGCTTTAAAACAGTCGTTTTCGCTCTGTTTATGTCCGCGATGATTATACCGGGTGAAGTTACGCTCGTGCCAAACTATTTGCTCATGCATGATCTGGGCTGGCTTAATTCTTATAAAGCGCTGATCGTACCTTCGATGTTATCCGTGTTTGGCATTTTTATGCTGCGGCAATTTTTCGCAGAGGTTCCGAATGAAATGATGGAAGCGGCACGCATAGATGGAGCTAGTCTACCGCGCACTTTCGTATCCATCGTGCTTCCGGCAGCAGTTCCTGCATTAATTACACTCGGCCTTATGACATTCCTGGGCAATTGGGATTCCTACCTCTGGCCGCTCATTGTCATCAATGATCAGAAGATGCAAATGATCCAAGTAGGTATTTCCACGTTTTCCTCTAACGAAGGGACGGATTGGTCAAAAGTGTTAGCGGCGAACACGTTATCGACAGTGCCGATTCTGCTGCTGTTTTTATTCTTACAGCGCTACTATATTCAGGGGATCACGATGTCAGGTATTAAGGGTTGATCCAAGGAGCTTGCATAATGAGGAGAAAGGAAACTTAAGATGAATTATGATGCGGTTGCACTAGGGGAGTACTTAATTGATTTTACACCTCAAGGTTTATCAGACGCCGGGCAGCCTATGTTTGAGCGCAATCCGGGAGGAGCTCCTGTGAACGTTGTGGCCGCTATAGCTAAGCTCGGCCTGAAGACCGGGTTCATTGGGAAGGTGGGCAATGATCCCTTTGGTAGGTATTTGCGGCAAGCTTTACTGCAGCAGGGTGTGTCAGATAGCGGGCTTATCACATCTGACGAGGCCCATACGACAATGGCCTTCATTCATTTGGATTCGCAAGGCGAGAGATCCTTTCATTTCTCACGAAAGCCTGGTGCTGACCAGCTGTTGAGAGAGGATGAAGTGAATCTGGCCATGCTGGAGGGAACGCGGATTTTTCACTTTGGATCCATCTCGATGACGGCGGAGCCTTCCTACTCAGCCACAATAAAGTCCGCGCAGAAGGCCAAGGAGAAAGGTGCGCTTATTTCTTATGATCCCAACTGGCGTCCTTCTTTGTGGGAGGACGAACAGCATGCTAGGGAGGCTATTCATGCGGGCTTGAGATTGGCTGACCTCGTGAAAGTATCCGAAGAAGAGATCATTTTCTTGACAGGGCAGCAGGATATAGAAATTGCGTCCAAACAGTTAATGGAGCGGTATTCAATTGGGCTGCTATTAGTAACAGCGGGACCCAAAGGCTCATTTTATCGAATGAACGATTGGTGGGGGAAGGTGGATAGCTATTCTGTTCATACCGTTGATACAACAGGGGCAGGGGATGGCTTTCTCGGAGCCTTTCTACATGAAGTGTTAAAGCTGGGAAAACCTTTGCAGGCTTGGAGCGAAACAGAATTATGTAACGCACTTAGCTTCGCGAATGCAGCGGGTGCTTTAGCAACAACTCGAAAAGGCGCCATTCCTTCCCTTGGTACAATAGAAGAAATTCATACGTTAATCAAAGTAGGAAATGTGTAATAAGAGATTAGGAACGAGGGTGAGATAGGATGAGTCATCAAGTAGATATGGAACGGAACAGAGTTCATAAGGAAAGAGTCGATCTAGCCAATAAGGCGTTGGAGCAAGCTACTGCAGCAGTGGCAGAGGGGAACTACAGGCTTTACTATCATTTGATGCCTCCATCGGGCTGGATGAATGATCCGAATGGCCTGATTTATTTTAATCATGAATATCATGTGTTTTATCAACACAATCCTTATGAGCCAAAGAATGGGCCGATGCACTGGGGGCATGCCAAAAGTAAAGACTTGGTGAACTGGGAGCATCTGCCCGTAGCGTTGGCTCCATCAGAAATTTACGATATGGGAGAAAGCGGTGGATACGGCTGCTGGTCGGGCAGCGCTGTGGACGATAACGGTGTGCTGACGTTGATCTACTCGGGGCATGTTGATGGACGCACTCCCACTGAGGTTCAGTGCATTGCAACAAGCACAGATGGGGTTACTTTCAACAAAGCTGCCTATAACCCAGTTATTGCTGGCGCGCCAGAGGAAGGTGGCTTCGGATTTCGGGATCCGAAGGTTTGGCAGCATAATGATGTATGGTACATGGTTATTGGATACGGGAAAGACGGTTTAGGCAAAGCGCTGCTGTATAAGTCTTCTGATCTGCGGGATTGGAGCTATATCGGAGTCGCAGCTGAAAGCGATGGCACGATGGGGGATATGTGGGAATGCCCTGATTTGTTTCCGCTAGGGAACGGGGATGATCACGTGCTGGTGATTTCCCCTATGAATATGGGAATGACCAAGACGATGTATCTAATCGGCAGGCTTAGCTATGAGACCGGAATATTCGACTACCGTTACTCAGAGCGGCTAGACTATGGCTTCGATTTCTATGCTCCGCAAACGTTCGTGGACGGACAGGGAAGGCGTATTCTCATTGGCTGGATGAATATTTGGGGCGCTCAAATGCCGGAGCAGGAGCATGGCTGGATGGGGGCTTTTACCCTGCCTCGCGAGCTGAAACTTTCTGATGACGACGGAACGCTGCGGATACTGCCTGTGGAGGAAGTGAGAGCCATGCGCGGGACTCATCAGCGTGTCAGCAATCTGTCCATCTGTGCGGATACGGAAGTACCTTTGCCAGAAATTCATGGAGATGCGCTTGAACTTATCGCCGTTTTTAACACGAATCAATCAGCTGGCGATGCTGAGTTCGGTCTGCTTCTTCGCTGTTCAGAGGATGGTTCCGAGTACACGGAAGTGAGCTATTCGGCTGCTGACCGGAAGCTTAGAGTGGATCGTAATCACTCTGGTTCGGGCGAAAAAGGTGTGTGTGAAGTGGATCTGAATCCACTGGAGGATGGCTGCATTAAGCTGCAGATATTCATTGATCGCTCTTCTGTTGAGCTGTTTGCTAATAACGGGCTGAAAACCGTAACGAACCGCATTTACCCGAAACCTGACAGCCTGGGAATCAAGCTGTTCGCGAGGAATGGGGAAGTATCTCTGGAAAGCTTGGACGCATGGAAGTTAACAATGCAAGGGTAAGCAGGTCATGGATAGAAAGATGAGCGCGTGAAGCGCTTTTCTCATTACTAAACAGAAAGCGCTTACATGTACAATGAATAGGAGATGAGTATCTATGAAAATACGGTTTAAATGGATGTTGAAAGCACTTCTAATTCTTTTCGTTGCATGTACGGCGTCATTAGGCGTTACGACAGCTTACGCTTCAAGCTTCAATTCAAATATGCCAGGCTATACACCGATATCCGGAACCTGGTCTATCCAGTCAGGCAGCGGAGTTAAGGGAGTAAGCGCAGCGAATACGAATGCTTTTGCCATGTCGACAACAACAGCAGGGACTAATTTTGTTTACGAAGCCGATGTGACGGTAGACAGCGCCTCTGCATTCGGCGTAGGTTCCCTAGTCTTCCGAGCCAGCGAAGACGGTACCAAAGGGTACGTGGTCAGCATAGACCCGAATCTCGATCGTGTAAGGCTTTTCGACTATGCTACTGGCTCCGATGTGGGGACACTGTACGCAACAACGATTAATACAGGTACTGCTTATCATTTGAAGGTCACGGCTGATGGAGCGCAAATCAAAGTATATCTAGGAAACGTGCTGGCGATTTCTGTCAGTGATACGAAGTATTCCACAGGGAACTTGGGCTACCACGTGTATAACGGAACGGCTTATTTCCAGAATGTTTATCAGTACGAAACAACGACGAATGTAACAGGCTGGAATGTGACATCAGGGACATGGACGCCTACGACACAAGGCTGGAGAGGGACGGCTTCCAGCGGGCAAAATGCATATGCAATCTCATCTACGAGCTCGGATAATTTTACGTATGAGGCGGATGTGCTTATTGAAGACACTTACGCGGTATCCACGCTGCTTTTTCGTACGAATTCCAGCGCAACACAGGGATACGGCCTGCAGATAGACCCGAATCTGGACAGGCTTCGTCTGTTCAATATCAGCGGCGATGTAACGCTCGGTACGCAAACAGTCACCCTGGATACCGGCAAAGTTTATCATATAAAGGTGAAAGCTGAAGGCAATGTGATGAGGGTCTATTTGCAAACCAATTACTTGCAGGCGGATGGCTATGATCCGATTATGACGGTTACGAATTCAGCTTATTCGTCAGGCTTTGTCGGGCTCAATGTCTATAACGGAAGCGCAAAATTCCAAAAAATTCTGATCAGTGACGCGAATACGAATTTAGCTGGATGGACGGCCATCAATGGAAATTGGACTCCGCATCTGGACGGTGTAAAAGCCATTAGCACCGGGGCGGCGGACGCGTTCCGAATCGCAGCGAACACAGCGTCCGATTTCGTGCTTGAAGGCGACTTGAAAGTGGATGCCGGTACACCTTTCGCAACAGCAGGGCTTCTTTTCCGTGCGAATGCAAGCGCTGCCAGCGGTTATGTACTCAACATTGATCCTAACCTGGATCAAATCCGCTTAATTAAAGTGGGCGTCGGAACGACGATCGCCACCTCAACACGTACGATTGATACAGGAAAAACGTACCATGTTGAGATCATCGCAAGCGGATCATCCATCAAAGTATATGTAGATGGCTATGCAACTTTGGCGATTAATGCGACTGACAGCACCTATTCCACAGGTAAAATTGGACTGAATACGTATAATGGAACAGCTTACTTTCAGAATGTGACTTTGACCGATTTAAGCGCATATTCGAATGAAATGTACCGTCCTGGGTATCACTATACGCAGGAAGCAAGCAAGGCAAGCGATCCCAATGGACTTGTCTATTATGCGGGTGAATATCATCTGTTTCATCAGGACGAAGGCCGATGGGGGCATGCGGTCAGCACGGACCTTACGCATTGGAAACGTCTCCCTATCGCGCTTCCCTTCAATGATTTGGGCAATGCCTGGTCAGGTTCGGCGGTCGTGGATACGAACAATGTGACAGGATTGTTTGGCGGCGGCTCTGGACTCGTTGCTTACTACACGAATTATGATCCCGACAAAGTCGGCGGCAATCAGAAAATCAGTCTCGCCTACAGCACCGACAAAGGGAGAACGTGGCTGCAGTATTCAGGCAATCCAATTGTGCAAAATCCCGGCGGCGTGAACGGCGGATGGGACTTCCGTGACCCTAAGGTTGTTTGGGACAGCGACCACAATGAATGGGTCATGGTGGTATCCGGCGGGGATAATATCCGTTTCTACACGTCCACTAACCTGCTCACCTGGACATACACAAGTTCATTTGGTTTTGGCGCTTATCTGCACGGAGGTACATGGGAATGCCCTGATTTCTTTCTGCTTGGGGTAGACGCATCAACAACGAACAAGAAATGGGTGCTTTCGATTAGTACAGGTCCAGCGACGCAAACGAATGGTTCCTCGTCTGAATATTTTGTAGGTTCCTTCGACGGGTCGACTTTTACCAGCGACAATCCGGCCAGCACCGTGCTTAGAAGCGAATATGGCAAAGATATGTATGCGGCTATAACCTTCTCGGACATTCCTTCGAATGCGCGCCGAATTGAAATCGGCTGGATGAGCAACTGGGATCATCCATTTAGTGAGCCAACGTTCCCGTTCCACGGGCAATTGTCGATACCGCGCGAGCTTATACTGGTAACGTATCCGGAGGGTGTGCGGCTTGCCCAGAAACCAGTTACTGAGATGAATAATCTAAGAGGCGCAGCGACTACATTTAACAACGTAACCATCACACCGACGAGCACGAATTTGTTGTCCGGCTTATCCGGCAACGCTTACGAAATCGATGCTGATTTCCTGATTCCTACATCGGGCGCAGCCTCCGAGTTTGGGCTTAGCCTTAGAGAGCTTGGCAATCAAAAAACCGTTGTAGGTTATCAGCCGCCTTCTTCCAAAATGTTCGTGGACCGTGTGAATGCGGGCAGGACTGATTTCACAGCTAATTTTGCTTCGCGAAATGATGTAGTCGTCAGCCCAGTAAGCAACCATGTGAAAATGCACATCTATGTCGATGAATCCTCCGTAGAGGTATTCGGCAATGACGGCAAGGTCGTCTTCTCCGACATTATACTACCGGATTCGGCCCGTGACGGCTTGAATTTCTATGCGACAGGCGGTAATGTGACTGTAGTTTCTATGAGTGTGTATCCGCTAGCTAATACATGGCGCTACGAACCGACTAGCGGAACCATTCCGCAAAAAGTTGTGATGGATAAACCCAAGCTGGAAATCGGCGTTGGTTGGACGCAGCAGTTCTACACGACTGTATTGCCGCGTACCGCAACGAATAAGAATTTGACTTGGAGCAGCAGCAATACGGCAATTGCGACTGTATCTACTGTGGATGCACGCAGTGCCAATATCACCGGGGTTAGTCCAGGACGCGCCGTAATTACAGCAACGACACAGTCCGGCTCGATTGTGGGTACAACAGTCGTACAGGTAGGTCCTGCATTCAGCACGAATTTGACAGGATGGACTTTAACCAACCAAGCGCATTGGATTCCGACGGCTGACGGGATTGCAGGTTATTTTGATCTGGATAGCAACTATATGTCCACGGTAACAGGCGGCAATTTCACTTATGAAGCTGATATGAAGCTGGATGCGTTGGGAGGAGCCGGATCGATCATCTTCCGAGGTGATGCTGCAGGCTCGAACGGCTATTACTTTAATGTCGATCCAAGTCTGAAAACACTGCGTTTACTCTACAAGCTGAACGGCAGCTTTACCAGCTCGCAAATCATTGGCAGCGTGCCAATGCTGTTGCAGTCCAGTAAAACTTATCACGTGAAAATTGTGACCAGCGGGACGAATATCAAAATTTACTTTGACGGTGGCTCCATGCCGTTAATGGATGTCAACGACTCGCATTTCAGCAGTGGTAATTTCGGTCTTAATCTCTTTGGAGGCAGAGCTTATTATCAGAATGTGAACTGGATCGCGAATTAATCAGGAACAGAGTGTATTGAAATCATTTGCATCAATCCTTTGTTAAGATACGAAGAAGTTTATCTATATCATTGTTCAAAGGAATGGGGCGATTTGGATGAAAATCGGGTTCATAGGCTGCGGAGTGATTTCCAGTGCGCATCTGGAAGGCTTGAAGAAATTAAAAGCTGAGAACAAGCTGACCTTTCAGCTGACGGCTGTTTGCGATCTTAAGTTAGAGAGAGCGGAGACTTTTGCCGCAGAGGTGGAGAGGCATGTATATAAGATCATGGATTACGCAACGGTCACACTGGGACGTTCGTTTTTTGCTGGAACTGCTTGGCGTCATATGAAAGGCCGAGCGGGCGCAGGCTGGATTAACGATCACGGGGGTTCACCGCACTCATTTCTTCACGGAAGTGAATGGGCCTATCCAAGAAGTGTTCTCCTATACGCGAATTTTTGAAAAGGAATTAAACAACGGAGAAACAACCATTCACCCTACCAGAGAAGATACATCTGTCACTGTATTCCGTTTTGAGAATGGAGGTCTGGGTCATTGGATGTGCAGCACAGCAGCCCACGGCGAGAAGACTGATGGGGTATGGATCTATGGGAGCAAAGGATGTTTGCGTCCTGGTCAGCACGTAACACTTGAAGACAAATCAATTGTTACCCATTCCGAAATCATCCAGCGTTACGCGCCTGAAGTTGTAGAAAACCCTTTTGCCCACTCTTACATTGAATTGTGGGAAGCGATTGCTGAGCAAAAGCAGCCTATTTCCAGCGCTGAACGTGGACTCGAAGCATTGGGAGTCGTGTTTGCCGCCCTGGAGTCCGGACATACGGGTCAGCCTGTAAATGTCCAAGACATCATTCGAGGTGAAAAGCATGCCTATGAAGATACGGTTCTAGCAGAAATGAAATCAGCTCGTTCTTGAATTAAACTGCGATGGTCCACAATTAGTAAAACTAATGTGAATACTGCTTGCGGAAACGCAGAGGTGAGGTGCCGGCATACTGTTTGAAGCAGTTGGAGAAGTAGGGGGCGTACCCAAAACCGACGCGTTCGGCGATCAGCCCGATCGGCCAATCGGTTTTGATTAGCAGCAGCTTAGCTTGTTCCAGTCGATACTCGTGCAGATATTCCATCGGAGTACAGTGGTAGATCTCTTTCATACACCTAACAATATAGTTCGGGTGAAAATGAAGGGCCTCCGCAAGCGATTCATTCGTCACGTCAGCCTGAAAGTACTGCCGAAGGTAAGCTTCAGCTTTCTCCGCGAGCTTTAAGGCAGGGGAAGAGTCGCTTCCACTATACCCTTCCTCTAATAAACGCAGCAGCTCCATGAACAGCTGCTGCTCGTTCCAAAAGGTCGCCGAGCGATGTTGGCCTGACGACGCGAGCATTTTGCGAAGGTGGCACTCGGCAAGGGTAAACTCCGGCGGCGAGGCATATTGCCGAATCCGAATCGTATAGGGGTTTGCCCATGCATGCTGGACCGGGTAGGCTGGGTTTGCAGCATTGTCCGCCGTCTGGAGCCAACTCCCTTTAAAGTCGAAGTGATTCCAATAGAAAACGGTCTCCGTCTCGCAGGGCTTCACCGCATAGTGATAACGGTCGGGCAGCAGCAGCAGTGTCTGTCCTTCCGTTACCTCCCACTGACTATCCTCTTCTCCGATGAATAACGTCCCTTTGACAACCCAAAGCAGATCGAAGATGCCGATATTCCGCCGGCTCGGGTGCTGCTCTCCCGGACTTAAGGTCGATAAGCCGGTCGTAATATAATAGGGCACTGGCGGCAGCTCCATCCAAATGATTCCCGATTTGCTCATTCCCGATCCCCTCCGAAGTGTTGTGTGAAATTTTATAAAAAATAGGTTTGATTTATTCGTAGTTCATCCATATATACAAGGATAAACTGGATGAGAGTGATAATCAAATGTCATATAAATCAGGTACAGTTCTAGGAGGATATGCAGATGGGGATATCAATGAGCGAGCGGCAGAGTAGCAGGCGTGTACGCATACAGGACGGGTTTTGGAATCAATTTACAGAGCTGGTGCGAGGGACGGTTATTCCCTATCAATGGGAGGCGCTTAACGACCGTATTCCAGAAGCTGAGCCGAGTTATGCGATTCGTAATTTCCGGATTGCGGCCGGGATGGAAGAAGGCGAATTCGGTGGGATGGTTTTCCAGGACAGCGATGTGGCGAAGTGGATTGAAGCAGTCGGATACTCACTTGCAAGCCAACCCGATTCCGAGCTGGAGCGAACTGCGGACGAGTTGATCGAGCTAATTGCCAAGGCCCAACACGGCAACGGTTATCTGAACACGTATTACTCGATCAAAGAACCGGGCAATGAGTGGACGAATCTTCATGAAGCGCACGAGCTCTACTGCGCGGGCCATATGATAGAGGCAGCGGTTGCGTATTACGAGGCCACGGGAAAACGGAGGCTGCTTGATGTCGTGTGCAAATTTGCCGACTATATCGACATCGTATTTGGTCGTGAGCCGGGCAAACTGAGAGGCTATGACGGCCACCAGGAAATAGAGTTGGCGCTAGTGAAGCTGTATCATGCGACGGGAGAGGAGCGTTA
Organism: Paenibacillus sp. J31P190; assembly: GCF_059692075.1. Taxonomy (NCBI): domain Bacteria; kingdom Bacillati; phylum Bacillota; class Bacilli; order Caryophanales; family Paenibacillaceae; genus Paenibacillus; species Paenibacillus sp. J31P190. The sequence goes on along the minus strand of NZ_JCAUAS010000026.1, from coordinate 52,882 downwards.
TTTGAAGTTAGCGCAATTCTTCATCGACGAGCGCGGCCAATCGCCGAACTTTCTGATTGAGGAATGCAAGCAAAGAGGTGGGTACAGTCATTGGGCGAAGAAGGAGCTGCCAATTCCGACCATCGAACAAATAGCCTATAATCAGGCGCATGTGCCAGTTCGTGAACAGGACGTAGCAATAGGCCATTCTGTACGGGCGGTCTATATGTATACGGCGATGGCCGACCTTGCAAGCCTGACAGATGACCGGGAGCTGCTCGAGGCGTGCCGTCGTTTGTGGGATAATACGACGAAGCGACAGATGTACATTACAGGAGGCATCGGCTCGACGCATCACGGTGAGGCGTTTACCTTCGACCACGACTTGCCCAACGATACCGTATATGCGGAGACGTGTGCTTCCATCGGTCTAATCTTTTTCGCCCGCCGCATGCTGCTATTGGAGGCGAAGAGCGAGTACGCTGATGTCCTAGAGCGGGCGCTGTACAACAATGTTTTAGGCAGTATGTCGCAGGACGGTAAGCATTATTTTTATGTCAATCCACTGGAAGTATGGCCGAAGGCATCATTAAATAACCCGGACCGCAGGCACGTGAAGTCAGTGCGGCAGAAGTGGTTCGGCTGCTCCTGCTGCCCACCGAATGTGGCACGGCTTCTCACCTCCCTGAACGATTATATTTATACAACTTCTGCTAAGGATAACAAAGTTTATACGCATCTCTTCATCGGCAGCGAAGCGCTGTTCGAATTAGCTGTCGGTCAAGTGGCGCTGAAGCAGCAATCGCGTCTTCCTTGGGAAGGTTATGTGCGGTTTGAATTAACTGCTGTTCCGGATGCCGGATTCACGCTTGCGCTGCGCATTCCGTCTTGGTGCTATGGGCAAGCTGTTATGAAAATTAACGGCAAGATTTCGGAGTACGAGGTTGAGAATGGATATGCAGCCGTAAATAGGCAATGGGCAAAGGGAGACATCGTGGAATGGGAGCCCGTGCTTGAGGCGCAGTTGATCTCCTCGCATCCGGAGATCAGAGCCAATGCGGGCAAAGCTGCTATTGAACGCGGTCCGCTTGTTTATTGTCTGGAAGAAATGGACAACGGCAGCTTGCTTCCGAATTTGTCTCTAGATCGTGAAACGGAGCTGCAATCGTATTACGATTCCGAACTGCTCGGTGGAGCGGTCGTCGTTGAAGCGAAGGGTCACGCTGATGAACGAGCTACCTGGCAAGAGAATACGGCGTACCGTCCGCTTGCGCAGCAGCAAGTGTCTGAGCCGGTAAAGCTTAAAGCTGTACCGTATTATTTGTGGGGTAACCGGCAGCCGGGCGAAATGACGGTCTGGATTCGTGTTTGAATGATCTTCGAAACGTCTCGTTTCGAAATCAATCATGCATAAGCCGGTGATTTCATAATCGGCGATCATGCTTGCTGTAGAGGGGGAACGAGGAGGCGCTATTTGGACGAAAAACCCCGAAATCAGGATAAAGAGGAACGTAGAAGCGTTATTTCGCGGTTTTTGCCTTTGAATCGTTCTTTTTTGATCAAATAGCGTCCTCACGTTCCTCTTATTCGATTTCACGTGCAGAATTTCCGAAATAACGGCTCTACGTTCCGCCAATGAAAGATGTGGTGACTTTCCCTGGCAGTCGACAGAAAAAAATGAGAAGGTAAGAACCTTGCCTTCTCATTTTTTTGTTTTCTGTGTCCCTATATTTGCTTTTGGACAGCTCCTTATTATTTTTACGAAATCAATATGTTCTAATCGTGTTAATCAATAAATTAGAATGACATCGGCATGTAGCAACTCTAAAATTAAGCTATGGGAGCTTAATAAATAAGAACTTTCGATTCATAAGCGCAAGAGATACTTGCGCTTATTCCATTTTGCCTGAAGATTATGAATTAGGAATGCTATTCCTTAAAAGATAAAGTAACATGAAGGTAAGCGCTATCTTCGTTCAGAAAGGAATTCTACTACGATGCGAACAAGCCTACGTCTTCGATTGATGGTACTCATGATTTGCTTAACGACGCTGCCGGTTGTAACCGTCACATGGATTGCCACGAATAATACACGGAGTTCCGTAGAAAAGGAAATCATTAATGCGAACAACTCGAGGATGTTATGGGCCGATCAATATTTGGAGGAGCTCCATCAGCAAATCGATATTCTCTTTTATTCCTTACAAATTAATCAAACGCTCATGGCTGGACTTAATGATATGAACAATCCTGACATCGGGGTCCAATTTAGCACGCAAAATTATATCAAAAACACACTAACGTCTGCTTTTCATGCAAACTCCAGAAAGATAGACGAGTTGAATTTATATATTCATCCGATCCAGAAGGCATTTTCAGTTAGTTATGCAAACAGCGGAACCATTTATTCCTTAAACATTCAGGAAGGCAACTGGGGACGTATGCTTCAAACACCTATCAATATGTATTTTAAACAATCCGGCAGTGCCATCTATGCATATCACAGTATGAACCGATTTGAGGATCGTATGCTGTTAGGCGGTATTTCCGTCCGTATAAACAAGCAAGTGTGGAGGGAAGTCAGCGATATTTTAAAATCAGAATCAGAAAGCTCGGTCTACTTGATTAACGATCAAGGGGAGCTTTTGTCGGGTTCAACGGAGACAATGAATGCCGTAGAGCTTCAGTCCCAACTTCAAAGCCTCGACATGAATGATTTTGAATTGGCCTTTCGTAGAACCAAGACGGATTTCTATTTCTTGAAACGAATCGGAGACGGTCAACTTACGGTCGTGAAGGTTATTCCACTTCGCACAGTCAACCAAAGCGCACAACCGACGATCCAAGCAGGGATTTTAACAGGAACTCTATTTGCTATAGCCTCTATTCTGCTTTCCATTTTCGTATCGCTTCGGATTAGCAGGCCGATTGTCAAGCTTGCCAAAACGATGAAGATGACACATATTCATAATTTTAAAATGTCTCCGGTCCAAAGCAGGGACGAAATCGGATTGCTGGAAAACGGCTATAATTCCATGATGAAGCGAATTAAGGAATTGATCGAGGTTGAATATCAACAGGAAATCGATCTGAAGAATGCGCAATTAATGGCTCTGCAGGCGCAAATCAACCCGCATTTTCTCAATAATACCCTGAATTTGATGGGGGGGATGGCCTTGGTGAAGGATGCGCCTGAAATTTATGAAATTACCCGGGTAATGGGGGAGCTTTTACGTTATTCCATCAGTGCAGACGGTGATTTGGTACCCCTCGAAGACGAAATTAAGCATATGCGAAACTACCTATATATTCAGGAACAACGCTTCGCAGATCGTTGCTTTATGCATGTATCTACAGATGAGAGGGCACTTCCTGCAAGGCTTCCAAAATTCACACTCCAACCGATACTGGAGAATGCGTTTGAACACGGACTGCAACGTAAGGAAGGCAAGTGGAATATCGAGATTCGGATAAGGCTGATTGGTAAACGAGTCTATATCTTCATTAAGGATGATGGGGTAGGCGTTGACAACCAGCGTCTAAGCGATTTGCGATCGGATTTGAGAGATGGACGACTGGCGCCTCGAGCAAGGAACAACGATGTACGAAAGAAAAGGGGAATCGGATTAAGGAATGTGCATGCACGGCTCAAGCTGCAATACGGCATGGGCTGTGGTGTTCGAATATTTAGCAAGATTGGGGTAGGGACTTTGGTTGTATTGGTAATGGCTGCTGTTACGCAAGAGGAAGGGGGCAAAACGGATGCTGAACGTATTGATCATCGATGACGAGCTATGGGCCAGACAAGTCGTTAGATCACTGGGAGCTTGGAACAAGCTTGGACTGAATATCATTGGGGAAGCAGATGGCGGGCGGGAAGGAATCGTTCTGATTGAGACGCTGCATCCGAGCATTGTGATCACCGATATGCGAATGCCGGGACTGGACGGTGTGGAGCTCCTGAAGGTATTAAATGAACGATACCCTGAAGTTAAAATTATCGTGATGAGCGGCTTTGACGATTTCGTTTATTTGAAGCAGGCGATACGTTCCCGTGCCATCGAATATCTATTGAAGCCGATTAATCCAGTCGAATTGAACGCTGCCCTATCTCGGTGTGTAGAGGAGCTGCAGGCTTCACTGCAAATACCAGCATCATGGGATACGCACGTTTTTACCGATAAAAAGATGCTGGACACCTATTTGAATTACCGGCAGCAGGTTTATGAATATCTCTTGGAACTTAATCGATCCGCTGTGCTCCATACAATGGAAAAGATAGAGGACCTCTTATCTGAAGGTTATACAGAGACGCAAGATGGGAGATTACCGGCTAGAATTGCGCATGATTTTCTGCACTTGCTGGAAGAGTTTTCGGCTGGTACGGATTATGGTTTGGATTCAGCTTGGATCGAAGAGCGACGTGAACGTGCAGCGTTGTTAAGTGGGTACTCTTTGGGAGAAATTCATACCATCCTGCGTGATTGGTTAATTGATGCCATAGACGCCATGGAGGCGTACCGCAAAAATAAAAATCGATTGGCCCCCGAGGACGTACAGGCTTACATTGACCGCCACTACCAAGAAGCAATTTCCCTTGAGACGGTCGCTCATCACTTTTTTGTGAGCAAGGAGCATCTAAGTCGATCATTTAAGGCTTCCATCGGGGAAAATATATCCGACTATATTGTTCGTAAGAGGATGGAGAAAGCTAAGGAATTAATCATGGATCAACGACTTGCCATCAAACGAGTAGCAGAGCTAACTGGCTATATCGATATTGCTTACTTTTATCGGGTGTTTAAGAAACATTTCGGACTCACACCAGGAGAAATGCGTAAGGATTAGCTCGGAGATCAATAAAGTACAATAACGAATGCTAATAACATCAAATGATTCATAAAAGCCTTCTCCTCTATACTGAAATTGTAGTTACTAATCTTCTTTAGGGGGAAATGAAGAATGAAGAAAGCGCTTCACTTAATGCTGAGTGTTACCTTATTGGGCGCAATGGTCGGTTGTGGCACGAACACCAACTCAAGTAATGGCGGAAAAGAGGCAACGCCAGCTCCGGCAGATTCAAAACCGGCAGCATCTGCTCCTGCTCCAGCTAAGAAAGTAGAATTGAAAGTATTTATGGGCTTTCCGCGGTTTAAGGATCAATTTGACAAGTATTTTGAGCAATTTAAGGCAAAGGAAAAAGCTGAAAAAAATATTGATGTCACCATCAATCTTGAAATGCCGAATCCTGATCAAGCCAAGCAGATCCTGCAGACTCGCCTTTCTTCCAATGATGCGCCGGATTTGTTCACCCTGCACGCTGTAGCAGACGTCCCCAGTTATTACAAAGCCGGTTACTTGAGTGACCTATCCAATCAGCCATTTGCGGCAGGCTTGTTCGATAACGTTAAAAAGACGGTAACTTTTGACGGAAAAATAGTCGCATTACCGCTTGAAAGCTTGGAATGGGGTTATTTGTACAATAAGAAGGTGTTCAATGATTTAGGTATGAAAGCTCCTCAAACAATAGATGAAATGAAAGCGGTTGTAGAAAAGCTGAAAGCAAACAAAGTGGCACCTTTCGAGTTGTCTTTCCAAGAGGCATGGATTCCGCAGCTGATTATGGCTCTGTCGCTCGGCGGGATTGTAACTTCGGAGCATCCGGATTGGATCCAAAAGATGAACAAGGGTGAAGCCTCCTACAAAGACGTACAGGATGTATTCAATATTATTGATATGGTTATGCAAAATGGGACAGATAAGCCATTCGAAGTAGGCAGCGCTCAGGGCTCTACCGATTTCGCTAACGGAAAAGCGGCAATGTGGGTTCAAGGTCCATGGCAAGCAGAAGCAATTCAAAAGGTTAACCCAAAAATCGAATTCGGCGTCGCACCGCTTCCAGTGAGCAATAACCCGAAAGGTACGATGATTAACCTATCAACGTCCACGTCTCTAGCGGTATCTCCAACAAGCAAGAACAAAGAGGTTGCCATGGATCTTCTAAACTACATCCTTGATCCGAAGGATTCGTCAGCCTTGTTCCAAGAATTGAAGTTCAATCCCGTATCTAAGGTACACACGTATAAATCGTTCCCTTGGATCGATGAAGCGATGAGCTACGTTTCTCAAGGGAAGGCTTATCAGGATCTGTCTCTTCCTAATGGCGTCACAGATGAACAAGCGAAGCTTCTGCAAAGCTACTACGCGAAGCAAGTAACGAAAGACGAGATTATCAAATCGCTGGATAAGAAATGGGCAGACGCGATTAAGGCTCAGCAATAGCATGGCGATATATGGTAACCGGGAGTGAGAATAGGCTAATGACAACGATACGAAAAAAGACGGTCATCCTATTAGCCTTCGTGTTTCCCGCTCTATTATTCTACGCTGTATTCGTACTCGCCCCCGCATTCGGGGGCGCATGGTACAGCCTTACGAATTGGAACGGACTGAATCGCACGTATCGGATGGTGGGATTGGCGAATTACATCGAGGCATTGACGGCGGACCCGTTCTTCCTAAAGTCGGTAGGCTTCACCCTTAAATATGTCGTGTTCATGGTTGTGCTTCAGAACGCGATCGCTCTGCTTTTGGCGGTTCTCGTGGAATCCAGACGGCGCAGCAAGGTATGGTTCCGAACGATTTTTTTCATGCCCAATATGATCAGTTTAATCATAGGCGGCTTTATGTGGTTATTTATTTTCACCAAAGTACTCCCGTATATAGCCGAACATTCGGTATTCGCCTTTTTGGATAAATCCTGGATCGGTGATCCGGCTTATTCGTTCTTCGCCATCGTCATCGTGTCCCTGTGGGGCGGTGTCGGTTACCTGATGGTGATCTATATTGCCTCCTTGCAGGGTGTGCCCCAGCATCTGAAAGAAGCGGCTGCGATGGATGGAGCGAATGCTTTTAAAACGTTTCGTTATGTGACGCTTCCGATGATTTATCCGGCCCTGACGATTGGTGTATTTCTTACTCTTAACGGCTCGTTTAAAGCATTCGATGCCGTCTACTCGTTAACCGGCGGCGGTCCAGGCAGATCAACGCAGGTCATCGCGCTGAACATTTTCGAAGAAGCATTTAAATCAAGCAATCGATACGGATACGCCAATGCTAAGGCGATGATCTTGTTTCTAGTCGTATTCTTGATCACCTTGATTCAGCTGTGGTTGATGAAGAGAAGAGAGGTGGAATCATGAAGCGAATCGGTTCCTTTATGATTCTGCTAATCCTCATTGCTGCTGCCATATTTACGTTATTTCCGATTTACATGGGACTGTTGAACTCCTTTAAGACGGAAGGCGCCATGATGAATAATATGTTGTCGCTGCCTACCCATTTGGAAGTAGGAAATTATATTGGCGCATTCCATAAGACTAATTTTGTTAGAAGCTTAGGAAATACGATATATATCGCATCGGTTGGCTTGTTAGGCATTATCATTTGCGCGTCGATGGCTGGGTATAAACTATCTAGGACACCCGGGAAGTTAAGTGCATTTATATTTCTGCTGTTCGTTATGTCCACGTTGATTCCATTTCACTCTATTATGATAACGCTGACTAAAATTTCTAAAGCGCTATCGGTGCAAGGCTCAACGACGGGTCTAGGGTTGATATATATAGGCACGGGTGTCGCCTTTGCGATCTTTTTGTACCATGGTTTTGTGAAGTCGATCCCCCGCGATCTGGATGAAGCGGCTGTCATCGATGGATGCGGTGAGTTCCGATTATTTTTTGTCGTCATATTTCCGTTATTACTGCCGATTACGGCTACGATTGCGATTTTAAACCTGCTATGGATATGGAACGACTTTCTTCTGCCGTTACTAATGTTAACAAACTATAAGACGTATACCCTGCTATTATCCACCAACATGCTGTTCGGTCAATACGGGAATAATGACTGGTCTGCCATCTTGTCTTCATTAATTTTGGCCATGCTGCCGGTCGTTCTCTTCTATTTATTACTGCAAAAATACATTATGAAGGGTATTGCAGACGGTGCGATAAAGGGATAGGAGTGACGAATAAGAATGAATTCAGAGCGTGAGAACGAAGTTGTCGGTTTTCTTAGAGCTGACGGAAAGAGACTCGTTAACGGAGAAGGTCGCGAGGTGCTGCTGAGAGGCGTCGGCTTTGGAAGCTGGCTGCTCCCAGAGGGCTACATGTGGATGTTTCCAGAGCAAGGAGATCGTCCGCGGCGTATTGAAAAGATGATTCAAGAGCTGATCGGCGAACGGGAGGCCGAAAGATTTTGGGACATTTACTATGATGTTCACACGTCGGAAGCCGATATTCAGCAGATTGCCGCTGAAGGATTCAATTCGGTTAGGGTGCCAATAAACGCGAGATTTTTAATTGAAGACGGCGAGCCTCTTCGGGTGAAAGAGCATCGATTGGAACTCATTGATCGTCTTATCGGATGGTGTCGTAAGCACAGCCTTTATGTGATTCTAGATCTGCACGGGGCACCTGGGGGCCAGACGGGTACGAATATAGACGACTCTGAACGCGACTTGCCGGAGCTGTTTACAGAAGAACATAATAGGCAACTTACGGTTCAGCTTTGGCGTTTTCTCGCAGAGCATTATAAGGATGAGTGGATAGTTGCAGGCTATGATCTGCTCAATGAGCCGCTGCCCAACTGGTTCTCTGCTTATAACGGTGAGGTAATGCCGCTTTATCAGGACATCGTCAAGGCGATCCGAGAAGTAGACGAACGCCACCTGATTATTCTAGAAGGTGCCCATTGGGCAACGGACTGGTCGATTTTTACGGAGAAAATCGATGATAATCTGATGCTGCAGTTCCATAAATATTGGAATAATCCAGATACGGAGAGCATCAGAGTCTACTTAGATAAGCGTGAAGAGTGGAACGTGCCCATTTATATGGGTGAAGGCGGCGAGAACAATAAAGGATGGTACGCAGGGGCTTTCCGCCTTTTTGAAGATCATAACATCTCATGGAATTTCTGGACTTGGAAAAAGATGGGTAAGGATAATTCACCCTGCAGCGTTAAGATTCCCCGCGATTGGCAGATGCTGGCGGAGTACTTACAAGGCGGTGCGAAGCTAGATGAGATGACAGCTCAACGGATCCTATGGGAATATCTAACTAATTTAGCTTTCGATCAATGTATGTATTACCGCGATGTTGTTGACGCCTTGTTAAGCAGGCCGCCTGTCCGCCTACCTGCTATTTTCTATGGGTATCGGGGAGAAGGTATTAGTTATGGCATCCAGCAGCCATCGAATCAGAATGTTGGCTTTCGCATCCATGACCACACGGACATTCGGTTTGTTGCAAGCGCCAGGGAGACAGCAAACTTCGAACATGGTAGAGGAGAGGCATGGCAGGAAGATGAGCGCCTGGAAGTACACTTAGCTGAAGGAGATTGGCTTGCCTACGAAATTTATGTTCCTAGATTTATGGATTCTATGGTTTTTGAAATCAACGTACAACTTAACGAGCTCGATGAAAACGGAAGTTTGGCAATCTCGATAGATGACGAGAACACAAATATCAAAGAACCGTTCAAGCTTGAGCCAGGAACACATCGTATTGTAGTTCAAGCTAAAGGTGCTCCCGTTCGGCTCGAATGGCTGGAAATTATTCCGACTAGTATAGTGAAATCGGTATGACAGGAGAGCACCTCACTGGCAGGGATAGGTCAGGGGTTAGATCCCTAGGCTCCACTATACAAAAAAACGCAGTCAACTCGGCTGCGTTTTTTTGTATGGTGGCAGACTCTTTTTGATTGAATCTGGGTACGCCCACGCGGATATCTTGGATCAGTTACGATTATTTATTCTAGGTGTTCTTTATTTGCAGTCGAATAACGTTCCATGAAGCTTTGCTGAGATCAGCCTTTACATATCCGTCGTCGGTTTTGGCGTTACCGCCTTTATGAGGGACGACATTGTCGGGCTTCGTTTTTGTATTGGTCGCTTTTAAATCTTCATTCTCCAATACTAGATGCTCGATAATGCTGACTTCGCCGAAGCTGCGGACGTCAATGTTAAGCTCGAGACCCTCTGATAAATGACGATTTACAGCGAAGATCGTAACTTCACCTTGCTCTTCATTGAAAACACTGATTGCCTCTAGATAAGGGACATCGGTGAAATCCTTTGAATCGTATTTAGGTGATGAAGTAATGGGGTGAAGCACCGTTCCTCTACCATACAAAGAAGCATGAAGGTACGGATAGTAAGTGGTTTGCAGCCAAAGAGGGCCCCCATTTTCAGTCATAATCGGCGCAATCACATTAATCAATTGGGCTATGCACGCCATTTTAACACGATCCGCATGTTTCAGCAGTGTAATCAGGAAGCAGCCTACTGCAAGAGCGTCTTCCAACGTATAAACATCTTCGAATTCCGGCGGTGCCACCTGCCAGCGTTCAGTAGCACGGCTAGTTCCGATGGAATTCCAAACATTCCATTCATCTAATGAAAGCATGAGCTTTTTCTTGCTCCGCTTCTTCGCTTTCATGTAATCGCAAATCGCTGTTACACTGTAAATGAATTGATCCATATCAAGCGATTTTGCCAAGAAATTAGAAGAATCACTCTCATTATTATTGTAATAGGTGTGCAATGATAAATAATCCACTTGATCGTAGGTAAGATCGAGCACGGTAGCCTCCCAATCAGCGAATGTACTCATTCCACTTGATGAGCTGCCGCATGCCACAAGCTCTAGGGATGGGTCGACCCACCGCATAGCTTTGGCCGTTTCATTCGCTAATCTGCCATATTCGACAGCCGTTTTTGCTCCGATTTGCCAAGGGCCATCCATTTCATTCCCGAGACACCACGTTTTGAAATTATGCGGATCTTTATAACCATGGGATATTCGCAGATCACTCCAGTAAGAACCTGAAGGATGATTACAATATTCGACGAGATTTCTAGCTGCGTCAACGCCGCGGGTACCAAGATTAACGGCCATCATGACTTCTGAACCGACTAATTTAGCCCAATCCGCGAATTCATTTGTTCCCATCTCATTGGTTTCTGTTGTCCACCACGCTAGATCCAATAGACGCTTCCGCTCGGCCTTTGGACCCACACCGTCCTCCCAGTTATAGCCGGATACAAAATTTCCCCCTGGATAGCGAATGATAGGAACATTCAGTGAACGAATAGCCTCCAGAGCGTCGCGTCGGAAGCCGTTCTCATCTGCAGTTGGATGGTTTGGCTCATAAATTCCGCCATATACGGCACGTCCTAGGTGTTCGATAAATGACCCATAGAGACGCGGATCTACTTCAGAAATGGTAAAATTCTTATCAATAAGCATAGTCGATTTCATGGACATAGCATATAATCCTCCTAGTTGAATTAATGAAATGATTAAATCATAATTGTTGATATTGTATATAATATTTATCATAATAGATAAATACTTTCAATGCGTTGGATGTGAAAAAGCCTAGGATTAACTAAATTACTATTTCAAGAATGGGTGTGTAATCATGTATTTATCAACGGATTCGGAATCGCTTCGGGTCTACGAAGCATTGGCGAGCGAGGTGCGGCTGCAAATTATTGATTTATTATATACAAAAGAGATGCATATTAAAGAATTGGCTTCTGAGCTTTACTTAAGCAGTGCAATTGTCAGTACGCACGTTACCAAACTGCAGAGAGCAGGGCTTGTAAGCTATAAAATGAAAAGGGTTAACGGCGGGACCTATAAGTTTTGTTCGTTGTCAACGGAGTACCTACAAATAAAATTATCTCGTTCTTCTTTTTTGAAAAGAAAATTCGTTGAGGTTGCTATGCCTGTTGGCCAATACACGGATTTCGCGGCTTCCCCTACGTGTGGAATTGCAACAACGGAAAAGATGATTGGTTATTACGATAATCCGACCTACTTTTTGGATCCTGAACGCGTTCATGCAGGCATTTTGTGGTTTGCTAGAGGGTTTGTCGAATATAAATTACCAAACTATCTCTTCAAAGATCAAATCGTACAAGAAATTGAAATCTCCATGGAAATCGGTTCCGAAGCTCCCCATATTAACGAAAACTGGCCTTCGGACATCCAATTTACAATCAATGATAAATTACTGGGAATGTGGACGAGTCCCGGAGATTTCGGTCGAATGAGAGGCAGATTCTCACCGGATTGGTGGCATTCTGACGTCAATCAATACGGATTAATGAAAGTACTTCGAATAAATGCAAACGGTACATTCATAGATGGTCAGCAAATTTCTGATGTCACGATCAAGGATGTACAATGGGATAGCACACAGTGGACATTGCGAATAAGTGCTGAAGATACGGCTCGAGGTCGAGGTGGATTAACCTTATTCGGAAGGGGATTCGGCAACTACGATCAAGACATTGTGATTCGAAGTTATTACGAATGATTTAAAAGAAGGCCATAGAAATTCATTGCGGAGGTAAAGGGATGGCTCGTTCTTGTCGTGTACTTATTGTAGATGATGAAATTTTAGTCAGACAGGGTATCAAGCACTTGTTGCACTGGGAACAAGAGGGGTTTCAGATCGTAGGAGAGGCTTCCAACGGCAAAGATGCTCTTGAACAAATAGAGCGCACACAGCCGCATATCGTTATTACCGATATCGTGATGCCTGTTATGGGAGGAGCGGAGCTTACTCGTGTGATAAAGTCGAAGTTCCCGGAAATAGAAGTGATCATTTTAAGCAGTTTTGGTGAGTTTGATTATGTGAGGTCCACCTTTCAAAGCGGGGTTGCTGATTATATATTAAAGCCAAAGCTTGAAGCTGAGCAGCTGCTCGACATATTAAAGCGCACCGCGCGTAAGATTCCCTCTTTAAAGCTGGAAGAGTCCAATGACGATAGCAGCTTGTCCATTAAGCTTGTCATCGATAAGCTTATTTCCGGTTATGAGGTCGATGACGATTTTAAAGATATCACCGCTGCTTTTCCATATCCTAGCTACATCCTGCTGGGGGCTGATCTCAAGCAATTGCCGAGCAAGAGCAAGGATCAACATACCGCTGCACAATGGATGGCGAAAATTGCTGCTGAGTTGGATAGTGGCTTAGATCATGCGGTTTATTATCCCGTTCCCACTGATCCTAACATGGTTCTTGTGCTGGTAAACATGGACAAGAGCGAGTGGGATCGTTTCACATTTATCGTTCGGAAGCTTGCCGCTTGGACAAGGAATCAGCAGCCGGAAATTGGCTGGACGGTCGGTGAGGCATTTAGCGATTTGAGACAGCTCGGCACGAACTTTAGGGATGGGTTCCTGAAAATAAACGCTTATCGCTTTTTTTTACCTACCTCCAACAATTTAATTGTCTATGGGGAACTGCCGAAACGTTCTGAAGAGGTTTCTAAATTTAATATGACGCGTTTTACCGAACAAATGAATCGGCAACAGTTCGAAGAGGCCTTTCAGGAGTTACTCAGGTACGTGCAGGCCGCGTCAAACCATTATCAAACGGATGTGTTTGAGTTCAAGTCCTTTTTGGGAAACATCATTTTTAATATAACCATTGTGCTTGGTCGTTTGGAATTGGATATGAAGAATTTGGAAGAAGCGAAATATGCTTATTTCAAATCGATAGGCGAAGCGTCACATGTCAGCGAAGCGATCAGGCTTCTTGAGACATTTATACAGGAAACAAACGCTGTTATAAAAACGAAGCGGTCAACGGGCGGAAATCCGAATATGACGATGCTTCTTGATTATATCCACGAGCATTACGCAGAGCCACTCAGCCTAACGGAAATAGCTAAGCATTTTCATTTTAATCCTTCTTATTTGTCGAGTTATTTCACATCGCATAATAAAGAAGGCTTCAGCGAATATTTGAACAAGATCAGAGTCGAGAAGGCAGCGGACCTTCTGAAGCAGGATTTCGCATCTATATCCGAAATTAGCGGAAAAGTAGGCTATTCGGACCATAGTTATTTTACAAAAGTATTCAAGAAATTAACGGGCATATCGCCGAGCCAATACAAAAAAATTCATCTCAACAAGAAAAGGAACTAGGTTATGAGGAGACTTCTGGACAAATTTAAATATCACGGTCTTTTTATTAAAATGTTTATCGTCACGGTGGTTAGTATTATTTCCGTGTCGCTCTTCACTTCAGTTGTCACGATTCAAATGTCGGAGCGACTCTTCATGAATACGTTCAGTATCACGAACTCAAAAATCATTAGCCAGATTCAAGCGAATTTCGAATCGTTCAATTATTCTATCGTTACGGCATCAAATAATGTGCTGCAGAACGGCACGATCAAAGAATTTCTGACGAATCCGGATATGGACACACTTTCTACGGTGCGAAGTCAGTATGAGGCTAGCCAGCAGATGAAACGGATTCAGTCTAATGTAGCCGCCTACCCAGTTACAATTACGATCAGCGGAATGAATAAGAAAAGCCACTCGACGGATAGTTATTATTGGCCGAGCTCATTGGAAAAGCTGAGAAACAGCAGGTTAACCGTCAATACCCTGGCCACGCCAAAGAGGCTTATCTATCAATTAGATAAAGAAAGCATAACCAATACGTCTGAAGCTGACCCGGTGATTGTCGCTTCTAGGGCACTTATGGAGAGAACGAGCGGCAATCCATATGGTGTTCTTTATTTTGCCATACGAGAAAGTGACTTTAAGCGATTCTTCACGAATTTCACCAGCGATGGCAACGACGTTATCATATTGGATCGTTCGGGCAACGTCGTATCAAGTAACCGCCATGAGTTAATTGGCGAAGAGGCACCTGATTTACTTGGCTATGCCAAAGAAATGGAACAAAAAAAAATAAATGTCAAAGATGTAAGTGTAATGGGGAAAAACAGTCTAGTGCTTTCGGAATACCTTCCTACGTATGATTTTTATCTAGTCAATCTCATTGATAAACAAATGGTGCTTAGCCAGATGGTTGATGTCAAAAGGGTTGCGCTTATTTGTATGGCTATCGTGTTCGCAGCTCTGCTTATTGTATTTATGATTTCAAGACGTTTGACAAAGTCATTGACCCTGCTAGCCAGACAAATGTCGGGCATTACGGCAAATAACTTCGATAATTATATAACAGTTACTGGCAGCTACGAAATCAAGGAGCTCGGACATGCATACAATTACATGCTGGACGAGCTTAACGATTATATAAAGAAGCTGATTCAGACACAGAAGGACCAGCGCAACGCGGAGCTATCCGCTCTACAAATGCAGATTAACCCGCATTTTCTATACAATACGCTGGCATCCGTGAAAATTTTGGTCCAGCAGGGGAATAAGGAGAAAGCCGCCGCTACCATCAACTCCCTTATCTCCCTTCTCCAGAATACCGTCAGCAACATTAGTGAAACGATAACCGTGGAGCAAGAACTTGTTAATTTGAAAAATTATGTATTTATTAATCATGTGCGTTACGGTGAGCTGATCAAAGTCGATTATTTTGTAGCCGAAGATTGTATGTCCTATCATGTTCCCAAGCTCATCATCCAGCCTTTTATCGAAAATGCATTTTTTCATGCCTTTCATGAAAGGAACGAAGGGTACATTTATGTACTGGTGTCGCGCGAGGCAAATGCACTGGTCTGCGAGGTCATCGATAATGGTATTGGAATGAAAGGCTTTGATAATGGGAATAATTCGCAGAGCTCGTTTAGCAGCAGTCGTTTTTTCTCCGGTATTGGCATTCGAAATGTGCATGACCGTTTAGCACTGCTTTACGGAGAAGAATACGGCGTTACTATTGTGAGTAACATCGGCGAGGGAACGAGAGTGAAAATAAAGCTTCCACTCCTTCATACCTAAAAAAAATACCAATAAACAAATTAATTACTATTTACATAAAGATCCAATAGAAAGCTAACAATAGAATGACAAATCCACACAAATATATTACTAACGGGTCATTTTAACGAATTGTTATAATGACAATTGTCAGCGGAGCAAACGCTTTCAAAATTAATTTTCTAGTAATTTAAAAGGGGCTGAATTTTTGTGAAAAAGGTACTCGCCATCCTATTGGCCAGCTTAGTACTACTGACGGCATGCTCGAGCAAAGGGAATAATGTGCCGAATACGGGTGGAAAAACCGCTGAAGCTACGCCTGCAGCTGCGAAGGAAATTACAGTATGGGCGTGGGATAAAGTATTTAATGTTGGTGCTATGGAACGTGCAAAAGCAGCTTACGAGGCGAAAAATCCCAATTCCGGTTTGAAGATCAACATTGTGGAAAACGCGCAAGCCGATATCATTCAGAAATTGAACGCAGGATTGAATGCAGGCACGACAAAAAGCTTGCCGACAATCGTATTGATCGAAGATTATCGTGCACAAAGCTTCCTGCAAGCTTATCCGGATTCGTTCTTTGAATTAACAAATGTGATTAAACCGACTGATTTCGCCGATTACAAAATCGGACCTACAAGTGTAAATGGCAAACAATACGGGGTTCCATTCGATTCCGGCGTTGCTGGTTTGTATGTAAGAAGAGATTACTTGGAGCAAGCGGGTTACAAGGTTGAGGATCTGCAGGATATCGACTGGAAGAAGCTAATTGAGATCGGTAAAGCAGTGAAAGCCAAAACAGGCAAGCAACTGCTAACACAAGATCCGAACGATCTTGGGCTTATTCGCATGATGATTCAGTCCGCAGGCTCATGGTATTTAAAAGAAGATGGAACGACGCCTAACTTGGCAGGCAACGCGGCCTTGAAGGAAGCGGCTGAAACCTATAAAGAAATCATGAAAGCGGACATTGTGAAGGCAACATCGGATTGGAGCCAATTCGTTGGCGCATTCAACAGTGGCGATGTAGCTACGATTCCAACCGGTAACTGGATTACGGCTTCGGTTAAAAAAGAAGCATCGCAGTCCGGCAAATGGGCTGTCGTACCGTTTCCTAAACTGACAAACAACCCAAAATCCGTTCATGCATCGAACCTTGGCGGCAGCTCGTGGTACGTCATGAATGTCGATGGAAAAGAAGCTGCGGCTGATTTCTTGAAACAGACATTTGGATCTGACGTTGATTTGTATCAGAAGCTTGTTACGGAGATTGGTGCAATCGGTACGCTAAAAGCCGCAGCATCTGGACCTGCGTACACACAAGCTGACGAATTCTTCGGCGGTCAAAAAGTAATTGCCGATTTCGCCAAATGGACAGAGCAAATTCCAAAAGTGAACTATGGTATGCATACGTATGCGATTGAAGATATTCTTGTCGTCCAAATGCAAAATTATTTAAAGGGTGCGGATATCGACAAAGTGTTAAGCGACGCTCAAGCTCAAGCAGAAACACAAGTCAAATAATTTAGATCATACGGTAATTAATAAAACCTGGGGCTTCGCCTTCTCCTGATTCCTAAGTCAACGTTTCGGCTGGCAGGAGTTGGAGGAAGTTCCATGGTTTTATTTCCGTAAAGAAAGGGGTTAGGCTAACGTGAAAGCAGCGAGGCCTGGCGTAAATATTCGCACAAGAGCTAATTTGACTGGTTGGATGTTTATTATCCTGGCGGTCATCATGATTGCAGTGTTCTATTTCTATCCCATGATTCAAGCGCTTATTTTATCATTTAAATCGGGTAAGGGAATGAATTTATCCTTCGTCGGCTTTGATAACTACGCTCGTCTGTTTAGCGATAAAACGTTTATAACCGCGGTTAAAAATACGTTTATTTATTTGATTATCCAAGTTCCAGTGATGATTGTTCTAGCTATGTTTATCTCTGTGTTATTGAACGACAGTAAGTTGAAATTGAAAGGCTTTTTCCGTACGGCGATTTTCTTGCCGGCTGTTACCTCGCTTGTAGCGTATTCCGTTATTTTTAAATATTTGTTTGCCACGGAGGGCTTGGTTAACAAACTTCTGATCAAGATTCATCTTATTGCAGGCCCGATTCAATGGATCACGGATCCGTTTTGGGCGAAAGTGACGGTTATTATTGCAATCACATGGCGCTGGACAGGCTATAATATGATCTTCTACTTGTCAGCGCTTCAAAATATCGATCCATCGATTTACGAGGCTGCAAAAATTGATGGAGCTTCCTCAACGAGACAGTTTTTTGGAATCACGATGCCTCTGCTCAAGCCCATTATTTTATTTACTTCCATTACATCGACAATTGGTACGCTGCAGTTATTTGATGAAGTTGTTAACATTACGAAGGGCGGACCGGGGAACGCGTCGATGTCTATTTCCCAGTATATTTACAATTTATCCTTTAAATATTCAGCGGATTTCGGATATGCCGCAACGGTGTCGTATTCCATCGTGATCATGATCATTATATTGGCGTTTGTTCAGTTTAAAGCAGCAGGTGATAAAAATGGATAAATGGAAACGTATCTTTATTTATATATTTCTGAGTGTCGCTGCGTTTATTTCCATATTTCCGTTTCTATGGATGATTATCAGCGCCACCAATAAGTCGGCCGATGTGACGAAGGGAAGATTACTTCCCGGAAGCCACCTTGTGGATAATATTACAAATTTATTTAGTAAGGTAGACTTTGTACCTGCTTTACTGAGTTCCGCTAAAATATCGATTACAACGACCGTACTGGCCATGTTAATCGGCTCTTTAGCCGGGTACGGCTTTGAAATTTATAGAAGTAAGGCGAAGGACGTCGTATTTAACATTCTGTTACTGTCGATGATGATTCCGTTCGCGGCTATCATGGTACCGCTGTTTCAAATGTTCGGTGGTATCTCACGCGTTATTCCATTTATCGGGCTGGATACCGTATCCGGCGTTGTGCTGCCGACATTCACCACGGCATTTCTTATTTTCTTCTTCCGTCAAAATACGAAGATGTTTCCGAGAGAGCTCTTGGAGGCTGGTCGAATTGACGGGCTGAACGAATTAAGTCTATTCTTCCGTATTTTCATGCCAACGATGAAGACGACATACGCCGCAGCGGGTATTATTACGTTCATGTCGAGCTGGAACAATTATTTATGGCCGCTCATCGTTCTGCAATCACCGGAGAAAAAAACAATACCTATGCTGATATCGAATTTGGGATCAAGCTATTCGCCTGATTATGGCATTATTATGATGGCAATCGTGATTTCGACGATTCCGACTGCACTTGTCTTCTTCCTCATGCAGAAGCATTTTGTAGCAGGTATGACAGGCTCGGTGAAATAGAAAAAAAGAAAGTCAGGTGATTACGCACAGAGCGCATATCACCTGGCTTTTAAATAACTTTATGGGGGAAAATGTAATGAAATTGACGAAGCCAAACCTAAGCTGGCTTACAGATGTAGGCGTATTTGCGGTGAACCGTCTGCCGGCACACTCAGATCACCGTTATTACGAAACATTAGAGGAAGCAGAAGCAATAGCGCCTATGGCGCTGCGGCACGACCTTAATGGTAGTTGGAAATTCAACTATTCCGGGAAACCTGCTGATCGTCCTGAGCTGTTCCACCAGCTCGATTACGATTGCGCCAGTTGGAGCAATATTGAAGTGCCAGGACACATTCAATTGCAGGGTTACGGAAAGCCGCAGTATGTAAATACGATGTATCCATGGGATGGACATCATGATATTCGTCCGCCAGCTATTCCGGAACATGATAATCCGGTCGGCAGTTATGTGAAGTACTTCACACTGCCTGATCATATGAAGGGCAGGCCCGTCTACATATCGTTTCAAGGTGTGGAGTCAGCCTTTTACTTGTGGTTAAACGGTGAATTTGTCGGCTATAGCGAAGATAGCTTCACGCCAGCGGAATTCGACCTGACGCCGTTCCTGCAGGAGGGTGAGAATAAGCTTGCTGTAGAAGTGTATCAAAGAAGCACAGGCAGTTGGCTGGAAGATCAAGATTTCTGGCGTTTCTCAGGCATTTTCCGTGACGTTTATTTATATACCGTACCGAGCATTCACGTTCGCGATCTCTTTGTCCATGCTGATCTGGATGCCGCATATGAGAATGGCAGCCTTCGTGCGGATATTAAGCTTGCTGATCGGCAAGAAGCTGCTGTTTACCTTGAATTGAAGGATGCGGCGGGGCATACTGTTGGGACGGCTCGCTCCGAAGTGTCAACCATCGAAGCTATATCGTTGTCTATCGATGCGGGGCAAGTTACTCCCTGGAGTGCAGAGAAGCCATATTTGTATGTTCTATATGTCAGCGTTTATGATCAAGCAGGCAAGCTTGTTGAGGTTATTTCTCAGAGGCTCGGCTTCCGTAAGTTTGAAATGATAAATAAAATTATGCACCTTAACGGCAAACGAATCGTCTTCAAGGGTGTCAACCGTCATGAATTCAACAGTCGCAGGGGACGGGCCATTACGAAGGAAGATATGTTGTGGGATATTGCTACGTTAAAACGCAATAACTTAAATGCCGTCCGGACGTCACATTATCCGAATCAGTCGTTATGGTACGAATTGTGTGACATCTATGGCATCTACGTCATTGATGAGATGAATTTGGAAACACATGGTTCATGGCAGAAGATGGGCGCAGTAGAGCCGTCTTGGAATATTCCGGCGAATAAGCCAGAATGGCAGGATATCGTGATGGACCGGGCAATTTCGATGGTCGAGCGCGACAAAAACCATCCTTCTATTCTGATCTGGTCGGTCGGTAACGAAGCCTATGCGGGCGAAGTCCTGCTAAACGTGTCGAACTATTTCAGGAAGATGGATCCTAGTCGGCTAGTTCACTATGAAGGGGTTTTTCATAACCGCAAGTATAACGATACGAGCGATATGGAGAGCCGTATGTATGCGAAGCCGTTGGACATCGAGGCCTATTTAAATGATAACCCGCAGAAGCCGTATATAAGCTGCGAATATATGCACGCGATGGGCAATTCGGTAGGCGGCATGCATAAATATACAGAGCTTGAACAGAAATATGCGATGTATCAAGGTGGCTTTATCTGGGATTATATCGATCAGGTGATCGTCAAGAAAGACCGTTACGGTAAAAAGTTTCTCGCATTCGGCGGCGATTTCGGCGACCGCGCCACTGACTATAATTTCTGCACGAACGGTATTGTTTACGCGGACCGCAAGGTGTCGCCAAAGATGCAGGAAGTGAAGTTCCTCTACCAGAACATCAAGCTCGTGCCAGATCGCCAAAGTGTGAAGGTGACGAATGAGAACCTGTTCGAAGGTACTGAGGCCTATGATCTGCTAGTTGTTCTGCATAAAGAAGGCAAGGAGATATTCCGAGGCAAGAGGAATATCGACGTTCCGGCGCAAAGCGAGGCTTATGTGCCGCTTGAGCTGCCGTCTGTGGATGAGCCAGGTGAGTATGTCGTACATGCGTCGCTCAACTTGAAGGAGAGTACCCTATGGGCTGAAGCTGGATATGAAGTTTCGTTCGGGCAGCACGTATTTCTGGTTGATGATCTGGCTGCGCCTGCACAACCTGAAGGATCATTCAGAGTCGTGGATGGCGATGTAAACATAGGGGTTCATGGACGAGATTTTAGTATCATGTTCTCGAAGCAGGCGGGAAGCCTGATTTCACTGAACTATGCCGGCCGAGAGATGATCGCCATTCCGCCAGCGCCGTTATTCTGGCGTGCGACAACGGATAACGATAAAGGATTCTCGCTTGGCTTTGACTCGGGTGCTTGGTATGCGGCCAGCTTAACGCGCAAATGTATCGGAGTCGAATTAACGAAGCAAGAGGGAAGCGTAACAGTAACGTTTCAATACAAGCTTAGCATTAGCGCGGACGTTCTAGTGACGGTTGCATACACGGTGTATGCCGACGGCAGTTTGAACGTCAAATCTCGCTACGAGGGAGCAACCGGTCTTCCGAAACTGCCGATATTCGCGTTGTCGTTCAAGGTTCCAGCTGATTATTTCCATTTGGATTGGTACGCGATGGGACCTGAGGAGAACTATATCGATCGCGCCTTTGGAGCAAGGCTCGGGGTGTTCAAGAATGTCGCTGCAGATAATGTGTCTGGATATGTCGTGCCGCAAGAGTCGGGGAACCGCACAGGCGTCCGCCGTGTGAACATTACGAACAACGATGGCCACGGTATTCGGATAACCGCACCAGCTGTTCAGCCGGTGGAATGTAACATTTCGCCGTTTACGGCATTCGAGCTGGAAAATGCCTACCATCATTATGAGCTGCCGAACGTTCATTACACGGTCGTCACGGTAGCAGGCAGACAGATGGGCGTTGGCGGTGACGACAGCTGGGGGGCGCCGGTACATGATGAGTATCTGATCAAAGCCGACCAAGACCTAGCGTTTGAATTCAATATTCACCGGCTATGATAGCACATTCGACGTACTTTGATCGGTGAAAACAAAGAAAATTGGTTGAGTGGGGACTAATACCCCTCTCAACCAATTTTTCATTCCTATCAAATTATAGAATAGCCAAAAGGTATAAAAATATAATTCTTGACTATTGATTGAGAGTAGACAGGTACTTGACACGCATATGATATATTAAAAAATAACTAGTAGGGTCTATAGGGGTAATACTGTTGTTTGTTTGAGGGAGGCCAATATGTTTCAGTATATAGATCAACACTACGAGGCAGTTGATTTTAGCGGGCGGGATTTAAGATATGGTGAACTCATTCGCTGCACTTTTAAACGTTGTACATTTACCAGTAGTTCGATGGAGGAAATCACGATAAATCAATGCCGGTTCATAGCATGCAATTTTCGCGGAGCTTTGTTGAATGGTTCGATTCACACAGAATCTGCTTTTGAAAACTGCAATTTTGCTGAAGCTAATCTCTTCGTTTCAGAATTTAACCATTGTAAAATGACAGGCTCAGACTTTGCAGGCACGCAAATGGATGGTGTTACCTTGGTTCGAGGGGATTGGTCCTATACAAATTTGAGACAAGCTAGATTAGCAAAACAGGTTATGCGAGGAGTTCGTTTTCATGGAGCAGATCTTTCTGATGCTAATCTGGTGAAGGCTGATCTAAGAGATTGCGACCTGACAAGTGCAATTTTTGGAAAAGCAAAGTTGCAGGGGGCTGACTTGCGTGGCGCTATTATGGATGGAATCGATTTTAAAACGCTTGTTGTCAAAGGAGCACGGATGGACAGAGAACAAGCTGTTAGTTTTTTGCGTTCATACGGTGCAAAGATAGATTGAGACTGAGAAATCCGACTTTTCCTTTCAAAAGGCAAGTCGGATTTTTCGTTTCAATTGACCAATTCTTGCCCCGGCTTCATTATACATCTTGAGGCTTAAAGGGAATTGCTGCTTTGTATTCCGATGGACTGCATCCGACATATTCCTTGAACACTTTTGAAAAGTAATGCTGGTCGTGAAAGCAGAGCGCATCCGATAATTCTTTGATTTTCATATCGGGATTTGTTTCCATAAGTCTTCTTGCTTCACGAATTTTCAAATCCAAATAGTGATGTACGAACGTGTTTTGAGAGTATTTTTTTACAATCCGGCTTATATAGGAAGAGCTTACATGAAATTTCGTGGAAAGATCGCTCATGGACACCTGGGCATACAAGTTTGTTCTGAGATGCTCATCGATTTTCATAAACAACTCATTGCCGCTTTTTTTGTTAGAAGTCAGCAAAAAGTCGAAGCATTCGCCCGAAAATGCAAGAAGTTCAGAGCAAAAATCGGCATAGCTTGATTGTTCAAATAGTTTCCTGGCTTGTTCAAGCACCGCCCAGTTTTTCCATTCGGTATGCGGGTTTACGGAGGATTCGAATGCTCCTACAAGCCGGGATACAAAGCTTTCCAACAGGGCGACGGGGAGGTCAGCCTGCTGCCATTTACTCAACTGCTCGGAGAGCTGCAGAAGAAAGCGGTCCTTCTGAAGTCTCTGTATCATGCCCGTATAGTTGTCGCCTAATCGGATTATTTCCTCTTGGGAAGCTTGCTGTATGTGCAGAGGAAGGCTGACATCCAGCAGGATCGGCTTGGAGAAGTTTAATTGCTCATTGAGTGTCTGTGAAATTTCCCTGTAAGACTCGGGAATCTTCTTGGGCACTACCGATCTGGAACTGCAAGCTATAGAGACATCGAGGCCCAGTGTAACAAAGCAATTGTGTATTATTTCTATAATATTCAACTTGTAATTGTGGCCCTCAATGAAAGAAGCATTCGTCAGGATAAGAAGCTGCAGGGGATCTTGAGTTGGAAAAAGCCAGAAGGGATGCCCCTCCAAAGCCTCCTTGAGTCTCAACTTAATAATCTCCGAATTCCAGTGATCCGAAAGTGGCGTAAAGATTTGCTTGCGAACCACCCATAACAGCTTGGATTGCTCAAAGAAAGCCGGTTCCAGTTTCATAAGACGGCTGGAAGATAGATCCAGAATTCCATCGAATACGGAGCTTTCTGTATGGTGTTGCTCTTCGAGTTGGGCGACGACTCGTTCCATAACCTCCATCATCTGACTGCGTTCTACAGGCTTTAACAAGTAGTCGCATACCTGCAAATTAATGGCTTTTCGTGTGTACTCGAAATCGTTATACCCGCTGATGAGAACGACCTTCAGCTTGTTGTTTATTTTTTTGGCTTGATCGATCAGCGTAAGACCGTCCATCTTGGGCATTCTGATATCCGTAATGAGAATGTCGATTGCGTTATGCTGACAAAACTTCAGCGCTTCCTCGCCGTTCGTTGCGACGGCTGCGACTTGAATAGGAAGACCGGAAGTTTGAATGAGCGCTTTGAGGTTCCGTAGAATCGGTTTGCTGTCCTCTGCAATGAGAGCTTGAAACATCGTTGTCCCTCCCGCATGAATCTAGTAAAAGTCTTTGGTTAACGAAGCTATAATTTGGATCGTAGCGCCCTGGCTGCCGGAATTGTTGTACAAATTAAAAAATAACCGGTTCCTGTACATAAGCTTGAGGCGGTTTACGGTGTTCACTATCCCCATATTGCCAATTCCCGCCGCAAGACTCTCCTGCTCCTGAGATTCGGGATTCATGTCGTCGATATGGCTAAGAATTTCTTTGATCTTGGATTCCGCAAACCCCCCGCCGTTATCCGTGATTTCAATAGCCCACAGCCCGTTGTACAGCTTGGCTTTAATCTGGATTTTCCACGGAGGATCAGATCGATCGAAGGCGTGTTCGATGCAGTTCTCCACAAATGGTTGAATGACTAGGCGTGGCAGCAGTATGGATTCAGAGGAATGGTCGATGTCTATTTCCCACATGAGATCATCCTCGTATTGCTGCCCAATCAGCGATAAGTAATGCTTGGTATGCTCGATTTCATCCAATAAAGTGACATGCTCATACGGCGAAGAAACGACATATCTCAGATTTTCGGATAAATGCTTGCACATTTCACTAACGACTTGTACCTTGTTCTCTTGAGCTGCAATGCTGATCAAATAAAGCACATTGTGAATAAAATGCGGAGCGATCTGTGCTTGCAGCGCCGAGTTCCGAGCCATAGCCTCTTTGTGAACCGCCATCTTCTCTCTTTCGATCGATTCTTGCAGCCGATCAAAAAGCTCGCGAAACGCTTCGTTCAGCAGCAGCAGTTCATTGTTATACAGCCGACTATCCATGTTCATGCTCAGGTTGCTATAGTTGATGCGAAGAATTTGACTGCGAAGCTTCCTGATCGGCAGCACTAGACTTTTGGACGTGAAATAGATGTACAGAAACGAGAATAACGTTAGTGAGACAATGATGATTATCGCAATATTTTTAACAGAATTGACAGAACCAAGAACAGATTTGCTTGGTGTGATCACATATACCGTCCATCCTGTAAACGAAGATTTCTGGAAGGCGACATAGTTCTCAGAAGTATCTTTATAAATGCCGTTCGTGTTGGAAAGGTAATCATTGCTTCCGACAGGTGTCTTGTACTCCGTGTCCGAGGACTTAATAACCGCCTCACCGTTGCCTTCTGTTACAAATACGTTTCCGGTGTTGCCAGCGTCAGCCAAGGATTGTAGTTCACGATTATCCATCTGAATGGACAGATAGCCGAAGACGGTGCCATTCACATCCACGATGGAACGTATAAAGGAAATTGGCTGGCCCTTGGGCGCATAGAGAATGTAGCTGCTGCTTTCCAATTTCCTTCTTGCCGTCTCATCACTTAATACGGGCTCAAGCGAAGGCAAGTCCGTATATCCGATATAGGAAGCCAACTCATCGCCTTGCAGGCTGTAAATGATCATATCATGGATATTTAGGCTTGGGCCTACGGCACGAAACATAATATCGCTAAGCACACGTTTTTGATTCAAATCATCAATCGAATAAGTTGACTTTTTGCTCAAGGACTCATACAAAAAGGAGAAAATATCCCGATTGGACAATACGCGCTGCGAAAGCTGGTTTTGCATAGCGATGTAGCTGTCCAGTTGACTAGCAACTTTGGTGGCCGTCAAGAGAGTGTCCTGGATGGTTCTTTCTTTGAGCGGCTTGACGACCAGCATATTCACATAGATCAGGAAGCAGCCGAGAATGAAGATAAGCAGAATGAAAAAGGTTGCAAACAGCTTAGTCTGGAGGTTGATCTGGAGCGGCTTTTTGCCGATCAAGTTATTCACTTCTGCGCACCTTCCTTCCTGTAGTGTCATGAATAACCCTACTATAACACCGGAATGAAATCGTTAATACCCCCAAAATTGGTTCATAATATTACACAGGAAGAGTCAACCACGAACATGTACTTTGCAGGAATAGATACCTATAATCGTAATTGTAACCAGTTGCAACGGGTTTCATCAAACCAACATGATGGAGGGGTTCAGTTTGAAACAAATAAATAAAAAAATATTATTTAGTTCCCTTACGCTTATGATAGCGCTCTCCCTGACAGGCTGTGGATCCAAAAGCAATCCAGATTCGGGCGGAAGCAGCACGCCAAGCAGCACTGATAAAGCGGCTCCCTCGCAGTCTGCCAAAGTAACGATTGAATTTGCATTGGGGAAAAGTTCTGAGAACGCAGCTTATGCGAATAAAGAAATGCTGGCGGAGTTTGAAAAGCAGACGAATATTCACGTCAACATCCAGATGCTTCCTTCCGAGCAAATCTCCACGATCATGCAGACGAAGCTGGCTGTGGGAGAAGTGCCTGACCTGATTCTATATAACCTCGTCAGTGCTGAAAGAGAACTAAATTTGGATAAAAATTTTGAACAGCTGGATAATGAGCCGTGGGCTTCCAGATTGCTTAACAAGGATGTACTTTCTTCTAACGGGCATATTTACGCGTTTCACCTGAATCAGGACGCAGGGCAGCAGGGAATGGTTTACAACCAGGATATATTCAAGGAACTGGGATTGTCTATTCCAAAGAATTATACTGAACTGCTGGCGGTTAGTGACAAAATTAAGGCTAGCGGTATCACTCCGATCTTCATGCCTTTTAAAGATTCCTGGGCTACTAATATTTGGACTGCAGCTGCTTTAGCTGACTATGCAAAGAAAAATGATCCTAAATTGTGGGAAGATTTGAACGCGAATAAGCGCAAATGGACCGAAGTTCCCGCTTTTGAAACCGTTACGCAGCAGCAGCTGGACCTGTTTAAGAAAGGATATACGAACAAGGACGTATTAAGCGATAGCTATGACATGGCGGTCAATAAATTCCTGAAGAAGGAAGTCGCTATGATGGCTATGGGGGATTGGCTCATTAATGACGCCTATCAAAAAGATCCAAACATTCATCTTGGACTCTTTGCTATCCCGTATGCAGACGGAGCGGATTTGGGCATAAGCCCGCTAGGCGGCCAATTGTTCGTCCCTAAAAAAGCTAAGCATCTTGCAGAAACCAAGAAATTCCTGGATTACCTTGCATCCCAAAGTGTAGGGCAAAAAATTGTAACAGCGAACAAATATATTTCCAATTTCAAAGATATCCAAACGCCGGAACTGCCTCCATATAAGCAGGCGATCGTTGATACCTATATGAAAACGAATAAAACGACGATGACAATGGACGCGTACCTATCAGTCGATATCTCAGAGCTATGGAAAGGCTACCAAGACATGTATGCGGGCGGTAAGACTCCAAAAGACGTTTATGTTTCCTGGGATAAAAAATTCGCTCAGCTGATGAAAGACAAGAAAATGCCGGGCTTCTAAGCATAAGGTTTCAAAAGGTTTCGCCAAAAGGCAGAATGAAGCTTCAGGGCTTTATTCTGCCGAAGTTTTTTATGGAGCGTGATAACATGAGAATTACGAAACGTCTTTATTCTTACTATTTAATTTTGCCGGCTCTGCTTCTCTATTTGGTTTTTTATGTGCTGCCTACGGTTATTGGTTTGTTTTATTCCTTTACGGATTGGCGGTTGGACACGGAAGAGATCCACTTCAACGGGCTGTATAACTTTGAACGTATTTTCACGGATGAGACGCTGCTTCTGGCCATCAAGAATACGATTATCTTCGCTATTGTAACCGTCATTGGCAAAAATGTGCTGGCAATCCTTCTTGCAGTTGCACTGAATATGAATTTAAAAACCAGAAATTGGCTAAGAGCCATATTTTACACACCTTCCATTATAAGCGTACTGGTCATCAGTCTCTTGTTCATTCCTATGCTTCGTTCGGAGGGCTTAATTAATCAAATCCTTGATACCGTAGGGTTGGGTGTTCTGAAGCAAGCGTGGCTGACGGATCCCTCCGTTATTATGTTCACGATTAGCGGACTAGCGATCTGGCAATTTACCGGATTTCAAATGGCTATTTATTTGGCAGGGCTGCAATCCATCTCGAAAGATTATTACGAAGCGGCCAGAATCGACGGAGCGGGAGGCTGGAAGAGCTTCCTTCACATTACGCTTCCGCTGCTGTGGCCCGCTATCAATATCAATGTCATGCTGACCTTAATCGGAGGCCTGAAGGTGTTCTCCGAGGTGTTCGTTCTGACAGGAGGAGGTCCCGGGAATTCTTCTCAGGTCATTGGGACCATGATTTTAAAAGCATTCGGCGAAGGCAACTGGGGGCTTGGAACGGCCGTGAATACCGTACTGTTTATAGCCGTAACTCTCATTTCCATTCCGCTGCTTATGTATATGCGCCGCAAGGAGGTACAGGAATAATGATTTCATTGCGTAAAACCGACTGGAAGGCGTTCGTTGTGGAAGCTCTCATGCTGATCCTTGCGCTTGCCATAATAGCTCCGTTGCTCATTATGCTGTTAGGTTCCTTTAAAACAAGCTCAGAGGTATTGGATTTCTCTTTAAAGCTGCCTCGTAAATGGATGTTTTCCAATTACAAGGAAGTGATTGAACAGGGAGGGCTGCTTCGTGCTTTCTGGAATGGCATCCTGATTTCCGGTGTATCTTCCGTGTTGAACATTATCACGACTTCTGCGGCTGCTTTTATTATTGTGCGCCGGGATACAAAGCTTTCCAATCTGATCTACCTGTTTTTCTTTATGGGGCTAATTGCCCCGGTCTCGATTATTACGACGATTCGTGTTGTCCAATGGTTGGGCCTTTACGGCACCATTACGAGCGCAATTTTTATTTATGCGGCGATGAACAGCGCTTTTAGCGTTTTTCTGTACACGGGTTTCATGAGGTCGATACCAAGGGCGCTGGATGAGGTAGCTTTTCTGGAAGGCGCCAATATGTTCGACGTATTTATAAAAGTGATTTTCCCGTTAATTATTCCGGTAAATGCCACCGTGGCGATTATGGTGTTTATGTCTGTCTGGAACGACATTACGATCCCTATTTATTTCTTAACGGATAGCTCCAATTGGACGATGCCTTTATCCGTATATAACTTTTACGGAAAATTCAGCAGGGACTGGAATCTCGTTTTCGCCGACTTGACACTGACCTCATTGCCTGTTCTTGTCTTATATCTAATGGCGCAGAAATATATCGTCAGCGGCTTAACAGCCGGAGCCGTCAAAGGCTAAGGAAAGGATGTCATTTCAGCGATGTGGGCTTTCTATAGGTCAGCCACCGTTCTTTCAACGGCTAAAAATTATATCATGACTAGCGATTCAACCTTTACGCACTCTTACAGAACTTACATCAAGCCGAGGGAATACGGAAAGCTGAAGATGAAATTCTGGTGCAGCAATAACGTGGACTCCACATGGGCGGACGGGGCTGTTTCCAGGGCAAATCTGCAAGGGGGTTCATGGAAAATTGAGGCGGCTTACATAGCTGACGGTGGGAGACTTCCCGATGGAAGTGTCGTTTCGGACACTCAAGTACCGTTAACTTACGATTCTTCGTTCTCCAAACTTGTCATATCGGGCGAAACGTTCTGGAGTGATGCCTTAACTTTTACGATCCCGGAAGGAAACTATTTGGCGTTCACATGGACGATTACGACTATGGATGCGGGGAACAGCATTCCCTTCAATACGGAAGGCTTGCTGGTGTCTGCCTATGATGCGCCGGGACATGCTGCTGATCAAGCGTCATCCGATTTATACGGCAGATCTGCCAACTGCCTGGTGCTGCCGGATTTTATAGGCTATGAGCGTGCATGTGCGAAACGCATTGCTTTTCTGGGGGATTCGATTACCCAAGGTGTGCGGACACGTTTGGATGCTTATGAATACTGGGCTGCACACATTGCGGAGGGTCTAGGGGATTCAAGAAGCGTCTGGAATATCGGTTCAGGATGGGCAAGAGCCTATGATGCTGCAAGCGACGGGGCCTGGCTGTACAAGGCCAAGCAATGCGATGTGGTTGTCGTTGCATTGGGCGTTAACGATATTGGTACTGCCGGCCGAAGTGCGGCTCAAGTACTGGGTGACCTGCAAACTATCGTTGCCAAGCTTAAGCAGGACAATGCTGCAAAGACGGTTATCCTATGCACAGTTCCTACATTTAATTTCACCGATTCGCAGGAATTAGCCTGGAGAGAGGTCAATGACTCAATACGCCAACATGCCATCCTTGGTGCCGATTACGTGTTTGATATGGCAGAGGTGCTTTCCCAAGCAGCACCAAACGAGAATCTGCTTAATCCAGCCTATATGGCCTCAAGTTCGGACCCGCATCCTAATGGGGAGGCGGGCTTAGCTATAGCCGATGCTTTCCTAGCATGGTATGGGAACCTTGCTGATCTAAAGGAGGTTAGATATGAATAAATTTGGGGTTTCATCCATATTGTTTCAGGGTGATTCGATTACCGACGGTAATCGCGGAAGAAATGATGACTTGAATCACATCTTGGGTCACGGTTATGTGTTTCTGCTTGCTGCGGAGCTGGGCTTGCAGGCAGCCGGGCATGCGCCGCATATACTTAACCGCGGCTGCAGCGGGAACCGCATCGCCGATTTGTACGGACGCTGGGAGGAGGATGCGCTTTCGCTGCATCCTGATCTGATCAGTCTTTTAATCGGGGTCAACGATGTACACGCATACGTGAACGGGAAGCAGGATTTGGTTCAGGACAGGTTTGTGCGAACGTATCGCAGATTGATTGAGGATACGCAGGAGCTGCTGCCCTCAACAGCGATTGTGATCTGCGAGCCGTTTCTGCTTCCAGCAGGTCAGGCGGGGCAAGCTTGGCAAGCTTGGCATTCCGAAATGAGCCGGAAACAGGAGCAAATTCGTAAGATTACGGATGAATATGGCCTAGACTATATCGATTTGCAGCAAAGCTTTACTGATGCCTGCGAGCTGGCGCCCGCGGCTTATTGGCTTTGGGACGGGATTCACCCGACACCGGCTGGCCATGCCTTAATAAAAAATCGTTGGATGGACTTTTATAGCAAACGATTCATGTCTGATAGTGGAATATCAGGAGGAGGGCAAGCGTGTGAGTGAAAAAGAATTGAAGCTCTGGTACGAGCAACCGGCGGTACAGTGGGAAGAGGCGCTTCCGATCGGTAACGGGCGATTGGGCGGCATGGTGTTCGGCGGAGAGACTGTGGAGCGGATTGAATTAAACGAAGATACGCTGTGGTCAGGGACTCCGCATAATGCTCAGTGGCCGCGGCCATTTCCGAGCCTGTCCAAAGTCAGAAGTCTCATTGATCTAGGCAGTTATGAAGAAGCAGAGCAGTTGATCCACCAAGAAGCATTGAGCTCGTATGCGCAGTCGTACTTGCCCTTGGGCAACCTGATCATCCAGCGCGAGTTTCCGGGAGAGTTTTCGGCGTATAAGCGGGAGCTGTCACTGGATAACGCCGTTACACAAGTACTTATGACGTCCAGCGGTGAGCGGAGCTTGTTGCAGACGGCATTTTGCAGTAGCCCAGATCAGGTGATGGTTGTACGGCTCGAAGCGGAGCAGCAGGAGCTGATCTTTACAGCCTCGCTGCAGGGCATGCTGCAGGGAGGGGTGATCAGGCTGACGGACAACCATCTGGTGTTTAAGGGAAGATGCCCCAGTCACGTGGAGCCGAACTACAGGAGTGTGGGAGTGGAGTCTCCTATTCTCTACGACGAACGGCCGAGCATTGAGTTCGAGCTGCATCTGGCAGTGCTTGCCGATGAAGGTGAGGTTTCGGTTACCCATCAAGGGGAGATTACGGTGCAGGGGGCGCAGAACGCAGTTCTGCTGATCACTGCTGCGACGACGTATCCGTCAGTTGAGGACCCGAACCGGCAGCAGAAGCTAAGAGACACCTGCCTCAGCAGAATTGAAGCGGCAAGCTCCAGAGGATATGCCCAGCTGCTTGAGCGGCATATAGAAGATTACCAAGGCTTGTTTCATAGAGTGGAATTAAAGCTTGGCGACCCAGAGCAGTCTGAATTACCGACAGACAAGCGATTGGAAAGATTTCGGGCAGGCGCGGAAGATCACGGTTTGGTGGAGCTATTCTTTCAATTCGGCAGATATTTATTGATCGCATCCTCTAGACCGGGTTCCCAGCCGGCGAATCTGCAAGGCATCTGGAATCGGGAGCTCCGACCGCCATGGTCCTCCAATTTTACGACCAATATTAACGTTCAAATGAATTACTGGCTTGCTGAAATTTGTAATTTGAGCGAGTGCCATGAGCCTCTGCTGAAGATGATCGGAGAATTAGCCCTTACAGGAGCGGCTACTGCATCGGAAACATTTGGATGCCGCGGTTGGGCTGCTAATCATAATACGGATATTTGGAAGCTATCCAATCCGGTTGGCGAGCAGGATGGAGGCATCCATTGGGCTTTTTGGCCGATGTCGGGAGCTTGGCTTTGCAGGCATTTATGGGATCATTATGTTTTTAGCCAAGATACTTCCTATTTACGCAACGAGGCTTATCCCTTGATGAAAGGAGCAGCCATGTTTGCGCTTGATTGGCTGGTGGAGGACGCCTCAGGATTTCTGGTTACGAATCCGTCCACCTCGCCGGAAAATCAATTTATTTCGTCCAATGGCTATGTATCGTCTGTCAGCAAAGCGGTAACGATGGATCTCATGCTCATCTGGGATTTATTCAATAATTGTATGCAGGCCTGCGAAGTTTTGGAGGTTGATCAGGACTTCCAATCTGCGCTGAGTCAGGCAAGGGAACGACTTTATCCGCTGCAGGTTGGGCAGTACGGACAACTCCAGGAGTGGATAGAGGATTTCATGGAAAATGAACCTGGGCATCGGCATATGTCTCATTTGTATGGATTTTACCCGGGGAATCAAATTTTGCTTCATGAGCATCCTCAGTTGGCGGAAGCGGTGCGTACCTCGCTTCGGCGAAGATTGGAGCAGGGGGGCGGGCACACGGGCTGGAGCTGTGCTTGGATCATTAATTTGTTCGCGAGGTTGGAAGAAGGCGAATCTTCTTATCACTATGTACGGCAGCTGCTGGAGACATCCGTTTACCCGAATTTATTCGACGCGCATCCACCATTTCAAATTGACGGCAATTTTGGCGGTACGGCAGGAATCGCCGAGATGCTGCTTCAAAGTCATGCCGATGAACTTAGCCTACTTCCCGCATTACCCGCACCGTGGGCTGACGGGTTCGTGAAAGGCTTGCTGGCCAGAGGTGGATTCGAGGTGGAGATCCGGTGGGAGCAGGGGGAATGGACAGAAGTGAGCCTGCAATCCCGACACGGAGGTTTATGCAGAGTAAGAAGCAAGCAGCCCGTTGATACCGTTGTGTCGGAGGGCGTTATCATTGATTGTCGTACGATTGATGCTGACCGGATTGAATTCGATACAGAGGAAGGCGGTATCTACGTTTTGCGGTCATTTGGGGCGAAGCGTTAACGTTGGCAGATAGTAAGTAGGCGTTCACTCTATTGGGTGAACGTTTATTATTTTTGGCGTTAATGGAGGACGCAGTATGTTCGTCGGGCAGAGCTAACGAGAGGTTCGTTTAACGAATACTTTCCCTTTAATTTATGAAATGCATCATTTACTATGGAATTAATGTTAGTCTCTCATGAAAGGATGGCTTGGGATGATTATAAAAGAATGTCTTATCCATGAAATTCAATTTCTTATTGAAGAATACATCCGCTCTCTATCTTCACCTTTTGATTCCTTCTTGGAGGAGCATATTCTAGCATCGACTTTTTACATGATCCAAGAGGGATCAAACGTAGTGGGTTACTATGCTATTCACAATAACGAACTTCTTACCCAATTCTACATCAGTCGCCCCTACCAAATGTACGCTCAGAAGATGTTTAGCCAAGTACTTGAAAGTAATAAAGTGAACTCCCTTTTCATTCCGACCTGCGATGAACTATTTGTAAGCCTAGCGATAGATAAGGACTTCACGATCAACAAACAAGCTTACTTTTTCCAAGACAATCAGGCAGACATCATAGAGAGTAATGTATCTGGTGATGAATCATTCCGCCCTGCTAATTTAGAAGATCTGCAGCAGATACAACAAATCTGTGGAGATTTTCTTGACCAATACGAACGGCGGATTGCAAGTGGAGAACTCTTCACCTACTATAGAGGTTCTGTGTTGCTTGGAATCGGAGTAGTTGAGAAGTCTAAGATGTTCAAAGGATTAGCAAGCATAGGTATGTTTACTAATGAGGCATATAGAAAGCAAGGAATCGGGAAAGTCATCATTTTACAATTAAGGAAATGGTGTGAGAAGCAGGGTATTAAGCCTGTAAGTGGATGTTGGTACTATAACGAAGCTTCTAAGAGGACTCTGGAGCGTGCAGGTATGGTCACGAAAACCAGACTATTGAAAATCAAAGTAACTTAAGAATGACACTGATTTATATGCATTCGGATAATATATGAGAGCGGAGATAGTTATGAGTAAATATGTTATTGGAATTGACCTTGGTGGAACCAATGTGAAGTCCGCAATTTTCAATACGGAGTTTCAAAGCATTCACGAAAGAAGTGACCCCACGGAAGCCGCAAAAGGACCTAGTCATGTGTTAAACAAGATGAAAGAAATTGTTCAAGAGATGATGTCGTTCGTAGGAATCAATCAAACTTCTATTAAGTGCATGGGTATGGGAATCCCTGGTTTACTTGATCCAGATGAAGGTCTATCCATATTTTCACCAAATTTTCCAAATTGGGAAAACATTCATGTTGTGAATCAAATGAAAAGCAATTTTGACTTTCCTGTTTTTATCGACAATGATGTGCGGGTAAATATGTATGGTGAATGGCTGTTTGGTGCAGGCATCGGTTACAAAAACTTGGTATTGATCACGTTAGGTACGGGTCTAGGATCTGGTATTGTAAATGATGGAAAGGTTTTCTACGGTACAACATCTAGCGCGGGCGAAATTGGGCATATGAATATGTACCGGGAAGGTCGCCCTTGTCGTTGTGGAAGCTCAGGCTGTCTTGGGAGATACGCGTCTGCGATAGGAATGGTTAAAACCTTTACAGACAAGCTTGAGGAAGGTCGGTCAAGTACCGTATTGCAATGGGTGGGAGACGATCGGACGGCAATTACTGCCCAGATGATTTCAGAGGCATACGATCTGGGAGATTCACTTGCAATTGAGGTGATGCATGAAACAGGAAAGATTCTTGGTTTTGGTCTTTCGAATGTAATCAACTTATTAAATCCAGAAGTAATTATAGTTGGTGGCGGAATGTCGGCAGCTGGTGACCGCTTGCTGAATTCAGTACGCGATACCGCCCGAAATCACGCTTTAAAGCTTTCTTCCCATGCTTGTAAGATAGAACAAGCGAAATTAGGCGGACAGGCTGGTATGATCGGGGCGGCTGCATATGCAAACAGTAAGATGCCTTCATAATCTAACCTGTATTTGTAAAGAGGTTGAGCTAACGAACAACGAGAGCACTATAACAACAGGCTGCCGGAATTATCGGCAGCCTGTTGAGCTAATGGGGCAGTTACAGGAATAGCCTGCTTTGATATTTGGGATCTCCAAGTACGTTTATCGTTGAAGCTGTGTTAGGGCTCGCAAATAATCTCTACAAACGAGAAAAGAGCTGCCGCGGCAGCTCCTTTTAATATGCTCAGTACAACTAAGATGGGCAAGAATCATTCACATTATGGGCTGACCCTGAGTGAATCGAGTAACATATAGGTGCCTGATTGCTTCACAGCCTTGAGCGTGTGAGTTGCATTGGACAGTCCCGTAATCTTATATACGACCTGATTGCTCAATCGGGTGGCGTTAAAGGTATTCACCGTTCCCTTGAATACATTATCCAGGTAAATATCAACGTTGCCCTGGGACGAATCCTTTTCGGTGAGCAATTCCACGCCTGTTCCAGTAAATGTAAATTGGAAATTATCATTATTCGTTTGAGTAAAATGTACGTCGTTGTTGTAATCCCCGTAACCACGGTTGCTGTTAAGCGACCACGACCCGGCGTACAAAATGCCGGAATCCGTATTGTTGTATTGAATTTGGGAGCTTTTGAATCGCAACTGATCCAAAAGCATAAAGGTACCCGACTTTTTCACTGCTTTGAGGGTGTGCGTTCCGCTCGGCAACCCGCTGATGCTAAAGACAGTTTGTTGAGCCAAGCGCGAGTTATTGTAAGTACTTACTGTTTGTTTGAACACATTATCGATGTAAATATCGATATTGCCCTGAGAAGAATCCTTCTCCGATATGAACTCTATCCCTGTTCCATTGAAAGTATATTGGAAATAGTCGTTGTTCGTCTGCGTGTAATGAACATCATCCTGGTAATCACCGAATCCTCGGCCGTTGCTGAGCGTCCATGAACCCGTATAAGTAACAGCCGGATCCGTGTCATTCACTTGAATCGGAGACGGTACATTGAAACGCAATTTATCCAGTAACATATAGGTGCCCGTTTTTTTGACAGCTTTAAGGGTGTGTGGACCGTTGGAAAGCCCGCTAATGCTATAGACGGTTTGCTGTAGCTGCCGGGTAGCGTTGTAAGTGCTGACCGTTTGCTTGAACACATTGTCGATATAGATGTCGATATTGCCTTGAGCGTTGTCTTTCTCCGTAATCAGGTCGATTCCCGAGCCTTGAAACGTGTACTCAAAATAATCGTTGTTCGTTTGCGTGAAGTGCACGTCGTCTAAATAGTCCCCGAGCCCCCGATTACTGCTGCGCTGCCAGGCCCCTGTGTATTTGATACCGGTATCGTCGTCGTTGGCCGTCACGGATCCTCCCGTGGCTGTTACTTTGAGCAGCCGCGATGCATGCGATGGCAAATTGACAGAGCTATAGCCGGAATTGTAAGTCCCCAAATCGATATGGCTCCATAAATCCCGGACTGTAGCAGCACCGTTCAGACCAATATCGTTCCAGTTGACGTTAACCGTCGCAGCGGAACTACCGAGATTGAAAAGTCCGACAGTGTAACTCCCATCTCCATTATTGGCATACCAAACCTGCTGATTGGTGGCGGTGGATACCGGATGGGCCGGTCTACCCGCCTGATTGACAGCGATGACTTCGTCGTTCGTAAGCAGAGAGAGGCCGAAGGAGTCCAGATTGGTTAAATCGTTGCCCGTATACAATTGTGCCGAAGACATCGCCCATAACGACATGGCTGTCTGCCGTTCATCTTGTGTCAAGCCGTCCATTGCGCCATTGCCAACGTCCAGTGAATCGAAATCGTTCCAACCTCCTTGTCCAGCATCGCGCCACCATGTAGCGGCATCTGGGAAAAGCCTTGCGATGTTGGCCCAAGTGGTAAGAGCGGTATTCGTGCAGTAACATTCGACGTCCCAGTCCACGCGCCATCCATTTGCGTACTGCTTCCACGTATCGACGT
Organism: Paenibacillus sp. J31P190; assembly: GCF_059692075.1. NCBI lineage: Bacteria > Bacillati > Bacillota > Bacilli > Caryophanales > Paenibacillaceae > Paenibacillus > Paenibacillus sp. J31P190. The sequence continues at coordinate 14,882 of NZ_JCAUAS010000026.1, read as the reverse complement.
AATTATGATCCAGAGCCCAAGAGAGCTCGAGCCAAATGTTGTGTGAACTCAGCGCTTGAGACCAGGCGGCTACGTCGCCGCGTGCATCGATCGATGTATCGTTATGCCCGGAACCGGGGGTCACACTGTCGAACTTCACGAAATCGACGCCCCAGGATGCAAACATATCTGAAATCGAATTTATATAACTTTGAGCGCAAGGGTTGGAGAAATTGATTTTATAGCCTAAATTCCAATAATCTGCCGTAGTTAGCGGTTGGACGGCGATATCATGCAGCGTACAGCCGGGGGCTCCAAAGATCGGCAAATTAGCGTTGTACGCTTGTGGCGATAATCCGGGTATCATATATAGACCGAATTTTTGCCCGTTCGCATGAACATAGTTAATAACATCAGTGATTCCGTTCGGGTACAGGGTGCTGCTCGGGACGGGCCTTCCATACCCATCGATGCCTCCGTTCCATCCTGCGTCTACATTGATGTAATTGTAGCCGTGCGATTGTAAACTTGTATGCATGGCATCGGACTGTGCTTTAAGTTGCGCTGCTGTTATCCATCCGGAATTGCCCGAGTACACCTGCATGCTGTAGCTGCTCCAGCCCATTAAAGGTTTCAGTGCTAACCCATTGTTAGCGGCATGCGCGACCTGTCCCGCTGAAACTCCAAAGCCCGATTGTACCGTGAGTATAAGTAAAAATGCGAACACAACAGATTTTGTTTTTTTCAACCATTTCAACATAAATCCATCTCCTTTTCAATAATAGATAATCGTGGAAATCATGAACTAGCGGACCGAGCCATTACCTCCTTTCTGAAATGATAGCGCTTTCTCGAATCTGATCATATAGGGTTTTCGAAGTCTATAGCAAGGTACATTTAAGCAGTTTCGCGTACAATATTCCGTGTTTGTTCTATAGACCGTACTCGAAATGCTGAAACCCACAGTTTTTTTTGGAATGTCAAATTATTGCCATTGCTGCCATTAGTCTGTAGAATGTTTAGTAAATATCTGTTTATTTAAATGGCGAAAGAATGTGATAGCTTGGTAACGATCAAGGATATAGCCAATAAAGCGCAAGTTTCAAGTGCTACTGTTTCACGCGTTCTAAATAACGACATGACTTTGCAAGTGGCAGAGGAAACCAGGCAGCGAATAATTGAAGTTGCTAAGCAACTGGACTATAAAAAAACGAAATCACGTGCAAATAAGAACCTTGAGGCAGAAGCTGAAAAAAAGCAAAACATCGGATTAGTTATCTGGGGCTCTGAACAGTTGGAGTCCTCAGATCCGTATTTCATGTTTATTCGTCAAGGGATCGGAAAAGAGTGTGCAAAGCAAGGTATTACCGTTGACAAGGTGATGTTCATGGATGACTTCGATATGAATATCGCAGAGGAACTGGATGGCTTAATCGTCATCGGCAAAGTGCATATCGATTTGCTGAGACAATCGACTCAGATACCGCATATTGTTTCGATCGATTATGTGTTAGATGACGAATACGACTCCGTTATGTTCGACCTGCGCAAAGCGACTAGACATGCTATGGATCACCTTTTTCAGCTTGGTCACGAAAGAATCGGCTACATTGGCGGAATCAGTTATATTCGCACACTAGAGGGCAAAGTTTATAACATTGATGTACGTCAAAAAGAATACGAAGCGATCATGCGGGAAAAAGGATGGTTCGAACCCGCCCACCTGTTTGTGGACGACTGGCGCACAGAGCAGGGCTACCTTTTGATGAAGCAAGCCTTAGAATTGGATGATCGGCCAACTGCTTTTTTGATCGGCAGTGATCCAATGGCTATAGCCGCGCTCAAAGCATTGCAGGAATCTGACATTAAAGTACCGGACGAGATTGCCATTGTAAGCTTCGATGACATTCCCCTAGCTTCGTTCGTTTCCCCTCCTCTTACAACCGTAAGAGTGCTTACGGAAGATATGGGGGTTACGGCTGTGAAGCTGTTGGTTGATCGTTTCAACGGCCGTGATGTTCCTCTCCATGTGACCATACCAACAAAACTTATCATTCGTGAGAGTTGTGGGACAAAAATAGAATCGTAAAAATAGGAAGAAGCCATCTACTCAGATCTGTATAGATTTGAGGGATGGCTTTTTTTACTTTAGTGAAATTTACTGAATTCCGAATAAAAACGATTGAGAAAGTATCGTTTAAATGCTAAAATCAAGTAAACATTTAGTAAATATATGTATTTGTGATGGAGGAACCAACATGAAAGAGGAAGCTTTGAACAATTGCACGTTACAGGTAGGTCCTTACCATTTTCAATTATCGGGCTGCAACGAGCAGTTTCGCGGCTCGATGACTCGGGCGAACGTTCAGGAGGGTGTAGAACTTATTCACATCAAGTTGGAAGGGGAGAACCCGCAACAACCGCCTACGATCGAATTAATTTGGCATCATCCGGGCATAGATATTCAGGGCAGTTGGTACCCTAGCGCCTATCGTTCCAAGAGACTTCGTGTGGATTGGGAAGAAGGAGTCGTTTCCAAATCAACGTATTCTGCGCCAGTCTTTAGTTTATTTAACATACAGGGAAGCAACCGACTCACGTTCGCTTTCTCTGATGCGCTCAATTCCGTAGCCTTGTCAGCAGGTGTCAATGAGGAGACAGCAACTTTCCGCTGCGGGGTCAAGCTGTTTTTTGAACCTAGTGCACCCATGTCTGTTTACGAAGCGACTTTGCGCTTGGACACGAGAGAGATGGCGTATTATGAATGCTTGGATGATGTTCAAAAGTGGTGGGTTTCCCTTCCCGGTTATACGCCTGCACTTGTACCTGAATCAGCTAAACTTCCCATGTATTCAACGTGGTACAGCTTCCATCAGCAACTTACTTCGGAAGAGATCGAGCAAGAGTGTAAGCTAGCTAAACAATTAGGCTGCGAAGCCGTCATTGTTGACGATGGCTGGCAAACGTCTGATAACACGCGCGGCTACGCTTATTGCGGAGACTGGGAAGTATGTGAAGAGAAAATTCCCAATATGAAAGCTCATGTTGACTGTGTACATCAGATGGGTCTGAAATATCTGTTATGGTATTCGGTTCCTTTTGTTGGATGCAGGAGTAAGAATTGGGATCGCTTTAAAGACAAATTGCTAAAGACGATTGATAGCTTGCAAACAGGCGTGCTGGATCCGCGGTATCCTGATGTACGGGAATTCATTATTAACTTGTATGAAACAGCGTTGGTGGAGTGGGATCTTGATGGCTTTAAGCTTGATTTTATAGATAGCTTCGTTGGAACGGAAGAGACGATTTATAAGGAAGACAGCTCGATGGACTATATCTCAATCCCTGAGGCTGTAGACCGCTTAATGAGCGATATTATCGAGAGATTGAGGCTCATAAAGCCTAATGTCATGATCGAATTTCGTCAAAATTACATCGGCCCTTTAATGAGAAAATACGGAAACATGTTTAGGGCAACGGATTGTCCAAATGATGCGATCGAAAATAGAATTAGAACACTCGATGTCCGGTTAATTAGCGGAGATACGGTTGTTCATTCCGATATGGTAATGTGGCATCCGCAAGAACCGGTTGAAAGCTCTGCGCTGCAGATCGTAAACACGCTATTTTCCGTTCCGCAAATTTCAGTTCTGCTGGATCGCCTACCGGTAGAGCATCTTCAAATGGTGCGTTATTGGTTATCATTTTGGAGGGAGCATCGCGATGTGCTGTTAGACGGCCAGTTGAGACCTCAGCATCCAGATTTTCTTTATCCATTAGTCATCGCGGATAACGGGCATAAAAGGATTGTTTGCGCCTATGGCGATGTAACTGTCAAACCAGGACGCAATCATCCCGAGCTTGTTCTGTTCGTGAACGGAACGTTGAATTCGCGGATATATGTGGAGATGGAAGAGGATTGGGGCGTCAAATGGGTGGAGGTTCGAGATTGTAAGGGTCAGTTGATGACTAAGGAACGTTTGGAACTGAATGCTGGCATTCATCGTTTGGATATTCCCCCTTGCGGCGTGGCAACGGTATACGAATAGCTTCAAAAATGTATTGAGAGTATGTGATGATGATAGCCACGATTAAAGATATTGCCAAAATCGCTCAAGTTTCTTCGGCTACGGTTTCGAGGGTGTTAAACAACGATACGACGTTCAATGTACCTGACGAAACAAGGCATCGAATTATGGAGACGGCAGGTAAGTTGAACTATCGCAGAAATGAGCGGAAGCAGAAAACGGAACCAAGTGACATGCAGCAGCTAAAGTTTGGTTTACTAATCTGGTGTTCCGAGCAGATGGAATATTCGGATCCCTTCTACTTGTCTATCCGGCAAGGCATCGAGAAGGAGTGCGTAAAGTACGGGATTAACATTAGCAGAGTGTTCCGATTTATGGATGAATCTAACACGAACATCGATGTGGATCAGTTGGATGGATTATTCGTCATTGGAAAGGTGCATATCGATATCATCAACCAATCGACCCGTACGCCAAACATCGTTTCTATCGATTATGTGCTTAGTGATGAATTTGATTCCGTGATGTTCGATTTGCCCAAAGCGACCAGGCAAGCTTTGGATCATTTACTTCAACTAGGTCATCGAAAAATTGGTTATATTGGCGGTATCAGCTATATCCGAACCTCGGAAGGCAAAATGTTCAATACGGATGCTCGGCAAAAAGAGTTTGAAGTCATTTTGAAAGAAATGGACTTATTCAATCCTAATTATGTGTTTGTCGGTGATTGGCGCGCCGAAGTTGGGTATGAGCTAATGAAACAAGCGCTGGAAGCGGAAGATGTGCCTACCGCCTTCGTGATTGGCAGCGATCCTATGGCGATTGCTGCACTTAAAGCAGTGAGCGAATCTGATTATAAAGTGCCTGACGATATAGCAATTGTTAGTATTGACGACATTCATCTAGCTTCGTTTGTGACTCCTCCAATAACGAGTATCAAAGTGTTTATGGAAGAAATGGGGGAAACAGCGGTTAAGTTGATGGTCGACCGCCTTAGAGGGCGAGAACTGCCGCTGCATGTAACCATTCCAACGAAGCTTATGGTGAGAAAGAGTTGTGGTGCGCACACTGCAGACGCAAAATAGAACGAATAAGGTGTGGTAAAGCGAATAGGTGAATCTGTCGCTTTACCATTTTTCATTACATTAATTTTTGAATAACGCGTATGTTTAGTAAATATAATCAAATACTAGGGGTTAAATCAAAGTATTTTAGTAAAAACTATTGTATTTTTAGAAAATAATTAGTAAAATAAAAAAGTGGAGTGATTCACCAATCAAATTTGCAAAGACAACTTGCTTACAACAGAATGTATGGTCACAGAATGGGGATGCTGGGATGCAGGAGGAAATCTTAAAGGACGGTTTTGAAAGCGCAATCATTTTAAACTAATTTAAATGAAAGAAGGGGTCGGATTTGAAAAAGACATTGCGAGTTATGTTGTCTGCGGCACTAACGATGAGTGTTGTTGCTGGATGCTCCACACAGAAGGTTGACAACAAAGCATCTGAAACACCAAAAGCTACGACTGAAACAAAAACAGAAACAGCAAAAGCCGCAACGAACGAGTTTGGCTGGGAAGTGCCTAGTAAGCCAATTGAGTTTAGTTACTACTATGCAGATGCGATCAACCCTGACAAGACCAAAAAGAATAGCGATTTGATGCATAAATTCTTATTGGAGAAATTTAACGTCAACATTAATAAAATTACTTTTGATGCTAAGAAAGAAGATAAGTTGAATTTGATGCTTGCTTCAGGCGATTATCCAGAAGTGATTGCCAATATGGACGAGGCGACGGTAGCCAAGTGGGTCGCACAAGGTAAAGTGCTTGAACTTGGTCCAACTATCGACAAGTTAGCGCCGAACGTCAAGACACAATTGGGTGATCTGTATAAAACATACTTAACGAACGGCAAATTGTATGCCCTTCCAGGTTATTGGGGATCACTGCCAATCCCGGATTTCTCAGCACATATTCGTTATGACTACTGGAAAGAACTTGGGACTCCGAAGTTTGAAACGCCAGATCAATACTATGATGTGCTGAAGAAAATTCAGGAGAAGCATCCGAAGAATGATAAAGGTGAAAAGACGTATGCGCTCTCTGGTTTTGCACCGGTTGCGGAGAAGATCGTTCCGACTTTGGCTGGCATGTGGGGACTGAAAGACGGGAATAAAATCAGCGCTGACGGCAAGATTACGCATTGGATTAACACGCCTGAAGGTCTTGAGCTTACGCTTTTCATGAACAAGATTTATCGCGATGGCTTGCTCGATCCAGATACATTTATTAACAAGTACGAGAATATGAAAGCTAAAATGTCCACGGATCGTGTTATGGGCTTCATTGGCGCATGGTGGATTGGTTGGAACGCAGGACACGAAGTGTGGCAGAAGAGCGATCCGAACTGGAATGAAGAGAAGCGTTTTATGCAAGTGAGCGCAAAAGCTGCGACTGCTGATAAAGCTTACTTGTCAGGGAAGAATTCGCGAAGCACAGGTATGACGGTGATAACGAATAAAGCCAAAAACCCGGAAGAAATTGTGAAATGGTTAAATTACTCTGTGACAGATACCGGTACAAGATTAATCGGTTGGGGAGTTCCGAATACCGACAAATCAGTGTGGAACTTCAAAGACGGGAAAGCCAGTTTTGTTGAATCACAGAAACAAGCAATTATCGATTCCAAATTTGATTACGATGCTGGTGATCTACTCGGCATGGATATGTATAATCTGGTTACTAGCCAAGGCATTACAAAAGATGACGGTAAAAGCGCATATTGGTTTGATCAAAACTTCAACGATAATGCGAAATGGAAAAAGATGATGAACGACAATTTGAAAGATACGATTTATGACAATACCGTTGGGGATATCAAAATTCCTGCCAATGACCCGCTGGCAATAACCGATAAGCAAGTGAAAGATTTGCTTGAGTCGCAGTGGGCTAAAGCAGTTATGAGCAAGACGGAAGAAGAGAGCCGCAGCAATTACGCAGCCCTGAAAGAAAAGCTGAATGCGGCAGGCTTGGATAAGATCGAGAAATATAAAACCGATGAATACCAAAGAAGATTAAAAGAGTGGAAATAACAATAACGAAAGGAAGGGTCACTCCTTCCTTTCCTTTGTCCGAATTGTCTCAGTGAATCAAAACAGTCGGATATGGAGGTACTTATGGAGAGCACTGTGCATGAGCTTAATGACTATGGAACAAGTTCTATGGCGAAAAAGAAGACAAAGTTTCAATTGTTTAAGAGAAGATTTGTTAGAGAGCGTCAAATTTGGTTGCTTTGCATCCCCATTCTCATCTTTATTGCTGTCATGCAGTATTTACCTATGTTAGGCGTAATTACAGCCTTCATGAATTACAATCCCGGAACTTCTGTATTCAAGAGTGAGTGGGTAGGCTTACTGCATTTCAAAACGTTCTTTGCTTCGCCGGATTTCCCCATGCTTATGCGGAATACGCTGGCCATCGGTGGGCTGAATATTTTGTTTGGATTCCCGGCGCCAATTATTTTGGCCTTACTGCTAAATGAAGTTCGCAGTAAGCCTTTTCGTAAATTTATCCAATCTACTTCTTACTTGCCCTATTTTCTTTCATGGGTAGTCATTGCCAGTATTACTTTTACCCTATTTGGTAATGAAGGGATTTTTAACGAATTTTTGCTGCGTTTCGGATTCAGTGATCAACCTATATCCTTCCTGGGTGACGGCGGGAAATATTACTGGGGGATTATCACGGGACTCGGCGTGTGGAAAAATGTTGGATGGAACTCCATCATTTACTTGTCGGCAATTACTAGTGTTGACCCTGAGCAGTACGATGCAGGAAAAGTGGATGGCCTCGGCAGATTCAAAAGCATGTGGCACATTACACTGCCTGCTATTCGCCCCACGATTGTCGTATTGTGGATTCTGAGCTTGGGTAGTATTTTTACGGCAGGTCTGGAAGCCCCTCTCTTGATCGGAAATTCTCAAACTAGAGACTATTCGGAAGTCATAGACACGTATGTGTTCACATATGGACTTCAACTGGGGAACTATTCATTTGCAACCGCCATTGAATTAATCAAATCAATCATTGCGATTAGTTTAGTATTCGGGGCCAATCGCTTTACGAAAAAAGTGATGGATACGTCACTCTACTAGGAGGAAGCCTACATGGTCACTACATTCTCAAAACAATCGCTAGGCGGCAAAATATTCGATGTCTTAAATGTAATGGTTTTATTAATTTTTGGCCTGCTTGTAGTGTATCCCTTTTTAAACTTGCTTGCACTCTCTTTCAATGATGGAACCGATGCATTGAAAGGCGGCATCTATTTATGGCCACGCAAATTATCGTTCAGCGCCTATCAGTTTCTATTTCAGGATCAGAGACTACTTTCCAGTTTATCGATTTCCATTATGCGAGTAGTTATCGGCACGCTTACCTGTGTGCTTTCAACTGGACTCTTGGCTTATATCGTTACGATCAAGCATTTCTCCGGAAGAAAGATGATGAAAGTCATCTTCATAATAACGATCTATTTCAGCGGCGGTTTAATTCCAACTTATCTGGTTTTTCTTGGCCTCGGATTGACGGATTCGTTCAATGTTTACTGGATTCCGGCCATGTTTAATGCGACTTGGATGCTGTATATGGCTTCTTATATGGAAAGTATACCTGACTCCTTATTTGAATCGGCTAGAATTGATGGTGCAAGCGAGCTTGGCATATTTGTCCGTATTGCGGTCCCGGTTTCGATACCTGTATTTGCATCAATCGCCATATTCAGTTCGGTAAGCCACTGGAATTATTGGCTGGATACGGTGATCTACAATTCAAACGGGAACTGGGATACGCTGCCTATTTACTTGAAAAGACTGCTTCTAGAAGTAGAAGCGTTCGAAGAGTTAAGAAATCCGCTAGCACTGAGCGAAAAGTTGAGAAATTTATCACCAACTACACTGCGTGCCGCCTTAACGATGATTGTTACATTACCGATCTTTTTTGTTTATCCGATCATGCAAAAATATTTTGTCGGCGGGCTTACGCTTGGCGCAGTCAAAGGCTAGTTGTGCTTAATAAATAAAAGATAAAACGATCATATTGGAGGAACCATACATGTCAAAAATTACTTTCTTAGGTGCGGGAAGCACCATTTTCGCAAAAAATGTCTTAGGGGATTGTATGCTCACACCAGCGCTTCAAGGATTTGAACTGGCGCTGTTTGATATCGACGCGGAGCGATTGAAGGATTCCGAAAATATGCTCAATAACTTGAAACAGACAATGGGGAGCACGTGTGTCGTTAAAGCCTATTCCGATCGTAAGGAAGCCTTACGCGGAGCCGCTTATGTTGTCAATGCCATTCAGGTGGGTGGATACGATCCGTGTACCATTACCGATTTTGAAATTCCTAAGAAATACGATTTACGGCAAACGATCGCGGATACGATTGGAATTGGAGGGATTTTCCGCAACCTGCGTACGATTCCGGTCATGCTTGATTTTGCTAAAGACATACAGGAAGTGTGTCCGGATGCGTTGTTTTTGAATTATACGAATCCGATGGCTGTGTTGACCAATGTTATGAACACCTATGGCGGAGTCAAGACGGTTGGGTTGTGTCACAGCGTTCAAGTCTGTGTGCCGCATATATTTGAGCATTTAGGCATGGATCACACTGGAGTGCAGTGGAAAATTGCGGGCATCAATCATATGGCATGGCTTCTTGAAGTGAAGAAGGATGGCGTCGATTTATACCCTGAAATCAAACAACGTGCGCGCGAGAAACAAAAAGAGAAGCATGATGATATGGTTCGTTTTGAAATGATGCTTCGTTTCGGGTATTACATTACGGAGTCGTCCGAGCACAATGCTGAGTACCATCCGTATTTCATCAAGCGGCAATATCCGGAACTTGTTGACAGATTTAATATTCCGCTTGACGAATATCCTCGCCGCTGCGTAAACCAAATCGAGCGTTGGAAAACGATGCGTGAAGAGCTTGTAGGCAATAAAAACTTGACTCATACGAGGACGCTAGAATATGCGTCTTACATCTTTGAAGCGATGGAAACGAACAATCCGTTTAAAATTGGCGGAAACGTCATGAACACAGGTTTGATTACGAACCTGCCGAAGGAAGCTTGCGTAGAGGTGCCGTGCCTAGTTGACTCAAGTGGCGTGACTCCGACCTATGTGGGGGATTTGCCTCCTCAATGCGCTGCACTTAATAGAACGAATATCAATACGCAATTGCTTACAATTGAGGCTGCTATGACTGGGAAGAAAGAACATATCTACCATGCTGCATTACTGGATCCGCACACAGCTGCTGAACTGTCTATCGACGATACCGTTGCGCTATGCGACGAACTCATCGAAGCACATGGAAGTTGGCTTCCCTCGTTCAAGTAAAAAAGGAGGGGGATTCCCCTCTTTTTACAAGCCAGAATTAATATGTTTTGGGTTATGGAGTAAGCACGTGGTTCAAGAAGTGAGTAAGGCAACTAAAGTTGCTTATTTCACTTCATAGTCCCTGTTATGCTTGCATAAGCAAGCTAGTCGTGCTTATTGTTGGCAAATACGCCTTGAAAGTAACGTTTAATAACTAATAAGCATGTGCTGTGCTCTTAATATGACAAGATGCCATGATATTAGAATGAATAAGCAAACTGAGCTTGCTTACTCAGTTCTACCTAATCCGCTATCTTAAGGACCTAGTCGCAGGCTAGGTTTATCTTGTGTGATGGTATGGAACATTATGGATTTTGTTACAAATAAGAGGGTGAAGAGTTTTGCCGCAATGGAAGGTGTCGACGACGAGGTCGGTCCTTACGGCTCTGTTGTATTTCAATGGTGAAGGGTTAATAATTGGAGCTATATTCGAGCTGCATGTGGGAGGGAAGTTATGAGAAAAAACAGCAGGGTTATGCCGCTACTTGTGGTTCTATCTTTTTTGTTTGCGACATTTCATGAATTATTTATTCCTATTTCTAACGTACATGCGGACGCGGAAAATCTGATTAAAAACGCTGGTTTTGAATCGGGGATTGTTGACTGGACAAAAAGCGGAAGTGCCGGCGTTGCTTCTAATAATGTTAAATCTGGAAAGAACCAAGCCTGGTTAGATCCGGGCAGCAGTAATACGATTTCTCAACAGGTGACCATCCCAGTTACAGGAAGTTATAACCTATCTGCTTGGTTTTCTACAGGGGGACCCGGAGGTAAATTAGGCGTAAAAAAAGTTGGCGGAAGCGAAATAAACAGTGTTACAACAATAGGTAAATCCAGTTATACGCGATACGAGATACCAGATATCACTCTCAACGCAGGCGATCAAGTGGAGGTTTATGTAACCGGCGGTAACGCTCAACCGAATTGGGTTAATGTCGATGAATTCGAACTTCTTCGCGATGATACCAAAAGTGTGAACCTAGCTGTTAATCCCGGATTTGAAAGTGGAATGGGCGATTGGGCACATTCGGGCCAGGCAGGAATTACGACAATCGCCTATAACAATACGGTATCGAACGCTGTATACATTGAGGCGGGCAGCACCGTTTTCCAAAAAATCAAAGTCCCTTTAACAGGAAACTATAATCTTTCAGCAATGCTCCATGTTGAAGAGGGTGGAGGCAGCTTTGGCGTGAAACGAACAGAAGGTACGGATATCAAAAGCGTGTCGGTGACGGCAAGTGTGTACAAGCAGCAAGTTGTAACAGGTATCCAGCTTCAGGCAAACGATGAAGTCGAAATCTATTTATCATCAGCAAATAAAAGAATAGAGGCGGATAACTTCAATTTTCAATTTGATTTTAACAACTTTCCTAATACGGCTCCTCTAGCTTCAAATGTTTCAGTTTCAGGCAACGCATGGACCGAACAGAAGTTAGCTGGCAGCTATACCTTCACAGATCCAGATGGGCATAAGGAGGGAGCTACCCGATTTAGATGGTTGGTTTCAGATACTCGGGATGGTGTATACAAGGAGACTAATGGACAAGTAAGCAAAACGTTTGTTCCAGCAGTTGGACTTAATGGGAAATATGTGAGATTTGAAATAACTCCCGTAGATTTGTTTGGTAAGGAGGGGCAAGCAGCCATGAGCAATCCGATAGGACCAATAGCTGAGAATTTGATCAGAAACTCGAATTTTGATGCTGCGAAACAACATTGGCTTTATGATGGTGCGTTTACATATAAGTCAGGCGATAATGTTATTGCCTACTTGGATCCTGGGGCGGCTACGTACTTGTTCCAAACCGTAACAGTGCCTGCTACAGGGTATTATAAATTACAGGTCATATTCAACATGGCTGATGAAAACGGTGCAAAGTTCGGCATCAGGTTCCCTGAGGGCAGTGATATCAAAAGCGGCGACGTAACTAAGAGCAGTCTACCTGTGACACAGACAGTTAATGGCATATTACTGGAAAAAGGCGCTCTTGTTGAAGTGTATTTCACAGGCATTAACGCTAACGACAAATGGGTTGAAATTGACGACTCTTATTTGTTGTATGACTCCGGGAATACGAATCCACTGCCTGAACTTGCCAATATCGTCTCCCTCACGGTACCGAATCAGATCGGCTTTTCGAGGGTAGATGGAGCAGCTAAGAAGGTTTCGTTTACAGTGCCTTATGGAACGAATGTGAAAACGATTGCCCCGCAAATCGCCGTTTCAGAAGGTGCTTCTGTTACTCCGTCAACAGGCAGAGTGCAGGATTTTACCAATCCGTTGATCTATAAGATTAAAGGGAAGAACGGCACGACACAGCTGTGGACAGTGGAGTGTTCAGTAGCTGACAAAGAAATCACGATCGATTCCTCCAATGCGAAAATAAAAGATGCTTTCAATTGGGCTAAGCCAAAAGCAAAGTCATATGTAAGAACAGGTAAGCAAGGCCTGATTAATAGGGATGAAACCTATAGAAACTCACCTGAAATCAAGGATTACATGCCATCCTACTGGGCGGGGTATGCACACCGATACGCCTTCTATTCCAGGGATATGGCTCATCAGATGTCGGGCGCTCATTTATTGGGACTGGATCGAGAAAATTTCTCCATGTTGAAGGCATTTGCTGGAACGGCGAACGAAACGCATAAATGGTACCCGGCATGGGCGCTCAATTTCGATGGTTCTATTTTCAAATTGGACTATCGTAACGCGAATAGTTTTGTCAGAGAAGTTCCCGCTGTGTTCGAGCTTGTTGAGAAAGCCTACAGCATGTATTTATGGACCGGCGACAAGAACTATTTGACCGATGAAACACTTTGGACCTACTACGATAAAGCAGTGACGGATTTTATTGCGCTGCATGACGGGCAAATAAAGAACGGAGTGGCTGAAGGAACAGGAAAAGGCATTTTCGATGGCGCAGCTTCTTATGATGAACGCAACGGCGAGGCTGTTGTGGAAGCGGGGGATGGCATCGCATCCCAGTATCAAGCGCTGCTTGCTTATGCCAATTTGTCCAAAGAAAAAGGCGACATGAAAAAGTACCAGGAGTTTAAAGAAAAGGCACAAGCGTCTAAAAAATACTTTAACTCGGACTGGGGAGTCAAAGGAATTGAGTCCGGTTATGTGCGTGGCTATGAAGCAGGGGGCAAAGCTTACAGCAGCTTTGGAAAAGAAGCGAGCTGGTTCATGCCGATGAAGCAAATTACCGAAGCTGGCGAGCGGACAGATCAATTCCTTGGTCTGATCGACAGTATGAGTGAGACGCCCGGACAGGCGCCGGTAAATATCGAAGCATTCACGTACTTGCCGGATACCTTTTTCCCTTATGGAAAAAATGAACTCGGTTGGAAGTGGATGAAGTATATCATCGACAGGTTAAACGAACCGCATGAGGTAAGCAGCCAAGGAACAAACGGCGATTATCCGGAAGTCTCATTTACATTAATCAGCCAAACCGTTGAAGGATTGATGGGAATGACTCCGAATGCGCCTCAAAACAAGTTGTCTACCCTATCCCGTCTGCCGCAAGACATTCAGTGGTTGGAACTCAACCATATTGCTTTGGGAGATCACGATGTCTACTTGAGACACGACGGTGCGACGAAGAGTACTTTAAGAAACAATTCCGGTACAAAAGGGATCAACTGGGAAGCACAGTTTGCGGGTTCATACCGTTATATTCAAGTGAATGGGTCAGCTATAAAGGCAGAAACCAAAACAGTTAACGGTGTTACTATTAGCTATGCAGAAGTCAAAGTACCAGTAGGGCATAGTGTAACTGCAGTACCTTCAAATAAAAAGGGCGGGCACCATGAAAATGACGATCAAAATGATCAGTAAACTCGCGGTGCGTGTGTAAAAGGCAAATTTTAAGCATAGAAAGCTGCTGATATTTAGTTTATCAGCAGCTTTTTGTGTACTTGAATAGGGAGGATGAACAAGATGCAGCTGGCATATCGTTTGAAGGGGATCTTGTTTCTTATTTGCTGGTGCAATCAGTAGTATGACAAAGTGTCTAAGGAATTAGACACAGAGGCCAGTCAGGTGTCTAAAATACTGGAATAATGAGACCACCGATTCCTTCATCCAATCTAGTTATATATTGATGTGTCTTAATTGGAATATCGTCATACATTCTCACGTGAGGTTGCCGGATGTTAAATAAATGAATCCATATTTTTGATGTTGTAGAAAGTGCAACAATTGCTGCCAAGTTCTCCCCTTTCTTCCTTCGTTGTTGCATAATGTACAACAATTCGGTATAACCCCCTAATACTGGACACTAGTCGACTAAAGCAATAGATTACTTATTAAATTGCGAGTTTAAACGGCTTTACTTCATTTTTCTTTAACTTCTCGAGAAATTCTTTGGGAGAATAGTCATACAAGCTCGAATGAATTCGACGCTCGT
>NZ_JCAUAS010000025.1:0-84363 GCF_059692075.1 Paenibacillus sp. J31P190 | reverse complement strand
CGGATGAACCAACAAATTGGGATTGTTAAGCAAGCGAGCTAATTTTAAAAAATAATACCGCAATTTTCGGCGGGTATTACCTGGGGCAAATTGCATTATGAAATTGACTCACATGTACAACTATTTGGTCCTATACAGGCCATTTCGCAACAAATGGGCTGAAAATGTTGTACAAACTGCAACTTCAACTATTTAATCAAGCTAATTCGCGTTTTTTCAACTGAATGTTGCAAAAAAGCCAAGCAGAAATCAAGGGAATTGTTATATGGAGTACAACTTGTCTTTCTAGTTCTCCATTTTTTACATGTATGGGACCAAACATATTAAAAATCACGTTAGCGAAGTGAAGAGAAAGGCTGCCTCGCGGCAGCCCTTCCAATGTTTAACTATCGTTTTCTTTTTTGAATTTTTCAACCGTAAGAGCAGAAGGATACTCACTCCACTTTCCTACCTTCAGGCCGATGCTCCGGCTGCTCCTCCACGACGGTTCCGTCATTCTGACGAATCCACGTATCGAACCGGCGCTCACCCTCCTTCAGTCGAATGACTCTTGCTCCTGTAGGCAGCAGGTCGTGACGCACACCATCCACGTAGCTTACATATCTTGTCGAACGTCCGTAGCAAAGGCGAATACCATGAAGGGTTCCCCAAAAATCGTTGCCGTGGTCATGACCGACAAACGTCCCCATTACATCGCCCATCTCCACCATTGCCGCAAACATACCTGAATTAATCGCAGGAGTAGAGCAGCAAGATTCATAACGATGCCCGTAGCATACGTGGAAATCCCATACGTCATTGTACTCCGGTAGGGGAATGTGGAAGAAGGCAAGCGCAGGCAGCGGTTGTTCACCGATTCCTCTTGTCAGCTCTCGCGACTTGCCCACGTACCAATTGATTTGATCTCTGCGAATCCAGTCATATCCGCCTACCCGATCACCGATTGTTGAGTAGTCGCCGCTATCCACGAAATACAGCGCCGCCGCCGTTTCACCGGACTTACCCGCTACAGTTACGACAAAGTTCCCGGCCCCATTAACACCTTCTGGATCCGGTTCTGCCACACAAAATTCATGCTGCAATTGCAGCTCATGCATCATTTTCCTCGGCACTTCACCCTCCGAATCGTGATTGCCAAACACGGCTGCCCATGGAATGCAGCTCATCTCTGCTACATCAACGGCTTGGCGGAACGATTGAATTGGATCTCTCGCCCGGTTACTTGCGATTACATCACCGGCAAACACAATGAGATCAGGCTTCTCGGCTTCGATGATTCGTTCCATAAGCGCTCTTGTCTCTGAATCATACTTCGGTGTTTCCGGGTCATAATCAAATTCGTCGAGAAATTCCACATCGGAAAATTGTACGATGACAAACGTACCATCATCTCGATATTGTAGTCGTTTTTTCATAACTCCACCGCCTATGCTCCATCGAATCTAAATTCTCTCATATTGATCACTCTTCGATCTACCCTTGACCGCTCCGCTGCAAATGCCATCAGGTGACTCTGTACCGAATGAGCTGCAGAAGTTAACCCCTTTCCTTGCCCGCCCTGCTGAACCAGCTTCACAAAATCGCGGATCAAGCCGAAGTCACCGCCTCCGTGACCAATATGACCTCCCGGTGTTTCAAGTAAGATTTGCTTTGTCGTGCCTGTTTCAAAGTCAATCACTTCAATCTCATTTTTCTCCATGGCAGCGCGAATTTCGCCTTTTGTTCCCATCAGTTTGAGGGTTCGACTGCAATCATTCGTAAATGCGCTCATCGTAAATGCAGCCGTCACTTCATTGGCAAATTCCATATTAACGACTTGATGGTCAACTACATCATTGTCGCAATGATACACGCATTTGCCGTACGGCCCCTCTTGCAGCGCTTTCGTTCGGGCTTCCAAGCTAAGATCATCACTGATCGCTGAAGTTGGCCAGTGTATATTGTCCGTAAGATACACTTTAGGCGCATAATATGGACATGTATCCGAGACAGGGCATCCGTCCAAGCATCGCTGCGGTGCTCCCTTCGGGGCATTTTCCTTTTTAAAATGAGACAACGATCCGAAAGATGATACATAAGTGCAATCCGCCCCAGCTAACCAAAGAATAATATCCAGGTCATGACAGGATTTGGCCAAAATCATCGGACTCGATTCGGCGGTTATGCGCCAATTGCCTCTGACAAAGCTATGCGCCTGATGCCAATATGCTACATTCTCATTATGCCCAATAGACATGAGCTGGCCAATCACTCCCTCGTCCAACAACGTTTTGATTGTTCCGAAGAAATTCGTATAGCGGAGAACATGACAAATCGAAAATACACGCCCATATTGCTCCGAACGCTCACCCATACGGATACATTCCAGCGGATCGGGGGACATCGGTTTTTCGAGCAGTACGTGATATCCCGCTTCCAACGCTTTCATCGTCGGTTCATAGTGCATGTTGTCCTGCGTACAAATAAGCACGGCATCTGCCAGTTTAGGTCTGGCCAATAAATCCTCCCAGTTCTCAAAACACATCTCATCAGGCAATCCATGCAGCAATTTAAACTTATGGCTTCTCTGCTGGTTCGGTTCCGCAACGGCAACGACCTGCAGCTCATCCGGATGTTCAAGCGCATATCCCGTATAATTGACTCCTCTTTGTCCAGCTCCGATTAATGCAATTGTTATTTTCTCCATTGTCTATCCCGCCTTATTTTTATTCCTTCACACTGCCTACTGTCATACCTTTGATAAAATATCTTTGCATGAATGGGTAAACCATGAGAATCGGCAGCGCGCCCATGAAAATCTGCGCAGTTCGGAGCGTTTTCTCGCTGAGATTCTCCAGCTGTTTGAGCTGCTCGACGTTAACGGACTGCATTTGTGCATTCATGGCTGTTATTAACGTGGAAAGGTACGTTTGCAGCGGGTATTTGTCCGGCGAGTTCATATAGAGAATGCCGTCAAACCAAGAATTCCAGTGTCCTATAATGGTAAAAAGCCCAATGGTTGCAATCGCTGGCAACGATACAGGCAAATATATTTTCCACAGCAGCGTCCAATGATTGGCTCCGTCGATCGTAGCCGCCTCTTCCATTTCCTTCGGAATGCCTCGGAAGAAGTTCAGCATCATAATCATATTCCATACATTCAGTGCTCCAGGCAAAATAAGCGCCCAGATCGTATTAATCAGCCCAGTCGATTTCACGATCATATACGTCGGAATAAGTCCTCCTCCCAAAAAAATCGTAACCGCAAAAAACCACACATACACAGTTCGGGAGCGAAACTGCTCCGTTTCTTTGGCAAGCGGATAGGCCGTAATAAAAACTAGAAACATGTTGATTACCGTTCCGAGCACGACCCTTTCCACCGAAACACGTAGTGACCTAATAAATTCCACCTTATGTCCGAGATACACGTAAGCATCGAGTGTAAAACCGATCGGCAGCAGCTTAACTTCGCCGGCCATCGCCGCCGTGTTGGAACTTAACGATACAGCCAAAAGGTGAATGAACGGCACAATACCTATAATTGTTATGAAAGTCAGTACCAAAGCATTCATCAAGACAAATAGCTTTCTGCTCAACGATGGTTTATAAACCATATGAAATCCCCCAGCCGTCTAAAATATTCGGTAATTGCTGAATTTGTACGCAAGATAGTATGATAACGACACCAATCCGACGGATATGCCTGACTTAAACAACCCCACTGCTGCCGCAGGCGCAAACTGTTGGCTGAATAGACCGAGCCTGTAAGTGAACGTGTCAATAATATCAGCACCCTGATAAACGGTTGGATTATACATGATCAAGATTTGATCAAACCCTGCGTTCAATATATTGCCCAGACTTAATGTGCTCATTAAAATAATGATGGGCATCATTCCCGGCAATGTGATATGAATCATTTGTTTCCATTTACCAGCACCATCTACTTCTGCAGCCTCGTAAAGACTTGAGTTAATGCCTGTGATGGCAGCCAGAAAAATGATCATATTGTAGCCCATACCTTTCCAAACATCCGAACCGACCATGATGGCTCGAAACCAATTGTTGCTGCCCATGAACATAATCGGTTCCAGACCGAAGCTTGAGATCAGATCGTTAACCGGGCCTCTCAATGAAAATAACTCGAGAATAACCCCACCCAGTACGGTCCACGCGAGAAAAAACGGTAAAAAAATGCTTGTTTGGATCATTCGCTGAAACCATTTTTTTGTAATCTCATTCAGTAAAAGCGCCAATACGAGTGGAACGAGCAAGGAAAAGGCAATTTTCAAAGATGAAATGAGTATCGTATTCCACATGACTTGATGAAAGTCCGGCAGATTGAATACATATTTAAAGTTTTTGAACCCGACCCATTTCGATTTAAAAAAACCAAGCACCGGTTCAAATTTTTGAAAAGCCATCACGACTCCAAGTATAGGGCCATAAGCATATACAAGTGTAACCAACACGCCAGGCAGAAGCATCAGATGCAGCGGCATTTCTGTTTTTATTCTCAACTGTGAAGCCTCCAATCGCACACAAATTCAAACGTCCCACTTTAATGAAATGGGGGAGAGATTGTAAGAAACTCCTCTCCCCCCGTTCTATGGTTCACCTTATTTTACGGCATTCTTCGTGTACCACTCGTTTACTTCCTTCGTGATATCGTCTCCGCCAAGCTTCTTCCAGCTCTCTACGTATTTATCGAATTCGCTTATCGATGCGCCCATAATGATTTTGGTATAGGTTTCGTCGAGAAGCTTATCCAGCTGCGCTCCCTTTTCGACCTGTGTTTCCGTCGGAACACCGTAGAACTCGTTAAAGAACACTTGCTTGCTGTCACGAATTTGGCGCGTTATGCCCCAACCGCCATTTTTAGCTGCACGGCTATAATATTGGCCCCAATTTGAACCTTTGGTTGCGTTCGTCGTGTCGCCTGCAAGGAACTCCTTGGTTGCCTTAAACACGTCTGCGACATTTTTGTAGTTATCATCATCAAGCGTAATCGCCTCTTGCTTGGCATCCAAGGCCTTGTTGACCTCTGTGTAAATGGTTTCAATTTGAGCAGGGTTGTAGATTCTCGGCACGAACCAATTGTAAACATACCCGTTTTCCGCTTTGTTTTTCTCCAGATACTGTTTTTTACCCATTTCGAGATAGAAATTTATCATTTTAATCGCAGCTTCCGGATTTTTCGCTTTTTTGTTTACTGCAATAATGTGGCTCATCCGCACCTTGCCCACCATTGATTTCCCTGGCTGACCATCCAACGATGGAATTTGATAAGCTTCCCATTCTGCATTTGGATCCTTGTCCTTGTTAATATTAAGCGGCCAGTTCGGGTACCACCATTCACCGTACGAAATACCGACCCTGCCGGCAACAATATCTTCCACAACCTTGTTCTCATCTTTCAGCGCAAATTCCTTATCAATAAGCCCCTTTTGATACCAGGACTGCAGCTTGGCCAAAGCGTTTTTCGTTTCAGGCTGGATTTCACCCGCTGCAAGCTTGCCGTCTTTCCCTTTAATCCAAGCTTTTGGAGCCGTACCATAGCCATTGAAAACACCCCTCGCATCAAATCCCCAACCAATGAGGGATTTCTGCATCGCAATGCCATATCGATCATTTTTACCGGTTTTGCCAGGGTCATTTTTGACAAAGGCATCAGCTATTTTTTCCAAATCGTCAATGGTTTTCGGAGGCTGTAGATTAAGGTTGTTCAGCCAATCCTTCCGAATCCACAATAGCTGTGTCGATAAATACGGATCCTCGAAACCAGGAATACCCAATAGTTTGCCATCGGTTGTTGTGGTCTTCATAGCAAACCCGCCATCCACCTGCATATAATTCTTCAAAGCGGGAGATGCGTATTTATTATAAGCATCCGTCAGATCTGCAAGCATACCCTGACTTTTCAATTTCTCAAATTGCAGCGCATCCAAATCCAAGATGTCAGGCAAATCTGCGGAAGCAACAGCAAGAGAAAATTTTTGCTCGTATTGTTCGGTCGGTACGCTCCACAAATACTTTAGATCAATATTCAGCATTTCTTTCAAATCTTTCAGATAGGCGTTCTGATCGGGCGTAATTCCCTTTGGCGTTTTCGGGTCTTCCGGAGGACGGAAACCTAGCACTTCGGTAACGGTGACCGGCTGAGCGTATTTCCCCAACGGATCAACGGTTTCGTTTTTTTGGGTATTGGAAGTTTGCTGCGGCGCATTCGTAGAGCTTGAAGCGCTTTCATTATTGCTGCAAGCCGCTAACGATGCAACCATCAGTGTAGTCATGAGAACAGAACTGACAAGCTTTCTTTTCATGTTTTACCCCCCATATTTTCGTAAATTGAGAACTAACAGTGTTAACGATCTATGGTAAAGGCTCGAGCTTTACACTTTTATTGTAATGCCGAGGGGCGAATAGCCGCTATAATAAACTATTTACATCGTTATGTTTTGTTTACTTCCTCGTTTTATGAATGATTGCATCCCTAAATTCCTGTGGTGACATCTCTTTCATTTTCCGAAAAAATGCCGTGAAGTAGGAAGGAGATTCAAATCCCAATTTCAAAGCAATTTCATTGATTTTCACCTGCATGTCCTCAAGCATGCTCACCGCTGCTTCCGCTTTGGCTGTATTGATGTAGTCGGAAAGATTGCGCCCTGTAAGCTGCTTATAAAAACGTGAAAGATACGAAGGATTAAAATAGACCACTTCAGCGATTCTCGCAAGGGAAAGATCTCCACCCAAGTTTTCGTTAATAAACCTGTGAATTCGTTCAACTAACAAATTTTCGCCCTTGTCAACTTGCTCTTTTTTCTCCATACATATCTGTTTGCCAAGCTCTAAATAAAAGGCTTCCGTCGTTAGCCAATCACCGGGAATGTCCATCATGGCAAAATTTTCGAAATGACTGTGCTCCTTGATTCTTTCCGTAATGTTTTGCCCATTGATATAGGCTAAGAAAACAAGCACAAACATATAGTACCTTTCTAGACCCACAAGGTAGTTTTGAGCTATTTCATCTTTCAAGCTGTTGATCAAATCCCTGCTGACGATTTCTGCTTGCTGCACGTCCCCTTCATCCAGCCTTTTTTCAAGTAATCGCAGTTTTTTGCTGAACTCATCCGAGTAAGCGGAAACCTTCGCAGGTTCTACTTTGAAAAATTCGTTCGTCATGCCAAGGTCCATGATCGTCATTTTGAGCCCAGCAGCGGATCTTTTCTTCATCATCGCTTTCATAAGTTCAAATTCCTTATGAATGCTGTCCCATTCGACTGCTCCCCTAGAAATGATGAAAGAAACGTCCAATTGAAGCAGATCGCGGCACGCATTTTGAACCGATTCCAGTATTCCTTTCAAATAGGTGACTAGGCCTCCCCAATCGATCACATCGTCTTCACTTCGAAACCTGTCCGTATCCGAACTTAGCTGAATAAACCAAACAATGGTCGAATTTTCATACACAATATCTTCGTTTATCATCGAGTTGGGCAAGTATTGCTCAACTAAGTTCCTGATGGAATAAAGCGCGTTTCGTTTATTGGCGTACGTCATCCCTTCCGGCCAACAGTCCATTTTGCCAACAAGGATCAATACAGGGGAATCCCCCTTCAGCTTTAAATCTTGTCCCGCAAATAGGTCTTCGGATAGAAGTTCGGCTACATTTTCGCCTAAAAGTAAAGCCTCGAACATTTCCTTATTCAATAGCGGTGCCATGACCAACATTTGCTTCCGAGCCTTATCAACAAGATCATTGTTCTTAAGCTCATCCTCTATTTTCGTTAACGCATTCGTAACCGCACCGATGACAACCTTATCCTCTTCGGTTTTCAGAATATAGCTTTCCACATTTTTTTGAATAGCTGTGTACACATAATCAAACTCGTTGTGCCCCGTCAAAAATATAATTTTGCAAGAAGGCCAATAAAATAAGATCTCATCCATCAATTGCAAACCATTTTTCTCCGGCATGCGAATATCGCTGAGAACGACATCAATCTTCGTTTTTTTGATAATTTCAATCGCCTCAAACGCTGAGTAAGCCTTGCATATGTCGAGATCTAGCTCCTCTCTTTCCTGAAACATCTGTACAAGTCCCTCGACAATTGCCGGCTCGTCGTCCACAACTAAAAGTCTATACATCGCTGCCGCCCCCATAATTGAATTGAATGATGATTTCTGCTTTAAGCCCCCCACATTCACTTCGGGATACAAATAGCCCGCTCTCCTCGCCATACTTCAGCCGGATTCGATTACAAACATTGATGATGCCTGTCTTTTCAAGCACATTGAAGGAATTCGCGAGTCTAGCATCCAGGGAATGAATGAACTCATCCGTGATTTTATTTCCATCATCTTCCACATATATGCACAACCTATGATTCTCACACGTAACTTTAATATGGATACTGCCGCCTTTGCGTTCATTCTCAAAAGCATGTTCAAATGTGTTTTCGATGATGGGCTGCAGGATTAGTCTCGGAACCATGAGATGTTTGCACGCATCGGGAATTTCTTCCGCTACGACTTGAATCCGATTGGAGAACCTAATACGTTGGATTTCCACGTAATCCATGGCATGTCGATATTCCTTGGCAAACGGTACTTCATCCTCTCCGCTTCTTGTAACAAACTGATAATAGCTGCCCAGCTTCTGAGCAAATGTGGCAACCGTTTCGTAATCTTTGGCCTTGCACATCATGTAAATATTGAAAAATCCATTGTAGAGAAAGTGTGGATTGATCTGCGACTGCAGCTGCTTTAATTCAGAATGCTGCAGTGCTATTTTCTGTTCATAATTTTGTTGAATCGATTGCTTTAGCTTGTCTATCATCTTGTCAAAGCTTCTATAGAGGTAACCGAACTCAATGTCATTTTTCGGCCTTATTGAAATGTTCAGGTTATCCGTTTCCAGCGTTTTGAACGCGGCAATCAACTCTCTTAGCGGATTGTGAATCATCATTTTGACTGAAAATGAAAAAACAAGAATGATGGCCATCGAGACCACAGACATAATGATTAACCAAACATTGAATTTCTTGAGAGACCCGGTAAGTTCATTTTGATTTACATAGGAGAAAAGGGTTAGTCCGAGTGTACTTATACGGGTCGAGGTGACCCAGTAACTTTGATCTCTGACTTTAAGGACATGACTATCCAACGTTTTGTTACTCTGCTCTTTGGAAACGATATTGAATATACTTTGGACAATGGCATCTTCATGCTTAGGTGATATATCAAAACTAAACGATTCATTGGTGAGAACAGCACCAGCATCGCCATAATTTCCTACTAGTTGATTCAGTGTCTTTTCCAATTTTTGGACGGATAGCTCCAAATAGACGATGACACTTGAATTGTTTGCAAACTCGATAAAAAACAATCGGCCATTGCTGTAGTATAAGGATGGTTTGGGCGAATAATTAAAGAACTTTTCAATCACCTCATACTCCTGATTCGGCAGCTCAGTGATTCCGCTTTGCGTGGAGATCGTCCTTCCAAATGATTTCAAATATACCCCGGTATTGAGTAAATACTCACTGGAGTTCTGGATGGTGGCCAATCGTTCCTTTACCCTTTTTACGAGTTGGATTTCTTCAAAATCATCTAGTGTGCCTGATAGAAAGTTTAGCTTCTGAAGATCGGAATCGTTGATAACCTGCAGCTGCTGGTTTCGGATGAAAGAGATTTGATCATCTAACTGGTTCGAGTAAAATTGCACTTTGGACTGGATTGAATTTGAAAATTCCTGTTTGATAAATGATTGCCCCATCATATTCATCAACAGATTTACCAGGTAGACAGGAATAATCAATGCCGTGAACACGATAATGACTTTTTGGAAAACGTACAATTTGGGCAGCATTGTTGGTCTTTTCACATTTCCTCCCTGTTGGACCGTTCATAGTTCTATCACCTCTCATCATACCAAAAAAATTTGTGAAAGCGTCTACCTTTTCACCCGATCGAAAAAAGGACGTAAGAACTCACTTCAGTGAGGCTTACATCCTTTTTTTGGTGCCTTGCTCTGAAGAACGGTAACATGTTTCATTGACCACGTATCATCACGCACATTTTCATTTCGGTTCAAATAATACGCTCGCATTCTTTCATCGTACTCCCCAATCCTTTCACGCTGCGCTTCCAAATTTGTACGATAGTGATTTTCAAAATAAACAGCAGGGACAGGCAACCGCGGCTTCGTATCCATCTGTTGATCCGGTACACCAACTGCCATCTATTGTTAAACACTATTGCCCATCTCTCTCACGAAAGCTGAATGACTCTATAATCGGATTAACTTATATACCAAAAAAAGAATGCTGGACCCCAATGAAGTGGTCTTGCATTCTTTACTTTTTATGGCGCAGCACTCAGTCTTCCAGCGAAAAATCCCGCATATAAGTTTCCTCTTCCCATAGCTGCTCCAGCTCAGACCCTTGACTCCACTGAATCGTAAATAGCCAGCCCTTGTCATAAGGAGATTCGTGAATCAGCATCACCGCTCTTTCCAGCAGCCGATTGACTGATGTTATTTGGCCGGATAATGGGGCTAGCAGATCGTGTTCGTCATCCGCTACAGTCTCAACAGAACCCATGAATTCCCCTTTGCTCACATGAGTATCCAGATCAGGGAGCTCGATAAAAACAAGCATACCCAGCTCGCTGATCCCATACTCCGTTAATCCGACAACAGCTTTTTCCCCTTCGAGTCGAATCCAGTAGTGATCTCTTGTATATTTCAAATTCGCGGGAACCGTCATGTCCGCTCTCCTTCATGAAGAAAAGCTCCCCTGCTCGCATTCTCATGCCAACCAGAGGAGCTTCTCTATGTATTCAAAAAGCTTATTTTACAACCAGGTTTTTGTCGCCTGGTTTCCAGTTCATTGGGCACAATCCGCCGGATTGAAGCGCTTGAAGCACACGAAGTGTTTCTTCTACGCTGCGGCCTACGTCGTTGTGGTTAACAACTTCGTATTTCATTTCGCCTTCTGGATCGATGATGAACAGACCGCGAAGCGCGATACCTTCTTCTTCGATCAGAACCCCGTAGTCACGTGCTACGGATTTCGTGATGTCAGCAGCAAGCGGGAATTCCAATTTGCCAAGGCCATTATCGTTGATTGGCGTATTGATCCAAGCTTTGTGCGTATGGATACTGTCGATGGAAACACCAAGAATCTCAGTGTCCAATTCTTTGAATTGAGCAGCAGCATGACTTAGTGCTGTGATTTCTGTTGGACAAACGAATGTAAAGTCCAATGGGTAGAAGAATAATACTAACCATTTTCCTTTGTAATCAGACAAAGAAACTTTACCAAATTCTTTTCCGTCACCTGTAGCGGTCTCCATTGTAAAATCTGGAGCTTGTTTACCAACTAAACGCTCTGCCATGGGTATGATTCCTCCTCAAATCTATCTTATTCGTATAAAATGGTAACATCCGACTAGATGAAAGTCAATAATTAGATCAGATACTACATAATAATTATTATAATATATGAAGACCTGATGAACATGAATAAAAATCGATTTACGAGCAGTAGGGGCTGTCCCAAATGTCATAGATAGATGACTTTTGGGACAGCCCCTGCTAATACTTGAAATAAACCGTTCCTACGAACCGGCGCTGTCAAATAATAGGCCTAATGTGCGCCTAAGTAGGCTTTGACGATGTTGTCGTTGCTGCGAAGCGCTTCCGAGCTTTCTTCCATTGTAATGTTGCCTGTTTCCAACACATAACCCCGGTGGGCCAGTTTGAGCGCAGCTTTGGCATTTTGTTCTACCAGCAAGATCGTTGTCTTGTTCTGTTCGTTAATGTTTTTAATGATCTTCATGATTTCAATGACGATAATGGGAGCGAGCCCCATGGACGGCTCGTCGAGCATTAGCAGCTTCGGCTCCGCCATCAATGCCCTACCGATCGCAAGCATCTGCTGCTCGCCTCCGCTTAACGTACCCGCCATTTGCTTGTGACGCTCCGCTAATCGGGGGAACATGTCGAAAACCATGGCGATTTTTTGCGCCGTTTTGGTAGCGCCTTTTTTGGTAAACGCGCCGAGCTCCAAATTTTCCGTCACTGTCAGAGCAGCAAAAACGCGTCTGCCTTCCGGAACATGGATCAATCCTTTTTCCACGATGGTATGCGCATCGGTCGTCGTGATATTCTCCCCGCCAAATGACACCGAGCCTTCCGAAGGACGGATAAGACCGGAAATCGTTTTTAGGATCGTGCTCTTGCCGGCTCCATTAGCGCCGAGCAGAGCTACGATTTCGCCTTGTTTCACGGTAAGGGATACGCCCTTAACCGCCTGAATTTTGCCGTAGAACGTCTTCAAACCGTTCACTTCAAGCAGATTCATCTGCTTCATCCTCCTTTCCGAGATAGGCTTCGATAACGAGCGGGTTATTTAATACCTCATCTGGCGTTCCTTCCGCGAGCTTTTGTCCATAGTTAAGAACGAGAACCCGCTCTGACACTTTATTGATAAGCCCCATATCATGCTCGATCAGGACCACAGAAATCTTGTAAGTTCGGCGTATTCGACCGATTAAATCGATCAAATCCTGCTTCTCGGTAAAGTTGAAGCCTGCAGCAGGTTCATCTAGGAAAAGGACTTTCGGCTGAATCGCTAGCGCCCGAGCAATTTCCAAATATCGCTGCGCCCCGTATGGCAAGTTTTTGGCTCGGCGGTTTCTGTACTTGTCAATGCCGACAAACCGGATACACTCTTCCGCGACACTTAAGATCGTTTCTTCTTCCAGCCGCTGTGCTTTCGTATGAAATAAGGCGCCGTAGAGGCCCTGCTTCGTTCGAGAATGCATCCCGGCCATGACGTTCTCGAGAACCGTCAAATTCGGGAATACCCTGAGGTTTTGGAATGTTCGCGCCATGCCTTGTGCTGTAATCTGATGCGGCTGCTTTCCAACGATATTCGTCCCGTTAAATATAATTTCCCCGCGCGTCGGCCGGTAAAAGCCGGAGATCATGTTGAACAGCGACGTTTTGCCGGCACCGTTCGGTCCGATTACGCTCATCACGGTTTCATTAGGAATGTCGAAACTCAAATTATTCACGGCTGTCAATCCACCGAACTGCAGATGTAAATCTTTGACTTGGATAATCGGCATAAAGGGTTTCACCTCCGGTTACTCTTCAGTATCTTCTTTATCGGGGACGAGCCCTTTAGGACGGAAAATCATTAAAATCACAAGCGCGACACCGAACACTAGGTAACGGTAACGATCGACGCCGATGTTCAAATGAACGACCTTGTCGAAATCCCGAAGCAATTCCGGTATGACGATAACAAGAACGGCTCCGATAATAACACCGGATACTCGGCCGACTCCGCCGAGAATGACGGCGAGCAAAATCATCGTCGATTGCATGAAGCTGAAGCTTTCCGGCGCGATCGCCGTCATCTTGACAGCAAAGATGGAACCAGCCAGGCCGCCGAGCATAGCGCCCATTGAGTAAGCGGCAAGTTTCGAGCGCGTGCGGTTGATCCCCATTGCCTCCGCTGCATCTTCGTCTTCACGGATATATGCCCAGGAACGACCAATCCGTGAATTTTTCAAGCGCAAGGATACGAAGATGATAATCAGCATAAGCGCGAGAATTGCCCAGAACGAATAGCTTAAATTGTTGATCGTCACGCCGCCAAACCGCACCGGTGCCGGAAACGGACTCATAATGCCATAGATGCCGGAGGCGCTTCCGGTAAAATCAAGATTTTTGGCCGAGATGCGGACAATTTCGCCGAACCCAAGCGTAACAATGGCCAGATAGTCACTGCGTAAACGAAGCGTCGGAGCCCCTACGAGAATGCCGGCTAAGGCAGCCAAAGCGCCTCCTATCAGCATCGTCGGCCAGAAATTCATATGAAACTGGGTCATCAGAATGCCTGTTGTATACGCTCCTACTGCGAAGAAGGCGGAGTACCCGAGATCGAGCAAACCGGCATAACCGACGACGATGTTCAGTCCAAGTCCAAGACATATATAAAACACAGCTAGAAACCCAACGTCAAGCCAGTAGTTGCCTGCGTAAAACGGAAATAGCGCCGCGGCAACAAGCAGAATCCCAAGCAATATGGGCTTGCGCTGCACCGATAATTTCAGTTTGGTAACGGTATGGTGTATCGTTTTCTCCATCATCTACATCCTTTCCGTCACTTTTTTTCCAAGCATGCCGGTTGGTTTTAAGACAAGCAATAAAATGAGAATAATAAAAGCAAATACGTCCTTCCACTCGCTTCCGAGCGCATAGGTGCCGAATGTTTCCAAAAGTCCGAGCACTAGGCCGCCAAGCATGGCACCTGGAATACTGCCGATTCCGCCGATGACCGCTGCGGTAAACGCTTTCAATCCAAAAATGAATCCCATCATAAACGTGATGGTACCGTAATAAGTTGCGTTCATCATGCCTGCCGAGGCTGCGAGAGATGAGCCTACAAAGAACGTAAGCGCAATTACGCGTCTCACATTAATGCCCATCAAGCTGCATGCCGTCTGGTCAAGGGCGATTGCCCGCATCGCCTTCCCATAAATGGTTTTGTGGATAAACAGCTGCAGACCAACCATGAGTAGAACCGAGATGGCAATGATGCCGATCTGCGTATAAGTGATTTGCGCACCCAACAATTGAAAGCCTGCCGTCGGGAGCGTAATCGGCATAATATGCGGCTTGGAGCCGTATGCTGCCATCACGCCGTTTTCAAGAACAAGCGACATGCCTACCGCGGTAATGAGAATGGACAACTTTGGTGCCTTCAATAGAGGACGGTAAGCAATCCGTTCAATACCCATCCCAAGAAAACCGGTTACAATCATTGAAATGACAAAGGCAGCCACTAGTCCAAGCACGCTTCCTCCCACGCCGGTAAGCTTCGCAAGAACGGTATAGCCAACGAAAGCACCGGCCATGAACACGTCGCCATGGGCAAAATTCAGCAATTTGATAATGCCATAAACCATGGAATAGCCCAGAGCGATTAAAGCATAGAACGAGCCGATGATGAGCGCGTTGATCAACTGTTGAATAAACAAGTCAGTCGTTATTTGCAAGGCGGGCACTCCTATTCCTGTTAGAGTGGCGTACGGCGCCATCTGGCACCGCACCACTCCAAAATTGTTGGGAAATCTCTATTATTCGGCTTTAACAAAGCTGCCGTTCTTAATTTGCAACATCACGAAGTTCGATTTTTTCAGCGTGCCGTTGTCGTTAAAGGCTGTTTGATCGGCATTCAGAGTCTTAAGATCCGTTTTCTTCAAGGCAGCTGCGATTGCGGCTTTGTCCGTGGAGCCCGCACGTTTGATCGCATCAGCCATAATGTTCATACCGTCAAATTCAAGCGCGGAGTATGGACCTGGCTCCTGGTTGAATTTCGCTTTGTATTCATCCGTAAACTTCTTCGCTTCCGGCAGTAGATCAGCAGTTGGCGGCGTTGTGATGAAAGCTCCTTCAACCGCGTTTTTGCCGGCAATGTCAACGATTGTTTTGTCGTTTGCTCCGTCACCAATGCCGATAATTCCGCTAACGCCCTGCTGCTTGAACTGCTTGATAAACAATCCGCCTGCTTTATAGTAAGCAGTCCAGTACGTTGCATCCGGCTGAGCTTGCTTCAGCTTGGAAACAAGCGGCGAGAAGTCCGTTTCATCCGGATTGATCGCGTCAAAGACGACAACTTGTCCGCCTGCCGCTGTAACGGCCGCTTTCGTACGTTCAGCTAAATCTTTTGCATAACCGGAATTATCGTGAATGATGGCGATTTTTTTCGCGTTTTTCTTTTTCATCATGTAATCGGTTGCAATTTCAGCTTGGTGAAGAGTCGTACCATTGATCATGAATATTTCCGGGAACTTCTGATCGGAGATTTTCATCGAATTCGCGGCAGTGATGACCATCGGGATTCCGCTTTGATGGTAAACGCCTGTTGCCGGAATTGTAGCTCCGGAGCAATAACCGCCAACAATTGCGGTAACGCCTTGAGACACTAGTTTATTAGCGGCCGCCGTCGCGGTTTGCGGATCACACGCGTCGTCTTCGGCAGTCAATTTGATCTTTTTGCCGTTGATACCGCCCGTCCCATTGATTTTTTCGACAGCGAGTTCAGCTGCTTGTTTCATATCCTGTCCCATTTTCGCTTCGTTACCGCTTAGAGGTAGCTGCAGACCAATCAAAATGTCGCCTTCAGCAGCTTTACCGCTGGAGGTCGTTCCTTGTCCGCAAGCACTTAAAATCATCAAACTTGTGATAGCGCTTACAAAAAACATGTTTTTAATTCGCTTCTTCATAGTAGACCCCCTATTTGTGTGTTCGATGTTCATTCTATACACAAATTAGAAAAAAGTGTACAAGAAATATTTTACAATTGTGTTTATTATGTGTATTTGTCTGACTATTCGCTGTTCTATATGAGCATTTTTACACATTTCTTCCAAGCTGAAAAAGAAGCTGCACCCGTTTCCGAAGTGCCAGCACCTAGAGCCAAGCATAATATTATAAAATGAACGGCTTATGCCTTCTTGGGTTAGAGTAATGTTGGATGCTTTATGCTCTTTTAACCTTAAGGAACATTCGTATCGGTATTCAGCACGAAATTATACTTCTATTGGAATTTTCCAATGGAATCGACTCTCATGCCTCGAAATTCGTGCTTTTATTGGAAAAAATCCAATGAAATTGACTTCCAGGTTGTCAAATCTCTACTTCTATTGGATTAATCCAATGGAAGTATCTTCAGGCTTTGAAATTCAAAAATTTTGGGGCCTTGATGAATGAAAATAGATCTTTCGCATTCCCCAGCGGCGATGTTCGTATCATTCGAGCATTTGTTAATAAGAGAGAGATCTTCTGCTGTAACAATACAAGCTTCGCTGCCAAGGCAACGAAGCTTGATCCTTTTGCAAATAGGCTGAAATCTCTTCTATTATCGAATCCGCATTGCGTGTATGAAAATAGTTATTCAACGAAAATGTTCAACCATTTTATCCGAATTCCATTATTTTTAAACAATTGCTGTTCAAAATAAAAATAATGGTGTATATTTCTCTCATGAAATTAAACAACATTGTTCAATTCTTCTGGGGGAATCATACATGGAAATGATGCTGAGAAACATGTTTCAATCATTGGGCAAGAGCCGTTCTGCGAATCGATTAGCCAAAAAGTACGGCCTTCGATTTGGAGCCGCCCGCTTCGTAGCTGGTGAAACCATCAAACAATCCATTGATGCTGTAAGCGGGCTCAATAAGGATGGCCGAATCGCGACTTTAGACCATTTAGGAGAATTCGTCTTTAGTGAAGAAGAAGCTACATTGTCCGCTGATATGTGCATACAAACATTAGATGCCATTGCCAGCTCAGGTGTACAGTCCAATCTTTCTTTGAAAATGACATCACTCGGCCTAGATATCAGCAGAGAGCTTTGCGTAAACAATATGAGACGAATTCTGAATCGAGCGCGCCAATATGGTAATTTTGTTCGGATCGATATGGAGGATTACGCACACTGCCAAGTTTCTCTTGATATCTACCGTGAGCTTCGAGAAGAGTTCGATAATGTAGGGATCGTGATTCAAGCTTATCTGTTCCGAACGGAGCAAGATATCCAGGATTTGAGTGCGCTGAGTGCCAACTTGCGTCTTGTTAAAGGGGCATATAAGGAATCCCCTCAAGTTGCTTTTCCAGAAAAGAAAGACGTCGATGAAAATTATAAAAAAATCATTCAAATGCATTTGAAAAATGATCATTATACGGCTGTTGCCAGCCATGATGAAGCGATCATCAACTTCACCAAACAATTCGTAAGTGAGAATGGAATCTCCAGAGATCAATTCGAATTTCAGATGCTTTATGGCATTTGTGAAGAGATGCAGAAGCAATTGGTTAAAGAAGGATACCGTGTCCGCGTCTATGTTCCCTATGGTGTCGATTGGTTTGGATACTTTATGAGACGGTTAGCCGAGCGGCCAGCGAATGCCTGGTTTGTTCTTAAAAATATGTTTAAATAGGCCCGCAAAGGGAGAGGAGAATGAATATGAGCACATTTACAAAAGCAACCCCTTATGCAAACGAACCGTTCACTAATTTTTCTTTGGATGAAAATAAGCAAGCTATGGAAGCCGCTATTGCGAAAGTGAAATCGGAATTAGGTCAAGAGTACCCGCTTTATATCGGATCTGAGAAAGTAGTTACTGAAGCGAAAATCAAATCCATTAACCCAGGCAATGTGGATGAAGTGATTGGTTATGTGAGCAAAGCGAATCAAGCACTAGCGGAAAAAGCAATGGTCGCTGCTTTGGAGACTTTCGAATCTTGGAAGCGTGTTCATGTTAAAGAGCGGGCGGAATATTTGTTTAAAGCGGCAGCGCTTATGCGTGAACGTAAGCATGAATTTTCTGCACTTATGATTTTGGAATCAGGTAAGAACTACGTAGAAGCTGACGTAGATACCGCGGAAGCTATTGATTTCATCGAGTTCTACGCTCGGGAAATCATTCGTTTGAGCGAAATCAATGAAACTCAATCGTTAACCAAAATTGCCGGTGAAGACAATAAAATTTCCTATATCCCACTTGGCGTTGGCGTCATTATTCCGCCGTGGAACTTCCCGCTCGCTATTTGCGTGGGCATGACGACTGCTGCCGTTGTATCAGGTAATACGGTTCTTCTTAAACCTGCTTCTACAACGCCAATCATTGCGCACAAGTTTGTTGCTTTGATGCGAGAAGTAGGACTTCCAGACGGTGTTATCAATTTCATTCCGGGAAGCGGCGCTGAAGTTGGCGATTACTTGACGACACATCCGAAGACTCGTTTCATTAGCTTTACAGGTTCCAAAGAGGTAGGTCTGCGCATTAACAAGTTGGCCGCGGACACGGTTCCAGGTCAGATTTGGATCAAACGCGTCGTTGCTGAAATGGGTGGAAAAGACGGCATTATCGTTGATGAAACGGCTGATCTGGATGCAGCAGCATCCGCGATTGTCGCATCAGCGTTTGGATTCCAAGGTCAGAAATGTTCAGCTGGTTCCAGAGCGGTTATTGTGGAATCCGTGTATGACCAAGTTGTAGAAAAAGTAGCCGTTTTGACGAAACAACTGCAAATCGGGCTGCCAGAAAACAATTTCGCTGCAGGTCCAGTTATCGATAAGACTTCGTACGAAAGAATTTTGGAATATATCGAAATTGGGAAACAAGAAGGCACTCTGCTTGCCGGCGGTGAGAAGGCTGAAGGAAACGGCTATTACATCCAACCGACCGTGTTCGGTAATGTTAGCGGCAAAGCGCGGATTATGCAAGAAGAGATCTTCGGACCCGTGCTCGCTATTGCGAAAGCGAAAGATTGGCAGGAAGCAATCGCAATGTACAATGACACTGAATTCGGTTTGACCGGTTCTTACTTCTCCACGAACGAAGAACGTATCGCTGAAGCTCTGGAGACCGTGCATTGCGGCAACTTATACATCAATCGTAAATGTACAGGTGCGTTAGTCGGTGTACACCCGTTTGGCGGATTCAATATGTCAGGTACGGATTCCAAAGCAGGCGGTTATGACTACCTGTTGCTCTTTACACAAGCTAAATTAACGTCCCGCAAAATTTAAGGCAGTGTGGGGCCCTCTATCATTCAATGGAGGGCTCTTTTTTAAGAGTACTTATCAATAAATATATATAGGGGGAAATAGGATGAGCGTTACGGTAGAAAATGTGGAAAATGTGGATGTGTTGGCAAGAACGCAGCTGGTGATTGAAACGGCACTGAAAAAAATGGGGTACGCTGACTCCCTTTATGAACTGCTAAAGGAACCATTGCGCCTATTGACGGTACGAATCCCATTAAAAATGGATGATGGATCGGTTAAAGTACTTACAGGCTATCGTGCTCAGCATAATGATGCGGTTGGTCCAACCAAGGGGGGCGTCCGCTTCCACCCAGATGTTACAGAGGAAGAAGTTAAAGCGCTTTCAATGTGGATGAGTATAAAATGCGGCATTACAAATCTGCCTTATGGCGGCGGCAAAGGCGGGGTTCAATGTGATCCGCGTTCGATGTCTTTTCCAGAGTTAGAGCGGCTGAGCCGGGGATATGTTCGTGCTATCAGCCAAGTTGTCGGACCAACTAAGGATATTCCAGCGCCTGATGTATTCACCAATTCGCAAATTATGGCCTGGATGATGGATGAATACAGCCACATCCGCGAGTTTGACTCCCCAGGATTTATTACAGGCAAGCCACTGGTTCTAGGCGGGTCTATAGGACGTGAAACGTCCACCGCATTAGGTGTAAGTATTGTGATGAATGAGGCTGCCCAAGTGCTTGGAATTCCTATCCAAGGTGCGAGAATTATTGTCCAAGGGTTTGGAAATGCGGGTAGTTATTTGGCCAAATTCGTGCATGATGCGGGCGCTAAAGTGGTAGGCATTTCCGACGCAGGTGGGGCTTTATATGACCCGAACGGATTAGACATCGATTATTTGTTGGATAGACGGGATTCCTTCGGAACCGTTACGAATTTATTTCCTAACCGTATCACGAATAAAGAGTTATTAGTTCAGGAATGTGATATTTTAGTGCCAGCGGCTATAGAGAATCAAATTACAGAGGAAAACGCTTGGCAAATCAAGGCGAAGCTACTGGTTGAGGCAGCTAATGGTCCTACTACTTCTATCGCTACAGAGATTTTAACGCAAAGAGGCATCATGATCGTTCCCGACGTCCTAGCCAGCGCGGGGGGTGTAGTCGTATCCTACTTTGAGTGGGTTCAAAATAATCAAGGTTATTATTGGACAGAGGAAGAGGTTAACGAGAGACTGCATAAAATTCTGGTTGATTCCTTCCATAACGTTTATCG
The DNA here is from genome assembly GCF_059692075.1 of Paenibacillus sp. J31P190. Taxonomy (NCBI): domain Bacteria; kingdom Bacillati; phylum Bacillota; class Bacilli; order Caryophanales; family Paenibacillaceae; genus Paenibacillus; species Paenibacillus sp. J31P190. The sequence goes on along the minus strand of NZ_JCAUAS010000025.1, from coordinate 63,514 downwards.
AACTTCACAAGAGAAAAAAGTGGACATGCGTTTGTCGGCTTACATGGTTGGGCTGAAGCGTATGGCAGAAGCTGTGAAGTGGAGAGGCTGGGTTTAAAGCGGCGCAAGCAAGTATTATTTTCCGTTTAGAATTAATGAGCCGATGTAGCTGGCCGCGGCGAGAGCCGCAAAGCTGTGATTGAAGCGGCCATTTTAACGTATGTTGCTCGGAGAACCCCGCCTGAGTTTAGGTAATAGGAAATAAATCGACAAGAACAATGAGTAGTTTGCTACGGCGAGCCGCTCCTTGTTCTTTTTTTGACTTTTCAAATCAATCGCAGTCATCCGTTGTCCTATTTTCACGACATCTGCATAAGCTCCTCCCGCGAAGATTATACATAGGGTATCAGACTACTTCTGAGGAGAGTGTCAAAATTGTCAAATGAGTTCGTTAGTCGTTCATTGGATGAGGTACGGTTCTGGTCACGTATTATGAAAGAGCATTCTTTATTTCTGAAGCTGGGATTTCGGTGTGAGGATACGCAATTAATCCAAGAAGCGGATCATTTTTATCATACTTTTGAACAAATAGAAGGCAAATCCCATGCATTCACAGAGTTAGCTGATCCTGAGCAAATCATACGCTTTAACATGGAAGCTCACTTAGCCGCAACCCACATTTGGGCTTTTAAAAGAAGGGTTTTAGGTCTCATCATCCAATGTAAACTTCCAGGCGGTAACAATTTCCCTTTATTAGTTGATCATACCAGTAGAGAGGCTAATTATTTTAGAAATCGATTAGAGGAATTGAATGCTGGTCGATTAGAACCGCTGCCCGATGCAATCATTGATGAAAATGTTTTCTTTTTGAGAATAATGGCTGACCATGCGAAGTTCATCGGGCATCTCCTTGATCCGTCCGAACGACAACTAGTTGAGCAAGCTCGAAACTTTAGCCAAGATTTCGACCAACTGCTCTTTCAAGCTGTTGATTTAAGCGGAATGCGTCCTCAATCTCAAACGGAGCCGCTTCTCGACCAATTCCTTGATCAAAATCGTGTTTCTGTTGTTTCTCTGCGAGATTTCAAAAAAACAGCAAGGGACTTAATCGAAGCTTGTCGTATAAAAAGTATCATTCATCCTTTACTTGCTGACCATGTGTTTCGTGAGGCTGAAAGATTCCTCTATATCATTGATATGTTTGAAGCAAGCTTAACAAGAAAACAAGCTGCAAACTAGACTCTAGGCAAAAAAAAGCTCGCCCCCCGAAGCCTCTACGGCCTCGTCGGGCAAGCTTTTTATTATTTACGCATAGCGTCTACGATCAGTTGGCCCATTGCAAGAGTACCGATTGCTTTGCTCTTGTCAACCGCAATGTCGCCTGTACGGTGACCCGCATCCAGCACTTCTTTCACTGCACGCTCGATGGAATCCGCTGCTTCGTGGTAACCGAAAGTCAAACGGAACATCAAGGCTACGGAAAGAATGGTTGCGATTGGGTTGGAGATGCCTTGACCTGCAATATCCGGTGCGGAGCCATGTACCGGCTCGTACAAGCCGAAGGCGCCTTCGCCAAGAGAAGCGGATGCCAACATACCGATGGAACCTGTCAGCATAGCTGCTTCATCACTCAGAATGTCGCCGAACATGTTTTCAGTCACGATGACGTCGAAGCTGGATGGGCGGCGCAGCAATTGCATCGCACAGTTATCAACGAGCACGTGCTCTAGCTCAACATCCGGGTAATCAACCGCAATGCGGTTCACAGTTTCGCGCCATAGACGGGAAGTTTCCAGAACGTTCGCTTTGTCTACAGAAGCAAGCTTCTTGCGACGTGTCTGTGCGATTTCAAATGCTTGACGAGCAATACGCTCGATTTCAGTAACATTATAAGCACAAGTATCGACAGCTTCTTGACCATTAGCTGTTTCACGACGGAATTTCTCACCGAAGTAGATCCCGCCAGTTAATTCACGAACAACGATCAAATCCGTTCCTTCCAGCACTTCAGGCTTCAACGTGGAAGCTTCTTTCAAGCAGTCAAAAATGAAAGCTGGACGAATGTTCGAGAAAAGTCCAAGCGCTTTACGAATACCAAGAAGTCCAGTTTCAGGACGAAGCTCTTTGGAGTTGTTATCCCATTTCGGTCCGCCAACAGCTCCAAGAAGTACAGCGTCTGCCGATTGGCAAACTTTCAACGTTTCTTCCGGAAGTGGCGTCCCTTTCTCATCAATCGCAATCCCGCCGAATAAGGCGTGCTCTGTTTCAAATTGATAACCGAATAATTCTTCGGTACGTTTCAATACTTTTTCCGCTTCTGCAACGACTTCTGGACCAATGCCATCTCCAGCGATTACAGCAATTTTTTTCACATCTGCCATGACTGCCATTCACTCCTTAGATTAGTAAACCTGCTCTTGAAAGCATTTACTATCGTTATATACTGCTAACATTGTATCATAAGTAGCCCCTCTTCTTTAGATATAAAAGCTATCGCATTTATAGGTATCACCTATTAACATTTCTCAAGGACTATTCAGAAACCCCAATACTTTTAATGATGACTTTAGGTGAAACATTGATAGTTGCTTCAGATAGCGCTTTTCCCCAGTTATCCTCTACCTTCTTCCAGTCTTTAATCTGATATGCGCGTACATGGACGCCAAACTGAAAAGGATCTACTTGATATTTTTGAGCTTTCTTGATTAAAGCCTCGCATTCTTTTTTCAACTCTTTTTCAATGACTTGTTCTAGCTGTTTTTTCTTCTCATCTAAGTCTAAGGTAAACAAGCGCTCCGTCAAATCGATCTGAACCTTCATCTTAATATCGATTGTAAGATCGCCGCCTTCGAAATTCGCCTTCATCTTAGGCTTTGCCTTTTTTATATTGAAACTCACATAGGACAACTTTTCATCCGTATGGAACAATTCAGGAGGTAAGTGAAACGTTAACGGTATAGGGTTATTCACATCGCCCTGTAATAATAGGAGCAGAGAACTTTCTTGATGATTCAAAGAAGTCGCATAGGTGCCGTCTTTATGCAAAAGAACTGTACCTGAAATCACGAGGTCATTTTTCTCTACTTTCATTTCAGTTAACGTAGGCGTCATTCCTTTATCCTTCATTTGTTGATGAAATCGCTGTAGTGAAGTTTGCACGGAAATCCTGCTCTTATATGCGCTATCTAGCAGTTGTTTAATCACATTGGACACTATGCCTTTATCACTCATGTTCGTATACATCACATCTTTAACGGCCCCATCAACCACAATCACATTCGCATTAATCTCATTTCGGGAATCGCGGAAGAGAACATCCAAATAGGGGAATGCGTTTCTTTGCTGCAGCAGTTTTTTTCCTATAAGAACATTTTGCGATTTTCCGTAAGCAAGGTTGCCACTCGTCTTACTATTAATTCCCCCTTTTGATTTGCGCATCGTTTTAGCACTTGTTGATGTGATTTTATATCTATCTGTGGCTTCTTTGTTGAAGACAGGAGTAGACGTGAATACGATTAGCTTATTATTCTCATCAAAATCTATAGCCTCTGTAAGAACAAACTGTTGATTCTCTAAATAAATGGCTTTACCGCACCCAGATACAAACAATAAAATTGCCAATGTTAGAAAAATGTAATTGAATTTCTTCATTGTCGATGTTCCTTTCTTCTGCGATGAAAAAACCATCCGTACATCCAAAGGAAAATAGGGAACACAAAAGCGAAGCATAAACCTATAGTCCCCTGTGATTTGCCCATTTTAGTTATTTGAGAAGAAGTAGGGATAAAAAAGAAACACATAACGATCCATAGGATGATATGAATTCGTATTGAATTTCGATGATCCTGTTTGCCAAATAATTGACTTATTCCTAGCGTAGCCGTGTAGAGGTAAGGAATAATCGTCATAAAAATGATAAATAAATAAAAGGAAAGGCAGATTATTTCCAGCCGTTCCAAAAAAGGCAATCGGATAACTTTCAATAAGTTGAGCACGGGATAAACGTACTCTGTCACCTCAACTGGAGAGAATTTAACAAAACAGACGATTGTAGTCGTTAAATAGATAATCATCGATAAGGAATTTGCAATAACAATTCCCTTGGATGCTGATTTCTTATCCTTTAGAAAGGGATATAGGATGAAAGCCAGTTCAAATCCTAGGAAAGAAAATACGGTTGATTTTACGGCAGAAAGAATGGGAAACAGTCCTCCTTTTCCAATCGGAAGAAGGTACATCCACTCAACATCCTTTAGTGTTAATAACAACAAGAAGGACATCCAAAAAGTGATCATAAAAACAAACTCAGCAAAGAGTCCGATCACCCTTATTCCCTGCTTGGTAATCATATAGATGGGAACGATAAACAGGATCATTAAGATGAAGTTCCGTATATCCGGAACGATCCATATCTTTATGATGTGAATCGTTGCAAGCATGATTGTAATTGCTGAATATGCCGCAAATAATATCCATGCTACCACTAAACCTTTGCCCACCCAGTTACCAAAGTATTTAGTTAAAAGTTCGAATAACGTATGCTCGGGATTTTTCTCCAGAACTCTTATGATGACCAAGCTTACCAGCATAGACATAATCCAACCCAGTACAATGGATATCCATCCGTCGGTACCCGCACTTTTAGCCAAATCGCGTGGCAGGGACAGGACACCGATCCCAACTTGGGTTTCACATATAATAAAGATGTATTGTTTCAAGGAGATTTGATTCATCGAATATTTGTTCATTCGGAAACTCCGATACTTTTGATGGCAACTTTAGGTGAAACATTTACTGTTGCTTCAGATAGAGCTTTTCCCCAGTTATCCTCTACCTTCTTCCAGTTTTTATAATCGTGTGCCCGCACATAAATCCCAAAACCAAAGGGATCTACTTGATTCTTTTGAGCTTTCTTAATTAAATCCTGGCATTCTTTTTCAAGTTCTTGTTCAATCTCTTGTTCCAACAGTTTGCTCTGTTTCTCCATGTCTAAGGTAAACATACGTTCCGTTAAATCGATCGGAACCTTCATCTGAATATCGATGGTAAGATGGTTTCCTTCGAACTTTGTCTTGAAATTAACCTTTACCTTATTCATATTGAAACTCACATAAGACATTTCTTCATCCGTATGAAACATCTTAGGAGAAAGGTGAAACGTTAACGGTATGGGTTTGTCCATATTACGCTGCAATAATATCAGTAGAGAACTTTCTTGTTTATTGATAGAAGCTGCGTAGGTACCATCTTTATGTAATAGAGTAGTCCCTGAAATAACGAGATCATTCTTCTCTACTCTCATTTCAGTTATGCAAGGCGTCATTGCATTATCCGTCATTTGTTGATGGAATTTCAGCAGTGTAGTTAGCACTGAAATTCTGCTTTTATATGTACTTTCTATCAATTGTTGGATCGCAATACCTATTCGGCCTTTATCACTCATATTCGTATGCATCACCTCTTTCACAGACCCATCAAGCACAATCACATTCGCATTAATTTCATTTTTGGGATCGCGATAGAAGACATCCAAGTAGGGTAATACATTCGTTTGCTGCAGCATTTTTTTTCCTATAAGAATACTTTGCAATTTTCCAGCTGCAATATTGCCGCTTAGTTTCGACTCGAGTTTTTTCTTCGATTCACGCATCGTATCCGCAGTTGTGCTTGTAATTTTATATCTATCCTTAGCTACGTTACTGAAGACAGGACTTGAAGAATAGACGACCACCTTCTTTTCTTCATCAAAATCTATACCCTCAATAAGAAGAAACCGTTGAGTCTCTATATAAACAGCCCTGCCGCACCCGGTTAACCATAATAAAGCTGCCCCTGTTAAGAAAATGCTCTGCCATTTCTTCATTGTTTCTGTTCCTTTCTAACGAGATGAAACAGCCATCCGTAGATCCATAGGAAAATAGGAAACACGAAAGCGAAATAGGTACCTGCCATCCCCCACGATTTGCCCATTTGAGTTACTTGGGAAGAAGAAGGGAGGAAAAAGAAAGACACTACAGTCCATAGGCACACGAGTATTTGTAAAACATTTCGATGATCCTGCTTGCCGCATAATTGACTTGCTCCCAGCACAGCTGTGTAGAGGTAGGGAATGATCGTCATAAATAGCAGAAACAAATAAAAGGAAAGAAAAGTGATCTCCAGCCGTTCTAAAAACGGCAATCGGATGAGCTTCAATAAGTTGAGCGTGGGATAAGCGTAATCTTTAATTTGATCTTGAGAAAACCTAACAAAACTGATAACTGTCACCATTAAAAATACAAACATGGATAAAGAGTTTGCAATTACAATTCCTTTGGTCGCGGATTTTTTGTCCTTTAGAAACGGATATAGAATAAAAGCCAGTTCAAATCCAAGGAAAGAAAGGATGGTTGATTTTACGGTAGACAGAATGGGAAGCAATCCTTCTTTACCGATTGGAAGAAGGAAAAGCCAATGGGTATCTTTGAGTGTATAAAACAACAAGAAAGGCATCCACAAAGAGACTAGAAAAACTAACTCAGCAAAGATTCCGATCACCCTTATTCCATGCTTCGTAATCATATAGATGGGAATGACAAACAGGATCATCAAGATAAAGTCACGAATATCCAGTATGATCCATACCTTTATGATATGGATCGTTGAAAATATGACCACACTTGCTGCAAATGCCGCATACAGACTCCAAAGTACAGATAAACTTTTACCTACCCACTTGCCAAAGTATTTAGATAAAAGTTCGATGAACGTATATTCGGGGTTTTTTTCCATAATTCGAATGATGATTAAGCTTAACAGCATAGACAATATCCAGCCCAATAAAATGGATATCCATCCATCCTTACCGGCAGTTTTCGCTAAATCGCGGGGAAGGGATAAGACACCGATCCCGACTTGCGTTTCAAATATAATAAAGATATATTGTTTCAAAGAAATTTGATTAAACGAATATTTATTCATGGTTGATCTTCACCTTCTCTGTTTGCTCCCTGTCTTTGTAGTTGGGTTGGATCAGCCGAGAGCGGGCGTTTTTTCATTTTCCACATGGGGACCCGAATCCATACGTCTTTCCAATCAGACAGTCGGATTGGAGCAACTGGACTTCCATAGGAAATCCCAAAAGATTCCATTGAAATAAGGTGGGCCCCAATAATCATCAGCCCTATCACAATGCCTACCATACCGAACAAAGAGGCCATAATCATCATGGGAAAACGGAGCAATCGCAGCGAAGATGACATGTCGTAATCCGGGATAATGAAAGAGGAAATAGCTGTGATAGCAACGATAATCACCATAATATTACTTACAATTCCCGCTTGAACCGCCGCCTGTCCGATGACAATACCCCCTACGACTCCAATTGTTTGTCCAATAGGGCCAGGAAGACGCAAACCTGCTTCCCTTAACATCTCTAAGGCTAGCTCCATGAGAAATGCCTCTACAATCGGAGGAAAAGGTACCTTTGCTCTGGATTCCCCGATCGATATCAACAAATCCAAAGGTAGTACTTCATAATGAAACGAAACAATGGATATATAGACAGCCGATAAAGAGATCGTCGTAATTAAGGCTAGAAAACGTAACAGACGTAGAAAAGTGGCTATGATCCAGCGATTGCTGTAATCATCGACACTTTGAAAGAATGCCGAAAAGGTTACAGGAGCAATGATCACACTGGGGGAATGGTCGACAATGACGACTATTCTTCCTTGCAAAATATGAGCTGCTGCAGAATCCGGACGTTCCGTCATGATTAATTGTGGAAAAAGACTTATGGGATGATCTTCAATAAATTCCGCTAATTCCCCCGTATTTAAAATGGCATCCACATCAATTTGCAGCAGACGGTCCTCCATTTCTTTTACGAAATCGGGTTGTACAACATCTTCGAGATACATCACAGAAACTCTCGTATTTCCCCGTGATCCGACGAAATATTCTTTTATTTTCAGTTCGCGATTAGGAAGATAGCGCCTGATAAGGGCAATATTCTGCCCGGACGTCTCCACAAATCCCTGATGCGACCCCTTTAACGTCGATTCGATTTGCGGCTCTTTAATCGCTCTTTGAGGCCAGCCTTGCGTATGTAAAACAAGCGAACGCATCTGCCCATCAATAAGCAGGATGCTTTTACCTTGGAAAATCGAGTTTTCAATATCTGACCATAAGCTTACAATTTCTGTTTTTGCAATCGTAATGGAAGAGTTCCAAATATCGTTAACCGATTCGATTTCATAGATGAGCGGTGTTAAGATGTTATTATTAATCGCTGATTTATCAATAAGCCCTTCCAAATAAACCAGTACAGCATTGCCCCCTGTTCTTAATTGAAACTGTCGAGTAACAAGATCTGGGGCATGACTAAATAAGGCGTGTAGGGTAATTAGGTTATCTTCTAGGGTCCCTGAAATCGGGTGATTAAGATGACCAGATGATTTCTTGACTGGAGCTGATTTTATGCCATTTAACCATCTACGGATCGTCCCCATCCCTGCACCACCATTCTGATATCATGTACCCAATAGTTTCCCATATATAGGCAAAATTATTCGGAAACCAAGGTCATGTAAACAAAAGCAAAGAAGCCATCTGGATGTATCATCCAAACAGCTTCAATAGGATTTCCCGTTTATCTTGGTTACAACGATAAAGTCTCTGGATTTGCAGTTGATGATGTGCCTTGCGGCAATAAGGGCTCATACATCATTATGGCATGATTCTCAGTCACCCATTCATCACCTACGATTTCCCTTGCCAAGTTCAGCACTCTGCGATGTATCTCATTATGGCGAACATAACCGCCCCAATATTCGCGTGAGATCCAATGCTTGTTCTCATAAATTTCATAAGTATGAATGGCTGGCCTAACAGCACGCCACTCCCCAACCAAGTGAGTATCCGTTACCCGGATAACGAGTTGAAACTCCTCCGTCGTCTCATTAAGAATTTGCAAGTCTATATAATTGTAGAAACAAGTTGCCCCGCTTCCAAAAGGTTGACTCCTACCTGCATCCGGAAATACGTCATAACTGTGCCGATACCTTTCCGTTACGGTAAGTGGCGTATGCAGCGTCATCCAGTAGATTAAATTCGAAAGCTGACATAACCCACCTCCAACGCCCGCATGCACCTGCCCATGAAAAAGCACCATACCGTCCAGATAGCCTTTACGCCGTGTCGTATTGCCAATTAACCGCCAATAGGAGAATGTTTCTCCTGGCTTCAGAATGACACCGTTTAACTGCTTGGCTGCGGTCTTTAGATTAATCACTTTATTATGTTGCAGCCACATATCTACATCCTTCAGCTGTCTAAGGAGTGGTGTTTTATGTGAAAATAGGAGATAAGGGAGAGGCTCTGCTTGCTTCGTCTTGGCATATGTCTTACCATCCAAAAACCACTGAAGATACCTTTTAAGTCGATACACTTTTTTACCCAGGAATATTCTTGCTCGGCTTCGGTTGATGGGTTTAAGCAAAGAAAAGCCTCCTTCAACAACAGACAATTTCTTCGATCATTGTGAGCAAAAAAGCCGCCAATGCCAGTAATAATTTGCTGACTTGGCGGCTTTTTATGACCTTAGAGCTTTGAGATAACGATGGAAATAAGAATACCCGTAATTGATATCCAAAAGAGATAAGACTTTACGATTCTACCAAGCAATGAATCTTGGAATTGAAAATGTTTCTTTTGATTATGTTCCATATTCAAATCAGTGGCTGACCCGCTAGTGCCGCCCACTCCAGTCAAACTAGTAAATCCCTGACTCCATGCACCTTTTGCAATAAAAGTTACAATCAGCAATAATAAAGAACCCATGAACAAATAATTGGAAATCTGTATCAACATGAAGTCACCCATCCTTTCCATTGTCCTCCTTTTATCATAATTTGTAATATATTCCATGTCAATGATCCGTCAAATCCCATTGAAGATGCCTGGGGATAAGCGGCTCTTTCATTTTACAAAAAAACACCCTCCTACTGATGGTCTTAGACGACCAATTCGCATGAGGGTGCGTTATCTTCTATGCATTTTGTAGATATGATTCCATAGCCTTAGCTAATTTCTGCATACCGAGAATCGTGTTCGCACGATCCGTATGTGTGTAATTCAGGCGCATCGTGTTGTATTGTGGATTTTCGGCGTAAAAAGTGGATCCTGGTACAAACGCTACGCCTTCTTTTACCGCAATTTTCAGTAGATCTTCGGCACGAATATGCGCCGGCAGCTCCACCCAGATGAACATGCCGCCTTTCGGTTCTTCCCACTTCAGTCCAGGCCAGTTTAAATCTTTCAATAGGCCTGACATGAATTTCATCCGATCCAGATATTGCTCACGAATTAAGGAGATATGTGCGTCGAGATCAAAGTGCTCAAGCAAATGATACAGCGTTTGCTGATCAATTGTGCTGGAGTGCAGATCCGCAGATTGCTTAAAACGAGCAATTTGGCGAATAATGGTTTCATCGCCCATGACCCATCCTGTACGGAAGGCAGGCGCGACGGTTTTGGAGAATGTGCTGGTATAAACAACATTCCCGCCTTCGGCTTTCCCCCCCAAAGAGAAGATGGATGGGTATGCTTCGCTTTCATCAAACTGGATTTCTCCATACGGATCATCTTCCAGAATAAGCACTTCCGCGCCGCGGCAAATATTCAGCAAGCCTTGACGACGTTCCAAGCTCCATGCACGGCCTGCCGGGTTAGAGAAGGTCGGAATGACATAAACCATCTTCGGATTGTGCTTCGCAATTTTGGCCGCTAGGTCTTCAAGAATCATACCGTCATTATCGCTATCAACCGAATAAATCTTAGCGCCTTTGGCTTGAAATACTTGAATCGCTGCCAAATACGTTGGGCTTTCAACAAGAATGACATCGCCTTCATCAATATAAACACGCGTCAGAAGATCAATCGCTTGCTGAGAACCCGTCGTCAGCAGCATCTCGTCAGGTGTTACATGCATATTCTTAGCAGCCATACGCTTGCATAAGGATTCACGAAGTGGCTTATACCCCTCGGTCAAACCATACTGCAGCGCTGACTTCCCGCCGCCAATCACTCTTTGAAACGCATCAGCAACCGCGTCCAAAGGAAAAAACTCTTCAGCAGGCAATCCGCCGGCAAAAGAAATAATCGAACTGCCTTGTGTCAGCTTGAGAATTTCTCTTACCGCCGAGGATGAGAAACCTTCAAGCGATTTAGAAAATCGATATTTCATAAATGGACGCATCCTTTCGCATTGGTAGAAAGCACCCCTCCTCGCTATGCTTGGAGGTGAGGTGCTTATCTGGGTGGTGCCGTGGACTCAAGGTTATTAAATCAACGTGACGTTGCTTCTGTTGCTTGTTGGAGTTTTGCGTTTATCAATGAGCCTGTTCACAGCGTCCAAATATGCTTTGGCGCTTGCTTCCAGAATATCCGTGGAAATACCGCGGCCTTGAACGGCTACATCGTTCTGCTTAAGAACAACGTGAACCTCGCCTAATGCATCTTTCCCGTGGGATACGGATTTGATGGAGTAGTCATCAAGTTCGACGTCTTCCTTCGTTGCTTTATCGATCGCATTATAAATCGCATCAACCGAGCCGTTACCGACCGCGCTTTCAGCCACTTCAGTACCGTCCTGGAAGCGAACATGTACCGTTGCCGTTGGTGTCATTTGGTTGCCATATGCAACCTGAAGCGTACCTAGCGCGAAAATTTCCGGTGTCTCGATCAATTTCTCTTCGATCAATGCGCGAATATCTTCGTCTTCAACCTGCTTCTTGCGATCTGCCAAATCTTTGAACTTGGCGAAAGCCGCGTTCACTTGCTCGTCTCCGAGGTCGTAGCCGAGATCAATTAGCTTCTCACGGAACGCGTGGCGTCCGGAGTGTTTACCCATGACGAGCTTACTTTCCTTGACCCCGATGGTCTCAGGGGAAATAATCTCGTAAGTCGTTTTCTCTTTGAGCATCCCATCCTGATGGATGCCGGACTCATGGGCGAACGCGTTAGCGCCGACGATCGCCTTATTGCCTGGCACCACCATGCCGGTCAGCTTGCTGACCAAACGGCTGGTGCGGTAGATCTCTTTCAGCACAAGCGAAGTCTTCGCTTGGTAGAAGTCCTGGCGCGTCTCGAGCGCCATCACAACTTCCTCGATCGAGGTGTTGCCCGCTCGCTCGCCGATCCCGTTAATGGTACCTTCGATTTGATCGGCACCATTAAGTACCGCCGCCAGCGCGTTAGCCGTCGCCATTCCGAGGTCGTCATGGCAGTGCGCGCTCAGCTGAATCTTCTCAATGCCTGGCACGGTCTCCTTCAGCATTTTGAAAATATTGCCGTAGTCGTACGGTGTCATAAAGCCGACTGTATCCGGAATATTCACCACGGAAGCGCCAGCACGAATAGCCATTGCTGTTACTTCTGCGATGAAATCCAGCTCTGTACGACCAGCATCTTCGAGTGAAAACTCGATTTTGCTGAAATACTTTTTCGCATATTTAATCGCTGCTTCGGCTGTCTCCAGCACTTGGTGTTTCTCCATCTTCAGCTTATGCTGACGATGAATAGGAGACGTCGCTAGGAAAAGATGAATACACGGGTCCTGAGCGCCCTGCAGCGCTTCACGGACGGCCTCGATGTCACTCTCCTTCGAGCGGGACAAACCGATAACAGAGGCATTCCTGACGGCTCTAGCTACGGCATTCACGCCTGCCAAGTCACCTGGTGATGCAGCTGGGAAACCAGCCTCCATACGATCAACGCCAAGCTTCTCAAGCTGCAGCGCGATCTCGACCTTTTCCTGCGTGTTCAGGTTCACACCTGGTGATTGCTCTCCGTCTCTTAGCGTTGTATCAAAGATGTAGATTTTGCGCACCATGTCACCTCCTAAAAGATGGTTGTTTAAATGTGTTAATACCTTACTTGAAATTCACAACCGTTCCGGTCTTCAGCACTTACTTCCGATCGTTTCTTGAAAACGTGTCCCCCTCATCTGACTAAAACAAAAAGTAGGGACACGTTTTCAAATACGAACGCTACGCTTCTCCAGCAAACACTGAGCCCTCCACTGAGCATTTCGAAGAAGGCTATTAAAAGATTTAAGACAACATTTTTACTCGTCTTTATAGTATTCACAGGGAGTGATTGGGAAATTCTCCTCAATCACTCCCTGTGGAAGGTATTGCTATAGATTAGTACTTATGATTACTTTTTGATCCAGTGCATCATTTCGCGCAGTTCTTTACCAACCACTTCGATTGGGTGCTCTGCTTCATTGCGGCGAGTTGCGTTCATGAAAGCAAAGTTGGATTGGTTTTCCAAGATGAAGTCGCGAGCGAATTTACCTTGTTGAATATCAGTAAGAACAGCTTTCATTGCTTTTTTCGTTTCAGCTGTGATAATACGTGGACCAGTTACATAGTCACCGTATTCAGCTGTGTTGGAGATGGAGCTGCGCATGGAAGCAAGTCCGCCTTCATACATCATATCAACGATCAATTTCAGCTCGTGCAGACACTCGAAGTAAGCCATTTCAGGTGCATAACCAGCTTCAACCAATGTTTCGAAACCTGCTTTAACCAGTTCAGAAGCACCGCCGCAAAGAACAGCTTGCTCACCGAACAAATCAGTTTCTGTTTCTTCACGGAAAGAAGTTTCGATAACGCCTGCACGTGTACAGCCGATACCTTTTGCATAAGCAAGACCGATTGCTTTTGCGTTGCCAGTAGCGTCTTTCTCGATTGCGATCAAGCCAGGAACACCAAAGCCTTCAACATAAGTACGACGTACCATGTGACCTGGGGATTTAGGAGCTACTAAGAATACATCTGTACCTTCAGGAGCTACGATTTGTCCGAAATGGATGTTGAAACCATGGGAGAACATGATCGCTGCGCCTTTTTTCATGTTCGGTTGAATGGACTCACGGTAAACGCGAGCTTGTGTTTCATCCGGCATCAAGATTTGGATAACGTCAGCGCGTCTTGCTGCTTCTTCAACGGATACAACTTCGAAACCATCATTTTTTGCAGAGTTCCATGAACGACCTTCACGAAGTCCGATAATAACGTTCAATCCGCTGTCACGCAAGTTTTGTGCTTGTGCGTGCCCTTGGGAACCATAACCAACAACTGCAATCGTTTTACCTTTAAGTACCGCTAAGTCTGCATCTTTTTCATAGTAAGTAGTAACTGCCATTCGAATAAATCCTCCTTTGATATGATGAATCCGTATTGTCTACCCCTTGAGTGGGTGTTTCAACGATTTACCCTTTTCAAGCGCTAAAGAGTACACCGCTGAAAGCCCCACTCAAGGAGGCTTTACCTCTTTACTAAAACTGCTTTATGCCTTATTTAACTGAACCGCGAATCATCGCTGTGACTCCCGTGCGGGAAAGCTCACGGATGCCATAAGGACGAAGCAATTCGACCATAGCATCTATTTTATCTGAATCTCCAACAACTTGCACGATAATTGAGGCTGGCCCAATATCTACAACCGCTGCGCGGAATGTCTCTACAATACCGAGTATTTCCGGACGCATAATCGGTTCTGCATTTACTTTAATGAGTGCCAGTTCTCTGGCAACCATTGGGTTCGAGCTTAGGTCGATGACTTTAATGACGTCAATCAACTTGTACAATTGCTTGGAAATTTGCTCAAGCGTGTTGTCGTCCCCTGTGGTGACGATTACCATTCGGGAAAGTCCGAGTTCTTCGGACTCCCCTACAGTGATGCTTTCAATATTGAAGCCTCTGCGTCCGAACAAACCGGATACACGCTGCAGGACACCAGGCTGATTGTTTACGAGTACGGAAACTGTATGTTTAGTTGTCGTCATTCCGAATCCCCCATTAACATGTCACTAATTGTATCGCCTGCTTTAACCATTGGGAAGACATTCTCACCTTTTGGCACGACGAAATCAATAACGACAGGACCCGGTGTATCGAGTGCTTCCTGCCATGCTCTTCTTGCTTCTTCCTTCGTCGTGGCACGCAAGCCTTTTACGCCGTAAGCTTCTGCCAGTTTCACGAAATCAGGGCTGCCAGCCAGGTCAATATGGCTATAGCGGTTATCATAAATGATCTCCTGCCATTGACGAACCATACCCAGCACTTGGTTGTTAATAATAACAACCTTCACCGGAATGTTGTTAATCGCACAGATCGCAAGCTCTTGCGCACACATTTGAACGCCGCCGTCGCCATTAATGGATACAACGAGTTTATCCGGGTTCCCCATTTGAGCACCAATCGCTGATGGGAAGCCGAAGCCCATTGTACCAAGACCACCGGAAGTAACCAAGGAGCGCGGGTTTTTGAAGCGATAGAATTGAGCTGCCCACATCTGATGCTGTCCAACGTCTGTCGTTATGATCGCTTCGCCTTTCGTCGTCTCACTAATCATTTCGATAACGTATTGTGGCTTCAATTCCGTCTCGGTATTGCCGTATTTCAGAGGGAACTTCTCTTTGCTTTCCTGAAGCTCAGCAATCCACGCTCCGCTCTTCGCAGGCTTTGCTTTGGTATTCGCATATTCCAGAACAGCTTTCACGTCGCCAACACATGGGATATCCGTCTTCACGTTCTTGCCAATTTCCGCAGGATCAACGTCAATGTGAGCGATTTTCTTCACTTTTGGAGCAAAACCGTTCAAATTCATCGTCACGCGGTCATCGAATCGGGAACCGATAGAAATCAAGAGATCCGCATTCTGAATGGCTGTGTTCGCTGTAAACGTCCCGTGCATACCGGGCATTCCGAGCCATAGCTCATGTGCGCTTGGGAAGCCGCTTAATCCGAGCAAGGTCGTTGCAACCGGAATCTGTGTTTTATTGACGAACTCGATTAATTCTTTGGATGCGTCTGCGTATACAACACCGCCGCCTGCAATAATGACCGGACGTTCTGCTTCTTCGATCGCTTTAATCAGCTTATCCACTTGCAGTTTATTCGGATGCACCGTTGGGTTATAACCGCGGATGCTTACATCCGTTACGGGTTTAAATATCGTTTTATTAGCGGAGACATCCTTTGGTATATCAATGAGTACCGGACCTTTACGACCTGAGTTCGCTATATGGAACGCTTCATGAATGATGCGCGGTAGATCGTTTACGTCTCTAACCAAGTAGCTATGTTTGGTAATAGGCATCGTAATACCTGTAATATCTGCCTCTTGGAAAGCATCCGTACCAATGAAGTTTGTTGCTACGTTCCCTGTAATGACGACGAGCGGAACGGAATCCATGTAAGCTGTAGCTATTCCTGTGACGAGGTTCGTTGCCCCCGGTCCGGAAGTTGCGATACATACGCCAACTTTACCTGTGGAACGTGCATATCCATCAGCTGCGTGAATGGCTCCTTGCTCATGTCTAGTCAATAAGTGGTTAAAATCATCAAAACCATGCATTGCATCGTAGATGTACAAAACAGCGCCGCCCGGATATCCAAAGACGCAGTCCACACCCTCCAGCAATAAGCTTCTCAGCAGAATTTCGGAGCCTGTAATCAGGTCCGGCTTCATAAGCTTCTCAATCAATTCTTCTTTTGACTTCTTTGGTTCAGTTTGAACATTCATTGTGATCCTCCTCTCAAAAAGTAAGTCCATGTCATTCTGCGAGCTTTCTTAGACAATAAGAAAAACCCCTATTCATCCCATACACGCACGTAACGTGTAAAACGGGACGAAAGGGGTTCAAGCTTCCGTGGTACCACCCAAATTTGCTACGCGCCTCACAGCACATAGCCTTAGCAGGTATGTTCATGAGAACAATACCCTCAGCACGATAACGTGTGCTCTTCCGATTTCCCCTAGTACCTGCGTCTGTACGCATGTTTCAGGAAAACAGCTCCGAGGCGACTTCGTACGTAAGGGATTAAGGCGATGGTTTCAGCAAGTCCAACGCTCTCTGCGCATAAGTGCCCTTATTACTTCTTCCTCTTCATAGCCGATTCGTTAGTGTTGATCACCATATATAATATGATTTAGAGATTATTATATGCATCCCCAGAGTATTAGTCAATAGGAGATCGAATAAAACCATCGTAAATGAGGGAAGATACTACCAATTCAGGAAATGAGGGCTTCTGCTGATGAAATCTTCTCTGAAACCCGTCCTCCCCTTATCGACGAATTTGCAAACGAATCTATCTATGCTTCAAGAATCACTCGGTGATTCACCGGATATAATCATTCGGATGCTCGATATGCAGGTTAATCAGGAGTATTGCACCCTAGCATTAGTATACATTGACGGGCTTGTTCAATCGGATTCCGTTCATAAGCATCTTATTGAGCCATTATTAAATGCTCAGGCAACTGAAAAGATAAGCGAGCAATATTGCGGGATTCATGAAGTGCTGCAGCAAACCATTACAGTTGGCGAGCTTTATGAAGCTAAAGATAATTCCGAGCTGCTTGGAGCTATTTTAGAGGGCAGCACGGCTATTTTGATCGACGGTTTCGACGAAGCGTTTATCGCCAGCACCACGGGATGGGAGAAGCGAGCGATTGAGGAGCCTCAGACTCAAACCGTCATCCGAGGACCTAAGGAATGCTTTACGGAAGATATCCGAACGAATTTATCCATGCTTCGCAGAAAAATCAAATCGCCTGATCTTCGCTTCCAAAGCATGAAAATTGGCCGTTACACGCGTACTGAGGTCATCCTGACATATCTTCAGGGCGTCGTCAATGAGAAGGCTCTAAATGAAGCGCGTAGTCGGCTTTCTGTCATTGATACAGACAGTATTTTGGAGAGTTCTTACATCGAGGAGTTCATCGAGGATAAAGGATATACCCCTTTTCCAACCATGATGAACACAGAACGTCCAGATACCGCGGCAGCAGGTTTACTTGAAGGACAAATCGTAATCATTGTCGATGGAACCCCGTTCGCTTTAATCGCTCCGGTGACATTTTATAAGTTCCTGCAATCAAGCGAAGACTATTACCAGCGATACGATATTGCTTCTTTTGTCCGTTTAATCCGATATGCTTCTTTTTTCATCTCCATGCTGCTTCCTTCACTCTATATCGCGATTACAACTTTTCATCAGGAGATGCTGCCCACGACATTACTTATCAGCCTCGCTGCCCAACGGGAAGGGGTTCCGTTCCCCGCACTTGTAGAAGCATTTCTGATGGAGATTACGTTTGAGGTGCTGCGGGAAGCAGGCGTGCGGATGCCCCGTGTCGTTGGACCTGCTATCTCTATTGTTGGCGCGCTTGTGCTCGGACAAGCAGCCGTGCAAGCTGGGCTCGTATCCGCGGCCATGGTCATTGTCGTCTCTTTCACAGCCATCTCCAACTTTGTCACTCCTGCGATTAACCTAGCTGTCGCAGCGAGACTGATTCGCTTCATGCTTATGCTCATGGCGGGTTTTCTAGGATTGTTCGGCATCTTATTTGGATGCATGTTCATTCTCATTCACATGTGTTCCATTAAATCGTTTGGTATCCCATACATGGCACCGATATCTCCGTTTATCGCATCAAATGTGAAGGATATCTTCATCCGACTTCCATGGCGAAAATTATTCAAGAGGCCGGAAATGTTAACCAAAAATGTTTACAGACAGCCCCCTCCTGCTAAATCTTCAAAGAAAAAATAATGACACAAGGAGGGGAATGATTCATGCGAATCATGCGCCGAGTGGTATTGACAAGCTTGATCTCTTTCGCGCTTTTAAGCTCCGTTACTGGATGCTGGGACCGAACTGAATTAAATCAGATCGCGATCACTTCCGCGACAGCAATCGATTGGGAAGATAATCATTGGCAAATCTCTTACCAAGTTGTCATTCCTCAATCCATATCCAGTGCAGGAGGAGCGATTATTCAGCAAGCCCCCGTGATGGTATTCTCCACAACCGGAGATTCCATCCAAGCAGCTGTTCAAAGAGCCAGCCTGGAGATGCCTAGAACCATGTTCTTCGCTCATAATCGCGTTGTCGTCATAGGCGAAAGCGCCGCTCGCCATGGCATCTCTCCGATCATAGACGTCTATTTACGAAGCGCGAACTCTCGGGAAACTGTCAGTTTGCTCGTCAGCAGAGACAAGGGACGGCGAGTCCTAGAGCAAATTCTACCGCTTGAAAAGATTCCGGGTGCTGCCTTACGAAATATGGTCCTCAATGAGGATAAAACCGATGCCAACCTCAAACAAGTCATGCTTTATGAATTTGCCATGGGGATGTCTGGCGATTCTGGCTACACGATTATGCCAGAAGTGTTTATTTCGGGACAAGGGGTCGGATCCACGTCGGTCGAAAATTTGAAAAATACAAATTTTGATACCAAACCTAAAATGGGACGGATAGGCATCTTCCAAAAAGACAAGCTAATCGGTTGGATGACAGGACATGACGGTTACGGCATGAGCTGGATTAAAGGTAAAATCAAACAATCCATCTTGTTTTTCCGCTGTTCTAAGGATGGTACTCAACTTCTCTCATCGATGCGGATTAATAAGGCTTCAACCACTTTAATCCCTGTAAATATCCACGGACAGTGGGTTATGAAGGCTAAGGTGAAAGCTAATGGACAACTGCTTGAGAATGGCTGTAATATTGATGCCTCTAAGCCAGAAGGCATTCGCAAAATGGAGGAGCTCATCAGTGCTGAAATCTCCAATATTATGCAAAATTCCTTGCATAAAGCCCAGAGCATGAAAGCGGATGTGCTCGGATTTGCAGGTCTTATTCACAGAAAAGACCCCGAAGCTTGGAAGCTGATGAAAACGAACTGGGAAGAGCATTTCACACAGATCAAGATGGAGCCATCTTTCAAAATCGAGATTGAGAATATCGGGATGAACGGCAAGTCGATCAAGCAGCTTATTGAAAGAGACAGTCAATAAAGCGTGATCTGACGAAGGAGGATATTCGCATGGAACGAATTGGTAACTACCAGATTATCGTTATGATTATTCTTTTCCAAATCGGTAGTACGCCTCTTTTTGCCATTGGCAGCAAAGCGAAGCAGGATTCATGGCTTGCTATGCTTGTAGCAGCAGCGATTGGCTTTATTCTGCTGCGGATGTTTCTATATATACAAAGCATTGCCCCAGATCAGTCACTAATCGTTTTAATGCGCATCTGCTTCGGCAAGGTGGCTGGGAGCATTCTCAGCAGCACTTTTATTGTTTACTTTGCCTACGAGTCTATGAGAAACGTGCGTGACTTTGGCGAGATTACCAGCATAACGCTACTCACCCGAACGCCTAAATCCATTGTCATGCTGCTGGTCATCCTTTTAGCTGCGTATATGATTGTCATGCGTATTGAAACTTTTTGCCGCGTCGTTGAAAGCCTGATAATCCCTGTGCTTTTCAGCTATGGGGTACTGTGCTTTCTCATTTTCGGGTCCAAGCTGATAAGTTTTGATCGTATTCAGCCCGTCATGGAGAACGGCTTCATGCCCATTCTCAAGACGGCGTTTCCCGATTTGGTCTCTTTTCCTTTTGGCCAAATGGTCGTTTTCCTGATGTTTTGGCATCTCATGTCAGACAAAAAGAAAGTAGTTCGAATAAGCAGTTTCGCCTACCTTGGCGTTGCTTTCTTCCTCATAGTGATGAATATGATTAATGTGCTGGTGCTTGGACCAGAATTAATCGGTAACAGTACCTTACCCTTCTTGCAAACTGTACAGCTAATCCAGGTCGGCGATATTTTTGAGAGGCTTGATGTATTCGTTACATTGCTTCTGTTTCTCGGACTATTCGTTAAATTAACCGCATTCTTCTGGGCAGCATCTTACGGGATCTCACAGCTTACGGGCGGCAGTAGCAAGCTTTCGATTTGCATTGTTGGCGCCGTGATTTTCATCAGTTCTTTTCTTGAACCCAATTATACCTACCACATTTGGCTAGGCCTAACGGTCAGCGTTAAGCTATTTACCATCTTCCAAATCTTCCTACCTGTAGCAATGTTCATCGCAATTCTAACCCGCAAGCTGAAGGCAGAGCCATCATCCGAGGAGACTCAACCTGTTGGTTAGTGTATATTAAGCAAACAAAGAACTGTGGCTTTGTGCCATGTATGGCCAAAATGTGATGTCCCTTTCGCTGCTGCTAGATCCTAACATGGCCTAACAATTAAAAAAAGCTTGCCCCCTCACGGGGACAAGCTCCTAGGACGCGAAGCGATGCTTACGCGTTTACTTTTGCTTTTGCAGCTGTTGCCAAATCGTTGAACGCTTTGGAATCATTCACAGCTAGATCAGCCAAGATTTTACGGTTGATGTCGATACCAGCCAATTTCAGGCCGTGCATCAATTTGCTGTAGCTCAAGCCGTTTTGACGAGCGCCTGCATTGATACGTGTAATCCACAGTCTGCGGAAGTTACGTTTCGTTTGACGACGGTCACGGTAAGCATACACTAAAGATTTCATTACTTGTTCTTTAGCTGTTTTAAATAAGCGATGCTTGGAACCGAAATAACCTTTTGCTAGTTTCAAAATTTTCTTGCGACGGTGAGCGCGAATAAATCCGCCCTTGACTCTTGCCATGGTGAACTACCTCCTGGGATATATAAATGATGTTCGAATTTTAGCTAATAACGATTAACCTTTGATAAGGGACAGTTGTTGTTGCAAACGACGTACATCGCCTGGAGCCATAACTGGGTTTGTTCCAAGAACACGTTTAGTACGTGAAGATTTACCGGAAAGCAAGTGGTTTTTACCTTGTTTGTATCTCATCACTTTGCCTGTGCCAGTAATTTTGAAACGGCCTTTCAAGCTGCTGTGTGTTTTCATTTTCGGCATGGTGTTGTTCCTCCTAATTTAGTATAACGCCTAGGTAGTGACTTTCGGCGTTAAGATCATGATCATGCTTCTTCCCTCAAGCTTTGGAGCGCGCTCCTGTGAGGAAATGTCAGCTGTTTCAGTAGCTAAACGTTCAAGCACTCTACGGCCAATCTCCGAGTGCGCTATTTCACGACCACGGAATCTGACGCTGGCTTTCACTTTATCGCCTTCGCCAAGAAACTTAACGGCATTGCGAAGCTTCGTTTGGAAGTCGTGCTCATCGATTGTCGCGCTTAAGCGAATTTCTTTGATATCCACGATTTTCTGGTTCTTGCGAGCTTCTTTTTCTTTCTTCTGTGTTTCATAACGGAATTTACCGTAATCCATAATGCGGCATACTGGCGGCTTAGCCGTCGGTGCCACATTTACCAAGTCCAAATTCGCGTCAAGTGCGATTTGAAGAGCTTCGCGAATCGGCGTGATGCCGAGTTGTTCTCCGTCCGCCCCAATCAGGCGTACTTCCTTCACACGAATCTCGTCATTAATCATATGGTCTTTGCTAATAGTATTCCACCTCCAAAAAGTATGTAACGCTCTGTCTAACAATATAAAAAAGATGCGGGCGCAGTGGCCCACATCTTCATCAATAACAGGTTCATGCAAACCTATTGTACATTCATGACGATTCATTCAAACCAGCCAACGGTGTTGGTCAGGTGAGAAGCGGGCGCTTCTGCTTTTACTTGAAATATAATATCATCTCATTCAGAGAAAGTCAACTCACTTGTTTACTTTTCATTTCGTCTAAACGAATCACACGTGTATGCTCCGTATGGCTCCATTGTTTGTTGTTTTGCGTGAAGAACGCATAGAACGTAATTGGCCACCAAGAAAGCATAAATATCGGATATAGAATTAAATATTTATATACTTTGCCAGGTGCCTTCTCAATCAACATGGAAATAGGCAGCAGCACATAAATTGCTATGCTGACGGTGTTAAAGAAAATAGGATTGATATCGGCAAGCATAGGCGCGTCTGCCCAGCCCGGAGTCACCGATTTAATCCAAAGCAGCACAGAGATAATCGCACCGAAAAAGAAGTTATATACGTTAGCGGAGTAGATAGCCGCGTCAATCTTCGTCCAGCTGCCCTCTTTGATACCTTGCCACAATAGGGGGAAGAAATAACGCTTGGCCACATCAAAGTGTCCTTGCATCCAGCGCAAACGCTGTTTGGCAGATACTTTAAACGTTAGCGGCTTCTCATCATAAACAATCGCCTCATAGTTGTAGGTCGGTCGAATACCGAGCTTAATGCAGCGCATGGAGAACTCAAGATCTTCAACAAGGCTGGTTGCTCCCCAACCGATCTGTTTAAGCAGCTTGGATTCAAAGCACATTCCTGTGCCTCCCAAGTAGTTAGCAAGCCCTAAGTTTGTACGGGGCATTTGCCAGAAGCGGTTTGCAAAGTAATACGAGATTGCATAGGAACCTGTAACCCAGGAATCGTTCGGGTTCTTGCTGTCCAGGTAGGCCTGAATAACTCTGGAACCGGAGCAAAGATCATTGTTCATGTGCATCAAGTAATCAGGGCTGGATAGATTGTCAGCATCAAACATGACAACTGCGTCGTACTGTCGCTCCCGTTTCCAAAGCTCTTTCAGCATCCATTCGATCGCATAACCTTTCCCTCTCAGGTTCGGGTTATGGCGTTCCATGGCGTGAACACCATGACTGCGTGCAATATCTGCTGTATTGTCTGTACAGTTATCACAAATCACGAAGATGTCATAAAGCTCTTTGGGGTAATCCAAAGCCTTCAAATTCTCGATCAATGCGCCAACGACCTGCTCCTCATTATGAGCGGCAACCAATACGGCAAACGATTTCTGGGGAGTAAATTTCTTTTTGTTTCTGGGACGGTACCACCCGAAAAAAGTCAAAAACAACTGATACGCACCGACCAAAGCCAAGCCAATTTGAAAGGTAAGCATAATCTTGTCAAGCATGAAGCAAAGTCCCCCTTTTTTGTTTATGCACACAAGCTATCTTTTTATACGCGTATGCGCAGTTTTATGTACCATGTGAATAACCGTTCTTGATTTTCCTCTCTTTCCACTCATTTGTCAAAGTTCACAATGACGAATATAAGCCATTTCTCTGAGATTTGAGCGGAACGCGCACAAACTATGCAGGATGTGCTTGAAATCAGATCGTTAAAGTCCTGTTTTCAACGTTTTTCATTTTATTGTGTACCAAAAGTTCACCATTTAGACGAACTAGCCGTCCCCCATGTGATACGCGCTTTATTATAATTCACCTCAGCTGTCCCTGACAACTTTTGCTCATCTGCCCATGTTAACGGATCATACGGTTTGCATGCATGTGGGACTGATTGGCAGATGTCCTATAGACTACTTCTTCATAGCTGGCCAACAATTGGTTAAATATGTGATCCCAAGATTGACGCAAGGCGAACTCTCTCCCCGCAAAGGCAAGTCTCTGCCGAGTCTCCTTGGATTCATACAATCTTACGATGGCTTGTGCGAAAGCAGCTGCGTCGCCAGAAGGACAGAGTAAACCCGTCACTTCATGCTCAATAGTATCTTGTACCCCGCCTGCAGCTGCTCCAATCACCGTTGTCCCAGAAGCCATTGACTCCAGAACAACATTGCCGAAAGTCTCTGTCGCCGAAGGAAAAAGAAACACATCTGCAGACGCATAAAGATCAGCTAGCTGTGTCCCCTGAACGAAACCGGTAAAAGTAACTCCCGATGCCCCCCCATAACATTCGCGCAGCACTTCGGCAGACGGTCCGTCACCAGCAATAATGAAATGACAATCATCTCTGATCGCAGTTGGCAGTGCAGTAAAACTATCTAGTGCGACCTCTACACTCTTCTCAGGGGCTAAACGCCCGACATAAAGCATAACGAACTTTGCAGGATCTACACCATATGTCCCGAGTACTGACTTTCGGTCAACAATCGGCTGGAAACGTTCCGCATCGACACCGCGGCTCCAAATCTCTAAATGCCTTAACCCTTTAGCATGCAAATGCTGCAAGGTAGACTTAGAAGGCACATACACCTTCTGACAGCTTTGGTGAAACCATTGCATGTATTTCCAAAGCGTTGGCTCCACCCAAGGTATTTTATAATGACTTAAGTATTGGTCGAAGTGAGTATGGTAGGACGCAACTAGTGGCGTTTTGTGTTTACGAGCATGGTGCAAGCCAAAAAGTCCCAAATTGAAAGGGGTTGCACAATGAATAATCGTAGGCTGAAAGGCATGGAGGGATTTGCGAACATGGAGGGGATTTGGGATAGCTAATCGACATTCTGGATACAATAAAAAGGGAATACTGTAAAATCGTTCTACACGGAACGGATCGTTGTCACCCTCTGTCATACTAGTAGGAGCAAACACTTTGCAAGTCACATCTTTGGATTCCAAAAATCGCGTCCACCTGCCAAGTGTCTTGGCAACTCCATTTACATCTGGCAGGAATGTATCTGTAAATAAGGCAACTCTCAACCTCATCAGCCCCTTTAACATTTACCTTCAATTCCCTCATGTCACATCATGCTAGCACAGGATTGTTATCGGGAGATCAGAGGAGCGTTAAATTGAATTTCTTAAAATTTATTACTGCGTTAATCTTCCTTTAATAAATGTCCTTTACAATAGACTTATGAAAGTAACGCAAGCAGCGAAGGAGGCTACTACTCATGAGCAGGGTCGTACACTGGCTTCAGCATCATGAAACACGCGTATTCCACTTTGTGAATCAACGTATCCAGCACTTCTTCCTTGATCATTTATTTAATAAAATCACACATTTAGGCGGGGCCACAGCCTCCATTGCGATATCCTTATGCTTTGCATTATTCGGGCAAGGCCCACTGCGTACAGCAGGTATTCAAGCTCTCCTTGCCTTAACCATCAGTCACATTCCAGTTGCTATTATTAAAAAGAAATACCCAAGACTTAGGCCTTACCTGGTACACCCTCAAACCATTACTTATAAAAACCCGCTGACGGATCATTCCTTTCCTTCCGGGCACACAACCGCTATCTTCTCAATCATTTTCCCTTTTGTTACAGCCGTACCTGCACTTGGACTTATTCTCATACCGCTCGCATTAATCGTTGGTCTATCACGTATCTACCTAGGGCTGCACTATCCTTCCGATTGTATCGTTGGGTGTTTAATCGGAACGACGGCTTCTCTAGTGACAGTAGCATTCTGGGGGTAAACGAATGGATGTCTTGCATGGTAAAAAACGGGTTCTCATTCTTTCTGAAGGCTTCGGAGCCGGACATACGCAAGCGGCTTATGCACTTGCCGTAAGCTTAGAGCAGCGTTGCTCGACCATTGAGACACGAGTTTTGGAATTAGGTTCATTCCTTCACCCAACAATAGCGCCATGGATTATTCATGCTTACAAAAAGACGCTAACAGCTCAGCCCAAGCTTTACGGCCGATTGTACCGCTCTCAATACAAAAAATCGCTAAACCGCTTGACGCAATTGGCCTTGCATCGCATTTTTTATGCACAGACAGCGGCGATTATCCAGCAGTGGGCTCCTCAAGCTATTGTCTGCACACATCCTTTTCCCAGTGTTGTGGTATCTAGACTGAAAAGAGCTGGCTTAGACATCCCGCTATGCACGGTTATTACGGACTACGATGTCCACGGGACTTGGGTCAGTAGAGAAGTTAATAAATATATGGTATCGACAGAAGACGTCAAAAATAAACTGCTGGGCCGCGGCATCACGGCAGCTCAAGTCGAAATCACAGGAATTCCCGTTCATCCAAGCTTTCGTGTTGCCCACGATAAAGCGAAGATTCGACAGCAATTCCAGCTGGCATCTCTGCCTACCGTACTAGTTATGGGCGGCGGCTGGGGATTAATCGGCGGCGATTCGCTCAGTGAGCACCTGATAACTTGGAGAGATCGGATCCAATTCATATTTTGCTTAGGCAATAATGAGAAAGCACTGGCAAAGCTGGCGATGGACGCCCGCTATCAGCATCCCAATATTCATTTACTTGGATTTACCCAAGAAATTGGCAAGCTAATGGAAGCTTCCGATTTGCTCGTTACAAAGCCTGGGGGTATGACCTGCTCAGAAGGGCTTGCAAAGTCGATCCCCATGCTGTTCTATGATCCGATACCGGGACAGGAAGAAGAGAATGTCCACTATTTTACCCAGCTTGGCTTTGGTGAACCGATCCGATCTGCAGATACGATTGCGAACTGGTTATCAATGTTGGCTAGCCGATACACGGATGTAGAGGCTAAGCGCGTTTCTAATTATCATAAAAAGAAAATGTATCTTCCTTCAGCTGATTGTTCAGAGGTCATTATGCAATTGCTTGGGTGATTCGTGTAATAAAAAAGCTAATCTCCTACCGCAATTTATGCAGTGGAAGATTAGCTTTTTTGTGTATAAACCTATTCCGATTTAGCTTTGTTCAGCTGCTCTAGATGAGAAGCAAGGACATTTTCACCAATAACGACTTCACAGCGATGAATGTTCATCCCTTGTCCAGCGAACTTCGTTTCATATTCAGTCATAACATGGTCAGGATGAATCCCATCCACGTGCAAGTTTAAGGAAATATTTCGCATTCTCAGTCCCATATCTGCAAAAGAATTGAGCGAGAATTCAAACAATGATTGTGAATCAGTTTTCAAGTGAATCTCACCGTTCGCATTTAATATTTGCTGATATTTCTCAACAAAGCCCGGATGCGTTAAACGTCTACGAGCGTGCTTTTTCTTCGGCCATGGATCACTGAAATTTAAGTAAACCCGCTCTAATTCACCTTCCGCAAAAGCTTCTTCAATATGTTCGATATTGAAAAGCATGAGCTTCAAATTCGGAATGCTTAGCACAGAGTCCGTCTCTTCATCCGTCTTGATTTCATGAGCATTCTTCGCTTTTTCACTTGCTTTGCGAATCAACTCGTCATACATATCAACACCAATGAAATTAATGTTCGGATATTTCTTACTCATCTCACTAATGAAGCGCCCTTTACCCATCCCAAGCTCGGCATGAATCGGGTTGTTGTTACCGAATAACTCGGCCCATTTGCCTTTATATTCCTTGGCATTTAAAACAACGAGTTCCTTCTGACGTTCTATATCTTCTCGAATTCCTTTTCTTCCCCGTAAACGCATCTACTTTTTGCCTCCTACACGTACAAGCTATCGAATACAAATCATAGACGATTCGAGGAAAAAAATCAAAGGAAATTACACCTCAAGGGTATGATAATCAATGGTATTCGATGTGGCTGGAAACAGCTTTTGATCCAAGGACCGCAGAACTTTTCGTCTTGCGTCCTTCGATATGCTCGGGTCTGCAGCGAATTTCACGCCACTGCCCAAAGCAAATGCTTCTTTAATGGTCAACTCGACGGATAACGTATCGGTAGCTAGGGACATCTGAACCAACTCATTCACCTTCTTTCCTTTTGCCTCATTAATGATAGCTTTCGTTAGGATGATGTTCTTTATGAATGGTAGATCATTCTAGCGGCAAAGAAAAAACGCCCTCCAATTGGAAGGCGCATTTAGATAGTAACTTTTAGATAGTAACTTTCTATCTAGCATCATCTCTTCGTTTGTCTTTTCCTCTAAGGCCTGCTAAGCCCAACAGACCTATCAGACCAAGCCATCCCCAGTCCATATCGTTATCATCTGCGGTGGTCGCATAGGAACGATAAGACGAAGTGTCATAATTTCCAGTGTTTGTTCCAGTAGTACTCATGCGATCCATCATATTGTTGCCATAACTATTGATATGACCCATAACACCAGTACCCGTTCCTGTCCCAGAATAGGAACCTGTGCCAGTACCGCTCCCCGTGTAGGTCCCAGTAGCTCCTGTAGCACCTGTTGTTCCTGTAGTACCAGTACCTACCGTAGCGTCATAATTACTTCCTGTATATCCCGATGTTGTCGTAGTTCCTGTCCCCGTTGTTCCTGTAGTTCCAGTAGTTCCCGTAGCTAGTGCACCAGTTGCCCCAAAGCTTAATGCCGTTGTCAAAGCTACCGCCAATGTAATTGTACGAAACTTTTTCACTTGTTCAAAACCCCTTTCGGCATGTAATAGTTATGCAAAGTTATCATGCTCCGTATCGCCCTCTTTTAACGGGGAACTTCTTGGAAAGGCAGGGGTCGCTTTCATGCTTCAATTTCGCTACAATAGGTTGGAAAGAAAGGAGCAACCATATGTCTACTACAATTACTCAGGAGTCGCCTCAATTATGGGGGGACAAACGTTTCCATACATGGAATTATGAAATGCGTGAAGCTTTCGGCGGGAAGGTTTTTAAAGTCATGCTGGATGCAGGTTTTACTTGTCCCAATCGGGATGGCAATATCGCAACCGGTGGCTGTACATTTTGCAGCGCGCGGGGATCAGGTGATTTTGCGGGAAGCCGCCGCGATGATCTGGTTACCCAATTTAATAAGATTCGTGATCTCCAGCATCTGAAGTGGCCGGAAGCCAAATACATCGGTTACTTCCAGGCCTATACGAATACGTATGCACCGGTTGAAGAACTGCGGGAATACTATGAAGTTATTTTAAAGCAGCCAGGTGTTGTTGGTTTATCCATTGCGACCAGACCGGATTGTTTACCAGATGATGTGATTGAATACTTGGCGGAGTTGAATGAACGTACGTATCTATGGGTCGAAATGGGCCTTCAAACCGTACACGAATCAACCTCTGAACTCATCAATCGTGCTCACGACACACAATGCTATTTGGACGCGGTCGCTAAGCTTCGAAAGCATAATATCCGCACCTGTGCACACATTATTTATGGATTGCCTGGGGAGACCCACGAAATGATGTTGGACACGGGACGAGCAGTCGCACAAATGGATGTTCAGGGCATTAAAATCCATTTACTTCATTTAATGCGTAAAACACCTATGGTGAAACAATACGAAGCTGGCTTGCTTCAGTTCCTGGAAAAAGACGAGTATGTGAAGTTGATCGTTGATACGCTCGAATTTCTCCCACCGGAAATGATTGTCCACCGCCTTACTGGAGATGCTCCCCGGGATTTACTGATTGGTCCCATGTGGAGCCTCAAAAAGTGGGAAGTGTTGAATGCCTTTGATAGCCTTTTGAAAGAAAGAAATACTTGGCAGGGTAAACTTTGGAAGGGTAAGGCCAACCAAGGTTAAATGTAACGAAAACGTAAACACATAAAAATATAAACACATAAAGATATAAACACATAAAACCAAAATAGGTTATTATCCGTTTCCTTTATATAGGTAGAATGACTAAAGGAGATGGATAATCATGATGATGAAACGGGCTCAAACAGCTATTGTTGGGATGATGCTATTTGTCGCTGGATGTGGAGGAGAGCCGGCGACACCAGGAGTAATGAGTACGGTGGCGCCGTCAGCGACACCGACGGCGGTAGTTAGTGCGTCGCCGGTTGCTGCAGCGACGGCAACACCGGCAGCCGCTACGGTACAGCCGGCGGCAAGCAGCACTCCGCAGCCGAGCGCAGCGGCGACAGCGAAGCCGACAGCTGCGGCGGCGACGCCAGCAGTGAAAGAGGCCGCTACGGCGAAGCCGGCGCCGGCTGCAACGCCAGCGCCTGCTAGCGCGGCGCCATCCCCACCCCCATCCGCTAAGCCTGCGGATGGCGGCAGCAGCACCGCAGCGCAGGCGCAGGTGCTGTATAAGGACAACTGCATGTCCTGCCACGGGGCGGGGCTTGCAGGCGACTTCGGGCCGAACCTGACGAAGGTCGGTTCACGCAAAACCAAGGATGAGATCGTTGCGCAGATCCTTGGAGGTAAAGGCGATATGCCACCTTTCAAAAGCGCATTGAAATCCGAAGAAATCGAAGTGCTAGCCGCATGGCTAGCAGATAAAAAATGATCGTATAGCAGCATGGAGGGCTTTCATCGCATGGGTTTTGTTTCGGTACTAAGTTTTGCTCATCAATTAATTAATCAGCGGGCACAGCCGGGCGATACGGTTGTCGACGCGACTCTTGGCAACGGCGTGGATGCCTTGTTCTTAGCGAAGCTGGTAGGCGCCCGCGGCAGCGTGTACGGCTTCGATATCCAGCAGCAAGCACTGGATCAAACAAAGATGCGTCTGGAGAAAGATCTTCCAGACGCATCTTCTTGTGTGCACATGAGCCTATGCAGCCATGCGCTCATGGAGGCGGCTGTGCCGCAGGACCGCCACGGCAAGGTCGCCGCGGTCACGTTCAATCTCGGCTACCTGCCCGGCGCCGATCCGGCAACCATTACGAAGCAGGAATCCACGATCCCTGCTCTCGAGGCTGCCCTCCGCCTGCTCCGCAAAGGCGGTATCGTGACCATCGTGCTCTACAGCGGACACGATGGAGGTTCGGAAGAAGCTGCGGCCGTCGAAAGCTGGGCCCAGCGCCTTCCGCTCGCAGCCTTTCAGGTGCTGCGTTACCAATTCATGAATACCAGCCCGCATGCTCCCTATCTCTTAGCTCTAGAAAAAAGATAGACGCATGATATAATGCTAGAGAATGCATTAGTTTATTTTTAGTAGGAGAAATTAGAGAAGAAAGTAGGGATAGTTAGTGAAATCATACCCGCTTCAATTTCAACCTGAAATGAAAGAACGTGTCTGGGGTGGAAGAGCCCTAGAAAAGTTTGGTTTTCAGCTTCCAGAAGGCGCTATTGGCGAAGGCTGGATGATTGGCGATCACCCGAATGGAACGACGAAGGTTATTAATGGCGAATTAGCAGGCCTTGGTCTAGACGAAATTCGCGAGAAATACGGCAAAACGTTATTCGGCACGAAAGGATTCTCCGAAAAAAACGGCCGTTTCCCACTACTTATTAAGCTACTAGATTGCGAAGACGATCTTTCCGTACAAGTACATCCGAATGATCATTACAAGAATTTGGCTGCCGGTGAGCTCGGCAAAACAGAGATGTGGTACATCCTTGATGCCAAGCCAGGCGCCAAAATTATATACGGCATGAAAGAAGGCGTTACACGCGAAAGCCTAGCTCAAGCAATTGCAGAGAACCGCATTTTGGACTGCTTGCAGGAAGTGCCTGTTGAAGCCGGTGATTCCTTCTACATCCCAGCAGGAACGGTCCATGCCCTTGGCGCTGGCGTCCTAGTTGCCGAGATTCAGCAAAATTCCGATACAACCTATCGTTTGTACGATTATAATCGTCCTGGACTGGACGGTAAACCTCGTGATCTTCATATTGAAGATTCGCTCAACGTTATCGCCTACGAAGGCTCCGGCTCTACTCGCATGAAAACGGATTTGAATGAAGCTGGCACTTGGTTAACGCTCGCCGAGTCTCCTTTCTTCACCGTGGAAAAAGGCCTTGTTGGACCGAAATGGGAGCTAAGCACTTCTCCTGAAAGCTTCGTCATCCTCGTAATTGCAGACGGTAACGGAACCCTCCAGTGGGCAGATGGCAGCATCTCCACGAAGCCAGGCGACTGCTTCCTGCTTCCTGCCGATCTTGGCAGTTATGCGCTAGAAGGCAGCATGACGGTTATTCGCAGCTACTTGCCTTAATTGTTCTTTGTGCAATAAATCCCTCTTGCTCAGAGGTAATGTGCCTTTGGCATTGGCTTTTATTTAAATTCTCTCTCAGCAAAGCTGAGAGCAACCTCAAAATGAAAACAAGCCTCCTAAACCACTTTCATCGTGGTTTGGGAGGCTTGTTTTGTTAGCGGACTGTCTTTCAGGTGTTACCCCCCCTTATGAGGCAGCCCACCTTTTCCCAGCTGCTATTCTTCAGATAAGCTGCTTTCTTTTAAAATAACGTCATGCGCTCCGCCTTCAACAAGGCTAGTTGCGGAAACGAGTGCAATTCTCGCTTTACTCTTCAGCTCATCCAAGCTTAATGATCCACAATTGCACATCGTGGACTTTATTTTACCAAGCGTCTTGTCCAGGTTCTCCTGCAGGCCTCCAGCGTATGGAACATACGAATCGACGCCTTCTTCAAACAAGAGCTTGTTTTTGCCACCTGTATCATAACGCTGCCAGTTGCGGGCACGATTGGAGCCTTCTCCCCAGTATTCTTTCACGAAGTTGTTGCCAACTTTCAGCTTTCTGGTCGGGCTTTCATCGAAACGAGCAAAATATCTGCCCAACATGACAAAATCAGCGCCCATGGCTAAAGCTAATGTAATATGGTAGTCATGTACGATACCACCATCGGAACAGATTGGAATGTAGGTACCTGTTTCTTTGAAGTATTGGTCTCTGGCTTCAACAACTTCCATGAGGGAAGAGGCTTGTCCGCGACCAATCCCTTTTTGCTCACGAGTGATACAGATAGATCCGCCGCCGATGCCGACTTTAATGAAGTCCGCTCCGGATTCCACCAGATAAAGGAACCCTTCACGGTCTACAACGTTGCCTGCGCCGATCTTTACATTGAAATTCTCTTTCACATACTGAACCGTTTCTCGCTGCCATTCGCTATACCCATCTGAAGAATCGATGACCAGAATGTCTACTCCCGCTTCAACAAGCGCAGGCACTCTTTCTTTATAATCCTTCGTATTAATCCCTGCACCAACAATATAGCTTTTGTTACCGTCCAGCAGTTCCATCGGATTTTCTTTATGCTCATCATAATCCTTGCGGAAAACGAGGGTGTCGAGTTTCTGATGCTCATCCACAATCGGTAAACAATTCAGTTTGTGATCCCAAATTAAATTGTTTGCTTCCGATAAAGTAATTCCTGATTTGCCGTAAATTAATTTATCGAAAGGTGTCATAAAATGATGGATTTGGCGATCCAAAGGGTCACGACTTGTCCGGTAATCACGTCCCGTTACAATACCAAGCAATCTTCCATTCGCTGTACCATCGTCCGTAATGGCAACCGTAGAATGACCTGTTTCCTCTTTCAACGCCAGTACATCACTTAGTGTATGCTGGGGAGTTAAGTTCGAGCGGCTAACTACAAACCCTGCCTTGTACCCTTTTACTTTACGCACCATAAGTGCTTCTTCTTCAATCGATTGCGAGCCAAAAATGAACGAAATCCCGCCACTCCGCGCCAAAGCAATCGCCATTCCATGATCGGATACGGCCTGCATGACAGCAGATGAAAACGGGATATTGAGCGAGATTGCAGGCTCCTCGCCTTTATTGAATTTAACTAACGGTGTCTTAAGCTTCACATTCGCCGGTGTACATTCCTTCGTTGTAAGATTAGGAATCAACAAAAACTCACTAAACGTACGAGATGGTTCTAAGTAATACGTAGCCACTTTACGATTTCCTCCTCATATAGGGATCTTTGAGCTTGCTCAAAGTCTCCGCTCTGGGATCTTTGACCTTTGCTCAAAGTCTCTCATTAATCTTTGATCCATAGGTAAATTTTTTCAATCTTATCACTAACCTTACCTGTGGTCAATGGATTTTTCAGGGAAATCCTTCGATGGGATCTAAAAAGGTTTAAAAAGCTATATCGTCCAAACCTGCGGTTCGGAATTCCCGTTTACATATTCGATATAGGAAGGCGTAATTTCGAGTACCACGTAGTTCGGATCATGCGGACCATTGAACCATTGTTTCATGGAGTCGTTCCACAGCTTCTCACGAAGGGCATTATTTGCAGTAATCGTAGCCGTTGCTTGGATCTGCAAAATTTCGGAGGAAGCCTTGCCGTCATAGCCTACCAGAATGTGTACATGGGGATTGTCTTTTAGCTCGTCCACTTTATCCGTCTTTTTATTAGTCGTAAGGTTGATAGTCAATCCATCGTGGAACAAGGCCATGTAACGCACTTTGGGCTTGCCGTTGTCTACGGTTGCAAAAGAGCAAACTTGATTAGCATTTAGTACCTTCACGATCTGATCTTCAAGCTGTTTATTCTTGGTTTCAATCATGAGTTTCTCTCCTCTCAAGTATCAATGATTAAGTGTTTCAACTACCATAGATTACCCCCAAGAGGCCATGATTAAACCATATATGCCGGGCAAAAAAAGCCCCACTCCCTATTCGCACGGGGAGCGAGGCTTCGATTATACGGCTGCCACTTGCTGCAGCGGCATGGTGTAATAGCTGGCCGGCTGCTGTGCGTCCGGCGGAAAGTGTACAACAAGCAGCTCTTTGCTGCTTTCGTCGATCTCTCCGCTCTGCAGATACGTCTGCAAAGCGAAAGGAAGCACCTCAAGCATTGCGTGCTTGTGGAGATCTTTTTCATTGATGCGGAGACTCTGGAAGTCACCGCTGACGAGCTCAGGCTGCTCAGCCAGCAGCCTCAGGTACGCATTCTGCTCAGACTTCTCCAAGGTGAAGTCCCACCAAATTTTGCGCGGTTTATATTTATGGCCCAGGAAATAATCCAATTTCATCAAGCCTTCAATGACGTGCATGTTTATCGTTTCACGATGCATCAGGAAGTCGCGCAAACGAGTAAAAAGATCCTCGAGCTGATGCCCAATCTTCTGCCAGCCGCGGCCCTCCCAGAAGTCGCCGAACTCTTGAAAGAAATCAAACGCAGAAGCGAATTCTTTGGCGATTAAATATTTGACCGTATGATCCATGCGGTGCGCGTTCCAATATTTCTCGAGTACATCCTCCACCCGTTTGATGCGAATCAAATCAGTGAATGGCAGAATGTCATTGCCGAGAATCTCGTAAGGCGCGTGGTCCATATAGACGTAGCCATATTTATGCGCGTCATTGCGCATACCCGTGCCGCGCAGCATTTTGAGGAATCCGAGCTGCAGCTCTTCCGGACCTAGTTCAAAGACATCGTTAAACGTCTTGCGGAATGAGTTATAATCCTCTTCCGGCAAGCCGGCAATAAGATCGAGATGCTGATCGATTTTCAAACTATTTTTCACCTTAGATACTGTACGGCTCAGCTTGAAGAAATTTTGCCTGCGCTGCACTAAATCGTTGGTCGTGTCATTCGTAGATTGAACACCGATCTCGAAGCGGAATGTACCCGGAGGGGCATTCTCTGCTAGGTAATCGAGAACTTCTGGACGCATAATGTCCGCAGTAATCTCAAACTGGAACACGGTGCCGCGATGATTGGCAATGAGGAATTCAAAGATTTCCATCGCGTAATCACGCTTAATATTAAACGTCCGATCCACGAACTTGATCAGCTTCGCGCCGGAGTCGATTAAGTACAGCAGGTCTGACTTGGTGCGTTCCATATCAAAATACCGCACACCGACCTCAATACTCGACAAGCAGAATTGACAGGAGAAAGGACAGCCACGGCTTGTCTCGAAGTAAACAACACGATTGGCTAGACTAGGTACATCCTCTGCAAAACGGTGCGGAGAAGGGATATCATCCAGCTTCAGCTTTGGTCTGCCTGGCATTAGTACGATTTCCTCGCCTTTGCGATAGGCCAGCCCATAAACAAAATGATATTTGCGAGTCGTTGAAATTTCCGTCAGCAGTTGGTGGAAGGTCTCTTCCCCTTCGCCCATCACAATGAAATCGACCTCAGGAATGCGATTCATCCAGTATTCGGTATCATAGGAGACCTCGGGGCCGCCAAGCATGATTAGGAGGTCTGGCCGAATCTTTTTGATCATTTTAATTATCGTTATCGTTTCTTCAATGTTCCAAATATAACAAGAAAAACCCAATACATCCGGGGCCTTTTGGTAAATGTCCGAAACGACGTTCATGACAGGGTCTTTAATCGTATATTCTGTAATTTCAACGTCAAAATCCTTCTCGCAGAACGCTTTCAAATAGCGTAAGGCCAAGGAGGTATGAATGAATTTGGCATTAAGTGTGGATACAAGTACTTTCATTATCAAAAAACCTCGTTCTGTTCTCGTTTATCGTACAATCTAATTCTACACGAAAACCGAGGAAATACAAAGGTAAGCCCTCCCAAAGAAGACTAAAGGACCATATCATCATCCAACTGAGGATTCTCATAAGGGAACTGCAAATAGGAGGCTTCCTGAATCGCATTTTTCCACCGTTCGGCATGGGAATACAGCTGATCTTCGACTTCTTGCATTCTTTGTTGCAATTCACCGGTATTTTCAGCGGGTCCACTTTGCAAAGCCTTTTGCAGAGTCGTGCGTTCTTCGAACCATTGCGTTAACTGATATAACAGCATAAGGATTTCCCACCTTTTCTCACACGAAGTGTTGCAGCATGTAAGTAGCAGTGTTCCCTTATTTGGAGGTGGGCATACAGTTGTTTGCTTTTAAGCGCGTTTTCCTCCCCTATTCGGCGGGGAGGCTACTGGGCTTTCACTGAGAGGCATTGTGCTAGTTCAACACTGCTCCGTCTTGCACGAGGATAGCTTGCAGCTCTGCAATATCAATTTGCGCAGGTTGAATACCGTGCTTAACGGCAAGTCCTGCTGCTGAACCGGCTGCTTGCCCAGTTGCCATACAGCTTGGAGTAAGGCGCGTTGTTGCAAGTGCTTCATGTGTCGTTGAGATGCAGCGCCCTGCGGTCAGCAGGTTCTCGATTTTTTGCGGCAGCAGGCAGCGGTAAGGAATGTCGTAGGCTCCGTCGCCTTCGACCCAAGCAGCGGTCACACCTTTGCCGGATGGATCGTGAATGTCGATCGGATAGCCGCTGCGTGCGATAACATCTTCAAAACGACGTCCTTGCACGACATCGGCAACCTGCAGCGCATACTGGCCGTCAATACGGCGCGTTTCGCGGATACCGATTTGAGCGCCTACCGATGAAATCGAGGCTTTTGCGAAGCCTGGCAGGTTGTTCTTCATGAACTCTGCTACCATCAACACCTGCTTACGCCCCAGCTCTTCAGCTTCTGTCAAATCCTCAACATTAGTTCCATCGAGCCCCTGTACACGCGTAGTGTTGACCAGTACTTCGTCGGCCTCAGGACCTGTGAAGAAGAGCACTTGATCTCGATTAATCGGCAGGTTCGCCTCCTTCCAGTGCTTGTAATAACCCAAAACACCAGACAAAGGCAGATCAACAAGCTCGGCAATCGGTGTCTTTTTATAAAATTCATCTGGATGTTCGATCATGTACTGTTTGACGACTTCCAAATCCACACCGCGCATCCGGAATTTCATCGTCATCGGCTGTGTAAGTCTATCGCCGTCACGCCCTTGCAAACAAGGTGCTCCTGATAAATAAGCAAGATCCGCATCTCCTGTTGTATCGATAAATATTTTGCCCTTTACATCAATTCTACCCGACTTGGACGTTAATTGTACGGACTGGATACGGTTGTCCACGGTCTCTACATGATCAACAAAGCTATGGAATAGCAGCTTAACACCCGCTTCTTTCAACATATCAACAGCAAGCACTTTATAAATCTCAGGGTGGTATGGCGTAATCGTATTCACAAAGCCAACCGTGTCCCGAAGATGGCCTGGGGATGCATTCATTGCCATGAGGCGGTCGATAATCTCTTGCGCGAGACCTTTAATGACTTGCTTACCATCTGTTGTATGAAATGTCATCCATGGATAAACAAGCGCAGCGGTTGACATCCCGCCAATAAAGCCGTATTTCTCTATCAAAACCGTCTTGGCCCCGCTCCGTCCAGCCGCAATGGCTGCGTTCACACCAGCTGGACCTCCACCTACAACGACGATATCTGCTTCTATTATTTTGTTCATCTGTATTCGCTCCCTTTGTTTAAATTCTTCAGAGTTCCTTACTTCCCCCTTAGTGTAGTTTAAATTTAACCTTCTTTTTAGTTTAAATTTAGTTTAAAATTGCAGATACAAAGTAATTGAAATGAGGGATTCACGGACATATGCGCAAACGAATTACACTTCACGATTTGGCTGCTGAGCTCGGTCTTACGATACAAACGGTGTCTAAAGCGCTGCGCGGGCTCCCCGGAATGTCCGAACAGACAAGAAGTGAAGTGTTCCGGCTTGCACGCGAGCTTGGCTATATGACCAAAGATCAGAAACAAACGCTGCAGTTGGATCATATTTCTCCCTATCCTGTTGTAAAGCGCCGGTTTGTGCTGGTCCAAAATAAACAGTCTTTAAACTTCAATCGGCTATTGCTGCAAGGACTGCACGAAAGATTCATGGAATTCGGCCACACGGTGCAGCCTCTCCTCATTCCTCCACAGCTGAAGCCATCGCAATTTGAAGCATGGGCTGAGGAGCAAGAGCTGATGTACGCGGAAGGTGTTTTCATTGCGCCGCGGATGAATTTGGATCTTCTAGAGCAGAAATTGTTGGAGCTTCCGCTCCCTCGCATTCTGCTGAACTTCCCACCGCCGG
Source organism: Paenibacillus sp. J31P190 (assembly GCF_059692075.1). Classification (NCBI taxonomy): domain Bacteria; kingdom Bacillati; phylum Bacillota; class Bacilli; order Caryophanales; family Paenibacillaceae; genus Paenibacillus; species Paenibacillus sp. J31P190. Next base: position 24,520 of record NZ_JCAUAS010000025.1, on the reverse strand, counting down.
AAACCAAGGTTGATAGTGTGATTTGGGATGTATACGAGGCTGTTTTTCAAGCTGTTCGAAGACTTGTGCGAATGGGGCATAGGAAGATTATGTATGTGGGGGATGCGTTGGATCAACGTGGCTTCGTTATCCGGTGGCAGGCATTTCGCGAGGCGATGAAAGAAGCCGGGGTTTCAGTGGATCCGCTAGAGCACGCAACGGAGCGAGACGGTACAGATCGGTGGCTGCAGAATTTCGGAGTGCTCTATAGGACGCACAAGCCCACTGCCGTTATTTGCGGTATCGATGAAGAAGCTGCGCCTGTGTATCATACGTTGCGCCGCTTAGGGATTGCTGTTCCACAGCAATGCTCGTTAGTCGCACTGCTCAATGAACAAAGTGATACGCTTCCACTGTGCTCACGCCCGCAGCTGCCGATTCGAGAAACCGGCTATCGCGCAGCGGATCGGATGCTTTGGCGGATAGCGAATCCGCATTTACCCTTTGAGCATGTGCGATTACAGGGAGAATTTTTCGCGGGGAGCACGACTCAGAAGTTGGCGGGACAGATAGCGGATAAGTAATTTCTCATGGCATGTACCTTAAAAGTCGCGCGCTATATAGGATCTTCCCTCATAGCGTTTCTTTTGCTTTTCCGAACGTGGTATATTGTAAGGTGAATGATCTGACCGGAAGGTAAGCGATCGCAATAGGAGGTCTTTTTTATGCAAAAGAAGCCAGGTAAGTTTCAAGGTCCAAATAAAAACCAGAACCAGACTCCCAAATTCAAGCAAAATAAGAGTCAGAGCCAGAATCCTGCTCCGTCTAAGGGGAACCAAGAAATGAGTACTCGTCAGTACACCGTCAAGGAGTCCTCTGAGCTTCTACCTTTTTTAATAGAAAAGCTTTCGAGTTTGGGCCGGAATTCGGTTAAAGCCATACTTGCCCGTGGACAAGTCGCAGTGAATGGCAAAGCCGTAACAGCATACAACTATCCATTGCAGCCAGAGCAAACGGTCACCATTAATAAAGATAAAATCGTCGAAGATATCCCGCTCGCTGGCATGACGATTTTGCATGAAGATGAAGATGTGATTGTCATTCAAAAGGATGCCGGGCTATTATCTATCGCCACAAATACGAAAGAAAATGAGATTACGGCCTATCGACAGCTTACGGCACATGTTCGAAACCACGATCCGAAGGCACGGATTTTCGTCGTACATAGACTGGATCGAGATACATCCGGCGTGATGATGTTTGCCAAAAACGAGAAGGCTCAGCAGCACCTACAGAACACTTGGCAGGAAAGTGTCAAAGAACGCACTTATGTTGCCTTGGTTGAAGGCATGGTGAAGAAGCCTGAAGGGACCATTTCCTCGTGGCTCAAAGAGCATACGAAGTCGCTTAAAATGTTTTCGACGCCGTATCCGAATGATGGACAACACGCAGTTACTCATTATAAAACGCTACAAGCGAACCGGAGCTTTTCACTGTTAGAGGTTAATCTTGAAACCGGCCGCAAAAATCAAATCCGCGTTCATATGCAGGACATCGGTCACCCCGTTGTTGGCGATAAGAAATACGGTTCAAAAACGAAGGAAATCGGCCGTCTTGGACTGCATGCGCGTGTGCTTGCTTTTTTGCATCCGACGACAGGTCAGCTGCTGCGATTTGAGACGCATATTCCGAAGGTGTTTTTGAATCCTTTCAAGGAGTTACCTGCGAAGAAATAATTGGCTTGGGGAGCGATATGAGATGCAAATCGTAGTGCTTGATGGTTACACACTAAATCCCGGCGATCTGGACTGGAGCGGATTAGATTCACTAGGCGAGCTTGTTGTCTATGATCGAACGGCAGAGTCACAGATCATTGAACGCGCTGCTGACGCGGAGATTGTACTGACGAATAAGACGCCGCTTTCCGCTCAAATGATTCAGCAGCTGCCCAAGCTTCGCTATATCGGCGTACTTGCGACCGGTTACAATATCGTTGATATTCAGGCTGCCAAGGAGAAGGACATCATTGTCGCTAACGTTCCTGCTTACAGCACGCATTCTGTTGCTCAACTGGTGTTTGCTTTGTTATTGGAGTTTTGCCATCGGGTTCAGCAGCATAGTGACACCGTGCTTAATGGGGATTGGTCAGAGTCGATTGATTTCAGCTACAGCCGATCTCCGCTCGTGGAGTTAAGCGGTCAAACCATGGGGCTGATTGGCTTAGGGCAAATCGGCAAACAAACCGCGTTGATTGCGCAGGCGATGGGAATGAAGGTTATCGCAACAGGCAGCGGAAGAAATGTCCCTCAACCTGTTGAGGGTATCGATTGGGTGCAGCTTGACGAGCTGCTGCAGCGATCTGATGTCATTAGTCTCCACTGTCCGCTGACACCGGAAACGAATCAACTGATTAATGCTAATCGGATAGCACAGATGAAACCGACGGCTATTTTAATCAATACAGCTCGAGGCGGCCTTCTCAATGAGGAGGATGTCGCTCATGCGCTCAACGAAGGCAGATTGGCTGGAGCCGGTCTCGATGTGCTGACCGTAGAACCGCCTCAACCGGACAATCCCTTGCTGCATGCGAGAAATGTGATCATTACCCCGCATATCGCATGGGCAACTAAAGAAGCACGAGCTAGACTGATGGATACGGCAGTTGGTAACGTGCGTGCTTATCTAGATGGGCGTCCGGTGAATGTGGTTGGGTAGCTTGTGCAGTACGAGTGAGTGAGTGAGTGAGAGTGAGTGAGGCAGTTTTAAGCATGTTTTATATCGCTATCGAAGCTCATTTCCTTCTTACGCCCGCAAACATGAACGAAATCAGCCTTTGGGAAGAAAAAACCACCGTCGTAGGGTTCACTCCCTAAATGGTGGTCTTATCTATGTTCAAAACTATGCGGGGCTGCGGGTATTCACTGCCCCGTTTTTTGGCCGCTTAAGTGTTAGCGCACTTAAGCGGTTTTTTGATGTTATTTCAGCAATGCCGCATAATCCATCTGCGGCACAAGCCCTTCCTCAGCAGCCCGCTGGAGCAAGGTCAAGACGGCGCCATAGCCGCTCTCACCCAGATCAGCGGTAAACTCATTCACGTACAGGTCGATGTGTGCCTCAGCGACCTGCGGGTCCATCTCCTGCGCGTGCTGCATGATGTAGTCGCGTGATGCTTCCGGATGCGCCCACGCGTATTCGACCGAGGCGCGGGTCCAGCCCGCAAGCGCCTCAAGATCCATGGAGCGCCGTGCAATGATGGCGCCCAGCGGGATCGGCAGGTTGGTGTCTGACTCCCACCAACTGCCCAGATCTGTGAGAAGCGCTAACCCGTAAGACGGGTAAGTGAAGCGCGCTTCATGAATGACGAGGCCGGCATCAACGAGGCCGTCCCGCACAGCAGGCATGATCTCGTGGAACGGCATGACCACGATTTCACCTACGCCGCCCGGAACGTTCTGTGCCGCCCAAAGGCGGAACAGTAAGTACGCGGTCGAGCGCTCGCTCGGCACAGCGACCCGGCGGCCGCTGAGCATGGCCGGGTCCGGCACTATTCTCTCAGGCACTGTTCCCTCAGCTCCTGTTGTTCCCGTTGTTCCCTCTGTTCTCTCTGTTCCCGTTGTTCCCGTTGTTCCCTCAACTCCCGTTTGTCCTGTTGTTCCCGCCGTGACGCTAGTCTTCGTAAGCACCAGCGGTCCGCAGCCTCTGCCCAAAGCCCCGCCGCAGGGCAGCAGGGCGTAGTCCTTCAGCACCCAAGGCAATGCTGCGTAAGAGATCTTAAGGACATCCGGCCCAGTGCCTTCAGCAGCTAGCTTGTTCGTAATGTCGATGTCGGCATATAAGACATCCAGCTCAGGGGCACCTGGGATTAACCCATGCGCCCAAGCATGGAAAACAAATGTATCGTTTGGACAAGGTGAATACGCAATCTTCATATTAAAGCACCTCCGCTAGGACTGAACTTGCTGCTTCTAAAGCCTTAAATGCATCACCGATACGCCAAGCGTCTCGGTCACGAGGACCAACCGCGTTGGAGATCGCGCGGATCTCCAGCACAGGCACGCCGCGCTGCTGCGCAGCTGTCGCAATGCCGAAGCCTTCCATGGCTTCGGCAGCGGCTCCAGGCACGCGAGCAGCCAGCGCGGCCGCTGTTACTGCCGTCCCGGTGGCCGTTGCCACCGTAAGCACTGGCGCCATCTGCGCCGTCAGACCAGCGGCTAACAACGCCGCTGTCACTCGCTCGGCCACATCAGCGGCAACACCAATGCGCGTCGAGCCGAAGCCCAGCTCATCTAAGCTGCTGAAGCCATCCAGCAGCTCCACGCCAAGGTCTGCTGCGATGATCTCGCTCGCCACAACAAGCGAGCCTATCTCCGCTTGACCTATAAATCCGCCGGCAATACCGGCAATAATAACCAAATCATATTCAGCTTTCGCAAGCTCTATCGCTCCGTTCACTGCTGCCGCAGCAAGTCCAACGCCAGCTAGGGCAAATTCAAACCTGCTGTCATGGCCAAGGCCGCGCTGGACTGCATCTCTTTCAGGAGCTACAGCTGTCATTACAAGTACACGCATCGTTGTTCCTATCCCCTTTTATGATCAATAACCATTCTTATCTACGATTATTTTACATGACCAAGAACAAATAGGAAACTTTCAAGGAATGACAACTTTCTCGATCGATTCCATTGTGTTGACAATCTCAATTAATTTAATTATTATCTAATTAGATATCAATCAAATTAGATACTCTTTTAAGGAGGTGCACCCGCCATGCAATTAGATAAAATCATTACTTATCACAAAGCTCTCGCAGACGCAACGCGTATACGCTTGCTTATTTTACTAGCGGATGGAGAGCAGAATGGTCAAGTTCTTGCCGAGAAACTGGGCGTTACCCCAGCAACCATTACCCATCACGCAGCCAAGCTTCGCGAGGCCAGCCTCATCAATGAACGTAGAGACAAGAACACCATTTACTTCACTTTAAATGAGTATTTCATTCGCAGTAATGCCACCGCGACGGCCGATCTCATTTTCAAAAATAAGAAAGGAGAAACTGAACCTATGAAGGATGAAGACCGTAATCAGAACCTCAAGCAATCTGTCATTCGAAACTTTATTACCTTAGACGGCAAGCTCAAGCATATCCCTGCTCAGCTCAAGAAAAAACTTATCGTCCTAGAACACCTTGTAGAGCAGCTTGAAAAAGGACGCACCTACACAGAGAAGGAACTGAATGCATTTATTAAGAACTACCACCCTGATTTCGCAACGATTCGAAGAGAATTCATTATGCACCAGTTCATGTTTCGCGAGAACGAGATATACGAACTCAATCCAGTGGAGATGTGGGCCAAATGGGAGGACTTATCCTAAATCGGACTGAATCTATAAAAAAAGGACGGTTCCCAGTCGATTACACGACCTAAGAACTCGTCCTTGTCTTTAAATCCTTACCCTTTTAAAAGAAACGTATTTCCATCCTCATCCTTAAATGTGGCAAAAGTTCCCCACTGCATCTTTGAAAGTTCCCCTTCGAATTCAACGCCTTTGGACTTCATGTTTTCGTAGGTCGTCTGAATATCATCGGTAACAAAGACCACAGAAGGCTTCAGTTCGGCATAATTTGTCATCATGCTTTTCGGATAAATGACTAGTGCGGACTCAGCTCCTTGCGGCGCTACCTCTAACCAGAAGGCATTAGGACCCATTGGCGTTTCGCGAACGACTTCAAATCCAACTTTTTCGGTCCAAAATGTTTTGGCCTTTTGCTGATCCTCTACATAAATGCCAACCGTTGCTATTTTCTGAATCATGAGTCGTACCTCCCTGTTTGTGTGCGTTGATTTAACGCTTGTCTCCGTTGGAATCATAGCATTAACGTTCCTTATTCGTCTTGTAAAAATACGACATTCTTCGCTTGCTTCCTTTGCTCGAAAGCACGTAGTATCCACTTTTTGTATTCAGCTGGTGTTATGCCTAGACATTTCTTGAAGTCTTTTGAAAAGTGCGCATAATCATAATAGCCATATTCAGTCATACAGGTATGAAGATCCACATGGGGATTAAAGAAAATTCGAAGCCGGGCCAAGTTAAATCTGGACACGGTATTCAATTGTTTGGCAGACATGCCGACAAGTTCTGAACTAATACGTTCGAACTGTCGCTGTGAGTATCCACTCTCTGCTACACTAGTCGGTACATCCTGTTCCATCGGAGTCCGATACAGTTTAGATAGAATATCAATCATGGCATCTGGTGTGGAGTCAGGTTGAAATTTTGTATGTAAAAAAGCTGTAAGAATGTAGATGCCCTCATCTAACTCGGCCTCCGCAAGTTTCTTTTCCAGCTGAGCAATCTCAGCTTCCGGAAACAATTCAACTAAAGGAACAAACTTATCCTTTAATAATCGGTTATCTATCTCCTTGAAAGCCTGAAGCCCCCATGGCAATAAGCGCACGCCAAACAAACGGATGGGTCCCTCCGCGGTGAGTGGATGATAGTGTGACAATGTACCGATAAAAAAAGCTATTGGCAGCGTTTGACCGTTTGCCGAATAGCTGGATCCGAAATGGAAGATAAGCTCCTGGCAGCCATCAGGCCAGAGCGTTTCTCCTTCTTCTGCTCGGCTGTAATCTCGCTCCAAAAACCAAAAGCATTTGATGAATCTCTTCAACTTCTCATCCGGTTGACGTTCCTCGTAACGCATGTGCCTTTTTCCTCCATCCGCTTCTGCAGGTCAAGATGCAATCAAACCAATGAAGCCATTATACTACCTCCAGCAGTCGCCTCTCCACTCCTTTCTTCCCGCTGCCACTTAGAAGGTGTTGGACACGTTATCCAATTTTAATTCAGAATCTGGACATTCATCCATGCGCCCTCTAGTTGAATGACATATAGTAATTTTGTGAAGGGAGGGATTGACATGAGTTATGGTTGCGGTCCTGCTGTACCTTATACAGGCACTTCTATCGTCCTTGTTTTATACGTTCTTTTGGTTATCGTTCTTAGTACTTTCGGATTTGGTTGGTAATAAAGGAATAAGCGGCTGGGACGATGATTCATGTTCCAGTCGCTTTTCGTTATTCAACCCTTTTTAGATAACAAAATAATACCCATTAAAAAAGCCAATCGTCACGAAAAACTGTAGAATCATAAATAGCAACATATAGAAAATTCGAGCATTTTCCCACTTCTCGGTTAACGTTACTAAGTAGAAATAGATCGGTATACTCACCATCATATAGCGAACGACGCTTACTAGAAATAAGGGTTGACTTGAAAATGGGATGACGATTAGCAGCAAGCCATAAACGAAAAATAGCAGCTCATGCTTATTTGTCAAAAGCTTTTTCATATGAAGAATGAGGTAACTCAAAAAAACAACAAACACAGCCGTTGATACGGTAAAAGCAATGAAGCCGTTATCCCAGCCATCAGGCGTGGAGAAGTAAGGCTTTTTCAAATAACCAATATAATTGACAAAAGGTATGGTGGTATACCGGAACCAATGCAAGCTCTGCTCATGGAAAGGTGCCAAGAAATCACCGGTGACGCTTTTCATATGTAGGAGATAAATACCCATTGGGATTAGGGATAAAATGCTATACAATGACCATTTCAGGTAACGCCAGGTCCATTTGAACCCTTCGTCCATAAACACGGTGCCCATGACCAATGCAAGGTTGATAAACCCAGGCACCCTTGTCACGGTAGATAAACTGGCTGCTATAAAGGCAAGTGCATACTTTTTATTGCCTGCATAATAGATGGAGGCTGCCGAGAGCAGCAGAAATAGACTCTCTGTGTACGGTAATGTATAGTAAAGCGACGATGGGTAAATCACAATTAGGAATAGTACGGTTCCCGCCTGACGCTCATTGAGTCCCCGCTGCAGGGCAATAAAATAAATATAAATAAGAGCTCCAAGCAAGCATAGATTCGAAACAATCATACCGACAGTGGCAGGTTCGAACCAAAATATTTTACCAAGTAAAAAAATCAGCGACGGAAATAATGGAAAGAAAACCCAATTAGCAGCTGTATGCGGTTCATCCATCCGAAACTTATCATAACCTTGGGTGGCTATTTTTAAATAGGAATACGTATCAAACTTGATAAAATCCTCTAACTTCAGCTTCTCCGTAGAAGCTAGTTCTCCAGGAAACTTCAGCGTCCACTTGGACAACGTGCCTGGCACATTCTGCATATATACCGGTACCTGAGAAGATTTACTGAATAAATTCATCCCGATATATCCAGTAAATAGCATGAGTGCCCGAGAAATAAGGACAAGCAAGACAATCGACAGTATCACATTGACCTTCCCTCTTCTTGGTTCTTTCTCTAGCCGTGGTTCCATCATCCATCTCTCCTATCCGGACATCATATATCTTTTCTGTAAATTTACCTGATTCCTCCTCTTTTACCAAGTTAAGGATTCGTAAAGTGCTTATTACTATGGACGTTCATTTGTAAAAAATGTTTAATTTTCGTTAAAAATTAATATTTTACATACATTACGATATAATGAAAGCCATATATCATCCTTTTAATCCCCTTTTCAGAATGGAGACGAGAATTGTGGTTTATCCCGTTTTGACCATTGTGGTCCCCTGTTATAACGAAGAAGAAGTACTCCCAGAAACGGTATTCCAACTTACGAACGTATTACAAACTCTCATCTCTGATAAATTAATTGCCACCGCAAGCACAGTGCTGTTTGTCGACGATGGCAGCAAGGATGCAACTTGGACGCTTATTGAGCGGTTCCATGCCTCCAGTCCCTTTATGACTGGGCTTAAGCTTGCGAAAAATGCCGGGCATCAAAGCGCTTTGCTTGCAGGGCTTATGAAAGCCAAGACCTATTCAGACTGCGTCGTTTCCATTGATGCCGATCTGCAGGATGACACGAATGTCATTCGCGAGTTTATCGTCAAATTCCATGAAGGTTACGATATCGTTTATGGCATACGACAGGATCGCTCAGCCGATACGTTTTTCAAACGAGTCACGGCCCAAGGTTTTTATAAGCTAATGACATCGCTCGGTGTGAAAATTCATTACAATCATGCGGATTTCCGCTTAATGAGCAAGCGTACCCTCGAAAATTTAGAGAAATTTCAAGAGGTCAATTTATTTCTGCGCGGCATGGTGCCTCTACTGGGCTTCCCATCCACTCAGGTCTATTATGACCGTAAAGAGCGTTTTGCCGGAGAATCCAAGTATCCGCTTCGCAAAATGCTGGCATTCGCCTTCGATGGCATCACGTCGTTCAGCGTAACCCCCATTCGCTTCGTCACTATGATGGGTTTCCTCTTATTCGCGTTGAGTGTCGTTGCCGGTTTATACGCAATTATAGGCAAAATCCTCGGTGCGAACGTTACCGGTTGGACATCGCTTATTCTTTCAGTTTGGTTCATTGGGGGCGTTCAGCTTCTCGCTCTCGGCTTAATTGGTGAATACATAGGTAAAATATATAAAGAAGTGAAGCAGCGACCGCTTTTTGTCATTGAGAAAGACTTGACAGCAACTGGACAGGATCAGGAAGCGGTTCATCCTCCATCCACCCAAGTAAGCTCAACTCGGTGATCGTACAATGAGCCGGATAAAAGCTTTGTTGACTAGCAGCTTCGCGCGCTTCTTACTTGTCGGTCTGTTCAATACGTTAGTTGGTCTGTCAGCCAGCTTTGCTTTCTTTAATCTGCTGCACCTGAATTATTGGATATCCACTTTCGCAGGAAATACCTTAGGCGCGATAGTAAGCTACACGCTGAATCGTACATTTACGTTTCGTTCCAATGTCAGCGTCGGCAGCAGTTGGTGGAAATTTGCTGTTGTTATTTTGAGCTGTTATGGCCTTTCTTATGGGCTAAGTTGGGCGCTTGCTGAAGCGGCAAGGTCTGTCATGCCATCCATGCAGGCAGATTGGCTGCACAATGCTGCCATTTTGGTTGGGAATGGCTTGTATACGATTGGCAATTATTTGGGACATAAATATTTTACCTTCCGTACTCATGGTACGGAGAACCCCAGGGCATCCTAATCACTAAGAGGTGATGCCTAATGGCACGAAGAAGAAGCAACCGGGCCATCGTGCCCGGATCGGAACACGGCCTTGGACTGCTCAAGGCTCAAGTCATGAAGAATCAGGGATATAATGTCAACCCAGAACGACCTGATCTCGTTAAATACGAAGTAGCCCGAACGCTTGGCGTTCCCCTTCAGCAAGGCTACAACGGGCAGCTTAGCTCGGAAGACGCGGGCAAGGTCGGAGGTCCGATTGGAGGGGCCATGGTGCGTGAGCTCGTGCGCATGGCGCAGCAGCAGCTCGCCAATCAGCGGCCACCGCAGCGATAGGTTCATGCTAGACAGCCATATTCCGCCGCGGGTGTACATAAACTAGTAGCAAGCTGCTCGCAGCGCTACTTTCTATGTAGAAGTCAGGTGATGATGGCCGATGAATCCCCCAGGCAACCGAACGCCTAAGCCCGATTGGAAAGGGCTGTCGGCGCAAGCCGGCGATGTGCTGGGCCCCGAATTCTGGCAGGATATTGCCAGTATCATCCCGCTAACCGGGCCAAGAGTCGATATGTATGAGACATCGCAGGAACTCGTTGTTGTGGCTGAAGTTCCCGGATTGTCTTCGCCCGAGCAGATTCAGCTTTCTTTCCGTGACCAATCGCTGCTCATGCGCGGGATGCTCGTTCGGCCCTACCAAGTACTTGATGAGCAAATGCGGTTGTCCGAGCGATTCTTTGGCGCATTCGAGAGAGCTTTCCGCCTACCCGGTAACGCTATGACCGATCAAATGCGGGCGCAGTATCATAACGGTTTGCTTATCATTCGTATCCCGCTTGCTCCTCCGGATGGAGAGAAAGTTATTCCGATACAGTTCACGTAATGAGTACACTGTGAACCTAATAAAGATTACCCTCTAACTGGCCTTACTGGCCGATTGGTTGGTAATCTTTTTCAGTAGATAAGAAAGTATAAGTTTTATTACACTTCGCGTCATCAGTCTTGACAAACGCGCTCGTCCCTGAAGGACGACGGAGTCGTTTATCCTTGTATCCATAAATTAATCTTTAACAAAAAGAGAAATGAATCTCCCTTTGTCCCCATATAAATAAAAGAGATCGTTCGGAAATGCAGGATTGGAGGGATTACTGTGGTGCGCATACAATTTCAATCTATTCATATTGATGGAATCACGGAAACATCCAGTGTGAATAGGGGTACAAATCGGATCATTGGAAGGCGTCATTCCGAGAAGATTAATCAGGGGCTCGGGGAAATAAGCGGAGAGCACAATGTTGTTCTAGGTGGCAAGCATACTGTCCAAGATGGCGACACCTTTGATGTTAAACCATCTACACGGAAGAGCTGAGATTAATGATGTGGTTTCAAAAAAAGAAAACGTCCCCGCCCAAAGCGCAGCCAACTACAGGAACAACTACAGCGAAAGAATCAACCCCAGCTAGTTCTGCTAGCTCTAGAGCTAGTTCTGGCGCTAGTCTTGGAGCTAGATCAGAAGTTAAAGCTGGAGCCACGTCTCCCGTTCATGATCAACATGTACAGCAATTAGAACGGCGTCTACGTAAATTGGAAGAAGAATTAGCTGATCTTACTGCCAAACACCCGAAGATACATATAGATACCCTGCATATTCATCAACCCGTTTTAGAAAACTTAACCTTTCGGTTGGATCATCTCGATATCAAGGAACTAAGCGGTTCTTTGAATTTAGGTAACAATTTCGGCGCCAAGCCAAGTGAGAAAAGTGCGCCGGTTGATGAAGCTTTTAAACGTGCTCAAGTGTCAAAAAAAAGTAAGACCGTCGGCTCTCGTACAGCAGCTGAAGGTGTAGAAGCTGATTCACAAGCTGCAGCCGCTCCGAAAACCGAGCGAACCGCAACCGGATATAAATACACACCACCGCAGTCCAAATCGTAAAGAGGTGATACAAGGTGTCTTCCTTCATGTCCCCAACATTCATTATCGGCTCAATCCGCATCGGATCGGTACAAAGCGCATCCTGTCTCAATATGGGCAATAATTGGCCGACTGATTTTCAAAGCAATCAGAAAACGGTCCAAGGCTTTGGCGCTGTCGAAGGCGACAACAATCAGTTAGTTGGAACGCGTTCTATGCTCAACGACTCCGATTTCCTTGATATGCTCAACATCGGCGATAACGAAACGCCCGATTGGCTGCAGGACATGATCGCCAATCAGGCTAGGACGTCCGGCTTTACCCCTGCTCCCGCCAGCCCGCAGGCCGAACATACGACAAATGCTCCACAAACTGCTGAGTAGAGCAGCTGCGGAGCATTCTTTTTTATACTCGGCCAATGATCAAGTCCCCTTTGGTATAAGGTGCATCGATGATGTCATTATCGTAAACCGTGTTGATATTATAAAGCACGTAATTATGATCACCGTTTATTTCTCCAAGGCCGAGGTTCCCTTTCCCGCTTGTAGACCAATTCACTTGTGTGTTGGTGCCGATAAAAATACCTGATGCCTCGGCTATGGAATTTACATGGATAGAATCAAATTCAATGAGCGCCGGCTCTAGTGGGCACGGTAATTTCAACATGGTTTCACCCACCATTCAACTATACTTGGTTAGTGACAGCTGGTTTAAAATCTTGATCATTAATTGGTGAATCAATAAAGTCGTTGTCATAGATGAAATTAATAATATTGGCAGAGACGGAATTGCCTACCCATTGACCGGTACCGTAATTGTTTTTGCTGTGTGAATCCCAGCTGGATTGCGCATTCTCACCGATCCCGATGGTTGCATTCGTATTCTGGTTGTTAATATTAATCATATTAAAAACGATGGAACTCGGCACACTGCTCACTCCCTGTCATTGAATAACTTCAGCTTCATCAGCCAGCCTGAGGGACTTTGGCCGGACACCTGCATGTTAGCCTATTCATCCAGAGCTGATATGGTGCCATAAACTTCAAGCTCCCTTGATACACAAGGTTAAACGACTCCGTCGTCCTTCTGGGACGAGCGCATCTACTGAAAAAAGACCCTTTCCCAAATTCGGGAAAGAGTCTCATTTAGAACCTTACCACCAGAGTCCTGGACCACCGAAGCCACCATACGGATAACCGCCATAACCAAAGCCAGGGCCATATCCAAATCCACCATAAGCATATGGTGCTGTACCAATCGCTAATAGGTCAAACAAAACCAAAGGAATAATGGCTTTGACTTGAACCTTTTTGCCTTTTTGTGGAGCAACAATCAACGTGTTACCGCTGATCCGCACCAATTTACCAGTTACTTGAGTTCCGTCTTTCTTAAGAGCCACGATATTTTTCCCGACCAATTTCCGAACGTCGTCTTTACGAATTTTGGATGCCACGAACGTCCACCTCCTTCAGCTACCAGAGATACATTGCTCTACAGTGTACGGCTGTGTAGGTAATATCGCTTGGATAGCTGTCCATTCTCCTGTAAAAATACGCAGTTGTCCCTCTTTCTGTTCAACCAAGGATAAACGACTCCGTCGTCCTTCTGGGACGAGCGCGTTTGTCAAGACTGATGACGCGAAGTGTAATAAAACTTATACTTTCTTATCTACGCAAAAAAATTGCCGCATCTCCAGCCCTAAGGCCAAGATAACGACAATTTTATGGATAAAAAGTGCTTATGCTTTACGAATCTTTCCAAGCTCTGTGGTAATCGCATCAATTTCGCTAATGCTGAAATTTTCTTTGCTGACGACCAAGTCATATAAGTCCTTCAAGTCCTCATATACTTCCTGCTTGACGTTCGAGGCTTTAATCGACCCACCGGTAGCCATGCGAAGCTTTCTCTTAATTTCTTCAAACATATATTCCACGTTTTCTTCCGACCAAATGTTCAAATCCATAGCTTTATATTCTTCCTTCCTCTAAGCGCGTGTGCCACATTAAGGAGCAAGCTCCCCTTCTGTTATTCTAAAGCACTTATCGGATGTTGTAAAATGAATTCCATTGACTGATTTACGCAGATTCTGTATTGACAAGTGTCACTAGCGGACGCTGCTGTTCATAGGAATCTAAATCTAAGCTGACACAGATGAGGCGGATATGCTCTTCAGCCAGTTTCCGCGCTTCCTCATAGGATTGTTTAAACTGAATGCAGTAGGAGATGAGGCCATGTAAGGACATAAACAAATTCCACGGAAGTGTGAACTTCCTGCTCTCGGCTCCCGGCTGATCGGCCACCACTTGACGGATCACAATAGCAAACATTTCCAAGGATTGTGCTTGCTCTGTTCGCGAATATTGCTGCAGCTCCGGTTCGTTAATCATGAACATCATTTCGTAATGATGCGGATTGTTCAAACCAAACCAGACGAACTCCATCATCAACTTTTGAAGCAGATTCACGCTAAACCCTTGCTCACGAACAATCATTTCCCGCTGACGCTGTACTAATTCGGAGAAATCTTCCTTAATTAACGCATAAAACAGTTCAGCTTTCTCATTAAAATGGTAGTATAACGCACCATGGCTGTACCCCATTGCTTTAGCGATGCTGCGCATCGTTAAAGCGCGATAGCCGAAAGTAGCGAATAATTCCCGCGCTTCCGCAAGTATTCGTTCTCTGCTAAGCTCTTGCGCGACTGCTTTCCTAGCCATTCCTATCCCTCCGCATCCTTAGCTTCTCTATGAAATTAGTTGTGCCTTGTAACCCGAGCCTGCCTATTCCGGCAAGCTCTTATGAATCATGTATTCGTTCTCTCCTGCGATAACAATGCCTTGACCTTGTGTGAAATCAGTTGCCCAGTTGATAAATGCTTCCGCTGCCGCTGTCAAAGGATAACATGCCACAGTCACTCTATCCGTAAACTGAATGTCTCCTAGGAGCATCCCCTGACTTCTCAGCTCGTTCTCGAGTTTGCCATACCACGTATAGTCAACCTCAATCAGCACTTGCTGATGATTGACTTTATAAATTGGCTGTCCTGCTTCAATGCCTACCACGGCTCCATCCGTATAAGCTCGAATGAGTCCGCCCGCGCCAAGCATGATGCCGCCGAAATAACGGGTAACGACAATAACGATATTCTTAAGTCCTTGATGCTTAATCACTTCCAGAATCGGCTTTCCTGCTGTACCGCTCGGTTCCCCATCATCAGATTGCTTCTGAATCTGATCCCTTTCTCCGATGACATAGGCGCTGCAGTTATGTGTGGCCGACCTGTGTTCCTTCTTGATAGCTTCAATAAATAGGGTAGCTTCTTCTTCTGACTCTACCGGTTTGGCATGACCGATGAAACGCGACTTCTTGATGATGATTTCCGACGATCCGTACGATTGGATAGTTTTGAAATGTGCTAGCATAGCCGACCTTTCTTGGTAGAAGGAAACATCTGTTTCATTATATTCTACACACATCCTTTGACTTCGACAATATAGAAAGAAAATTTACCACATAAATAATGGAAATTTTCGATGGAAAAAACGACCAATCCGATAGGATTGATCGTTTTTTTTGCTTGGCATTATGAATTAATTCTGCAAGCGTGCTTCGAGCTCCGCTTTTTCCTTCTCATAACCCGGTTTGCCTAAGAGGGCAAACATGTTCTTTTTATAAGCTTCAACGCCTGGTTGGTCAAAAGGATTCACACCCATCAGGTAACCGCTGATACCGCATGCTTTTTCGAAGAAATACACCATATATCCGAACGAGTAAGGCGTCATATCCGGCAGCGTTACGATCAGGTTCGGTACGTTACCGTCTGTGTGAGCAAGCATCGTACCTTGGAAAGCTTTCTTATTCACGAAATCCATCGTTTTCCCGCTCAGGAAGTTGAGTCCATCCAAATCATCGGGATCTGTGCCAATTGTAATATGGTCAGCCACTTGATCAACTTGAATGACCGTTTCAAACAGAATCCGGTTGCCATCTTGAACGAACTGACCCATGGAATGCAAATCCGTCGAGAAGTCTACCGATGCAGGATAAATACCTTTGTAATCTTTTCCTTCGCTTTCACCGAACAACTGCTTCCACCATTCCGATACGAAATGCAGGGAAGGCTCGTAGTTAACGAGAATTTCGATCGTTTTCCCTTTACGGTAAAGTGAATTTCGAACAGCAGCGTATTGATAAGCTTGATTCTCACTCAACTTAGGATTGGAGAATTCATGCTGCGCATCTGCAGCGCCTTTCATAATCGCTTCAACATCAATACCCGCTGTCGCGATTGGCAATAAACCAACAGCTGTTAATACCGAATAACGTCCGCCTACATCATCTGGAATGACAAAGGTTTCGTAACCTTCTGCTGTAGCGAGTGTTTTGAGTGCACCCTTCTCTTGATCCGTTGTAGCATAGATACGTTTGCGCGCAGCTTCTTTCCCATATTTCTTCTCTAACAACTCACGGAAAATACGGAAAGCAATCGCTGGCTCTGTCGTCGTACCCGACTTCGAGATCACGTTCACAGAGAAATCTTTGCCTTCAAGCAATTGAAGCAAATGAGTAACATATGTAGAGCTGATGTTATTTCCTACGAAATAAATCTCAGGCGTCTTACGTTTATCTTTTGGCAAAATATTATAGAAAGAATGAGACAACATCTCTAGCGCCGCGCGTGCGCCCAAATAGGAACCGCCGATACCGATAACAACAAGCGCCTCGGAGTCGGATTGAATTTGTTTAGCGGAAGCCTGAATACGAGCAAATTCCTCACGATTATAATTCTCAGGAAGATCAACCCATCCTAAATAATCGGAACCTGCACCCGTTTTGTTATGCAGCTGTTCATGCGCTAGCTCTACTTGAGCCGCCAAATAATCAACCTCATGCTGGGATAAAAAGGATAGTGCTTTACTGTAATCAAATTGTAGTTTCTTACTCACTATGCTCGCCTCCATCTCTATTTTTTTCCTTTTCCTAGCATACTTATTTGCCTGTCCAAAAGCAAGTAAGCGATCCTATATTGAATGATATTCAACGATGATCGCGTACGCGGAGAGACTTTGGTCGGAGGGCCAAAGATCCCTATAAAGTAATTCACAGGTTATTATTACCATGATAAAATGAATCTAGAGGTGAAGGATCATGAAACGTATAGGCTTTATTGGACTTGGCACTATGGGTAAACCCATGGCTGCTAACCTTATTCAAAAAGGTTTTATGGTAACTGTATATAATCGGACTGCTGAAAAAGCGGACGAGCTAGCCCGTCTTGGTGCTGAAGTGGGTTTGACCCCTGCGGAGGTAGCTCGCGGTTCGGATGTTCTGATTACAATGCTTAGCAATGACGCTTCACTATTTGAAACGTTCTACAGTGAGCAAGGCATTCTGAGTGGCATTCATCCCGCTCTGACGATTATTGACTCCAGTACCGTAGCCCCACAAACAAGTCAAAAGCTGGCTGAGGAGCTCGCAGCGCATTTCGTCGACTTCCTCGACGCGCCTGTCACTGGCAGTAAACCTGCTGCCGAAGCAGGCACACTTACTTTCATGGTCGGCGGCAGCCAAGAAGTGTTCAACGAGCATCAAGATGTATTCCTCGCACTTGGCAGCAAAGCACTTTACCTCGGGCCGAGCGGCTCCGGTTCGTATGCCAAGCTTGCCCACAACACGATGGTGGGCATTAATTTAGCTGGCTTAGCCGAAGGCTTATCCATTGCGGTTAAAGCAGGTGTGAACCCTGCTCAATTCCTAGAAATTGTTCGCTCCGGCGGAGCGAACAGCAAGATGGTGGAGCTGAAAGGCGATAAGATGATCGATCGCGATTTCAGCAATCAATTCTCCCTGAAGCTGATGCTGAAGGATCTGCAGCTTGCTCAGGAAATAACGGGCAAGTTTCAGCTGCCAACTCCCATATTGCAGTCGGCAACCAACTTATTCCAAATCGGCCTAAGTAAAGGCCTGGGTGAAGAAGATTTGAGCTCCGTCATTCAGTGTTATGAAGAATGGATGGGGCAGCAGGTCGTTCGACCTAGCGAGCCTGTCGTCGCTGCAGAGAAGCCGGCATCGCCGCTTTCTGGCCGCGAACGCCGCCGGAACACGCGCGTGAAGCTGGACATTAGCCTGAAGCTGTCCATTTACCAGTGGGAGCAGGAAGGTTCCTTCTCCGGCCAAAACATCGACGGCACCCTCTTCGACTTGTCCGAGAGCGGACTGCAGATCACATCTGCCGCCCCGCTTGCGCCGGACATGTTCATCGTCATCCACTTCCCGCAGGAAGCAGAGCTGCCGCCAATCACCGCTCGCGTGATTCGCATCGAGCCTGACGGCCGCAACTTCCGTTATGGCTGCATGCTTTCAGCGTTGCCGCCTTATGTGCGAATTAAGCTGGAGCAGTATATTGAGGATCATATTGCTTATGCAATGTAGGATTTAAATTTTCCCTGCTCCTAGCTGTGGGGAATTCAACCAAAGAGATTACATCTACACTGACGCGTGAAGAACATGCCGTCTTTCCCTTTTGGGAGAGGCGGTATTTTTGATTTCCAGGGAGGTCGGGACTTCACTTCACTTCACTTCACTTCACTTCACTTCACTTCACTTCACATACCACGCTAGACCAAATTGCACTGCACTGCACTACATTGCACTACACTACACTACACTACACTACACTACACCAGGCCAGGCCAAACCACAGCTCAGCTTAAAGTTGAACATAGCGAGAAAATAAGAAAAACACTTTATAGTCGGAGGTTGGAATGATGGAGTTTGTAAAGAGCATGAAAACTTTGTAAGATTCCATGAGGAGAAACGCTCAGGAGAGCGACTGCGCCGGTTAAAGGAGGGGCATGGCTATGCGGAAAAACAGTTTATGCAGCATGTCTGGTGGCCCATCATTGGACATTTTCGCTATCTTCATCCCGAGTATGAAGTAAGAGATTTTCAGGACAACACAAGGTTCGTTGACTTTGTTTATCTTCGTCCTCCTCATCAAATTTGTTTCGAGATCGACGGTTACGGACCACATGCTCGAGATGTTGACCGCTCTCGTTTCGGGGATAACCTGATGCGGCAGAATCAATTGGTTCTGGACGAGTGGAAGGTTTTTCGGTTCTCACTTGATGATATCACCCAGCATCCGCGACGCTGCCAACAAGTCGTCCTCAACATCATGGCACGATGGTATAGCGATCAAACTCAACATATACTCACACATCGAGAAAAAGAAATTGCTTGTTTAGCTGCGAGTACTCTAGATCCGCTTAAACCGCATGTAGTTGCTGAGCATCTAGGCATCCGAGTTGAGCACGCACGAAAGTGGCTTCATAGCCTACACAGCAAAGGCATAATAATGCCAGCCAGTGGGGAACAGAGAATTCGGTCATATATCCTGGATCCTGCAGGGCGGAAGTTGTTCGTTTAGGCTAAATTAGAGGGGTGGCCGCTGAAATTGGTGGGTGATCCCACGGAACCCCAGAATAGAAGTCTTTTGGGACTTCTATTTGTGCCAATTCTAGGGTTTAAGTGAAAATAGAAGCTTCTAGAGACTTCTATTTGTTAAAAAATCAGTACCAAGTTGGAATATCTGTGCAAATAAGAGTCTTTTGAGGCTTCTATTTGCCTCCGACGAAGAGAAAATGACAAAATAAGAGTCCCTAGGGACTCTTATTTTGGTTTCGAACTGAAGAGTTATTAGCATTTTACGTGGTAAGTCAGCAATTTGAAGTTATCGAATCGTTGTTCAGAATTCAGCAGCTTACTACTGCCCAGACACTATCCTAAGCTCGTCAGCCAAACGGTGAAATTCCACTCTAGCTTCTGCATCCTCTGTGCTCATCCAAGCAGCGGACAAGAAATTAATAATCTTATTGGCATCATCAGAACTCATCATATACCCCCTTACCTCCTTTATCTGATCAAAACGAGTTAGCTCACTCCCTTCAATAATCCGAATCAGCTTGTCCGCATACTGCGGATCTGTTGCATAACCTGCGCGCTGCAGCTCTTGACTTGCGCACCTGTAGTCTCGCTCATTGAGAACTTTAGCGTATCTGGGATTGCCTGCAAGTAGCAGCGAATGATCGCGAACGCTATCGCACCAGCTGTCGTACACACGAAAGCCGCCTACAATTTGTATCCACTTGCCGTTTATGAATTCCTGCGTTACTTGCTGCTGCCCACTTCCCTTGATCCCAAACAAATTATTACCGGGAGCTGAGCGACCCCAGCCACTTTCCAGAATAGCCTGCGCGATAGTAACACTCGCTAAAATACCAAACTCCCGCATATCCGCTTGTGCAGCTGGAGCTAATTGATCAATAAAGCTTTCTTTGCTCATAACCCTTCCTCCTTGCCTCGAAGCACTTGAATCATCTGCTTCATAAAGCTGGGCAGCGGCAGCCCTAATCGTCCATAATTTTCAGTAATCGAAATAAACTCATTCGCCAAGTAAAAATAAATCGCTCCCGTCATCATCAGATCTGTATCCATGAGAATATCCATGCGATGCGCCAGCATAATCACAAGCAGCATCAGCCCTTTGCGGGCAAGTCCCCAGTAGCCAACCTGGCTATTAAGCCAACGCTGTTCCTTCATCGAGGCGGCAATGCCCGTTACATAATCGACTAGTATCGCCATGAGAAATAGGCTAAGTAGCTCGTTCCACTCGCCAAAAGCATAGGTTGCGACCCCACCGAGCGTGGCTGAAATCAGATTAAAGCCGATTTGGTTCATTCGTTTTTGCTCCTTTCTGTTGGGACTGGTTGGAGAAGGCTGTCGGGATATTTAGCTTCCTGACAATTCGAACCCTCTCACCTTGTTATGAATGCGATATTTTCTTTACTGACAATTCAACTTAACTGGCTTAGCAACCCCACCATTGATGCCCTGCTCCATTGCGCTTAACGCCGCAGCCTTAATATTCATATCAAAGCTCAGTAAATATCGAACAATCCGTTTGACTCCAAGTTCCATTTGTTATCAATTCCTCTTTGGCATAAGATACTTTAATTATGGACTGTTGCTGTGCCTACGCCCGCTAAGAGAGGTAACGTACCTTGTGGAGCTGTAGCCGCCCCAGTCAAAGTAACGGTTAGCACCCCTGTAGACAAATCCCCTTTTCGAATCGTTACACTGGAATTAATCACCGTTAACCACCTGCTTCCTGCGCCTCCCATTGGCAATATAACTTGTTCAGCCAGTCCCAGCAGTAATAATTGAGCGGCCAACTGATACTCATTTGCCGACCGCGCAGCAATCTGTCCAACGAATTGTTTCACAAGCTGGCAACTACCTCTTGACTCCGACGCACTCTGTACGCTCACACACTGCCACGAGACGCTAGGTCGACATGTGCCGTTGAAACCACGGTATACGCGCCATTGAGAGCCTAAAGCCGCTTCCGTAAATGCGGATATCGCTTTCAGCCAAGTTTCTAGCACAGGCTTTACTTGCCGAAGGATCAGGACAGATTTCATTAGGTATCTGGCTGCCGCATCCTTGTCCTGCACAGCAGGTAGCTCTGTAATTTGCACCGTGTAGGTTTGCCCGTCCACTTCGATAATACCGTCAACTGGATCGAGCAGCTTGTTAATAGCGCTCCAGATGCGATCCTGCGTCCCCACCGGTGTTGTACTTCTCACGTTCAAGCTTAACTTGCGCCAGCTACCCGGCGCATCTAGCTTGAATTCCGCGGTGCCACCAACGTGACTTAGCCAGATGGCCTCATCCGGGGTCTGTGGAACACCATCCACGAACATGTCGCTCCCGAGTGTTCCCGCACCCTCAGACTGAAGATATAGCGCTAGTTGATTTGCCATGTCAATCATTCACTTCTATCGCTTCCTTTCCGCTTACCACAAATTGTTAAGTATTGAGCATTGGTGTTAAGTGTTTTGAAATTCAAAACACTTTTTCTTTTCAAAACGCACACTGTCTAAAAGACCTAACAACTAGTCGTTTCACTCCTTCCATTCGTCCCCTAAGCAGCCCTCACAGATCTGCTCGATCTGGACATTATCCCTTGCATCCTGTTCAGCATTATCACCTCACTCGCTCCTGTACACAACGATCTTACCACGCTGCCAACCTAACGAACTGCCAAAAAGCGGCCAACTTACGGTCACACTCCCCTAGCTGTCTGTATGCCTCTTATATTCGTTTGCTTCCCACATCACATCGCCCTATGCCCCATACCAACACAGCTTCTTATGAAATAATCACCTCTAGCCGCAGCATGTAAGCCAGCTTAGCTATCGCCTTAGCCTTCACTCGGCGATATGTGCGCTCGCTCAAATTCAGCTCATCGAACAGCAAGAAATCAAATAACTTGTCCCTTTGCAAATAACGTTTGCTGATCATTTCCTGCTCAAGTTCATCAAGCAGCAACAACGCCTTCTCTACCTCTGCGCATAAACCAACCAGTTGTTCCTTCGTATCTGCCTGGTACGCAGCTGCCTGCTCCTTCACATTGAGCACCTGACTCGAACCCGAAATCGCTCCTCTCTCTCTCCGCACATACCCGATCAACCGGTACATACGAACCGTTTCGAGTACATCTTCCACCCGCTTGCGCGTTGCCCGGCGATCAATTTGTTCTCGCTCTATGTGTAAAATACGATCTACCATACTCCGACCATCTCCTAAAATTTGACGTTTTGAATTTCTAAACAAATCATACGTCTTCTTGTTTTAAAATTCAACACAAAATGTTTTGAAAATCAAAACTTTCTTGCCGAGCCCTCTTGTTTTTTGTACCACCAACCATTTACAATAGAAACAGGTGATGAAGCGATGAAAGATATGGTGCAATTCGGCATTCGAATCCGGCATTTGCGTCAGCAGAACAATTTCTCCCTTAGAGAACTCGGAGAAAGATCCGGTGTCAGTTATTCGTTTATTAACTCCATAGAAAATAACCGCTTCAACCCATCCAGGGAAACGGTTATCGCCTTAGCTGATGCGCTTCGAAGCGCTGATAAGGACGAGCTTCTATTGCTTGCCGGATTTGCTCCGACGGAAGAAGAGGCGCTAGAAGGACCATTTGGACCGAGCAGTTCCATGGAAGTAGATGATCCTGAAGTCAGCTTATTTTTCAAAGATTTCAAAAATGCGCCCAAAGAGCGACGGGACGAGATGCTCCGCTTCTGGAACTTTATTAAAGAGCAGCAGATGACCCGCAAACCAGACAGTCAGCAGTAACTTATCCTTTTACAATAAAGCCAAGCCCTAACGGGCTTTTCTTTACCTTAAATAAACGAACATATATTCCTATAGCGAGGTGTTTGCCCTGTTCACTCACTACCAAACCACCCCTCTGGAACAATGGGTCGAGACTTTATATCTCCAACATGAGATCACAGAGCCATCTCAGCTTAGCATGACCAATTTGGCTGCTAAACTGCATATTTGGGTTTATGCGATGGATATGAACAGCATGGCTGTCGAAAATAATGGACAATTCAGCATTAACGTAGATCGACGTTTATCTGCCAAGGAGCAGTGGGAAGACTTTCTTCACGAGCTTTGTCATGTGCTTCGCCATTCCGGCAACCAAATGATTATGCCAGATCGCTATGTCGATTGGCAGGAGCAGGACGCAACGGCCTTCCAGCTCTACGCGGCAATACCCATTTCTATGCTTAAGAAACTGCCGCTGCCCGAGCAAAAGAACGAAATGATCGCCCTTCTCTCCGAAGAATTTCAAGTAACCCATCGGCTTGCAGCAGCGCGCATTGAACAAATTCAACGGCGCGTCCTACAAGGCATTTTGGATCATGAATACCAACTATTTACACAAAGCCAAGCTAGCAAGTACAATCCAGACAATTGGTCCGATGCCACTCGTCTTATCATGGACAAGCTGGAGCATCTGAAGCAAAAAGGAGCACCCTCTGATGGCTAAGCTGACTGTTTTTTATGACTTCCACGAAGAGTGCATCCAGCCATTTCTCATGGCGCTGCGTTTTCGGCCTCAAGAGCTGGATTGGAACAAAACTTCGATGTACGTTCCATTAGACGCTCCGTTTCAGCAGCTAAAGATGGAAGAAATCCCAGACTTAGAGGCTGGCATAACTGTTTTGCTGGATGACCTTGTCGTCAATCCACGACACCCCCAATGCATTGGCGTCAGCCTCTCCAGGATTAAACAGCGGCATATTACGCTTCTTAATGACCTTCAATACATCCAGCAGCTATGGATACGCATGAGCGACATCGAAGAAGTGCTGCAGATGGATACCCGCTCTCTCTACCCCTGGTCATCCAATTAAATCCCCCCCCAAAGGCAAATAAGCGCGAAAACCGCGCTTACAGCGAAAGCTCTGCGAGCCGAAGCTCGCGGACAGAGTCCGAGAAGCCGAAAATCGACTTCTCAGCAGACCATCCTGCGCGTCCACGCTGAATAAACGCGGAAAACGCGCTTATTCAAAAGCGCCCGAACACATAAGCGCGAAAACCGCGCTTACAGCGAGAGCTCTGCGAGCCGAAGCTCGCCGACAGAGTCCGAGAAGCCGAAAATCGACTTCTCAGCAGACCATCCTGCGCGTCCACGCTGAATAAACGCGGAAAACGCGCTTATTCAAAAGCGCCCGAACACATAAGCGCG
>NZ_JCAUAS010000024.1:0-93039 GCF_059692075.1 Paenibacillus sp. J31P190 | reverse complement strand
ACAAGGCATAACACAGAGCATGTCACGTAAAGCGAACTGTTACGACAATGCTGTTATGGAGAATTTCTTTGGGATCCTAAAATCCGAGTTTTTATATATAGAAGAATTTGATAGCATTGAGCAATTCAAAGTAGAACTTGATCAATATATCCACTATTACAACCATAAACGAATAAAGGCAAAACTAAAAGGCATGAGCCCGGTACAATACCGAACTCATGCGCTAAAGGCAGTCTAACTATATACTGTCTAACTTTTGGGGGTCACTTCACGAGGCAAGCTCCTTCACTATCGTTACCCGTTAGTTAAATGATGGATTGCTGAACTATATTATTCCGAACTGGGTCAGAGCATAGTGTATACCATCTTCGCTTGCTTTTTTGGTAACGAAATCTGCCTTTTGCTTAAGCTTTTCATCACCGTTTCCCATAGCAATCCCCAAACCTACAAACTCTAACATATCCAAATCGTTTCCACCATCTCCAAATGCAATTGAATTGCAAACGTCAATTTTGTAATAATCCAGCACTCTTTTGATTGCTTGCGATTTAGAAACAATTTGAGTTTCAAGGATGTTTATTACATAACCGTGGAAACGTACAAACTGAAGTTGCGGAAAGTTATCAATAAATTTTTCAGCTTCACTCTCATCAGCATACAAACATATACAGTAAATCTCCTCTGGAAGTGTGTTTAATTTGCTAGGATAATCGACAAGACCAAGGGTCTCTGCTAGAGCATTTCTAACACGCTTCTCTTCTACTCCGATCCCGTTCATTGAAATTGAATCTGTAAAGTAGGAAATACCTTGTCCGTGTAACTCGGCAAAACTCGACAGTTCATGAACAGTCTTTTGAGATATTACGGATTTATAAATAACTTCGCTTTGGTTTTTCACAAGAGCGCCATTAGATGAGATTACTGTATCAATACCTAGCGATACTAGTTCTTCACATAAATTGTGCGGTCTACCTGTTGCAACTACGACCTTAATGCCTTCTTCATGAAGTCTCTTAATCGCCACTTTTGTACTATTAGGGATTACTCTATCCACTTCACTAAATAACGTACCATCAACATCAAAAAACACTATTTCGTACATTCTGCACGAATCCCCCTATTTTAGAAAGTACATTATTTTACAATACAAACTATACGTTACGCCCTAGTGTTATTCCACATCTAATTGAACTATCCTGCCCGTTAGCTCAATGAAACAGCGTTAGATCTAGCCAATCATTCACAAGTAGATTGTGTATGATTCAAATTTTCATTTCAAACAACTATTTAGCTAAACATTATTCAGTATAAAATAAATTACCTAGAAATATAGTTGTTTGAAATTATATATAAAAAGAAACAGCAAAGCCCGCTGCTATTTATTGAACATATAACGTTCTAGTCACCCACACCCTATTTGTTCGGCGACACAAACATATGCGTTTCTCTTTTTTCTTCTAAAACCTGGCTTATTTATCGACAGTAAAAGATTTGATGTACCACCGTGTTGATTTCCGTCTCCATTTTTTTTCAGTTTAACTCATGCCTATGAATCTCCACCCCATTTTAAATTTTTGTCTCGTGATGAACCTGAATTAAATATGAAAATATTGGGTATTCTACATAAAAGTTTCAATAAGAAGGACGGGTTCAAAAATGAATGATTCTAAAAAATCTAATCTGTGGAAAAACAGACTTCAAAGTGATAATACCTTATCCATCGAAATTCCAAAACAAAATTTGAGCAATAGCATCATAGAGAATGAGCAAATTTTAAAACATATATTTCAAAATTGTTCGGATATTGTGTTTCGTGAAATAACAATTCAATGCCGCACCAAGATGTTATTTGTTTACGTTGACGGCATGATCAATGCCGAGGTCATGATGTCAAACGTTCTAAAACCATTAATGTACAGTGGTATGCCCCAAGGCCTCGGGCCAATCGACAATGTCGCCCAGATGTTTGATCAAGAGCTCTTTTCTATTCTCCACACCAAAAAAGTTTCCTGTTTTCAAGATATAGCCGAACATATTTTAAAAGGAAATATAGCTGTATTGGCCGATGGGGATGACATTGCCCTTCTTGCGGATGTGGCAGAGTTTGAAACACGAAGCATACAAGAATCTTCCGGAGAGATTACCCTTCGGGGCTCCAGAGAAAGCTTTACCGAGCATCTACGGACGAATACCACATTGCTGCGCAGGATTTTGTCAACGCCAAAGCTAAAGATGGAATCCTTACAAATCGGAAGCTTGACGAAGACCGATGTCGTCATCTCTTATATTGAAGGAATCGCTTCCGAGACTGTAATAAATGGAATTCGAGATCGTTTAAACCGAATACAGATCGATGGAATTCTTGAATCCGGGTATATCGAAGAACTCATCGAAGACCATAACTATTCGCCTTTTTCGCAAATTGGGATCACGGAGCGGCCGGACGTGGTCGCAGCTGGAATGCTTGAAGGGAAACTTGCAATCATAACCAACGGATCTCCATTTGTGCTTGTAGCCCCGATTACGTTCTGGGGAGGATTGCAGGCACCTGACGATTATTATGAAAGAATTTTGTTCGTAAACTTCAGTCGATGGATTCGCTATCTATTTATCCTCTTTTCGGTTATTTTCCCTTCTATTTATATTGCTCTAACCAATTTTAATCCGGAGATGGTTCCTCCAAAACTGATGATTACCATTACCGCCCTGCGGGAAAAGTCGCCATTTCCGACGGTGATTGAAGTCTTCTTGATGGAGCTCATGTTTGAAGGCTTACGAGAAGCTGGTATCCGTCTACCCCAACAGATTGGTCCGCTTGTGACCTTAGCTGGGGCATTAGTCATCGGTGAGGCTGCTGTGCGCGCCGGAATCATCTCTGCGCCTATTGTCATAGTCGTATCGGCTGCTGGAATCGCATCGTTTGTCATTCCGCGGTATCGGGCAGGTTTTCCCCTTCGGATATTAAGATTTCCTTTATTGTTGCTTACCGGAACATTCGGATTATTTGGATTGGCAGTTGGGATCATCGCGATTCTCATTCACCTGATTCATTTAAATTCATTCGGGACCCCTTTTCTTACCCCGCTGGCACCGCTTGTCCCTCGAAGGCTTAAGGACGTACTGATTCGCTGGCCTCTTAAGCTCGCTGCGCAAGATGAACCTAAAAAATGAGGCGGATCTTCAATGAAAAGAGCGTGGAAACTTTACTTTGCATTGCTCCTTACGATATTGTGTTTAACCGGTTGTTGGGACTTTCAGGAACCGAATCAGCTCGCATTCATTACCGGTGTAGCGTTAGATCTAACGAATGACGGACAGTTTGAAATTAGTTCACAAATCGCGATTCCCTCGGTTATTGGGGGACAAGATTCTGGCGGCGGCGGTGAAAATAAAAAAAGCTTCCGCGTCGTGTCCGCAACCGGAAAGAACATTATGGATGCAGGACAAAACTTGCAGACTCAGATTTCCCGAGCTTTGTTTTACGGTCATCGCCAGACGATTCTCATCGGACAGCGAATGGCCGAGCATGGAGTGGGCAACTTTCTCGACATGTTTATTCGTAATCCTCAATCGGAGCTTCGTTCAACGATCTATGTTGTAAAAGATGGTCTAGGGAAAGACCTCCTTTCATTGGAGCCTATTTTTGATCCTTATACAGCGACGGCGCTGGTTAATGAACAAGCTTCTTTAGGCCTAAAACCCTATTTTTACCGAAAGTTTTTATCGGATGCTTTGAGTCAAGGCATACATCCCTTATTGCCGGCTGTCAGCTCAACGTCTTTAAAAAAGTATACATATGCGGGAACTGCCGTGTTTAACAAAGACGATGGCATGAAATTGGTGGGATTCTTAGATACGAAAGAATCCTATTACGCCAATTGGATTCTGGACCGGTTAAACGGGTTTACCGTCACCGCTTTCGTCCCCGAAGGAAATGGAATCGTCAGTTTACAATTGCAATCATTAGATCGGCAAATCCGATCGAAAAAGGTCAAAGATCAAATACAAATTGAAGTTCGTCTCACAGGAAAGGGATTACTTGTCGAAAACAGTGCGAACCTCGATCCAACTAAGCGAAAGGATCTGCGAATCATCCAAGATAAGCTCAGTCAAACAACTCAGAAATCGATAAAACAGCTCATCGAAAAAGTACAAAAGCAGTATAATACGGATATTTTCGGGTTTGGTCAAAGCGTTCACGAACAACATCCACATAAGTGGAAGGCATTGAAACAAGAGTGGAATAAGATTTTCGCTGAACTGTCTGTTTCAGTCGAGGTTGATCTTCAATGCAAGGACCCGGGCCAAACGACTACCTCATTTATGGGCATTCCCTAATTAAGGTGGGGACCGAATATCGTCAGTATATGATGAAAAAATTGCAATATTGTCGAGTAGGAGGGAATTACTTGTGAAGTTGTCAGGGTGGCAAATGATTTGTACAATCGTAACGATTGAATTCGTCATGGCCGTCTGGTTGCGAATTTCGCCAGCTATCGAAATATCCAACCAGGATGCGTGGCTTTCTATTATCATTGGAGGGATTCTAGCCGTAGCTATAACTTTTTTAGTTGTTCGTTTGAGTCTACTTCACCCAAATCAAAGCTTGACGGTATTCAGCCAGAAATTGTTGGGCAAATGGCTCGGGAGAATAATCGTCCTTCCGTATTTCACCGCGTGGTATATCCTCGCCGGCGATGTACTGCGTTCGTTTGCCGACTTTATCCATCTGATTCTGCTCAACAATACGCCAGTATGGATCATCATGCTGCTTATGACGGGTTTAATGACGTATATGACCTATTCGACAGGAATTACAGGAATAGGCCGTTTTTGCGAAATAGCCGGTCCCATTACGATTTTAGTATTTATTTTCAGCTTAATATTGAATGTAGGCAACACGGAATGGCATCTAATGTTACCGGTCTATTCCGATTCAGGATGGAGAAATATTATAAAAGCGTCGTATGCTCCTGCTTCCTTCTTCGGAGAAACGTTTGTGTTATTGGTCATCGTCTCTTTTATGCAAAATCCTAAAAAGGCGCTTTCGACGTCCATGCTAAGCGTAGGTATTACGGTGTTCATGGTTCTTATAGCAACGATTATGGTGCTGCTTGTGTTTGGACCCAGTGTATCGGCCAAATTGAGATTTCCTTATTTCATGCTTGTCAGATCCATTAATATTTTTAATTTCGTTCAAAATCTCGATATCTTCATTGTTTTCATATGGGTTTTCGGTGTATTTGCTAAAATTTCCTTTTATTTGTTCATTACCAGCTATGAATTGGCGAATTTGAGCAAGACAAGAAATTGGCGGAAAATGATCTGGTTCAGCGTACCGATGATTTTTATTATTGCGCTCCTAATTCCGAATGAGTCTACAATTGTAGTGTTGCAAGAACTATGGAGATTGATTGTGATTCCGGTTTGTGCGATCGGGATTCCCCTACTATTATGGATCGTTTCCATGATTAAGCGGCGGAAACTCGCATCAATATCCTAGCCTAGTCGTCACTAAGTAGAATAGCATCATCTTGTTTAAACATTTTCTTTTGTTCTTCTGTTAAATCCATCCCTTTATTTTGTTACCCATCGCTTCCTCCTTACCATATCAGGAATGCTGATGAGTAACGTTCAACTCATAAATTTGAACTACCCTGCAGCTTCTCGACAATGCCCCTTCGCATCGTCATTTCATCTTCCACTACGCCAATTCTCATCGGATAAAGTGCCCCTCCTTTCCCGTGACACCATGCATGCTAGTGGGCGAGATTATAAATGCTAATTCTATTTCTTTTTCAAGCTATCCTTCTCTCCTCAATTTACCGACTATGAAAAATATGCTTTAGACGGAGGGTTATTAAGTATGCCCATTTAACAGTAGGACTTACTCATTAAGAACTTAAGAGAAAAATGTTGGATAAACTATTAGCTGGTTAGAAATGTGCCATAGATAATAGGTCTCGGAGTAACATCCCCCGAGGCTTACGGTCCACCACGGGATGTCCTTGAAAATCTACTACATTCCATGAATCGGTATTGTGGTGATAAATCAGCAACACATTCTTTGCACCTATCGTGCCAATAGGGATTTCAATAGCCGCGTCAGATACATCCCCGTTTAGAAAACTCAATTACCAGGTATTACCACGAAGTGCATAACTCATGTAAATATATATAACCATCCAAATAAATCCAACACTTTATTACGCATAACTGCCCGTTTAACGTAACGAAGCTGCCCGACCGTGCCGGCAGCTTCGTAGTTTAAGCTAGCCCTTGGTGTATATCCCCCAAATACAGTTTGAAAATTCTCCAGCTGCAAAGGTAATTACTTCGTCGTTCTCTTTTTTAACTGACCAAATGGTAAAGTTCTTTTTTACATTGTATATTGGGTCTATTACCGTAGCCGTCTCACCCGAGCTCTCCCATTTTTTCTTAAATATATCTATCCCATTTAGCAGAAATGACTCATCTGCAGTACTTCCGATAAACTCGAAGGAGATCGCCAAGCGCTGTTCGCGAAGGAAAATCGCTTCGTACGCCCCAAGGCTTCGCGAAAATGCGCGCGGCGTCCGATGAATTCGGCTGGAATCTGAATTATGGCAGCATCGTGATGATCTTCCGTGGCGGCAGCATTATCCTCGCAGGCTTCCTTCAAAACATCAAGGACGCGTATGACGGCGATCCGGAACTGAAAAACCTGTTCCTGGACGATTACTTCAGCAGCCAAGCGGCTTGGCGGAAAGTGGTCGCATCGCCGTCACTCACGGCATCTCGGTTCCGGCTTTCGCTTCCGATCTGGCCTATTATGACAGCATTCGGTCGGAAAAACTTCCGGCGAACTTGCTGCAAGCGCAGCGTGATTACTTCGGCGCGCATACGTTTAAGCGCGTTGACCGCGAAGGCACTTTCAGTGGATGGATAGCGACAAGTAAAAAAAGAAAGATTACCCTAAGCCGTATACGGCAAAGGGTAACCTTTTTTTGTAAGATTGATTACTTCATCGGTTGAATTGGATTGCTCTTCAAGATGTCTTCCACTTCTTGGTAGCCATCAGGGTAGGCAAAGTTATAGCGCGCTGGAAGTGCGAACACGTATTTGTCATTGCGCATCAGTTCGCTTGCGCCGATAGGCGCTGCGCCGATGTGGAATTTATCCTGCTGAAGCTCGTTCCATTGGTCGACAGTAAAGACGAGAATAGGGATATCCTGTCTAGGCTGTTCAGCGGTCCATTCGGGATGGCGGATGCTGAGTTTCGCGCCGCTTTCTACGACCTTATCGCCTTGCGCATCCCCTACATAAAGACCCTCCCATTTGTCCGTTACAATCGTGTACCTTTTCCAACTGTCCGGAAGTGTGAAACGGAAGCCATATTGGGTATTCTCATAGACGGTTTGGCCTACTTGACCCGTTTGTCCGCCGATTGGGATCATCGGTTGAATCGGATTGCTCTTCAAGATGCCCTCCACTTCTTGGTAGCCATCAGGGAAGGCAAAGTTATAGCGCGCCGGAAGTGCGAACACGTATTTGTCATTGCGCGCCAGTTCGCTTGGTCCGATAGGCGCTGCGCCGATGTGGAACTTATCCTGCTGAAGCTCATTCCATTGGTCGACAGTAAAGACGAGAATAGGGATATCCTGTCTAGGCTGTTCAGCAGTCCATTCGGGATGGTGGATGCTGAGTTTCGCGCCGCTTTCTACGACCTTATCGCCTTGCGCATCGCCTACGGAAAGACCCTCCCATTTGTCCGTTACGATCGTGTACCCTTTCCAACTGTCCGGCAGCGTGAAACGGAAGCCATATTGGGTATTCTCATAGACGGTTTGGCCTACTTGACCCGTTTGTCCACCGACTGGGATCATCGGTTGACTGCTTCCATCCCTTGGAGTGTCGTTGGATGAAGGCGCTGAAGGTTGATGCGGAGTAGGGTGGATGTATTTAAGTGCGTTAAAAATCATCTCAGCGGCTTGCGCGCGTGTAATCTCCGCTTTCGGATGGAAATTGCCGTTGGCGTCGAGCGTTGCAATTCCTTTGTAAATAGCGGCTTGGACCGGACCGAGATCGTCAAGGGCAATTTCGGCCTTGTCTTTGATCTCGATTACCGGGAGCTTCATCATGTGCAAAATGCTATGACCGTCAAGCGCAAGAAGCAATTCTTTGGTGAAAGTCGCTTTCGTCCATTTCTGATCCGGATCGAGATCGGCAGGAAGCTTCAGGCCGTTATTCGCCGCGATAATGAAGCTTTGCGAGTACCATGCGTCATTTTTTGCTTTTGCAAAATAGTCGGTGGCCTGCGGCGCTTTTACAAATCGGATAGCGTCTAAGTTCAAACCAAGCGCCTTGACGATCAATTGAATGCCTTGCGCAGCTGAAAGAGGAGCATTGGGCTGAAACAGGTCATTGCTGACACCCGATACGAGGCCCTGCGATTGTAGAGAAATAATTTTATCTTTGGCCGCAACCTGGTCCAGATCGGTGAAAGCTGCAGTTGCAGCAAGGCTTTGCCCAGCTAAGGTAAGGGACAATACGGCGGCAGCGGATAAGCTAAGAAGTTTTTTACGGGATTTCACTTTCTATCACCTCGTTGAGTTTTCGCTTACAGTACCTCAAACGTATGATTGGTTGAAATTGTTGCAAAAAAAATGAACTGCCGTTTGCAGTAAATTTTCGGGAATTGTTGTGCTAAACTGCCCGTTAACAGACAAAGGCAGCCGATCGTGCCGGCTGCCATCATGTCGTGATTGAACTATAGTTCCTCGTTAGCTGAACAGCCTGCAGGATCTCGCCGGCAGGCTGTGTAATTAACCGGGTTGTCGCGATCTGATCGAGAATGGATTGCTGCGCGGTGAGCTACACCTTGCGATTAATCGTTAGATACAGATTCTGCCCCTTGACCGGCTTGGTCAGCTTCATGTCGCCGACGATCCCGCTCATGCTGTCGATTTGATAGGATTTATAACCATTAAGCCCCCGCATCTCCTTCTGATACATCAACTCGATGCCGTCGTAGCCGACCTCCTCGGAATCCAAATACTTAAGCGTGGGATCCGATTGATCCGCGTTGATTTCTTTGTAAAAGTCCAGATTCTCCTTGGCTCCCTTCATCTTGTTCATATAGCCGACCAATTGAACGGCGACCCGGTCGGGACTGTACTGGCGGATGCGCTCCTCCACGATCTCCATGTCTGGATACTCGTCGCGGTGCTCGCTAAGATAGGCGATCTCTTCTTTTGACAGTCCCGATTTGATCCGTCGTTGTTGGAATGGCAGATGCGTTCTGCCTTTGATGTCCATAGCCTCGATAACTTCCTCAGTCGTCAACGGCTTGGAATTCGCTTCGCCTTTTTCGTTAAA
This sequence comes from Paenibacillus sp. J31P190, assembly GCF_059692075.1. Lineage (NCBI taxonomy): Bacteria > Bacillati > Bacillota > Bacilli > Caryophanales > Paenibacillaceae > Paenibacillus > Paenibacillus sp. J31P190. The sequence continues at coordinate 83,682 of NZ_JCAUAS010000024.1, read as the reverse complement.
CAGCTGCACGAGTTTTGCAGCCAGCGCCTCCGCCGCTTCTTGCTTAAAGCCTGTTTTGAAAGTAAAGTATAAGGACTGAGTTGAGATCGAAGATGCGATCTGCTGTCCCGCCGAATCGTAAATATTGCCGCGGATGGGCGGGATGGATACGCCCTTCGTGATCATGCTTGTCTGGCGTTCCTAGAGACTCGGACCCTCAACGAACTGTAGATAAGCAAAACGTACGATTAGTGAAGAGAACAGGAGAAATGTAAGCATGAAAAAGACATTTAACCTAATACTGAAATGGCGACGGTTTCGAACTTTTTCTTTCGCACTTCGGTTTTATCATTAATTTCCATACCGTTCCCTCATTCCGTCACTCGATATCCCTGCACAATAAGAATAAGCAACCTTACGGGAATGGCGGGTATCCGAACTCAATACCAAGTTATTTTTCAAAATTTACGCTTCCGAATCCATGAGACCGATGAATTCCCGGATCGGCTGTCGTCTATATAAACGAAGGCATAAATGAACACAAACTAATTTGACGAAGAGGTGTTTTGAAAATGGCATTAACGTCCGCATTCACGAGCTTCAACCTGCCTGTAAAAAACGTAGAACAATCGAAAGCGTTCTTCACCGGACTCGGATTCGAGCTCAACCCGCAATTCCCCGAGAACGAGAATTCGGTAGCCATCGTGATCGGCGAAAACCTGCAGGTCATGCTGATCAATCAAACATTCTTTAATACGCTCACGGAGAAGGAATCCGTCGATACGAGCAAGTATGCGCAGATGACGATCGCATTGGCCTTCGAGAGCCGGGAAAAGGTCGATGAAATCGTGAATACCGCGGTCTCCTTGGGCGGGAAATTGCACGCTGAACCTGAATATCATGGGTTCATGTATCATTGGGGCTACGTGGACTTGGACGGCCATCTGTGGGCCATTAACTACATGAACATGGATGCGGCACAAGGTTAAAGCTAACGGAGAGCACGCTCGTACTAGGGTTCAAAAAGAAAGACGCCGGGCATCTTCCCCGGCGTCTTCTTCGCGATGATTAGTTTTGTTCGGTATAGGCTTTGAAATTGTCCATGATCGCTTGCCAGCCTGCTTGCTGGAACTCGACGGGATTGGAGCTTTCCGCGTCGAACGTTTCAATGACCTTCGTCTCACTCCCTTGATCGACGAAAGCAATATCCACTCTTCTTCCGTCTTCCATGGTGTAGCCGATCGCCTCATGCCGATTCACGACATCGTAGACGCCGCCAAAATCAAAGCCCATGCTGCCATCCTTCGCTTCCATCCGTGTCAGAAACTTGCCGCCGACCCGCAGATCGTTTTCGGCTCTCGGCGCATGCCAGTCCTCGGACGCTTGATTCCACTTCGTGATGTGATCCAGCTCGGTCCAATAGCGCCATACCTTCTCGACAGGGGCTTGAATGAAGGCTTGCACGGTTACTTTCGTCGGTTGACTCGTTTCCATTTTAAATAGACACCTCTCTCATGATATTCGTCGTTTGGTTATTCTCAATGATATAGACGAAAGCCAATGACGAAATTCATTGGTCAATTCGCTCAGGCAGCCCAAATCGCGAAAATAATGGCGTATGAATGAAGTTTTGAACGTGCAGGATTTGATTTTCTTTGGTTACGATGACGTGGATGCCCCAGGGTACCAGGCTAGAGCCCTCTTTGCCCGGCATATACTGAGCCAACGCCGGATAACCGCCATTCACCGTAATGGGCACAAATCGCGAACCTTCGCAATGCCAGCGAGTAAGCGAATAGAAGGCGGACAAATCTTCCTTGCCGCGGATCCACATCTCGAAGGGCGGCATCGACATGCAGCCTTCCTCGTGGAACAACGCGACGAGCGCAGCAATATCGAATTGCTCGAAGGCCTCCACATACCGGGACAGCAGCTGCTGCTCCGGTTGAACGTCCATGCTGCTGAGCTCATCCGAGCGAAGCTGCGCCCGGTCCATCGTCTCTCGGGCTCTTTGCAAGGCGCTGTTCACCGCTGCCGGCGACATCGCCAACGTTTCCGCGATCTGCTTGGAGGACCATTCAAATACATCCTTCAAAATGAGTACCGCGCGCTGCCGCGGAGGCAAGGTCTGCAGGAGAGCGATGAAGCACAGTTGAAGGGTATCTCTGCGGACGAGCCGATCCTCCGGATTGCCCCCAAAGTCGGGAGACGGCCAGATCCAGGCAGAGTCCGGCAGCGTGTCGCGCGGCTCGACGATGGCGACGGCCGGGTCGAACAGGTCAACGGGAAGCGCGCGGCGTTTGGATTGTCTCAGCTTGTCCAAGCACAGGTTGGAGGCAATCCGATAGACCCAAGTTTTGAACGAGGAATCCTGTCTGAACGTGCTCCAGCTCTGCCAGACCCGAATACTCGTCTCCTGAACGGCATCGTCCGCATCGTCCATGGAGCCTAGCATTCGGTAACAGAACGAGGTTAAGCCCGGCTTCAAGCTTGCAAATAATGGTTCGTCAAATGCGGTCTCGTTCATCGCGGCCTCCCTTAACGATCTTCCCGAAGGGCGGTAACTTCAAACCCCCTCTTTCGCAGAAAAACCATACTACAAATTTTACGCTTCCAATACTCGGATAGTTGCGCTAAACTGCCCGTTACTTCAATAGAAAAGGCAGCCGATCGTATACCAGCTGCCTTCATGTCATGATTGAACTATCGTTCCTCGTTAGTTGAATAGCATTTTCCAATTGGATTTCTATTTCTTTATTCATAACCACCCTCAGCTTTGGGTAATTCTTTATAAGAATCCTTACCCGCAACTATATGTTGGATGAATGTTCGTAATCCTAGTAGTTGCTTTGCATCGCTCGTTACGTCACAATTTTTATCTGACCAAGTAAATGTTTTTGTTTCTCCATCTACACTAATTTTCCAACTGTCTTCATTATAGGGGATGCTAGAACAATTCTTGTTAGTTGGTACCAACTCTTTCGTTCCCATGATATTTATCTCTCTCATATTCTCATAAATGCTGCGCATCTCTTCTATGGTAAAAGTGATTTTTGCCGTTATATCCCCGTTCATTATCAAATCTTTTGTAACCGTATCTTGATAGGTATTTATTTCATTTTTAGTAATCTCACCATATCCGAAACGAACCGCGAAATCGAAATCGGTGGGCATTACTTTTGGCATTGTGTTCTGTTGCTCAATAGCTTCCTTTTTCTGATTCTCGATATTAGAGCTTGCCGCCGTACTACAAGCAGTAATTATAAATAGTAATACAAATAACAATGAGCATAGTTGTTTCACCTTAAACACCCCCCAATTATTTCCAAGTAAATGTATAGACGAAAATGGGAGACAATTGTTGCACAATCCTGCCCGTTAACGTAATGAATCTGCCGAGCATGCCGGCAGATTCGTCATTGATGTTTAATTGAACTATCGTACCCTTTAGTATAACAATGCATCATCTCTGCAGTCCCCGAAAGAGTTAATGCACAATGAGGACTGGGCAACTTGATAGCTGTGAAACCTTGTGGCTGACACTTCCAAGCATCATTTCTTTTATGCCACTTAGCCCACGGCTCCCAATAATAATGAGTTGCTGCTCGGTATCCCCTGCATATTTTAATATTTCATGTGCAGGATCTCCCTTAAGATGAACTGTTTCCGGGTTAATCCCCGCAGATTTTAATTTAGATTTGGCTTGTTGCAGCTGTTCCAAACTCGCTTTCTCCATTTCGTTCAATATTTCTTCCAAGAATTTCTCTGGTACATATGTCATGCCATTCGACACATATTCTTGGCTGACATTAACCAAGGTAACTTGAGTTTGTTTGTTTCGGGCTATCTCAATGGTTGCATCGAGTAGTTTGTTCGTTATTTCAGCTTTATCAATGGTCATCATAATTTTGTCAAACATATTTATCATCCTTTCCGTGGCAGCTCGTAACTATTTCGGCTACCTACAAAACGGTTTCTTGCTGCTCCTATACCGACTAAAAAGAGCAAGACCGCAGCGCCAAGCAGAATGAAAAGTGGCAGGTTCCAACTATTTGTCGCATCATGCAGATATCCTATAAGAGCAGGACCGACTGCGGCAAAAAGATATCCGATCGATTGCGCCATGCCAGATAGTTTCGCTGCTTGATGCGCATTTTCAGTACGTAACCCGAAAAACATCATGGACAAACTAAAGGCGAAGCCTCCACCAATTCCGAGCATGATGATCCACAACAGAATCATATTGGAGCTTCCGTAAAGAAGTCCAATCGTTCCCGTCAAAAGCAAAATGGTTGTAATGACCACTAACAACCGTTGGCTAGACATGCGCCCAGCAATAACGGGGACAATAAAGGCAAATGGAAGCATAGCTAACTGCATGATCGAGAGGTACCATCCTGATTGGTTTGGATCAATTCCTTGCTGCTTTAAAATTTCAGGCAACCATGCGATCAAAACATAGAAAACCATGGACTGTATACCCATAAACAAGGTTACTTCCCAGGCAATGAGGGATTGCCAAACATTCACATCGTTGCTGGCCATTTGTTGACTCGTCGTGGTTGTTTGCTTTGTTTGATTTCTTAATTGGGGTAACCAACAGAGGATTGATACAAAGCTTAGAATCCCCCATATTCCCAATGCTCCCTGCCATTTTAGACCTGCGTTTACAGCTAGAGGCACACTGATTCCCGATGCGATTGCTCCACATAAACTCATTGAAATGGAGTAAACACCTGTCATGGAGCCAATTTTATTTGGGAAATCCCTTTTGATTATACTTGGCAATAATACATTACATACGGCAATTGCGAATCCAAGAATTGCTGTCCCAATAAACAGATTAGCTGCGCCAGATAAAGAACGTATTACAATACCTACAGTCAGAAAGAGTAAGGCGATCATTATGATACGTTCAACCCCATACCTTTGTCCTAATTTTGGTACTAGAGGCGATAATAAAGCAAATGCAAGCAAGGGTACCGTTGTGATCAGGCCTGCTAATGTATTTGAAATATGAACGTCATCCCTTATCAGACTCACTAAAGGACTAACTGATGTTAAGGGAGTACGTAAATTAGCTGCAATAACAATAATGCCGAGAATGATCAGCCCTATAGAGGATGGTACGGCTTTATTATTTTGTTTGTTCGGCATTCTTAATTTCTCCTTCCTGAATTCTTACGTATTATTTACTTCCTTCTGATTGAAAAAAAAAAAAAAAAAAAAAAAAAAAAAAAAAAAAAAACGATACATCCGCGCGAATAAATAAAGTATATTATAATATACTTTATTTATCAATAAGTACTTTATAATATACTTTCATTCATCTAAAAACAAAAATACAACTCTGAAATTCCCGTCATGGAATTCAGAGTTGTATTTAATAAGTGGAGTTTTCGACTTTAGAAATCGTACTTTAAGGATATATGGAGCACTGTTTCGCTATCCGTATGATTGGTATAAGAATGAGGACAATCTGCACGAAAACTGATAGTATCATATTGATTCAATGTGTAAATCTCTCCATTGACTTGAATTTCAATGGAACCAGTCATGACTGTCGCAATTTCAGTTGTATTGACATGATGACCTTCAGGCTGATACGAGCTATTTGGCTGTAAGTAAGCCCGACACATTTCAATATCGTTACTTTTAAAGATTGGTTCAATGATCCAATTTTTTTGATCATTAGAAAACCGCAGTCCTTCACCTGCTCGATACAAACTAGCAGAGTCTTCTGATTTGAATAAAGCCAATAGCGGTAAAGATATACCTTTTGAAATTTTCCATATAATCGCCAAAGTTGGATTTGTCTCGCCACGTTCGATATTCCCCAGAGTAAGTTTGCTTACGCCCGTTAGTTCCGATAAGTCGTCTAAGCTCATGCTTTTTTCTTTTCTGTACTTTTTCAAGGCAACACCGATTTGTAATACAATTTCTTTTGATTCATTGATTTCATCCATTAGATTCACCTCAACAAAAAACAGTTATAGCTAGTATATTATTTATTTAAATTCTTTTCCATACGAGTAGTATTTGATGGTGGACTACACGCCTATGAAAAAATAATCTACCCGTTTAGTTTAATGAAACTTCGTCAGTCTAATACTTTTTCACTCTATATGTTTATCTTCTTTTGACATATCATAGACATTTGCAATAGCAGTTCCCGTTGCATATGGCACATAAAAAAATAAGACTGAAATCACCACTTTCTCAATTGGTGATTCCAGTCTTTAATTTACATAATCCAAGAAAACAGGTGATCGCAGCCGACCGCTTTGGGTCCAGTTTCTTGTCTTAATTCGAGCCATGATCCGGGGTTCCATATAGGCAAAATTCTTGTCTTCCTTGAATACTAATCGTTTCTTCACGAGTTCTATCGTTTTTTTGTGGCTTGGTGATACACCTGATTCAATGATCCCAACAGGAAACTTAGAACCATCAGCAGCATCAATGGATGCTAGTAAAGCAAAATTATTTTTCCTATACCCAGAAATATAGACATCCGCATAGGTCCAATTAATGACCTTTTGCCATTGGATCGAGCGTTTCTCGATTTCGTAGTGGTTATGCTCTTTTTTGGACTTCATCACGATTCCCTCAAGACCCCGACCACGAACTTGCTCGAAATAATCGACCGCATTCCCCTCGAACACGTTAACTTTTTTATAGTGCTCATTTTCATTAAAAGCCTTATCCAATAGCTCTTTACGTTTGAGCAAGCTAAGACCCGTTACGTCAATTCCTTTATAGCGCAAAATGTCAAAAGCACAAAAAACCACAGGCTTTCTATTCTTTTTCGCAAAAAGCCTCACGGATAATGCTTCAAAATCTGGTTTCCCTTGATCATCCATCACAATCAATTCACCATCAAGAATAGTCCCTTCAGGCACAGGACAATTCAATAATTCGGGAAATTTGTGCGTAATCAAATCATTGTGTCTCGTGTACACATACAGTGTATCCATATAGAAATAATAAATCGTAAACCATCTAATTTTAACTCTACTATATGATTCTTACTATAAAATGGCTTATTATTCTTGGCATTATACAGTAGCATAGGAGAAATGAACATGTGATATCACCCTATACAGAATGATACTTCAACATGACGCTTCTGACTAATGGTACTTGAAGGAATTGTTGTATAGATTCGATCCTCGATCATCAACATGAGTGTTAGTATAATACACGCAATCTAACTCATCGCATTCATTAGACTCTAGTTTTGTTGCTCTTAATTTTTAGTTTTATTATTTCAATTGCTTCTATTTGATTGTTAGTATCTATTTCTCTAAAAGCATTAATTAACTCCTTTTCTAAGGTACTAAGCTCATAATCAGTTCCTACATGATTTGATATATTTCGGCTTTCAGTGTTTAATAACCATTCTAAAGAACATTCAAATTTTAAATGTATAGAAACTACAGTTTCTACAGACGGATTACATTTCCCAGACTCTATATCGCTCAAACTCCCTTGAGAAACGCCTATTAGCTTCGAAAATTCAATTTGATTTAGATTATGTAATTTCCTTAGTCTTTTTATATTTTCACCTATGGCTTTCAAAGAAATCCCTCCAAAATGATACGGTTTATGACATGAGTCATTACAGAGAATTTCAATTAGATTTTTCTTAGTTATTTCGTACCCCAGTAAACTATCAATAAAGAAATTAACTTCAAAAAAAAGAAAAACCCCGATGTATCAAGGCTTTGAGCCTCATCGGGAAGATCTTAGTTGTGACAATCTACGTTCCAATTCTATGACAAATGACGTTCCAAACGACGACAAACTGAATTACAACTCACACTTAGTCAATTTCTCTATTGCGATGGAACCAACCGCTGCCGCGAAGCCTCAAACAGCAGCACCGTCGCGGCCATCGCGACGTTCAGCGATTCCGCTTTGCCCTGCATCGGAATAATCACCTGCACATCCGACTGTGCAGCGACCTCCGGCGACACGCCCTTGGCTTCGTTGCCGAGGATCAGCCACGTCGGCTGCCGCAGGTCCGTGTCGTAGCACGAGCGCTGCGCTTGCAGGCTCGTGGTCACCAGCCGCACGCCGCGCTCACGCGCACGCGGCAGCAGCTCGAGCAGATCTGCCTCCACAATCGGCAGATGATACATCGATCCCATCGTCGAGCGGATCGTCTTGGGATTGTACAGATCGACCGTGCCGCGGCCGAGCACAACAGCCTTGGCCCCGACGGCATCCGCGCTGCGGATGATCGTGCCCAGGTTGCCCGGGTCCTGAACGCCGTCCAGGACGATCACAAGATCATGCTCGCCGGCGAGCAGCTCGTCCATGCCAAGCTGCGGCCGAGCCACAACGGCCAGAACCCCCTGCGGCGTCTGCGTATCTGAGCATTTTTCCAGCACAGCCTGGCTGACGCCGACCCATTCCACAGATTGGGCGCCCTGCTCAGCTAGTCCAGCAGGAACCCCTTTTTCCAAACTATACATAATGGTCTCCACCGGAGCTCCCGAACGCAATGCTTCCTCAACCAGATGGTAACCCTCAATGATATATTTCCCTTGTTTGTCCCTGCCCTTGCGTTCTAAAAGCTGCGCCCATTCTTTGACTCTGGCATTCTGAACAGACATAATTTCCGTATGTGCACTTGTCATTTATCTTTACCTACTCTGCGAAAGTCACTTCAAAAGTTTGAAGATCTGAATTTTTTCCTACAATAACCAGAATATCGTCCAATCTAAGCGGTTCTTCCGCACTTGGCGGAATAATCAGCTGTTCATTTTGTTTGATCGCAATGACATTGCAGCCATATTTAGCCCGGATATCCAGCTGTTTGAGGCTTTTACCTATCATTTGTTTGGAAACCTTAATCTCAACGATACTGTAATCGGCAGATAGTTCTATGTAATCGATAATATTAGATGAGATCAGATGATGCGCCACACGCTGTCCCATATCTCTTTCCGGATAAACGACTTTGTCTGCGCCAATTTTCTTTAACACTTTCCCATGCAGATCATTTACAGCTTTCACTACAGTCGTAGGTATGCCCATTTCTTTGAGGATTAATGTAGTCAGAATACTCGCTTGAATATCCTCTCCAATAGCCACAACCACAACGTCAAAATTACGAATACCTAGAGCTCGCAGCGCTTCTTCATCCGTAGAATCTGCTTGAACGGCATGTGTGACGAAAGCTGAAACCTCTTGAACCGTCTCTTCACGATGATCAATAGCAAGGACCTCAAACCCTAATTGTGACAATGTTTTAGCGACGCTAGACCCGAATCTTCCCATTCCAATAATCGCAAATTGCTTTCTCACCGTTGGCGTGTCCTCCAAATTCCTAAGATGATTATATTATAACATACACACGGTACCCATCTCACTATGCATGAAAAGGTGGCGAAGTATGGAAGGATGAACGGTTAGAAACTTGCGCATATTAATAACGATAACGAAATGGAAGCGAGGTCCACGAATGAACATCACCTTAAGACAGGCCATCGTCCAGCGAGTCCAGAATAAATCGAATAATGAGCTTCAGGAAGTTATTGAGGATTCCATCGGCGGAGAAGAACGGGTTTTGCCCGGACTTGGTGTGCTTTTCGAAATCATCTGGCAGCATAGTGAGGCAAATATTCAAAACCAACTCGTAGAAACACTCAAAGAACATCTCGAATGACTACAACATCTTGCTGGCTAGGGGGTTGCCTGTGGCATTCCCTTAGCTGGTTTTATCCTATTCCGGAAATTTACAGGCAGCAGGAAATCTCCCTTGAAGACGGTGAATTGCGGTGCCACTCAGAAACGATTCCCAAGCTGGTCTTAGTATGTTTAAAATGTCATGAAACGTCTCAAATGGATAATAGGCCGTTCCTTCTTCTTTCAAATACCTAGCAAGACTCGCTCGCGCAAAAATCCAATCGGCAAAGCCGGAGCCATAATAGTCACTGCTGCCATCACCGATGTAAATGACAAGCCATCCTTCCTCTTTGAGCTGCTTAACAATACTTGCCTTGCAGCACCCGCACCATTTGCATGCTTGATTCGTATTCTGAACCCCGAACTGAAATTGACCATCCTCCAAATAGGTAATTGGATTACCGATCACTCGGTCTACTGTCACCTGTTCACGACCTAAAATTTGCTCAATATAATAAAGCATCCCATCACTTAAAATCGTAACAGGTACATCTTTCTTCTGGCAAAAATCAATAAAATCCCGCGCGCCATCCCGCAAATACACACTCTCAATCAGCTGATCAACCTGCTCCTGCCGACCTTCCAGCATGGGGTAAGCCGCTTCAATCCAAGCCAGAGAACCAACCTTTTTCTCTCGAAAAAGTCTCGATGCAAGGGTTACCTGAGGTTCATTTAGCACATCTAATCCTGCCATTAATACATCGCCAACATCCTGATCCATCAATGTTCCGTCAAAGTCTGTCACGACAGCAATCTTTTGCATGACCAGCTTGTCCCCCCTTTTAAACTCAGATTCCGATAATCTTAATTTTCTATAAAATAACCCAAAAAACCTGCCCAAAAGGACAGGTTCCTACTTCAACTATTTTACTCTCACCACTTCAACTTATAACTTAGCCCACTCAAGACCGCAGAAAGCATCAATTGGAGACTCTCCACGAAATGGCTGCTTGCCAACCATACATTTAACAATTTCCTTCTGTACAGCCAAAGTAGCGTTATATGCGTTGATCATCGTAGGCATTGACGGGAGTTCATAGAGCGTGTACGGATTTCCAAGCGAGATAAACAGGGTCGGCACCTGTGTAGGGTACCATTTGAAGAGTCCTCCTGTTTCTTGTGGTGAAAGCCGCATGGAATTTTGCATGAATCCGGGTGATTTCTGAACAAGAAAGACAACCGCATCTATTTCATTACCCTCTTCTTTCACCGCATATTCCCGGACGACAGTAAAACCTTCTTCACTCAGCATTCGGGCAAATTCGTCCCCCGTTGCAGCCTTATCGGCAAAAAAGGAAGCCTCATCCGAAGCAGCCAATAGTAAAATCCGTTTCTGCTTTTGCGGGGTTAGAGGTAGAAGGCCCTGAGTGTCCTTAACCAGCGTTACCGATTTGCTCGCAATTTCCGCTGCAAGCTGCAGATGGTCAGCTGAACCTACCACGTCAAGATCCCTTTCATCCGTATGAGTCAAATGTAGACCAAGTGACGCTTTCAGAGCCAGTATTCTTGTGACCGCCTCATTCAGCCGCTCCTCCGTGAGCACGCCGTCCTGGACGCCCTGAAGCATAGCCTGAAAATCTTCCTGCATATCATTCGTAAACAGGAACATGTCAACACCCGACGCAATACATTGCGGAATGATATCTTTACGTCGGCCAAAGCTCGTCATGCCAATCATCGAGGTAGCATCGGAAACGATAAGTCCGTTAAACCCAAGCTCCTCCCGTAGAAGCTTCATGTTCAGTTCAGGCGATAAGGATCCCGGTGTATGCTTGGTTCTTACGTCCGTGATTCCCAATTCTTCATAATAGCTTGGCAGCGTGATGTGAGCGCTCATGACCGTCTTGACCCCATTCTCGATCGCTGATCTATACACACGGCCGTAGGTCTCGCGCCACTCTTTCATCGTTAACGTATTATTCGTCAGCACCTTATGCTGATCTCGGTCATCCATGCCGTCACCAGGCCAGTGCTTCACGCAAGCAGCCATCCGGTTGTTCTTCTGAATAGCATTCATAACAGGTAGAGCAGTTTGTTCCACGATACTCGGCGTATCACCGAATGCGCGAATGTTGACGATGGGATTTTGATAGTTGTAATTGATATCAATGACCGGTCCGTACACCCAGTTGAACCCCAAAGCGTGACCCTCGGCTTCTATTACAGCTCCAAACGAGGTTGCTAGGTCTGGATCGTTTGCAGCAGCCAACTGCATGTTAGAGGCCAGATTCGTACCATCGACTGCCCCGCCTTGTCCGCCATTTTCAAGATCCCCAGAAACCAGCAGCGGTATTTTACTGCGCTTTTGCAAGTCACGGATGATAGCTGCCTGATGCTGCTTCGTTGCATTTGGGGAAAATCCAAATACATGGACTCCCCCAGGGCCAATACTAAGCAAATCCTTTTTGGCTCCAGTATCAAACGGTAGATCGACAGTAATGAACAGTTGGCCCACTTTTTCTTCCAAAGATAATTCACGTAATGTTTCGTTGACCCATTGAATCGCTTCTTCGTCCAAATGAAACGGTTTTACTTTCAGATTAACCATGCCTGTCTCCCCCCTTTTATCGCGTACTAACGCTTACTTTACTTTGCGAGATGGCGTTCAAGTTCTTTAAATCGTCAGCTAACATCTCTTCGGAATATTGCCCTTGCCCAAAGCCAATCATTGCTCGTAGCGGCATATATCTCATCATAGCCATCAGCATGTCGGGATTGTCGCCCAAAAGAGCGTCAAAGCCGAATTTCCCTATAAATTCTTTCGCTTTATCTGCCGTGAGCGGATTAGCCATCAAATCGCCGATTAGTGAGTTGCGATTATACGTCCCCAGCAGGGTGACCGTAGATTCAACCTCAATCGTTGTTCTCAGAACGATATCTCGTGAAGATTTTCCAACCAAGATGTCAAATGCCCCGGTTTCCACATGCCAATCGCCGATTTGAACGTTGTAGTACGCGAAAGCCCTTTGATCCAAAACAAAGGTAACGGTTTGCTTTTCTCCTGGCTGCAGCTCGATTTTTTGGAAGCCTTTTAGCTCTTTTTGCGGCCGATTGACGCTGCTCTGGACGTCCTTGACGTAGAGTTGAACGATTTCTTTTCCGGCATAGTTCCCTGTATTTTTCACAGTAACTTGGACGGTAACCGTCTCATTATCTTTGATCGCTGATTTATCTACTCGCAGGTCGCTATATTCGAAATTGGTATAACTGAGGCCGAACCCGAATGGGAATAAAGGCTCAATCTCTTTGGTGTCGTAATAACGATAACCGACAAATACGCCTTCTCTATATTCCACTTTGTCTTCCTCTCCCGGGAAATTCAAGAAAGATGGGTTGTCACTTAGTTTCACCGGGAACGTTTCCGCAAGCTTGCCGCTCGGATTCGCAAGGCCAAACAACAAGTCTGTTACCGCACCTCCAAAAGCTTGCCCCCCCAGATATCCTTCCAACACGGCTTTCGCTTTGCCGATCCAAGGCATTTCAACTGGCGAGCCATTGCTCAAAATAATGATGAGGTTGCTTTGAACTTCCCCCACCGCTTCGATCAGTGCGCGATGATTGGCGGGAATGGCCATATGCGTGCGGTCGTATCCTTCTGATTCGTAACGATCAGGCAATCCAACAAATAGTACCGCTACATCCGCCTTTGCCGCTGTTTCCTTTGCTTCCCTTACCAAATCTTCATCGATTTCGTCGCTATCCAGCTTGTAGCCTTGCGAATAAATGATTTGGACCGCATCTCCGGCGACACTCCTCATTTCTTCAAGCGCATCATCCAGCTTGGTCGGATTGACATGGGAGCTGCCGCCGCCTTGGTAACGCGGGTTTTTGGCAAATTCACCGATGACAGCAATCTTTCCTTGCTTGCGAAGCGGTAAGATATCCCCTTCATTCTTGAGAAGCACCATGCTTTCATGTGCAGCCTCTCGAGCCAACCGATGATGGGCTGCAGTATCGTAAACAGCGTCTGTCTTACGGCTATCTGCCGCTTTAAAGATGAAGGTCAACATCCGTTCGACCGCAAGGTTGAGCGTTTCCTCCGAAAGCTCGCCGCTTTTTATTGCCGCAACAATCTTTGCATCCCCGATGCCAGCGCTTGAAGGCATTTCCAGTTCCAAGCCAGCCTGGAGAGATTTTACACGTTCGTTAACCGCACCCCAGTCTGAAACTACAAAGCCTTCAAAGCCCCATTCATCCCGCAAAACCTCTGTTAGCAAAAAAGCGTTCTCCGAAGCATATTCGCCATTTTGTACGAACACATCACACTCCACGGCTGTGACTGCTTAACAGCGCCTTCAAAGCTGGCCAAATAAATTTCCCGCAGCGTGCGCTCGTCAATAACGGCATCAACGGACATTCTCCGATGCTCCTGATTATTCGCGGCAAAGTGCTTAAGCGAAGTGCCTACACCCTGACTTTGTACGCCTTTAATGTGATTAGCCGCCATTTCTGAAGAAAGATACGGATCTTCCGAAAAGTATTCGAAATTTCTGCCGCACAGAGGCGACCTTTTGATATTGGCTCCCGGGCCAAGAAGAACCGCAACGTCTTCCGCCTGGCATTCCTTCCCCAATGCTTCGCCTACTTTGCCGATTAGCTCCCGATTCCACGAAGCGGCCATGCCCGCGGCCGATGGGAAGCAGGTAGCAGGCACACTGTTATGAAGACCTAGGTGATCCGCGTCTTTTTTTTGTTTCCGTAAGCCGTGAGGACCATCTGTCACCATGAGTGACGGGATTCCAAGCCGCGCTATCCCTTTGGTATGCCAGAAATCCAAACCCGAGCATAAGCCGGCCTTTTCCTCCAGCGTTAATTGGGAAATTAGGTCTTGAATTTTCGAATTCATAGCTATTCCTCCAGTAAATAATAATTAGTTTAAAACTGCATGGGCAAATACACATTTGCCAAACGGCTAAGATCAGCTCCTGTCTCTCAGCCATTGAGGAACGTAGATGCCTTATTTCTCAAATTTATCAGGCAGTGGTCAGCTGGAGGGAACGTCAGTGCGTTATTTTCTCAAATATCCTTGAAAAAAGAGGATTTGTGGCAAATAGCGAATCGTAGATCCCTTTCATCGCAAATTCATGGTTTTTCAGTGAAATAGCGAACTCTCGTTCCTTTTTCAGCATCAATTACTAAGGAATTGGCTTCTTATAAATTAAAACTTAGCCAAATACAAACGGCTTTACTTCCGGAAGCGGCGGAATAGGCTGCGTCAACATATAGCTAAAGCTGTATTGACCGGAGCCTGCTTCTAAGCTCACACCCGTGTCCGTAACCTCAACATTGCATATACCTGCAGCCTGTATAAGTGCTGTTCCACTTTCTGTCACACCATCCTCACTAGCATATGGCAGGCGAATTTCAGCCGTTGTATTCGGCGGAATTACCACCTGAATGTCTAATCGTTCACCATCCAATTTCGTCCAGCGGCAGCTAACCTCTCCGTACATCGTGTCGATACGCCCCTCTGCAAATGTCAGACCATCGCCAGGCTGAGGACGGATAATCACCCGTTTATAGCCCGGCTGCTGTTCATCCGTATCAATTCCGGCAACAACACGGTACAACCAGTCTCCAATGGCTCCGTAGGCATAATGGTTAAATGAATTCATATCCGGGCTCCAAAAACTGCCATCCGGCTTAATTCCATCCCAGTGCTCCCATATAGTTGTCGCGCCTTTGGTCACTTGATACAGCCAGGAGGGATAATCCTGCTGAAGTAACAGCTTATAAGCGAATTCCGATTTGCCGTTATCGCTCAGCACGTGGTTCAAATAAGGAGTTCCGACAAAACCGGTTGTAAGATGGTACTTCTCCTCTTCGAGCAGTTCCAGCAGCTTGTGCACGGCACGTTCCTTGGCTTCGCCCTCGACAAGTCCAAACATAAGGGACAGCACCTGTCCCGTCTGAGTAGGCACAGATAAACGACCCGTAGGCGTGACGAACTCCTGCGTAAAAGCATCGAGAATGTGCGTATGCAGATCTGCATAACTTTCCGCTTCCTCTGACCTCCCCAGCACCACAGCTGCTTTCTGCACCAACGACACGGAATAGGCATAGTACGCTGTTGCGACAAAATCTCGTGCCGTAGCCCCTATATAGCTGTCTGGCCGAGAATCCAAAGCAAGCCAATCCCCGAAATGAAAGCCGGAATTCCACAAATATTCGTTGTCGCCTTGACGTCTGATGAATTCTACCCATGCTTTCATACTGTCGTATTGTTCTTCTAGCACACGCTTATCTCCATAGCATAAATAGAGTGTCCATGGAATGATGACCGCCGCATCCCCCCAAGCAGAAGCAGACTGTGCCTTTTCACTCAAAACATTCGGAACCACAAACGGTACGCCTCCATCAAGCTCCGCTTGCTCGACCTTCAAATCATGAAGCCACTTCCGAAAGAACGGCACTACATTCGACAAATAGGCGGACGTACGGGCAAACACCTGAGCATCCCCAGTCCAACCCAGCCTCTCGTCTCTTTGCGGGCAATCCGTAGGGACATCCAGAAAATTGCCTTTCAGCCCCCACCGGATATTATGCTGAAGCTGGTTGACAAGCGGATCGGAGCATGTGAACTCACCCGTTGTTTCCATATCGGAATGCAGCACGATACCCGTAAAATCCTCAAGTCGAATCGGTTCTGGAAACCCAACAAGCCGGATATACCGAAAACCCTGGAAAGTAAAATGAGGTTCGAAAGTTTCTCTTTCTCCTCCTTTGAGCACATAGCGGATCGTTTGCTTCGCCTTACGGATGTTGTCCAAGTAGAAGTTGCCTTCATGATCCAAAATCTCGGCATGACGGATGCTGACCTCCTGGCCAGCGTCTCCCTGCACGGTAAACCGGATCCATCCAACCATGTTTTGGCCCATGTCGATGACAGTTTCGCCCTTGGGGGTCGTGATGAGCTCGATAGGTTGGATGCTCTCAATTTTACGTACTGGCACATTCTCCTGAGCCACTAAAATATCTTTGCTTTGTTCGATCACATCGGCAGGATACCAACCGCTGTCATCGTAATCTCCAAGACTCCAATTGGGTCGCTCCAACCGTGCATCATATGTTTCACCATCATAGATTTCCGACATCAAGATTGGACTTCCTGATACTTTCCAACTGTTATCAGAAACGATAACCTCTTGCCTTCCATCCGCATAATCAATGTGGATTTGCACCAAAAGTGCTGTTCGGTTTCCGTAATGCTCGTTTTTACCGTCCCAGCCAAGAACGCCTTTATACCAACCGCTGCCTAGTAAGGCGCCAATCCCGTTCTTTCCGCTGCTCAGCAGTTCCGTAACATCATAAGTTTGGTATTGAAGACGGTGCTTATAGCTGGTCCATCCTGGGGCAAAATAGTGGTCCCCCACCCTTTTCCCATTCAACTCTAATTCATAGATACCAAGCGCTGAGGCGTAAACACGGGCTGCACTTACTTCTCCATCAATGTGAAAATCGCGTCGAAACATTGGAACCTGATCGGCGCCCGCTAGCAGCGCTGCGGGAGCACTGATCCATTCAGCCGACCACTCCGAAGAATCCATGAATCCGGTTTCAAAGATGGCCTGATCAGACCAGCCAGAACCTAGTCCTTGCTGGTTCCAAGCTTGAACGCGGTAGTGATACCGTTTGCGCGAAGCCATTTGAAGCTCTTTCAATTCCACATGAACCGATTGATCTGAATCCACTTTCCCGGTGTCCCAAACCGTCTGCTGAAAATCTGCGTCTTCCGCCACTTCGATGCGGTAAGCCAATTGTACGACGGCTCTTTCAGTGGCATGCAATCGCCAGCTAATCCTTGGAGACCTGTGATTCAATCCAATCGGATTCACTTGATATTCACAACGAAGATCCTTCACTTTAAACATGACTATGTAACCTCCTACTCTGAATGCACGATCTATTAAAAATAAACGGCTGCAAAATTGTACCCTGTACAACTTGCTTGTCTAGTACTTCATTTATTCCAAAATTCGGAAAACAAAACATCAGGAAATAGTCACTAAAATAAATTCTTATATGCTTAATAAAAACCGTACCCCACCTGTTGTAGAGTACGGTTCATGTTCATCCTTATTTACCTGCCGTTTTTGCCCAAGCATCAATTTGCTTTTGTTTCTCAGCGATGATCTTGTCAAGACCGGCCGTTTTGAGCTTTCCGTTGAATTCAGCAGTCAATGCCGGATCTAACGTACCGCTTTCCAGACCTACTTTATATTGATTGATCACATTAGTCGCAGCAGCAAGTTCTGTTTTAACCGGATCTACGTTAAATGTGAAGCCGACTGCTTTCGATTTAATAGCTTTGTCGTTGTGCGCTTTCGTCAAATCCCAAATTTTCGGGTCCGTACCTTCCCATACATAAGTCAGGAAGTTATTGCCGACTTCCCACTGGTTGAATTGGTAACCGCTTTGCTTGACGCCATCAGGAAGCGCAATGATGTTATCCGCTTTCTTCACATAGTGTTTTCCTTCAATACCCAGGGAGACCAAGTTGGCAATGTCCTTGTCTGTGTACATCATGTTCAAGAATTGCATAGCTCTTTCAGGGTCTTGACTGTTTTTAGTGATCGACATCATGAAACCTGTGATCGAAACGGAAGTTTGTAGAGGTTTCGTCAAACGAACAGCAACCATTTCTTTTCCGGACAAATTCTTTTCCTGCTGCTCAAAGCCCGGCTTCATATTCGATGTATAAGAGAACGCCTTGCCTGCTTTGACCAGGTTAACTCCCGTTTCTTGCGAAGTAGCGATATCTTTCAAAATATAACCTGCTTGATACCATTTACGAGCTAGCCCAATCGCATCTGTAAATTCCTTCGTTTCGAACAGATTTACGATTTTGGTGCTGTTTCCCGGATCGGCAAGTACACCCAGGTTGTCCCCTAATGTATCCACGATAGAGTTGTACATATTGGTTCCCGGCATAGAAGTGTTCGTTTGCTGAACCAATGGCGCCAGTCCTGGCTCGTTCTCTTTGATCGTTTGGAACACAGGATCCAGATCCGCCCAAGTTTTGATTTTGCTCAAATCAATCTTGTACTTGTCCACCAAATCCTTTCTCATAATGATGCCGTTATCGGAGCCAATGTCTCTCAAGCTTGGAACCCCGTATACTTTTCCGTCGATCTTGGATCCATTAATCAAATCCATTCCTACCGTGTCTACAAGACCTTTTCCATGTTTCTTAAGCAAATCGTCTAATGGCTCTAATTGTCCTTTAGCGACTTGGCTGCCAAAGTTGCCAATAATTGAGGAGGAGACCATCAGATCAAGCTTCTCACTTCCTGCCAGCATCAAATTCATTTGTTGAGTCCAAGCGGAAATACTGATCGGCACCAGTTTAACGGTTGCATTGATTTTTTCTTTCGTAATTTTGCTGATTGCCTCAGACACGAGATTCGCTTCAGGCATATCATTTAGCTGTATATACGCCATCGTGATTTCATATGGCTTGGAATTGGCAGGCTTAGCACTATCTGTCGCTGCTTTATTCCCATCATCACTACTGCTGCTGCCGCAAGCTGAAAGCAAGGTCGACGTTGCAAGAACAACACTTAGTAATCCACTAGCTCTTTTCCATTTCTTTTCCATGGTTCATAATCCCCCTAATGTATATGAATAATGGTTGATCTATACTAATCGAATCCGAAGGGATTCAAGAGTAGCCTCGGTCGTTAACCTTTTACAGCACCAAGCGTAAGACCTTTGACAAAAAATTTCTGGAAGAATGGATAGGCGCAGAAGATCGGAACGATTCCGATAACAGCAATAGCCATGCGAACCGAATCTGTCGGTATGTTCGAAGAAGCTTGTGCAGCATTGGTCATGCTGCTCTTCTGAAGGAACTGAATATCGCTAAGCATCCGATTCAGCATATTTTGAATACTGAAGAGCTTGCTGTCGGTTACAAAGATCAATCCATTAAACCAATCGTTCCAATAGGATATACCTAGCATCAGTCCGATGGTAGCCAGAATCGGCAGCGAAAGCGGGAGCACGATGCGGTAAAAAATCTTGAATTCGGAAGCGCCGTCAATATAGGCTGATTCAATAATCGCTGCCGGAATCGAAGTGCTGAAGAATGTTCTGATTAGTAAAATATAAAAGCCGTTCGTCAGCAATCCAGGGATGATAAGCGCCCAAATCGTATTTTTGATATGGAAAAATTCGGTGTAAATCAGATAGGTCGATACAAGTCCGCCGTTAAAGAGCAAGGTGAAAAATACGAGAAACGACATCACTTTGCGAAGCGGCATATCACTGCGTGACAAAGGATAAGCGAGCATCGTCGAGATAGCCAAGCCCACAACAGTTCCGATGATCGTAATGAACACCGTGATGCCATAAGCCCGAAACAGTGAAGCTGAGCTCTTCATCATATACTTGTACGCTTCTAGACTAAACACGCTTGGTAAGAGTGAATAACCATCGTTGATAATTGCCTTCTGATCGGTAAAGGATGCCATAACAAGCAGGACAAACGGGAAGATGCTGGCACAGGCCATGAGAATAAAGATCAGGTTGACCACGTATTGATTCATGTGATTCGATTTCATGATAGCACGCTCCTTTCTTTTAGAATAATGCTTGTTCCGGGCTTTTGCGGCGAATGATAAAGTTAGATACTAGCACCAGAACGAATCCTACGACTGACTGGTAGAATCCTGCCGCTGAAGACATTCCGATGTCGCCGAGCGTCATTAAACCCCGGTATACATACGTGTCGATAACATCCGTTGTTGGCTGTAGCGGGCCTGAATTTAGAGGCACCTGGTAGAACAAACCGAAATCTGAATAGAAGATGCGTCCAATGCTTAACAAGGCCATGATAATGATTGCCGGTGATAGAAGCGGTAGCGTTATCGTACGGATTTGCTGCCATTTGTTCGCGCCGTCTAGCGTCGCTGCCTCATAGTATTCGTTATCGATCCCAACAATGGCTGCCAAGAAGATGATACATAGATATCCCACGTTTTTCCAAATGTTTACCAGTGTTAAAATGTATGGCCAATACTTAGGTTCTGAATACCAGGAGATAGGTTCAATTCCGAATAGCGGTAAAATATGATGATTGAGGAATCCGTTCTCTCCATTCAACATGGCAAGTGCTAAATATCCGACGATAACCATGGAGATCAGATAGGGTAATAGGATGATACTCTGATAAAAACGGGACATAAACCGATTTTTCACTTCATTTAGCAAAATAGCTACAGCCACGGCCAGAGCCAAATTGATGATAATGAAGAGCCCATTGTACAGAATCGTATTTCGGGTAATGACCCAGGCATCAGCGGTTTTAAACAAATATTCGAAATTCTTGAGACCAGCCCAATCACTTCCGAATATCCCTTTGCGGTAGTTAATATTTTTAAATGCGATCACAATCCCAAACATAGGGAGATAATTGTTAATAATCAAATAAATCATGCCAGGCAAGACCATTAAAAATAGCGCACGGTAGCGTTTAAACGTTTTCAACGTCTTCTGCAGCGTACCCGGCTTCCTTACAACCTTTGCTTTTTCGTATAAGACTTCTGCTTTGGTGTTCATCCGGTGTCAACTCCTTCTCTTTATAGGTTTAGTATAGAAGAAGTAGAGCTAAGCTGCTCACCACGAATACGACTTTATACTTTAGGTTTTCCGACATTTTCGAAAAAAAAGACTCCACGCCTATGTTTTAGGGCAGAGTCTTTCTATCTTTTCTCAAATTGCTTTCTATATTCATTAGGATTCATACATACAGCCTTTTTGAAAAGCGTCGAGAAGTAAGAAACATTCGAATAACCCGCTAATAGCGCTATATCGATAATGGATTTATCCGAGCCCGCAAGTAAATCCTTGGCATATTGGATCCGCTGCTGCTGCAAATAGTCGGAAATGGATAAGCCTGTTTCTTTTTTGAACACACGTGTCAAATAATCGGGGTTTAAAAATACGTGAGCCGCGATTACATCTCTGGATAATTCCGATACGGAAATATGAGCCGCAACGTATTGTTTCACCTTTTCAACAACAGACATGCCCCCTTCCGTTGAATGGATCTGATTCATAGCCACCTCGATGACGTATTGCACCCATTCTTCCAAAGCGGTTATAGATCTCAGCACCAATTCCGGCTTTTCCGTGAATAGATTAGCTGCAAACACTTTATTCGCATGTAATCCCTTCATCTGAAGAACGAAGAAAAGCATTTGAAGAAAATCTTGATAGAAGCTGTGCAAGAGCGGAGCGCCAATTCCTTCTCTGGTCTCCCTTAACGATTTGAACAATAACTTAACCTCAGTTAGCAGTTTTTCCTTTGATCCCTGTTTCATCCACTCAGCCCAGTCATTCAAAGATGGAAGCTCTACCTTGCTCTCTCCTTTTCGCACATCCCAAAGCACAATGGTTTCATTAACCATCGAGACATTGTCTCGATCCAAATCATCCATTCTACGCACCATAGGTACGACTTCATGAAGAGATGCGGGTTCGCTGATGTAACCGCATAGATCACAGTAGAAGTATTGATTGCAGGATTGCATGTATTCCTCGCAGACCTCCCGAAGCTCCCTCATTTGATGTTGGCGTTCGTAGGGAATCATGATCAGCAAACATCCATTGTCCGGAGAGATGATCGCTGTATGCTGATTGTTTCGCGTAATCTTCTCTTCCGCAGCATTCTTCAAAGCATATTCCATAATTCGTTCATCCCGCTGATTCAGATTCTTATGCCAACGTCTAACGCGAATCAAAATCAGCACAAACCGCATAGCATCCAAAGACAATAAATTATACTTTTGTAAATGCTCCGTTATCTTTTCCTTGGTGGAGGGAATCGATTGTTGAATCAGATCCAGCCAAAAGCGTTCTTTCATCAATGGCTGATGAGACTCCCATAGCTGGTAATAATGCTTATAGGTCTCTTCGAAAGAAAGAAGCTCTTGATCTTTTTTAATTTTGACCAAAACCTTCAGGATCACATCTTCAAGCTCCTCGTAATCCACAGGCTTGAGTAAGTACTCAAAGCTGTCCAATTGGATCGCACGCTTCGCATATGAAAAATCGGAATGACACGTTAAAAATATCGTCTCTGTTCTTGGATAATGTTCTCTGACCCAGCTCAACAAATCCATGCCGGAGCCCTGGGGCATTTCGATATCGCAGATCATCAAATCAATCGGAGATGTTGCATAGATTTCCTGTGCCTGCTTCATGCTATGGGCCGTATGAACCGTAGAAATATGGAGCTTATCCCAGTCAACGCCAGCCTGTAACCCTCTTACCGCGTGCACTTCGTCATCAACGATTAACACATGAACCATATCACTCACCTCCTGTTGTTGGAACATCTGCGGGTATTCGGATTCGCACGCACGCGCCTTTACCGACTTCATTATAGAAATCTATAGCGGCTGTATCGGCATACAACAAGTGTAGTCTACGTTTGACATTCCAGATCCCGATGTGCTCCCCTTCCTCACTAGTCAAATCTATATTGCTCTTCAATAATTCCAAAATAGGATCTGGAAAGCCTGCTCCTGTATCCTCAATATGAATTACCACCCATTGGTTTTCTTCATCTTCTTCCGTATTCACCCGGATATCGATCCGGATCTGTTCATCCATATTAACAGCATGTTTAATAGCATTCTCTACCATCGTCTGTATGACAAGCGGAGGAATCTGCAGCGAAAGAACAGCTTCTGGCGCTTCGATCTGATACGATAAAATCCCCGGAAATCGAAGCTCTTGAATACGCAAGTAGTTCTGGGTATGAAGCAGTTCATCCTTGAGCGTTACCAAATAGGAAGTACTTCGGAACATAAACCGGAAGTAAGCAACCAGACACTTCGTCATCTCCTGAATTAATTTGAAATCCTTTACTGTTGCCAAGTTGTAGACGATGTTCAACGAATTCAAAAAGAAGTGAGGATTGATCTGAAGCTGCAAATGCTTAAGCTCAGCATGCTGATGCATTAATTTTTCTTCATAGACATTAATTTTCAAATGTTGAATTTCAGTAATCATACGGTTATAGGTTTCGTTCATCATACTAAACTCAGTTGATGTCGGGTAATGCTCGATTTGCGAATTCCAACGGCCATCGCCTAACTTTCTCATTGCTAGGATGATTCGATTGATCGGCAGCAAGAACACTTTTCTCATGTAAAAGATAAAAATCAGCAGAAATACAATGGCTCCCATCGATATGATGGAAGAAATACGTTGAAGATAAGGTAAATTCTCCAATGCGATTTCCTCGGGGATTAAGGCAAATAAATAAAAGTTTCCTTTCTTCGACGGCTCCCCCATCACTAAATAATCCGCATTCGTTCCTGAAAGTGTATATGCCTGATTGGTTAGAGCTAATTGAATGCCTTTCTGTTCAATTAATTGTCCGTGACTCATAGGTTCTAGTTGATCTGAGGTTAAAAGCGCCGCACCGTTAGATCCCAGGTTAATGAGTTGAAGAGGGATCATCAGCTTATTGGCATCTACCCATGCCCCAACATAGACATCACCGGTTTTTATCACATGATAGACATAATGGTTTCCTGCCGATTGCCAAGTATACCATCGATAAACATTTGGAGTCACCGAGGTATCCTGCAGCATCTTTACAATTTCATTTGCCACCTGGTTTCGTTCATCAAAGCTGCTTCCAAAACCTTGAGTCATAAGCAGATCTTTGTTTAGGCTGGAATATATAAAGAACGAATCGATTCCCTTGTAATAGCTGACACTGGTATTGATTGTTTGAAACAGACGAAGTTTGGCTTTCATATAATTATTTTCGTTAGTAATCCTGTCCGTATCCAAATCAAGTAAATCCAAATTCGTTTGGGATAAGTTGATCAAGAAGTTGTCCACCTCTTGCAAATTACGGTCGATCTGCCCCATGTATAAGCTCAGCATGTTTTTATTGGACTGGGCCACTTGGTTGCGAACGACTTGAGCTGAGTAATGGTTGATTATAAGCAGAACGATGATAAGGGGAACAATCGTGAATAATAGTCCAGAGAAAAGCTTGAAACGTAAGGAGTTCAGCCATAATTTCATTTTTCGCATGAAGACGCTCTCCTCTATAAGGTGTAAGGTCTCCCTATTGTACAACGAAGACAGGAACAAAATCACCCTGCGGTGTTCATTGTAAAAAATGACATGTCAAACTGTTGTCAGCTTGCATGTCATTATGGTTTCCACTCAATCTCTAATCTTCCTTAATCTAACAGCTATATACGATGTCCCGGGCAGCTCAATCTGGAAGGCCCCTTCATAAGTCCCAGCCTGCTCATGGATGGTCATATTCCACGTGTCGATAACATCCACTTTGTAACGGATGCCTGGCTTCATGCTGTACTTCCTGAAACTGGGTTGGTTAAAGCCATAATAGTACAAGTAATATTCATCTGGAACGCCCGCTGACGGAGCATCCCACTCGGACTTCAACGGATTCAGACCTTCTGCAGGGCCCTCTGCCATTATTTTGTGCAGGAAGCCGATACGTTCAGGGCTGGTTCCGTGCAGTTTCCCACCCTTGGACCACCAAAGGATGTCCTCGTCATGCAAATAGGTTTCACCATGACCGACATAGCCGCCTCTAATGGCGCCTTCCCAGAAGCGGCGCACCATTTCCTGTCCGGAAATGTTCCCCCAGCCCTGATCAATGTTCCCTTCATACGCGCATTCATCAATGACGATAGGCTTCTGCCACTGCTCCCGCCAATCGTTGGTATTTTCCGCAGTTCGATAAACATCGACCCGCTGGATGCTGCAGTGAGTGATCCAAGGCCGGTTGTAATCGTAGAATCCGAAACAGTTGTGAATGGAGATTAAATGATGATTCGGATCATTCTCCGTTACGATCTTAGCGAAGCGTTCCCAATCCTCCGTCTCCTTCTTCCACATCAAATCATATTCATTGGCGAGCGACCACCAGACATGACGATAAGCCGATAACCGGGCTGTCAGATAACGCAGGTAACGGTCATCTGCAGACTTGGACATTTCGGAGAAGCCCCAACGGTCATAACCATGGAATAAAATCAAGTCTGCTTCGATGCCAAGCTTCCCAAGATCAGCGATTCTATTTTCCAAGTGTTGAAAGAAGGCAGGATTGAATCGCGTATAATCCCAACCTTCCGGGGCGGAACCCTCGTAAGGGTAATAAACAGGCTCATTCGCGTTGAACTGGTACGATTTCGGGAAGACACACATACGCATCTTATTGAAAGGGGAGGATTTTAGTGTAGCTAACGTCTCCTCCTCCAACTCATCGCCTTGATGGGTCCAGACGTAACTGGTGGTACCGACTGGAATATATGGCGTCCCGTCCTCGTAAGCGAAATGAAAGGTATTCTTGACCCGTACCGGTCCATGGTTCCCCTCAACCCTGGCTGTGCATATAAATTGTCCTGTCAGTCCACTAAGGGAGCGCGCGTTACTTTTAGTACTGTACGTCCACGTACCTTCCACATCCGGCATAAAACGGATCCGATAAATACCTTGCCCGTCATAAAAACCTAGTGTACGGACAACTCGGCCTTCAAAACTGAATTCAGCCTCCAAGCTTACATCCACGAACGGATTGCCGTGTTGCGGCCCTTGAAGCGTTAGCTCGTAAACGCCCCATTTTTCAATTTGATCGGGCGCATGGGTTGTCGCTGACCCCAAAGTTACATCATCGTTCTCATAATCGACGGCTGGAGTAATTTCTTCATCCGTTTCTGCTTCAACTTCGATTAGGGACAACTCTGCGAGTATTGTCTCCATCAACTCCGGTGCTATTGTCCAAGCTGGATTGAACGCATTGTACGATGGCAACGTATTTTTCTTAATGAACGAAAGAAATGGGGAATCCTTGAGATGAGGTACATATTTCAAAAGCAAGGCTCTACCTGCTGGACTCGCCCAAATTTGACCTATCTTCGACTCTTCATTAAACGTCATTGTCTAAGCCTCCGCCTTTTTATTTGTGCATAGTACCAAAGCTACCGCATGATTCCATCCAGTGATATGCTGTTCACGTATGTTTTCCCGCATCATTGACTCATAGACGGAATAAGATTGGCCACGGTTTTTAAGCTCATCAAGCGATAACCAAAAACCGACCCCTAGCCCTCCCAAATAAACAGAACCCATCGCAGAAAGCTCGGCAACCTCCGATTTGATGACGCTGCGTTCCAGCACATCTGCTTGAAACTGCATAAGCGTGGCATTATCGGAAGCGCCTCCATCTGCGCGCAGTTCTTTCAGCCGGATGCCGGATTCAGCTTGCATCAACTCTACCGCATCCTTCACTTGATAGGCTATGCTTTCCAGTGCAGCGCGGATGATATGTGATTTCCCGGTTCCCCGGCCTATCCCCGTAATAGCTGCCCTGGCATAGGGGTCCCAATAAGGAGCGCCTAGTCCGACGAATGCCGGTACTAGATATACACCTTCGTTATTCGGAGCTTGAGCAACCAATTCCTCCATCTCCTCAAAACTGCTAAAGAGGCCCAATTGGTCACGAACCCATTTGATCGTATCGCCAGAGGTGCGAATGATTGCTTCAAGCGCATAGGTGATCTCTCCGCTCATTCCCCATGCAATGGTAGTCACCAAGCCATTTCCGAGCTGATCATGTTTCTCGCCAATGTTCATGAGTACAGAGGTGCCTGTACCGTACGTCGCTTTGGCCATACCGGTATCAAAACACTGATTGCCAAACAAAGCGGCTTGAGAGTCGCCTATGATGCCAGAGATAGGAATCTTTGCAGAGAATAGCTCTGGATCCTGCGTGTATCCGAATATCTCATCGGAGGATTTAACCTCCGGCAATATGGCAGATGGAATCTGGAACCATTCGCATAATTCTTTGTCCCACTCTAGCGTATGAATATTGAATAATGACGTTCGGCTAGCATTCGTAAAATCAGTGGCATGAACGCTGCCCCCCGTGAGCTTCCACAGGAGCCAGCTGTCTATCGTCCCAGCCAGAAGCTTTCCTTGTTCAAGCTTCTCCCCAGCGCCTTCTGCATACTCCAATATCCATCCCCACTTGGTTGCAGAAAAGTAGGGATCGAGGAGTAAGCCCGTCTTGGCTCGCACGATCTCTTCCATGTTGGCAGCTTTATATGCCGCGCATCGATCCGCAGTCCGCTGACACTGCCAAACGATAGCGGGATAGACCGGCAAACCTGATGTTCGATCCCAAACCACAGCCGTTTCTCGCTGATTAGTAATGGTCAGACCGGCTAACTGATTGGCGTTAATGCCGGCCAATTCCATGGCATGATGAGCTGTTTTTTTCACATTGTTATAAATCTCAAGAGGATCATGCTCCACCCAGCCAGATTGCGGGTAACTCTGCTTATGTTCGGCCGTACTGCGGGCGATGATACTTCCGGAACGATCTATGATCAAAGCCTTCGTACCCGATGTACTTTGATCTATGGCTAGGATAAAGGTTTCAATCATGGGCTGCCCACCTACTTGCCAAGCATCTCAAGCGCTACACGCTTAAGATTATCTGTGTGGATCCCGTAATGCTTGAATACTTCCGAGCTTTTGCCCGCGATGGCTGGTTCATCCGGAATGCCGATAATACGCATCGGAACAAGTTGATGCTGGACGACTACCTCTGCGACTGCAGCGCCGAGCCCGCCGAAGATACTGTGCTCTTCTACCGTAATGATATGCCCAGTTTCCCTAGCAGCCCGAATGATCGCTTCTTCGTCTAACGGCTTAATCGTATGCATATTGATGACTCGGCAGGATACGCCAACCTCTTGGAGAGCTTTCTCCGTATCGAGAGCTACCCGAACGGTTTCCCCAGTAGCAATGATCGTCAGATCCTTGCCATCACGCAACGTCACCGCTTTGCCAATGACGAATTCATAGTCATCGGATTCGTAGACATCCTCTACAGCATTTCTTCCAATACGGACATAAACGCCGCCTTGGTGCTTAACTAAAGCCTCAGTCATTCTCTTCGTTTCATGACGATCGGCAGGCAATACGACCGCAAGTCCCGGAATAGCTCGGGCTACAGCTATATCCTGAACAGAATGGTGTGACATACCGAGGGCGCCATAGCTGACTCCTCCGCTTATGCCTACAAGCTTCACGTTAGTTCCAGAATAGGCTACATCCACTTTGACCTGCTCAATACTGCGCATACTTAGGAAACATGCCGGCGAAGTGACAAATGGCTTCTTCCCGCTATGAGCAAGACCGGCTGAGATGCCGACAATATTTTGCTCAGCGATGCCGACCTCAACGAATTGATTAGGAAACGCATTGGCGAAAGGCGCCATAGCCGCGGAACCTCGGGAATCGCTCGTGAGAACCATAATATCCGGATCGGTTTCCGCCAATTTCAAAAGTGTCTCGCAAATAACCTGACGGTTAGGGATCGTATTCATGTTTAGCGCACCTGCCCTTCTTGACTCAATAGCTCAAGCGCCGCGGAAAGCTCTTCTAATGCTTGCGAAAGCTGTGTATCGTTTGGCACATGATGGTGCCACGCAGGATTATTTTCAGCAAAGGAAACGCCCTTGCCTTTCACCGTATTGGCCATGACCAAGGTAGGTTTTCCAGGTACAGTTGGTACCGCCCCGAAAGCCTCAACCAGTGAGTCCATATCGTTACCGTCAATGGAAACAACGTTCCAACCGAATGCCGCCCACTTCTCTTCAAGTGGCTCAAGCCCCATGACTTCTTCCGTGCTGCCGCTGATTTGCAGGCGATTTCGGTCAATAATACCTACGAGATTGTCAAGTTTGAAATGGGGACCAGCCATAGCCGCTTCCCAGACAGAGCCTTCTGCCTGCTCACCATCACCCATGAGACAGAATACCCGATAGCTCTTACCATCTCGTTTAGCCGCAAGTGCCATGCCTACCGAAATAGCAAGCCCATGCCCAAGAGCACCGGTATTCATTTCAATCCCAGGCACCTTATTGTTAGGATGGCCGATCAAACGTGTACCGAATTGACTGAAGGTCTCAAGCTCTTCTTTCGGGAAAAACCCTAGGTCGGCAAGGATGCACCACAGTGATTCCACGGAGTGGCCCTTGCTAGCAATGAAGCGATCCCGCTCCGCCCATTTCGGATTCTGCTGATCGATTTTCATAATTTTATAGTATAAGGCCGTCAAAATATCCGTATTACTGAGGGAGCCTCCGGTATGTCCTGTCTTGGCTCCGTGTATCATCTTCAGCAGATCCATTCGGATCTGGATGGCCTTTGCTTTCAGTTCTGTATGGTTCATGTTATCCTCCTTAGAGTTTTCCTTAGGAAAACTAGCTTCGTAAGCTCTAACTGAGTTTTCCGTAAGAAAGCTTGCTTCGTAAGCAAACGCTTGGTTTACAGATCAGAGCCGCGCAGCCATGCCTGAATTTCTTGTACCGTCGGATCCACGGGATCCGGGGAAAGACCTGGTATATATTGGCATGCTTCATAAAGTGCGGGAATCACGTTAGCATGAATTCCAACGGCATGATGAACGTAAGGACCTTTCACCAACTTTTCTTCCCATAGCGGCCAGTCATTGACTTCCACCCAAACATAGGAACCGCGTGTATAAGGACCTTGGATACCTTTGGCACGCCCTAAAAATAACTGATATTCCCCATGGTCGCCGTCAAAACGAGCCAGCGTTATTCCGCCGCCTTTGATTTCCCCTTCGTGAGTACCTGGCGCATGGTCATCGAACAAGAAGTGCTTGCGCAGCTTCGGCTTATCCTCAACCGAGAGAGAAACAGGGAAATTGCCGCAGTGAAAGAGCAGCTCTCCATTCGGATTCTCAGGATGACGGACCGTCAAGTCAGCGAAGAACGTCGGAGCTTGATTCATCGAAGCTGCCTGCACCATGATGGAGGTAATCGCTCCATGAATGTCGGTTTCACAGGTTACCGGAATCTGCTCATCCGTTAGAATCGCATTGGCCAGACAAGGCATGATTCCCATCGCATCTTGAAGAGAAGACCAACACTGGATGGCGATAGCTGTGCTGCCGGTTTTGGTTGCGTATTGTTTCATCGCTACCTTCAGGGCTGCTATGCGTTTCACATCATCCTCAGTAACTTCGCTGTAATCAAGCTTTTCTTTGATGTAAGCAATGGCTTCATTCAGCTCAGCACTGTTTCCTTTTTCAATCTGTTTCGATGTCCGTTGAATATCGATCAGTGTAATGGGATGAATCTCGATGCCGAACCGCTCCAGCAGCTCCCCTTCATTGCACATCATCGTTAAGAAAGAAGCTGGCCGAGGCCCAATCTGCAAAATGCGCAGGTTGCGCATTTGACGAACCACATTCGCAGCCGCAATGAAATTGATAAATCCCCGTTCAAATACCGGATCATTCACCCGACTGTTGGTCACATACGTAAAAGGCACGTTAAACCGGCGCAGCACTTTACCTGTGGCGAAAAGCCCGCATTGGGTATCCCTCAAACGCATACCGTCCTCAAGAGGCGATTCATCGCGAGGTCCCCATAACAACACAGGCTTTCCAAGCGCTTTACCAACCCGTGCCACGGTATCCTCGGTACCAAAGTTACAATGCGGAAAAAAAACAGCATCCACCTTTTCCTCTTTGAAGCGTTCAATAATCGCATCCGCATTGATATGATCGTCATAAAGCAACCCCTCGGAATTCAGTCCCTCCAAGTCCACGATGTCGATGTCCAATCCGAAGCTCTCGATTTTCTCCCGGATTTGAACCTTATACTTGAAAGCATCTTCAGCGCTAAATACAAAACGACGGGTAGGGGCGTAGCCCAACTTAAACTTCTTCATGACATGTCTCTCCTTTAAAAAATAAATGATAAGTGAATAAATGGATGAATAAACAACTAAACAAAGCAAGAAAGGATTCAATGAAATAACTAAACTTTAATTTTAATTTAGCGATTAATGATATAAACAATTTACTTAACCGACTTTATAAAATCATCCTAACACCCTGAATTTCAGGTGTCAACGACTTATTTTAGCTATTTTAAAATAAAATTTAGTTTATTATTAACTAAACTATACTAAACAAATTAGATTCAACTTGTATATGTTTATCAATCGTTGTAAACTAAACTTACTTAACGAATTAGTTAACATGAAATGAGGAATCCGATAATGAAGATGGAAGATATTGCGAAATTAGCAGGCGTTTCCAAATCTGCCGTATCCTTTGCTTTCAGTGGAAAGCCTGGAATCAGTCCAGAAACACGGGAACGCATCCTGCAAATCGCACAGGAAAGCGGCTACCTCCCTAGAGCAAAATCCCCATCCATTGACCATACAGCTAAATCGCTTACCTTTTTAGTCATATCAAACTCTGGCATCGTACTAGAGCAGTTTTATCAACAACCCTTTTTTAGGGAACTTATCCAATTCATTGAGGAACGATGCCGTACGAAAGGCTATTCCTTACTTTTTTCCTCCATCGATATGGAGTTTTTGGAGAGGGATATTCGGATGGTTGCAGAGGAAAAAAAGAGCAATGGAATCGTCCTTCTAGGTACGAACTTAAATAGGGAGCAAATCGCAGATATTGCCAATAAACTTCAATCACCTCTCGTAGTTTTGGACACCTGCTTTGATACGCTGCCCATTCATTTTGTAGAGATTAACAATTTTATGGGCGCTTATCAGGCCGGCACTCATCTCTGCGAGATAGGGCACACCGATATTGGCTATATTGAATCGAATGTGAGAATTCATAATTTCGAGGAGAGAAAACGTGGCTTTACCTCAGCCATTCAAGAACATGGCAGGGAGATTTTGAATACCCACAGATTTTCTGTAGCGCCTACCATTCTATCCTCCCAAGATGCGCTCAAAGCTCAATTGCTAGCGTTCCTGAAGGCAGGACATCGTTTGCCGACCGCTCTATTTTGCGAATGCGATTATATCGCCATCAGCGCTATGAAGACGCTTCAGGAGCTCGGATACCGAATTCCAGATGACGTGTCTGTTATCGGTTTTGACAATATCTCCGAAGCGGTTATTGTTTCGCCAGAATTAACGACCGTCCATGTGGAAAAGCAGCGAATGGCTTATCTCGCTGTGGATCTGCTCATTGAATCGATTGAGTTAGAGCAAAGTGCTGGCACTAAGATCAAGGTCGATACACATTTCATCGAGAGACTTTCCTCGCGAGCGAATCTTGTATCAATAAACTAGGTCAAAGGGTACCTAGTCTTAGTTGAATTCGTGGGAGTTTCTTATTTTCGTGGAATCTCGGCATCAAATAAGAGCCCCTAGAGACTCTTATTGTCCACCTTTAGCCACTTTTTCTCGAAATAGGAGCTTCTAGGGACTCTTATTACCGCGGAATGATCCATATGTGCTGTGTTCGGCATCCAATAAGAGTCCCTGGAGACTCTTATTGTCCAATATTAGCTACTTTTTCTCGAAATAGAAGCTTCTTGGGACTCTTATTTCTGCGGGTTGATCCATATGTGCTGTGTTCGGCATCCAATAAGAGTCTCTGGAGACTCTTATTGTCCGCCATTAGCCACTTTCTATCGAAATAGAAGCTTCTAGGGGCTTCTATTTTCAAATGTGAGCGCCTTACTCAGTCCAATCGATACGCTGCCAACCGCAACAAAGAAGACTGCCTCATGGCAGTCTTCTTTGTATAACCTCAGCAGTTACGCTTCTTCAATAATCGCAATTCCCCAGCGAGTCAGCTCCCTGACCTCGCCTTGCTTCACAGCCTGTCCACTCAACAATTCTTTCCCCTCCGCGTGCGGGTACTTCAAAGTCTCGGAACGGTCGGAGTAATTGAAATAGTAACGAACGGTCTTCCCTTGGTCATTAACACCCGATTTCATAATAAGGGGATATTTGATATCTTGATCCATTCCCCATAGTCCGGCATCTTTGACCGCCTTTTCCAGCACTTTGCTCATCACGGCAGCGCTCGGCAGACAGCCAACATAAGTCGCAGTGCCTTTCCCGTAGCGGTTCTTTGTAATAGCCGCATACGCTCCCCAATGAGGATGGTTATAAGAAGCCACTACCTCTGCTGTCGTAGGAGTTAGCAGTTCCATCCATGTGTTTACCGTGTTATCTTCGGGTTCAACTTCAAAAGGGTCACCCTTGAATGTAACAGATTTCGGCTCCACAAACATACTGTAGCGGATACCGCAAGCTTCATCGATAGCACCTGGTTGATGTGTGGTGCGGACCTTGACATTTTCGTTAGTAAAGCCGCTTTTAAACGTGTATACGACATGCCCGCCATTTCTGACGAAAGCGTTCAACCGTTCCAGCAGCTCATCTGACGCTGCATATAGTGCCGGAACAAGAATCAGCTCATAATCCTCAAACGTATCACTGTCCGGATGAACGATATCACAACCGATGTTCATTTTATATAACTGGTCGTACATAAGTCGAACAATATCGTTATAGTTGACTTGACGCCCGGGCAGAGGGAACCATTCCATCGCCGTTAAAGCCTCATTGCTGACCAGCATCGCGGCCCGATTCGATTTCTGCAGATTCACAAGCTGCGGCGACAATCGGTTAAAATCTCTACCGATGGTCTTAGCTTCTTCATAAACGGGATTCGACGCCAAATCGTGACTTAGCAAGCCCTTCCAGTAGGTTTCAGCTGAATTGTGGATCGAATGCCAATGCCAATATGAGACCATGTTAGCCCCAGAAGCCAGATGGCTGAATGCCTGAAGCCTTAATTGTCCCGGGTAAGGAGTCCAGTTCGGAAAAGCTTGCGCCTGAGTTTCCAAAACGAAATAATTCGTTCCTTTAAGAGAGCGGGTGACGTCTCCGCCAAACGAAATTTCGGTTCCTGTCAGCTCATCCTGAGAAGGATGATAAATATCCACTCCGGCAATATCCAAAGACGCTGACGCAGCGAAATGGTCTACATCCGGTTGGACACCGTAGGAGTAACCTCTCCACTCGAAATCAAAGTTATGCGTGACGAACTGACCTGGTCGCTTATACTCATTAACGATAGATGCTTGCCACGCCAGAAAATCGGTGACGAGCTTCCTTTGGAATCGGGCGAATTCCGCCCCCAGACTGCCGTTGATCGTACCAACGACGGAAGGGAAATCCTCCCAACTGTTAATTCGGTTGCTCCAGTAGTCCAGCCCGAATTCCTGATTGAGACGTTCTAGGGTCCCGAACTTGTCTTTCATATATTTCACGAACATGAACTGGACGTTGGAACCCGCTGTTTGATAATGCTTGGTCTCGTTATCTACCTGGTAACCGATAATCGCAGGGTGATTTTGGACATGTCCGATCAGCTTACGGATAATTCTTTCGGCATAAAACAAATACGTCGGATTCGTAATGTCCATAATTTGACGAGCCCCGTAACGCCCCGGTCCCTTCGGAGTTACAGCCAGAACGTCAGGATGCTCCTTCACCATCCATGTAGGAATTGCATATGTGGGAGTTCCGACGATGACCTTAATGCCGGCTTCATGCATCGCATCCAACACGCGATCTACATGGGAGAACTCGAATACCCCGTTCTGCGGTTCATGCGTACTCCATGTCGATTCGGCAATTCGCACCAAATTAATACCGGCATCCTTCATCATTTGGATATCTTGGTCCAATCGTTCATAGGGCATGTATTCTCTATAATATGCAACACCATACAGCAGCTCTTTCATCGCTCATTTCCTCCACTAAACACAATAGTATTGAACGAATCTGCTTCAAGTTCAAAAGTATAAACTTTTGTTCCGTCAGATAAACGAACAACCTTCATCTCCGCAAACGGATTGGCGATCACGACCACTTTTTCTCCGTTCGGCTTTTCAAATGCAAGCGCATTTCCGGTCCAAGGACCTTTTAAACCTATGCGTATAGATTCTGGAGAAACAAAGTGGGAGAAGTGCTTCATCACATAATATTCTGGGTTGAAAGTCGCTGCCTTGGTCGCTGGATCTACCGTGATCATCGAGTTTTGCTCCCAGCCCCACGTGCTGCGTCCCTTCGGCTCAAGCACCATGTTCCAATAGATGTAAGCATTCACGCCGTTCGTGAAATAGTGCTGATACAAATTAAAGATGTATTTGGCATAATCCCACGTATTCGTGCCGTCTCCACATTCATTTTCCGTCTGCATATACCGAAGTTCCGGATAGCTTTGAACGGTTCGCTGGATTCCGTATTTTCCGGCCCACTGGTAGCCAACACCTTTAATATACTTGTAAGCCTCAGGATCACTCAGCACGGTAAAAGCATAGGCATTGAAATCAGAAGACGATTTCTTCAACCATTCCTGCCACGGTTCTGGTGCGTTAATCGTTCCCAGCCAAATTTCAGCATCGATCCCATGCTTCTCGAAAGCAGGGCCCAAGTAATCTCGAATGAAATCGCGGAGCTGTTCCCCTGTCCACAAACAGGATGGAAATTTTTGATCAGCCACAACTTCGTTTTGAACGTGAATTTGATGAATCGTAATCCCTTCATTGCGGTAGGCTTCTACATATTTGACGAAATAAAGCGCATATGCTGCTAATATTTCCTTCTCCCAACGTAATGTGCCATAGTTATAGGCTCTAGGGAACTTCATCCAAGTTGGAGGGCTCCAAGGGGAGGCGAAAAACTTTAAATCCGGATTATAGCTTAAGGCTTCTTTGATATATGGAATCAAATATTTCAGATCCCTTTCGATGGAGAAATGCTTCATTTCAAAATCTCCGTCTGTCTCATTTAGACTATACCACTCAAGTGCGTAATCACTTGCGCCGATCGGAAGACGGCAAATACTGAACTTATGATCTCCATCCGGGTGAAACAGCGAGTGTAAAACCTGCCCGCGTTCCTTTTCCGACAAATGAGCAAGCGCGGCGAAACCCAACTCATTGAAACATCCGCCGAAGCCCTCAACCAATTGAAATTTTTCATCAGTGAATGCAAGGTTTGCAGCGTCACTGCCATTATTAGAGACTGGCATTTCTTGCCACAAGGATTCTTTCGTGCTTGATATCCACTGTATGTTAGCGTTTTCCATGATCTATAGCCTCCATCTATTTTTCGTACGACTTGATCCTTTTCTCTCTTTATTATAGATTGAGGATAGATCCCTACGCGATTGTCCAAACAACGTGAAATTTACCCAAAACCAAGGTGAAACGATATGGATATAGAAAAACAGCATTTAAGTTGGGAAAACGCTAATTGGCTTCCTATGTTTGATTGGAATGTCAAATTTTTTGGAGCTCACCTACAGCATGTGGAAAACAATTGGGAGATGCCCATTGAATCACATATTGGCTTTGAAATTAACCTAATCCTAAAGGGCAGCCAGGAAACGATGATGGAAAAGAATCGTTACTTGCTGCAAGCAGGAGATATCATCCTCATCCCGCCAGGATTCAAACATGCTAACCGTTGTATTTCAAAGGAAGGCATGACGTATTTCACTGCTCATTTCAACGTAGACGACCCCCTATTTCGCCAAGAAATGATCAAAAACGCTAAGATTCTCTTCCCATCTGAAACCGAGGAAAATGGTAAACTGCGAAAAGTTCTCGATGATTGGGTTGAAATGGCCAAGCAACCTCGCGAATATACGACAACTGACCGATTTCGCTTGCAAGCTACTTTATTTGAGTTATTTGGAATCCTGTCTCAATTTGTCTGTCCGGCCCTGGATCAGGATCAGAATGAAAGCATCCCTCCCACTTCCGTTCAGTATGCCAAAGCAATTGCTGAAGCCATCAAAGCATCCTTCAATCCATATTCTCCGATGGACGAAGAAACACTAGAAAAGAAATTTCGGATCGAGGACATTGTTTCCTCACTTGGGATCAGCTCTGGTTACGGACTTGAGGTATTCCGCAAAGTTTTTGGAATGTCTCCCCGGCAATATTTGTCCGATCTTAAATTGCATGAAGCGAAGGTCCTCATTGCGCAGCCCGATCTACCTCTCAAAAAAATCGCCTCTTTATTGGGTTATTCTCATTTATCACATTTCAGCAGACAATTTAAACGGTGGAGTGGGATGAGCCCCTTGCAGTACCGACAATCCAAAAAAGCTGCCCATTAGGCAGCTTTCTCTATGACATTAACCGTCAAGATTGTTCCGGTATTGGCTGGGAGTCATGCCCATGTACTTTTTAAAAACCTGAAAAAAGTACTTCTCGTCGTTGTAACCGACCTCATGTGCAATATCACTTATTTTTTGACTTCGATTATTCAGCCTTTCACAAGCATGATCCATGCGGATTTTATGCAAATACTCCAAAAAATTTGTTTTTAATTCCTGTTTAAACAATAGACTTAAATACCCTGGTGTGATGAAGACTTCACGCGCCACCGTTTCACGGTTAATATCTTTGTAATAGTTTTGCCGGATGTATTCGAGGACAGATTCAAACAATTTATTGTTGTTTTTCTTGATACTTAACTGCTCACTAACTCGTAATAAAATATCTGAGAGCGCCTGCATGATGAAATCCATACTTGAATGCTCTACGATATGCGTTAGTTCTGCCAAGTTTTGCCCGAAAACTTCATTTGTGTTAATGTTTTTTTCGATGCAGAATCTATACAAGGCAAAAACCAAAGCAAGCGTTGATTTCAGAACATGCTCTTTTGAGGTACTTTCCGGTTTTAGTGCCTCGTTAAATGCTTTTAATGTTGTCAAAATGGTCTCCGAATCCCCAACCAAAACGGCTTGAAGAATGGATTTCTCTTGTGATAAGGGATATGACGTATAGACGGGATCGTCGTCTACGGTTTCTTTGTAATCCACTATTTGTTCCGTACCGATAAAATATTTCATATCTAATGCTCTAACCGCTTCCAGATAAGAGGTTCTTAAATGAGTGATATCCTTATCAAAGCTGCCGATGCCGACTGAGACCGAAAATCTAAGATATTTTTTAATATTGTGTTGAACTTTCTCAACGTATGGAATCAATCCCTCCGTTCCCGTCCATTCCTCCGAATTAAAAATAAGGATTGTGTCATCTTGGTGTTCAAAAGCAGCACAAAGAAAGACACCCGTCATCGTTTCTTCAGCTATATTTTTCAGACCAAACTTAAACAACTCGATATCCTCGTTACGGTACTTTCGCTGCATCAGATGAAAATTATCAATTTGTAAAACGACAATACCAAAGAACAAATGCGGGAATTCGAAGCCATGGATAAGTAAGTTGGCCAGAAGCCGATCATAAGGCGGATTATCCGTCATAACGAGTCGACTAAGCGTCTTCTCCTTCAAGAGGGGAAAGCTCTCGCGAAATCCGCTTTCAAGCTGCTCTAAGGTTCGCTCCTGCTTGCGTTCCTCTTTAATTACACTTTTCAACTTGAGTACGGTATCCAAAATTTCTTGTCTTCTGCTAGGTTTCAAAAGATAATCGCTAGCGCCTATTGCAAGTGCCTTCTTTGCATAGGCAAATTCGTCGTGTCCGCTCATGATTACGCATTTCATATGAGGATATTCGCTCGTAACTCTCTCGATGAGTGCAAGGCCATCCATCTCAGGCATGCGGATATCGGTGAGCAGGATGTCGACGTGATTTTCCTTCATCCTTTCGAGGGCTTCTGCCCCATCTCGTGCTTCTGAAATAATCGTAATGCCATGGTTCACCCAATCAATGAGCGTACGGATACCGACACGCGCTCTTTCCTCATCATCGACAATCATCAGGTTGATCATGCTCACTGTACCTCCTGAGTATCAGGTATAGCGGGGATCACAATCTCCACACGTGTCCCTTTGCCCGGTTCGCTACTATAGTTCAACTGATAGGCATCTTTGTAATAGTGCTTTAGCCTTGCATTCACATTCTGAATAGCATAGCCGCCTGTTTCTTGACCCGTGTAGACATCACTCACAGGTTGACTTTCTAATATACTTTGAATCATTGCCTCATCCATGCCAGGACCGTCATCTTCGATCGTAAAACGCAGTGTCTCACCCGTTAAGCTGCCTAAAACGGATAAATATCCACCGCCGCGCTTCCTCTCAATGCCATGAACCAATGCATTTTCGATAAAAGGCTGCAGGATCAGCTTAAGCATCACATAACTCTCCATTTCATCTGGTATATCGACCTGATAACTTAAAAGATCTTTAAATCTCATTTTTTGCAAAGATAAATATAATTCAATCAATTCCTTCTCTTTTTTAACGTTGGTAAAGCTTTTTCCACGGTTCAGGCTTAAACGGAATAATCGTGACAAATTGATGATCATCTCGCTGATTCGGCTTTGACCGGACGCTTCAGCCTCCCAAAAAATGGTATCCAACATATTGTACAAAAAGTGAGGATTGATCTGCGATTGAAGTGCTTTTAACTCCGCTTCCTTTTCTTTGAGCTGCAGCAAGTAGACATCGTCAACCAAGGTCTTAATATTGGTAACCATGTGATTGTATCCGCGACTTAATTCACCGATCTCATCTTTGTACTTGATATCAACCCGCTCATCAAAGTGACCATTCTGAAAACGTTTCATGGATAGTAATAATTTCTGAATCGGGGCCGTGAGCAGGAACGTCAGAATCATCATAAAAGGAATGCTCAGCAGCAGACAGACCAGAATCAGCACGAGAACAAAAACCTTGATTGAACTCAACTCTTTTGTAAGCAGTACAAGCGGAACCGCATAGAACGTTTGCCAGCCGTTTTCATTGATTCCACTATAAGAGATCAACAAATCTTCCCCATTATCATGAACAATCATCGATCCAGGATTCGTATTTTTTCTTATTTCTGTGAGTGACGGAGCCGAGTCATCGGTTTGAAAAAACGTTTTTCCTGCCTTTAATAACGAGGAACCGTTTTCATCTAGAATGAGTATGCCGTGGTCCTGATCGTATAAATTTTTGAGATACTTATTACGAATCGTATCCACGTTGACTCCGACGAATATGAAACCAAGCATACTGCCATCTTTTACACTACGGATCATGCGGCTCATGCCAATTTTCTCATTCCTATTGTTCTGCAAGAAAACGTTGTTCTCATCTTGCAACGGGAACCAAAAAGAAGCGCCGTTCAATGCGATCGTTCGCTCATATACAGCGCTTTTTTGTATATTTAACAACGTATTAGGACCACTGCTATCATCACTTGCTTCTTGAAAGACAGGCAATAGGCCTTTTCCGTATAGAGCTAAATAGTCGAAATTTCTTGTAACCAGCATCTGATTCATGATCGAAGCTGTCGGACCCGAATACAACATACTTTCCAATTCGTTGGTTTCGCCTACATAACTTATGAGACCTTCTTGTACGACGGACGCTAAGCTAAACACCGTTACCCAATCCGCAATGTTTTTCTGGAGTGTCGTAAGGTTATTATCAACTTCCTTAATGACTCCAAGATTCGTTGAACTAACCTTGCTAACGATTTGCTTCTTTGATGTTTGGTAAGAATAATACCCAAGTGTTAGTGAAAGGACGACGATTAGCAGGTAAAACAGAATGAATATTTTATATTTGATACTTAAATTCAAATAGAAATTTCCCACAAGGATCACAATCCTTATTTTTTTTAAAGAAGCCCTTTTATTGTATGTATTGTATCCTCACAACATTGATTTAACAATGCAATCGGTGAAATATTCGACAAATTTAAACTTTCCCCGTTTTTTCTCTACTGACCTAATCTAGATCATTTTGTTAAGATCAGTGTACGAAATCAATGATGTATCCAAATTAGCATATAGGGGGAAATAAGATGACAAAGAAAAATAAACTCGTTCGGGCAACCGTTTTAACTGCTGCAATCGCCATGGTTGGTACACTAGCTGCTTGCGGAACAAAGAGCGACCAGAGCCAAAGCTCGCCAAGCCCTGCAACGACAACCGCTAACAAAGAGGGCACACCTGTTACTCTTCGTTTCTTCTCCAACCTGCCGGATCGCAAATCCGGGCAAGGACTTGCTGAACAGATGTCCATTGACAGTTATATGAAAGAAAATCCGAATGTCAAAATTGAAGTCGAAGCTCTAGCTGAAGAACCTTTCAAAAACAAACTGAAAGCATATATGGCTTCAAATGAATCGATTGATATCACAATGGTACATGGCGGAGCCGAATTAAGTACGCTTGTAAAAGCCAAATATGTAAAAGAATTAGATCCAAAAGCATATGAAGGAGATAAATACAACTTCCTTCCTGGCGTATTTAGATCTTTCACCTTTGACAGCAAAGTGTACGGACTGCCAAGAAACAGCGACTATGAAGTCATTTACTACAACAAGAAGTTATTTGCTGATAACGGAGTCAAAGTTCCTACAACCTACAATGAGCTGCTCGATGCAGCTAAAGCATTCAGGGCAAAAGGTGTAACACCGATGTCCACGAATGGTAAAGATCTATGGAGCTTCGGTGAGATGTTCCAGAACACCGCTCAGCGGATTAACGGTGACCAGAACGCGATACTTGACGCCGTGGATCAAAAGAAATCGTTTGCTCAGGATGAAAGCTTCCTGCAGACCGCAAAACTCTTGAAACAAATGCTCGACGTAAAAATGTTCCAAGATGCCTTTATGACTTCAGACTACGGCGCATCGCAAAACCTATTCGCGCAAGAGAAAGCAGCTATGTGGTATATGGGCTCTTGGGAAGCAGGTATGGCAACAAATGAAAAACTTCCTGAATCGTTCCGTAAAAACCTTGGCGTTATTAAATACCCTATTGTTGAAGGCGGTAAAGGTAAAGAAAACGACTTGCTCGCTTGGAACGGCGGCGGCTATGCCCTGACGACTGCATCCAAGAATCCGGAAGAAGCTAAAAAGTTTTTTGATTATTTAATGAGTGCTAACCAATGGCCGAAAAATGCTTGGGACACTGGCGCTGCTGTTCCTGCTCAAAAATACACACTGACCGGCAAAGAGAGCGAAATTCAAAAGCAGCTTACAGACATCTTGGTCAACGCTTCATCTACAGCAGGCGTATCCTTTATTGACTATGGCACACCTGCGTTCAAAGATGATGTTCAAAACGCATTCGGCAAATTCTTTGCTGGAGCTTCCACGCCTGAACAGCTGGTAAATGATTTGCAAACGGCTGCAACGAAACAAAAAAAGTAATCCTAAGTAAATAAAGAGAAAAGTTAAGGACAGGTTATGTTTCCTGTCCTTATCTGCATCCAAACGGAAGGAGCCGAAAGGACATGCAAAAAGTGCTCGGCAATAAATTGGCTATTTTTCTTTTCGTGTTTCCAGGTATTCTATTATTCATTCTTACATTTCTGGCTCCGATTATTCTAAGCGCCTATTATTCGCTAACCGATACGCTCGCACCTGGGACCGACATTCATATGGTCGGACTTCAAAATTATAAAGACTTGCTTACGGATGATCCGCGCTTTTGGAAATCACTGCTCAATGCTCTACTCCTTGCAGCTGGCTGTATCTTTCTCCAGCATCCCATTTGTATATTTTTTGCCATCATGTTAGACCGTATCGGCGGA
This sequence comes from Paenibacillus sp. J31P190, assembly GCF_059692075.1. Classification (NCBI taxonomy): domain Bacteria; kingdom Bacillati; phylum Bacillota; class Bacilli; order Caryophanales; family Paenibacillaceae; genus Paenibacillus; species Paenibacillus sp. J31P190. Next base: position 40,604 of record NZ_JCAUAS010000024.1, on the reverse strand, counting down.
AAAGCAGAAAAGGTATTCCGTACCATCTTTTTCATTCCATGTGTCATATCCGTTGTCGTTATATCTAGAATGTGGCTAACGATTTTCGATCCTGAGTTCGGTATGTTCAATAAAATTCTGGATTTGTCCGGGCTCGGATTTTTGAAGCACGCTTGGTTAGGCGACATGCATACCGCTTTGGGAACCTTATTATTTATTCTGATTTGGTCGGGCTTCGGTTGGGGTTTGCTGTTCTACTACGCAGGTATAAAAGGAATTCCGGAAGATCTGTACGAAGCCGCTCATTTGGACGGTGCTTCAGGGTTTAAGCTCCATTGGAAAATAACTATTCCCTTGCTTTCACCCGTCATTGCCGTTCAAGTTACCCTTGCCATTGTTACTGCTTTAAAGCAGATGGAAACTGTCTTTCTTACGACAAATGGCGGACCTGGCGATTCCACGCAATTCCTCGCCGTTTACTTATATAACAAGGCGTTCTCAGCAAGCCAATACGGTTATGCAAACGCAATTTCGATTCTTTTTATTCTCATCTGCCTGATCGCTACGTATGTAAGCAACAAGCTAATTCGTAGCGATGCAGCAGAATACTAGGCGGTGATCTCATGAAGAAAAAACATAAAATAATGCTTTGGATCTTATTCCTGCTCGTTTCATTTGGGCAATTGTTTCCGTTAATTTGGCTGGTCGACTTTTCTTTCAATAGCAGCAGCGATTTTTTCTCCTCAAGCATTTTGAAATGGCCTAGTTCACCACAATGGCAAAACTATGTAAATGCTTGGGTCGATGGCAAATTTCCAAAGTATTTGTTAAACAGTGTTCTGATTTCAACTGTAACTATTATCTTGACTGTCTTCCTCTCTTTGTCGCTAGCCTATGCGTTTACCCGCATGCAGTGGAAAACGCGTTCCTTTTTTTTCACAATTATTTTGCTGGGTATTATGATTCCGATTCATGCAACCCTGCTTCCCAACTTTGCTATTTTCAAAAGCCTGGGATTGACGAATTCCTATCTGGGCTTGATTCTTCCCTACACAGCCGTTTCGGTACCGCTTGGAACCTTCATTCTATCCGGATTTTTACGCAGCATTCCTGGAGCTATTGAAGAATCAGCTGTTATGGACGGTTGCAGCATTTACAGGATTGTCTTTCAAATTATCATGCCGCTTACCATGCCGGCATTAGTCACCATAGCGGTAACCACGTTTCTGACGTGCTGGAATGAATTTATTATGGCATCCACATTCTTAAGCAAAGATTCACTTAAAACATTGCCTTTCTCTGTAATGAACTTCACCGGCCAATATTCTTCCGATTATGGATCACAATTTGCCGTCATGGTGTTAACATCGATACCGGCTATTATCATCTACGCAATTTTTAATGAACAAATTACCAAAGGTGTTACCGCAGGTGCAGTTAAGGGTTGAGGTTCTAGTTGTAAACCCGCAAGCTAGTGTTATGTGTGCAACAAACTTAAGCGCCTCACCGATTATCGGTGAGGCGCTTAAGCTTGTTGTACACAAAGTTCATACTTCCATTGGATTTTTCCAATAGAATTGATCTTCAGGCTTCGAAATTCGTGCTTCTATTGGAGCAACTCCAACGAAATCGACGTTTAGGACGCTAACCCCCTACTTCCACTGGATTAACTCCAATAGAAGTAGCAGCAGACTGCGAAATTTATTAAGTAGGAGCTGAACTTTCCAAATATGACATAGGAACAGCTCCGCATTTAAAGCTTTTTATAGCACAGAGTAAGGTGACAACGGGGCTGGTTTCTCACAGCTGCTTTGCATCACGTAATGCTTCCCTGAATCGGACGCGTCGTGGAAGCCATGCATCGCCTCGAGCACGTGGTACGCCAGCTCCCCATTCGCGCGATGTGCATCACTTTGGCCGCTTATCAGGGCCTCAGCCATGGCAGCAACACCTAAACCTCGGTGGTTTTCTTTGTAGCCATGCGATAGAGGAATCGGCTCCCAATCTGAACCGCCTCTGCGAATAAGCACCTGACCGCCGAATGTATTCGGATCCGGAACACGTAAAGAACCTTGACTGCCGTAGATTTCAATGTTCGGAAGTTGCGTGCCACCCATAATATCAAAGCTTGTTACAAGCGTTGCTATCGCACCACTGTGGAAATCCAGCACACCAGCAATATGAGTTGGGGTATCTACTGTAATTTTTTTCCCGCGTTTCTTCTCACTAGAAATGGTGCGCTCCGGGAAACTAGCGGCAGCCGATCCGGTTACTCGGCGAATTGGCCCAAGTAATGCCACTAATGCTGTTAAGTAATAAGGACCCATATCGAACATAGGGCCGCCGCCTTTTGCATAATAAAATTCAGGATCCGGGTGCCAATGCTCATGGCCTTTACCCATCATGAATGCGGTTGCCGCAATCGGTGTGCCAATCCAGCCGTCATTAATCAGCTTCAAACACGTTTGAATACCTCCTCCAAGGAACGTATCCGGTGCGCTGCCAACCAGTAATCCTTTGCGGCGCGCAACTTCTAGGATCTGCAAACCTTCTTCACGAGTTACAGCTAGCGGCTTCTCCACATACACGTGTTTGCCCGCTTCCAACACTTGAATACAGACTTCGGCATGCGCTGCAGGAATCGTCAAATTAATCACAATATCAATATTCGAATCATTCAATAGCTCTTGAACCGTGTACGCATGAGGAATGCTGAATTCCTCCGCACGAGCCTTTGCTCTGTCCAAATCGATATCGGCACACGCGAGCAGCTCCAAATGCTCAAAGTTAGGAATATTTTTCATATAGGCTGCACTAATATTTCCGCAACCGATAATACCAACTTTCTTCTTACTCATATCTTACTTCCCCCTAATCATTATCGTGTTGCCCACAGTAAGCCGCGACGCATTAATTCTAGTGTTTCTGGCATCCGAACGATGTTAGCTTGGTGACCTAGCGAGTTATAATATACCTTGCCCGCTCCATAGGTTTTGGTCCAAACAACCGGCATCTCCACATCGCCAAAGTCTGTAACCGCATGTACGTGAATGGCTGGATCCACATGCATGTAATACTTTTCAGAGACAACGACAAAATCTTCCATGCCCTCCGTCAATAGATGTCCTCGATCCTTGATTCGAACCGTATACGTCACGCCGTCATTTCCAGGATGCGCTACCCATTGACCGCCAACCATGTATTGATATTCCACTTCGTTACGGAAGGAATCTCCCATACCACCATGACAACCGGCGATGCCAGTTCCGCCTTCTTTTACCGCTGCGATTAACGGTTTCAACTGCTCACTTTCGATGTTACCCATGGTCCATACTGGAACGATAAGATCAACGCCCGCCAAACGCTCTGCATCTTTGAAGCTGTCCAGTGTATCCGATACTTCCACGCCAAAGCCTTCCTCACGCAATAAACCTGCGAAAATGCCAGCCACTTCTTCTGGTTGATGACCGTCCCAGCCACCCCACACAATCAATGCTTGTTTACTCACTGCCCAAAGCCCCTCTCCATACTTATCTATCCTTAGACTTCACTAATACTCACCCAACGACGCTGCGCAATGGATTGATCCACCGCTTCCAGCACCTCTTGACACTTCACACCATCTGCGAAATTCGGGACCGGCTGACGGTCTTCCGAAATTGCGTTCATCAGCTCAACGACTTCGTGTACAAATGTGTGCTCATAACCAATCGTATGTCCAGCAGGCCACCAAGCATCCATGTAAGCATGTGACGAATCAGTCGCCAGAACACGTCTGAAACCCTGTACATCCTCATCATCGCTTGTAAAATAAACCTGTAATTCATTCAAACGCTCAAAATCAAACTTCACACTGCCCTTACTGCCGTTAATTTCAAAAGAATTCGTGCACCGGTGCCCTGGTGCTAAACGGGTAGCCTCGAAGCTGCCGAGCGCCCCATTCGCAAAACGTGCCATGAACAGCGTCGCATCATCGACCGTTACTGGTCCGCGCGGTGCATCCTTGCTGCCTTTGGCGCTAAGACCCGTCATCGAAGTCGGCAGTGGCCGCTCCTTAATGAACGTCTCACTCATGCCGATAACCTCCGTCATGTCACCGACTAAGAAGTGCGCCAGATCGATCAGATGCGCGCCCAGGTCGCCGTGCGACCCAGAGCCAGCAATCTCCTTCTGGAGACGCCAGACCAGCGGGAACATGGGATCTACGATCCAATCCTGCAGGAACCAAGCTCGGAAGTGGTAGATGTCTCCGAGGCGGCCGCTCTCGACGAGCTTCTTCGCGAGCTGCACCGCAGGTGCAAACCTGTAGTTGAAGCCCACCATGTGCTTCACCCCGGCTGTTTCAGCCGCCTCCAGCATTTCCCTTGCATCCTCAAGGGTCAGCGCCAGCGGCTTCTCACAGAACAGATGCTTGCCAGCCTTCGCCGCAGCAAGCGCGATTTCCTTGTGCGCATCGCTGGGCGCATTGATATCGACGATGTCGACATCGAGATGCGTAACCAGGTCGCGCCAGTCGGTGACATACCCGTCCCAGCCGAATTGTTCGGCTGCGGCGCTGACACCGCTTTCATCTCGACCGCAGATGAGCTTCATCTTCGGTACCGCTGTCTGCGGGAAAAACATATGCAAATCCTTATAAGCATGACTATGTGCTTTGCCCATAAACTTATAGCCAACCATACCAATATTGAAAGATTTCATAAAAGTGCGCCTCCCTAGAGTTTTGCCTTAACAAAACTAGCTTCGTTAGCATTCATTTGCTTTCTTTCATCCATTCAACTATTAATTATTTATGGTGACTGCTCTCGATGATTGTCGCACAACCAATCGGGTTGGCAGCTTGATTCGTGTTTCCTTCGTGCCTTCCCCATGCAGCAAACCCGCCAGCACACTGCGTGCTGCCTCTTTGCCCATCTCGTAGAAAGGCACATTGATGCTGCTTAGCGGTGGATCGCTGAGCTTAGCAGCATCCGAATCATCGCAGCCTATAATAGCGAAATCACGCCCAGCGATCCAACCACGCTCACGGAGCCCTTGCATCAAACCGATCGCCATCCGATCATTGGCCGCAAATACCGCTTCCACCTGATCCCGATGTTCCCATAGCCCTGATGCCGCTTCATAACCGCTTTTACGGCTGTAATTGCCTTCAAGCAGCAGCTCAGGCGGAACTGCTAAGCCTGCTTCACTCATTGCTTTCCTATAGCCCTGAAGTCTATCGCCAGAGTTCGAATACTGGGGCGAACCGTTCAGAAAAGCAATCTTCCGATAGCCCTCTTCCTGTAAATGCCGAACAGCCCTATAACTGCCTTCTACATGATCCGCATCCACCTCATGAAAGGTTAACCCCTCGAAGCTTTGATTGACCAAACAAAAAGGCAATCCCTGCGCCTGCAGCTGCACTAGCGATTCCCGCTGCTGAGGAGTATCCCTTGAACCCAGGATGACACAAGCATCCACCTTCTGCGAGCGATAAAGTCGGGTGTAATCCAAATTCTCATCCGGTGTTAAAAGTGATAGCAGCATGTCGTAGCCCTGCTCCCTTACTTGTTCCCCTATGCCGCTTAATATTTCCGCGAAATAAAAGGCTGAGAAGAGATGTACTTTGGGCATATAGGGCAGCACAACGCCAAGATTACCACTGCGCCTCCGAGCGAAGCTTTGCGCAATAGCATTTGGATGATAGTTGAGCTGTTTAGCAGATTCAAGCACACGCTCTTTCGTAGCAGGCTTCATGGGGCCTAGCCCATTGAATACACGGGATACGGTCGCCTCTGAAACCCCTGCTAGTTCAGCAACCTCTTTTCTCGTCACCATGCATAAGCCTCCGATAATTCATTCATTAAACTAACAATGTACACGCGTACATTCTCTCATTCAACAGCCATTCATGTCAATACAAAATTATTGAGTATTTTATTCAACAACATTCGACATTTTCATCAATTTTACATAAAGTTAAACAAGAAATTTGCTATTATTTGTAAAAATAACTAATTTATAATCTTGTCTACTGTTCGTATTTGGACTTATGATAAGGGGTACAGTGGACAACTATGATGTGGGAATGAGTGATAGCAATGAAAGCAGTCTGGCGCCTTTTTCACTTCGCCGCATCGGCAGCATTAGGTACTCTTAAGAGTAAGAAAATAATCACTCGTGTTCACCATCGACAGCGACTTCAAGCCTTATTAAAGCAGACTATTGAAAATCGATATCATGTTAAGCGCACAGCCCCATTACATTCTCTTCTCATCCTTGATATTGACCGGTTTCGCCAAGTTAATTTATCGCTCGGATACAAGTCTGGCGATCTCCTTTTGGAAGCAGTGGGCAATCGTCTGCGGACCGTACACGGCTGTGATCTTGTTGTTCAATCAGGAGATGATGAATTTACTCTCCTTATACATGCTAATACCCAAGATCAGCTTTCCCAAACCATTCAAAGCATCCAGCACGTTTTTGTCACATCCTTCATCGTAATGGATCAAGAATGTTATATTACCGTGAGTATAGGTATGAGTGCTGTCGACATATCGCTTGCTACGATCGAACAAGCCTTGCATCAAGCTGATCAAGCTCTCCTAGCCGCTAAGCGTACAGGTAAGAACAAGCTTGTCACCTATCATTCATCGCACGTGCAGCGGTTCTCCAATCAGGTTCAGATGGAAACTGAGCTGCGGAAGGCTATACTTGAGAATCAACTCATCTTATACTATCAACCACGTCTTGAACTCTCCACTGGAAACATTATTTGTTTGGAAGCCTTGGTGCGCTGGAATCACCCGAAGCTCGGCTTAATTGCTCCGAACGAGTTTATTCCGCTTGCTGAGGAGAGCGGTTTGATTTTACAGCTTGGTGAATGGGTGCTCCGCGAGGCTTGTCTCCAAAAAGCGAGATGGCTGGAGGCTGATATTTTGAACTATCAAATTGCTGTAAATATCTCCCCTTGTCAATTTCAAGATGAGTCTTTTTCGGATAAGGCCATTCAGATTATTGAGCAAACCGGCATAGACCCTGCCTTTCTTGAATTTGAAATTACCGAAAGCTCCATTATGCAAAATATGGATACAACCGTCGCGGTACTGGATAAGCTATGTACGAAAGGGATTTCGATCTCGATCGATGACTTCGGAATCGGCTATTCATCACTTAATTACTTGAAACAATTCCCTATCCATTGTTTGAAAATTGACCGTTCTTTCGTTAAAAATATACATAGCAATAAAGATGATTGGGCCATTACAAATGCTATTATCCATCTCGGCCATGCTCTTGAAGTGCAGGTGGTTGCAGAAGGCGTAGAAGAATGGAGCCAGCTTGAAATATTGAAAGAAACAACCTGCACGACGATTCAAGGCTATTTATTAAGTCCTCCCGTATCCGCTATCGAAATTGAGCAAACCTTTCATAGGAATAACAACAAACCGGTTATGATTTCATAACCGGCTGTAAGCTTTGGCATAACGTCTCATTTTGGCAAAAATACGTTTGTCGCTCAATCTTCGAAAAATATAGGGATCAGGACTCGTGTTTACCTCAAGAATCCATGGATGCAGCTTATCGTCCAAGGCAACATCGACACCGATCTCCTTAACCCCTTTATAACGCGTGTTAATCGCCTTAGCTATCTGCAACCCCAGAACATGCAGCTTCTTGACATAAACCTTTCGCTTACTTGAAGGCAAATACTTGTGGAGCAGCGTTTCCACCGGCTTCAATGTTCCCCCATTGTGGAAATTAGTAACCACTTTTTTAGGATGGGCTACTCTGCCTATTACACCCGTAGTCTCCCATTTGTGATGAGGCGTTTGTTGAACCATAACACGAAGATCGAACCGATTTCCTTTGTATTTGAGCAGATGAATCCCCTTTTGTACTAAATAAAACCGTTTTTTCGTCACTTTACTGATGGATGCATACATCTCATCAAATGTTCTAAACTGTTTTAATCGAACGCCTGACTGGTACGAATAAGGTTTTTCTGCCCCCTCCTTCGCCAGTTCCACACGTATAACACCGTTTCCAAACATACCTACATTGGGTTTAATATACACCATTTTATATTGGTTAAGCATTTCCCTAAGTGTCTCTTGATTCATTCGTTTAGTGGTCGGAACATATTGACGCAGCTTTTCCTTTGATTCAATTGCTTTTGTTTTGCCAATTTTGCTAGTGACGTACCTAGCTCTACTAAGACGAACCGGTTTCCTTGACGTATTTTTCATGTTTTGCCTCCAGCTTCAGTCTATAGAAGTCGGCCAAAGATTGTGCTGTGGCCTGCCAGCTGAATTGCTTTTTGACATCGCTCCGCGCCTGTTTGGCTAAACCCTCTGCCCATTCTTTCCGTTCGGCCACCGCCACAATACTCCGTGCGAATGCGCGAGGATCTCGAAATTCTTTAATCAGAACCCCGTTATGTTCATGCTGAATGACCTCTTTAATTCCTCCAATATCCGAGGCGATAACTGGAAGTCCAGAAGCCATCGCTTCCACATTCACCAAACCAAATGCCTCATGCTTTTGTGAAGGACAAACGAAACAATTCGCGAGTCCATATACTTCATGTATCTTTCGATGCGGAATATTACCTAGAAACTTTGTTGGCACTCTAAGCTTATTAGCCTTCCTTTTAAGCAGCGCCTTGAAACCTTTACCTTGCTCGCCCCCAGCAATCAGAAGCTTCAACCCAGGGATCGTTTTTCTAGCCAGATGAACAGCATGAATTAATATAGGGATGCCTTTGCGCTGGATAAGTCGGCCGACATAAAGGATCTGAAAACCGTTATTGCTAACCCGATACTTTCTTCTTAAACGTCTCTTCGCTTTCTCCGATTTTGGGCAAAATCTAGCCAATTCGGTCCCGAGGTAAATCTTGTGAAGCTGATTTCGCTGTTTCGGATACAGTCTTGTTAGCTCCTCTGCGAGTGAACTGCTGTTAGTTACAATCCAATCTACTTCGTTCAAATGCTTGGAGCATCGACGAACAGACGCATAGGGGGGCTTTACGAAAGTTAAGGAATGTAAGAATAAAGATACTGGCGTTTTCGGAAAATGGCTTTTGATGACGGCAGCATACTGGGGTCTGTTATCGACTTGAATCCAATCAAATGTCTTCCCTTTGGTTGCCTTAAGCACTTCCTTCAAGTACGTATGAGAGCTTCCCGTAGGTACTCTTATTATCGTAAGTTGACCTCGCCGCGAAATATGGCTATACCTAGGATGCTGCCGCGAAATAACGGTAACTTGATGCATTTTGGCAAGCTCCCGTGCAATGGAATAAATGCATATTTCGACGGAACCACCTAGAATTGGCGGTACTGGAATTTGTTCAGGAGCAATGATTAAGAGGTGCACGTCTCTAATTCACTTCCTTAGGGCTAGCTTAATGACAACTTATTAACCCGTACCTATTGTATGAAGCAAACCATCCATTGGCGACAAAATTGAAAGAAGAGGCTATTCCCAGATTAAGTCTGGAGACAGCCTCTTCTTCAATTACAACACTTATGGAGCGCTAGTTAAAAATTTAGCAGTGGGGTTTTTCTCGATCGAAGATCGCAGCGCATACTCGCTCTCGAACAAGCCTACGAAATTTCCTTTTTTATCTTTTACCAGCTGTGAGTTAATGCGGAATTTACTCGGATCCAGCTTCTCGTCTATAATCCAACGAGCGAACTGATAGTTCTGACGTTGTAGTAAAATGTCTACGCCATATTCGGATTTCATCCGGTGTTCAAGCACTTCGAATTGCAGTTGACCGACTACGCCAAGAATCATATCCTCGAAACCAATCGTGGTAAATACTTGAATCATACCTTCTTCGGTCAATTGATCAATCCCTTTGAGGAACTGCTTTTGCTTCAAAGCATTCTTGATTGAAACTTTGCTGAACAGCTCCGGAGAGAAGGTAGGCAGCTCGTCGAAAACGACCGCTTCCCCTTCACTTAAGGAATCCCCGATCCGGAAAATACCGGGATCAAACAAGCCGATGATATCGCCCGGGAATGCCTCTTCAACGATGTCACGGTCTTGCGCCAAAAATTGCTGCGGCTGAGCTAACTTAATGTCTTTGCCGAGTCGAACATGTTTCACGGACATACCACGCTCGAACTTGCCAGAAACGATTCGCAGGAAAGCCACACGGTCGCGGTGAGCTGGATTCATATTCGCTTGAATCTTGAATACATAGCCTGAGAATTTCTCTTTGGTAGGCTCTATGATGCCTACTGTGCTGTTGCGCGGCTCAGGCGCTGGTGCAAGCTGAAGGAAGTTCTCTAGAAACGTCTGCACACCGAAGTTGTTCACGGCACTGCCGAAGAAAACAGGTGTAAGCTCGCCTTGCAGTACTTTCTCCATATCAAACGGATCACCGGCTATATCGAGCAGCTCGATATCCTGGCTTAATTGTTTGTGCAAGAATTCGCCGGCAATTTGCTTCACTAATGGATCATCAACACCATCCACCTTGCGCACTTGAATCTCTTTGTGATCTTCACCTTGATACAGCTCTAATTGTGATTTCCCGCGATCGTAAACCCCACAGAACTGTTTACCCGAACCAATCGGCCAGTTCATTGGATAGGAACGAATGCCGAGCACTTCTTCTAATTCTTCTAGGAGTTCAAACGGGTCGCGGCCCTCACGGTCCATTTTGTTAATAAACGTGAAGATCGGAATTCCGCGCATTCTACACACCTGGAATAGCTTCTTCGTCTGCATCTCGACCCCTTTGGCTACGTCGATCAGCATCACCGCGCTATCTGCAGCGGTAAGTGTTCGGTACGTATCCTCACTGAAGTCTTGGTGACCAGGTGTATCCAGAATGTTCACGCGATGCCCTTCGTAGTCGAACTGCATAACGCTGGATGTTACCGAAATTCCACGCTGCTTCTCGATTTCCATCCAGTCGGATGTCGCATGTTTGCTAGCCTTACGCCCTTTGACCGTTCCGGCTAAGCGAATCGCGCCTCCGAATAACAGCAGTTTCTCGGTTAATGTTGTTTTACCCGCATCCGGGTGAGAAATAATCGCGAACGTACGTCGCTTAGCGACTTCTGTTGCGAGAAGTTTAGAGAGTTGCGTTGTCATCTGTTAGATTATTCCCTTCTTGTTTTACATATAGAGGTAGTTTAAAAAGTTCACTTTGATAACGAAGTCATTTCAGGAAGCATCTCAGCATCGAATCTTGAACGAAACCGGGAAGTCCGGTACTCACGTAGCAAATCTCTACGCTCCGTTCCTCCTTCTCCGGACTTCGTCCAACCTTCTCGGTTCTGAAAGCGATCTTTTTAAACAGCATTTAAGCTTACTATGAATCAGGCTTGAACTTTCTGCAAATCAATACTCCAATTCGCTTCATCTAGGAAAGTTCGATTGCTAAACTCTCGGCCGCGCACGACGACCTTATCCGCAAATACTTGCACATAGATGCCTTGTGCTTTATTTTTGGCTTCTTGCTGGTACGCGCGGTTAAGCGTTCTTCCAACCGAAGCATTGTGGAAATAATGGAAAGACTCCTTCACATAATGCGGTGTCCCATTCTGGAAATCTTGATGGCGATGTCCGCAGAACACGAACACATTCTTATAAGGCTTTAACGTCTCGCGGAACTTGATCGCGCGTATTAATTGATGTGATCCCCCATCTGTGCCACTGGCCGGCAGCGGTTGATGCGTCATCACGAACAGTGGTCTTCCTGGTTGATAGAGGCTTTTCACCCGTTCTTTGAACCATTCCAGCTGCTCATCGGAATACCAAGCTCCCTCACCGACCTCTGGCTTCTCTTGCACGTACGCTTCTTGTGAAAGCAACAAGATGGAGTGACCCTTCGTCGTAAAATCATTGTAGAGTTGCTTGTAGCCAAAAAACTTCTTGAACGACTCTCGGCTCATCGCGTCACTTTTGCCGTTCGGAACAGCTGCTTGATCCCAGTTATTCGCTTTATTAATCCAGATGGAGTAATAATCGTGATTTCCCATGTTCGCATGAACAGGCGGAAGTTTATATTCACTTACAATGGTACGCAGCTCCTTATAATCTTGTTCCGTTCCTGTGTCCGTCAGATCGCCTGTTAGCATGATAGCATCAACAGGTCCGTCAAAATGTGTAATATCATCAAGCGCTTGTCTTAATTTCTTACCCGTAAGTGCATCACCTATACTGATATGAAGGTCGCTTAATATAAAATAGGACATGAGGGGACCTGTCGGCAAGGGTTCTGCCGAAGATTGTGCCACGGATTGAGAAGGCTCTGGTTTCACAGATGATTGGGCGGGCTGAGCATCTGGAATAAACTTTTTCTTAACCATTTGACTAAAAATCGCACTTAAACCAACGAGTGCAGCCCCTATTGCCAGCAGCCATCTGATAAAAGCTCTTCGTGACATATACGCACCTCATGTAATGAATAGTAAAATTTACTCCGTAATATTTATTATACCACAAAAAAAATCCAACAGGCAGAGTCGCCAGTTGGATGTTAAGCTTGTTACCTCAAGGATAAACGGCTTACGCCGTCCATAACGAGCGCGTTTGTCGAGGTTGAAATCAACTAGGTTAAAACCGTTGTTTTTTGAACGGCTTCCCAATCAACTTCACCTTCATTTTGACCGTTAATCGGCCACCACTTGAAGCCGTCATCGCTTAGTAGCTTCGATGCCTCTTCAGGCCCCCAAGATCCGGCTGGGTAGTATTTCAGATCTTCCGTCTTCTCATTCCATGCTGCTGCAATACGATCCACATAGGACCAAGCAAGCGCCACTTCATCCCAACGGGTAAAGTACGTGGAATCTCCACGCGTAGCATCATAAAGCAAGCGTTCGTAAGCTTCCGGTGTATTGATACCGATCTGACAGCTTTGGCAGAAATCCATCGCAACGGGTACGATGACGCCTTCCGAGCCTGGCTGCTTCGCATTCATTTTCAGATAGATGCCTTCCATCGGATTCACACGGAAAACAAGCAGATTCGGCTCCAACTCATGCTTCTTAGCCAAATACACATTATTCGGGATATTCTTAAATTCTACAACGACCTCCGTCGTTTTGACTGGCAGCCTTTTACCCGTACGAATGTAAAAAGGTACACCTGCCCAGCGGAAATTATCCACGTGAACCCTGGCTGCGAAATAAGTCTCTGTAGTCGATTGCGGATTCACCGAATCTTCTTCGCGGTAAGCTGGTAGTGCTTTGCCTTTGGACGAGCCACTCGCATATTGACCGCGGACCACATTCGCACGAACATCTTCGCCGGATTCGAATAAGCGGAGGGAACGCAGGACCTTCACCTTCTCATCACGGATATCTTCCGGATGCAGACGGCTTGGCGGTTCCATTGCCATCATCATCAGCATTTGCAGCATATGATTCTGACCCATGTCTCGCAGCGCGCCAGAGTGATCATAATAACCGCCGCGTTCTTCAACGCCGACCGTTTCACTTAACGTAATTTGAATGTTAGCTATGTATTTGTTGTTCCAAAGTGGTTCAAAGAAGGCATTCGCGAAACGAACGAACTCAATATTTTGTACCATTTCTTTACCTAAGTAGTGATCAATGCGGTAAATATCTTGTTCTTCAAATACTTGACGAAGTTGTCCATTCAAGCGCTCAGCAGATGGCAGGTCGTAACCGAACGGCTTCTCAATAACGAGACGGTGCCAGCCATTAGTTTTGAGCAATCCACCTTCACTTAAGTTGTACGATACGTTACCGAAAAGCTCTGGAGCCAGAGCCAGGTAGAACAAGCGGTTCCCACCAGTCTGATACTTCTCATCCAGTTTGGCTGTCAGCACATTAAGTTCATGGAAACCAGCAACATTATTGATATCCAATGACATGTATTCAAAACGCTGCGCGAATCGATCCCATTCCGCCTCATCCGTCACTTTATAACGGGCAAAATCCTCAATCGAATGCTTTACATCATCACGAAATTGTTCATTCGTACGAGGTCTTCTAGCCAAACCAACTACGGCAAAATTTTCTCCTAACTTTCCTTCACGATATAGGCTATAAAAAGCAGGAAACAGCTTTCTTTTCGCCAAATCGCCCGTTGCTCCGAAAATATAAAACACAGCTCCACTCATCTATGCATCATTCTTTCTCTATTAGGATTAGTTAATATGCTTAGCATACCTAAAATAGTCAAGCTATTCAACTTTTCTGAGAACTTTCTCTCATAACTTTTTCTTATGACAATATAGACATTCGTCTATACCGATCCGCCCGGCCATGAATAGGCTGAAAGTACACAATAACACGGAGGTGCTAAGATACGATGCAGCCTATTTATCCGATTACTGATAAAGCCTGTCAAAGCTTTTACGGAAAGCCTGTTCTAATTTTTTTAAACGATGGCTCCGAAATCTATGGCGTATTAAGTCGTATTGAAAAAAACAAGCTGATCCTGAATGATGATGCCACTCCAAAGCTCAACACGACAACGAAGAAAACCAAAAAAACCATTTCCAAATCAAAAACAGTTAAAGCGAAGCAAGCAAAGTCACCGGATCAAACTTCATTCACGGGTACAGCTGCAGAGAGGTATTCTTCCTTTGGCCTTCCTCTTTTAAGCTTCGGCGGCGCGGCCCCTGGCTATCAAGGCGCAATCGATATTCAACTCGAAAACGTTGCAGCTATGTTCAGTGAATAATGAAAGGGCTGTGGATGAAACCATCATCTGCAGCCCTTTGTCTTATCTTCTCAATTTCTTACTCATTTTATAACAGCTTAACTCGGGAATAAACGAATGGACTTCGTAACCTTTGCGTAAGTAAAATTGAATCGCTTTAGGGTTGCTTTCATCAACAAAAAGCTCAGCCGTCACACAGCGCTCACTTTTCCCGTATTCTTCGGCGACCTTCATAAGCTGCTGCCCCCAGCCTCTCCCTTGCTCACGAGAATCGATGGCTAGCATATCAATGAATAACACACTCGATTTACGAATCATCGTAATGAATCCGAACGGCTGTTTATACCCTTTGGCAGTAACAAACGTTTTGTTCTGATTCAGTCTCTTCCGTATTTCTGAAAATGTTACAGAAGTACCTGTGTCATAAAGTCTAGAAAAAGGTACTAACTGTTCAACGACTAATCGATGAATCGCTCGATCATCAATGGAAGCCATTCGTTTGCGTATCACTTGGCACCGCCTCCACAAGAAGCAATAATGCTATCTTATGTTGGCATGACTGCAAATGACTCCGCTTGAATAGGCAGCTTTTTTTAACTATTCTAACAAAGCAAGTACCAATTTACCCCAGCCCTTACGAATGCTATACTATGATTAAGCGAAAATGAGGTGATCTCCATGATTTATGCGTATCCCCCAATCATGGCTTTGAACAGCTATCAAACCCACAAAGACTACTACCGGGTAAGCGCAGTAAGCGGTATTGCGGGAGGTAAATCAAGTACCATTCGACGTCCTCTTGACATGCCTTATGAAGAATTAGCCTACAAACAACACGCTCAGTCTGCCGCGAAAGGCGTAGCCGAATTTGTACAATCTGCACAGAACGTTAAACAATCGGCACAAACCTTGGTGGGGTCTCGACTTCCTGCTATTGCCTACAAGGCAACACCACTTTCGTCAGAAGCCGATAGCGAATCCATCATTGAACCTATACGTCAATTCGTACATACATACAATGAATTTCAGGACAGCTTGCGGGATTCTCCCGAGTATTTGAATCGCTCTCTTTTCATAGGACTAGAGCAAGCCGCTAAGCCCTATTCTCTGAAAGAGATTGGGATAACAAAGCTGGATAACGGAAGCTTAGAACTCAAAGAAGATCAACTTCAAGATCAAATTAAGAACCAACCTAGCTCCACGTTAAAAAGTCTTGGCAGTATTACAAACTTCGCCGCCACACTCTCGAATTCGATAGGACAATTGCAGCAATTGCCGTCGGAGTCGTTGTTCCAAATGTCTCGTTCACAGCTTAAGCCTTACGGCCAATATCGATCTCAGCTCCAAGCTTATCTGCCGGTTCCGATGAGTGGACTGCTGCTTGATATTCAGATGTGATCGGCCATTCAGAATGATTGAAATGATCTGGCTGATGCTCTGTATACACTTGACTCGCGAAAAAAAAAGCGACCCTCGAATGAGCCCATGCACATGCATGCTCACCCGGAGGGTCGCTTTTATTAGAATAGCTTCTTACCTAATACATGATCAATAGGGATGTATCCGATCACTCTGCTATCCATACTATTATTTCGGTTATCTCCCATCACGAAAATATGATCGGCAGGCACCGTCCATTTCTTGTTTCCGTTGGCTCTCATTGCCTCGTTAATGTAAGGCTCGTCAAGAAGCACACCATTACGGTACATCTTGTCGTCCTTGAGCTCCAATTGATCTCCCGGCTTACCAATCACCCGTTTGATCCAGACATGTTTATCATCACCACTCGTAAATAAACTGAGCAAAGGGCTGTCTAACAAGTCGTTCTTGAATGTTCTCTTAAGATCGACTCTGGAGTCGATAATTACAATATCCTCATAGTTAGGTTCATATTTAAACGTATGAGAAAGCTTTGATACATACACGCGTTGACTGTCATGCAGCGTCGGATCCATGGAATGTCCCATTACCTTTGTGGATTGGAACACGAAAACACCAAGAAATACGACTAAAATAAACGAAATGGCAATGGAACCAAACCAGCTCCAAATTTGCTTTAATAGATTCATTCGTATCGCTCCCTTGTGACTAATTGCTATTCAGCCAAACCATGTTTAAAGGCATAGATGGCAGCTTGTGTTCGATCTTCTACTCCTAGCTTGGCCAGAACATTGGTGACGTGAAACTTTACCGTCTTCACACCGATAAACAAATCATCCGCCAGCTCTTGATTGGATTTACCTTTCGCAATCAAGCGTAGCACTTCCATTTCACGATCGGTTAACTCCTCATGCGGCTCTGCTGCCGGCTTAGGCTGACGAAAGCGATTCATGATCTTGGAGGCGACCTGAGACTCCAGAATGGACTGCCCTTTAGCTGCCGCTCTGATCGCTTGGGCGATCTCGGAAGCGCGTGACGTTTTGAGCAAATAGCTGAAAGCCCCTGCTTCAATCACTGGATACATTTTCTCATCATCTAAGAAGCTCGTCAACACAATGACTTTGCAATCCGGGTAAAGTTGCAGCAGCTTCCTTGTCGTTTCGATACCGTCCATGCCTTCCATGACCAAATCCATGAGCACGACATCTGGTCGATATTCCTGTGCTAGCCGAATGCCATCATGACCATTACTGGCTTCCCCGACCACTTCAATACCATCCTCTGTCCCTAGTACGGCTGCGAGTCCGATCCTGACCATCTCGTGGTCATCGACAAGTAAAACCTTGATCAACGCGTCTTCCATTTGCTTCTCCTCTCGATAGGAAACTATTTTGACCATGCTATCTATGATAATGGATTAACTTTCAACCGCATATTCAGTAGCTAATATAGGTACACGAATTTCAATACGCGTACCTCGATCGGGCGCCGTAATGATATCCACAGAGCCGCCAATTTCATTAACCCGCTCCTTCATGGACACTATACCATACGATGTAAGCTTCTTAGCATCTAATTCAAATCCGACCCCGTCATCGCGTATCGCAAGCCGAACACCGTCAGGACGATGCAGCAGCTTCACTTCCAGCTTGTTCGCCTTAGAATGACGCAGAGCATTAGAAAGCGCCTCCTGTACAATACGGAACAAATGGTCTTCAATCCCCTTATTCAAGCGGATATCCTCGTCCATATCCCAAGTAATCGCCATAGGGACTTTAGCCGCAAGCTCCTTCAGAAGCTCGACAAGTCCTTCGGACAGTCGTTTTCCTTCCAGATGGATAGGTCTTAAATGCAGAAGCAAGGCTCTCATTTCCGATTGGGCAACAGAAGCCATCTCCTCGATGAGATGAATTTGCCGTTTAGCCTTCTCGAAATCTTTATCCAAGGTCCGCCCTACTGCTGTTGCTGTCATCGATATCGCAAATAATTGCTGGCTCACCGCATCATGAAGCTCACGCGCCAATCGCTGTCTTTCTTCAATTACGGCAGACAGCTTTGCTTTCTCCGCAAGCTCCGCGTTATCATTGGATAAGCGCTGTAGGGAAGTAACCTGCTCTTCCCACCTTTTCATAATACGGCCTAACTGATCCCCTAGGCGTCCGATTTCATCTTCACCGTGTTGGAAGCCGCCGCGGGCAAAGGTCCCTTTTTCGAGTAAAATCATCGTTTCCATCATCGGTTCAAGCCTCCGAGTAATTCGGTTGCTATTCCAGAAGCCATACACAGCGCCAATGCCGCCTATTACCAAAATCGCCATGAATGTAAATTTAACGCCCTCTTGCCAACTCGTAAATGGCACTATCAGATTGCGTGAATTCAAAAAATAAATGATCGCGCCAAACACAACGAAACTAAAGATGATCGATTCACTCATGCTGCGCCATATCATATTCGTTAATCGCCGTTTATAGCCGTCCAATTGGTGATGAACCTCCTCATGATCTTTACGCGTGCCTAAGCGTACATTCTCACAATACTTTGATCTTGATATCTCCTACGATGTAAGAAAGCACAAGTTTCACGCGGTGATCGCAAAGTTCATAGTTAGGGGACTGCCAAATCAGCTTGTTCATAACCCCTGACTCACGCTCATTCGCAACTTGAATCTGCCCAAATGAGATGGAAGCCGTCACAGCGACACCAATATCCTCCGGCACTTTTATATCTACATCCCCTACAACGCCTTGCAGGATGACCGTGGTTTCCTTTTGCTCCAAAATCGCAAGTGAAAGATCAATGTAGGTTTCTCCAATAATGTACCAAGTTGAACTGTTCCTTAAAATCCAAGGCTCACGGCCTAAACGGACGCTATCCACCAATTTCTGCTTTTGCATGTACGTATCGTCTTTGTGTACTTGCTTAGATCGTATGAAAAACAATCCTAGCGAAATTAAAACAATAGAGAACACGATAGTAATGTGATCACCGAATAAAATCACTGCCCCTATGCCGATCAGTACATAACCTTTGCGCTCTTTGCGTGAACGGACCCGATGAATGCCTAGCAAGATGAGGATAATGGCAAGAATGGGGAAAAAGCCTATCGTATGATCTAGAAGCAAAAAAAGACCGGCTCCAATCAGCACTAGTGCTGTATTGCGGTTACGGTTGCTTTTAGTTTCTTCTCCCATCGCTGCACCTCCTCTGGCTGACTTTTAATTAGTTCATATAGATTCCTAGCATACCATAAGAATGGACGACCTCCAAGATGCAAATCCTTGCGCAGCAAGGCTTCCGTATGAATCATGGAGGTCAAGGGCTCCTCAGCGCCTACTTATCAGGCGCTGGAGGGATAACACGCGGCTATTTCTTGCCGCGCGGATCAGTATCATCGCTGGAGCGATGCTGCTGCCACTCCTGCTGGAACTTGCCGCGCAGCGTGCGCAGTTCCTGCTGGAGGTTGCCGCCGGCTTCCTTCAGCGTCTCTTGCGACAGGCGGCTAGCAATGCGCAGCCCCTGGAGCGCTTCCCGGCCGAGCTCGCGGCCGGTCACTTCCAGCTCGCGCCAAGTATCGCGAGCCTCTTTCTCGTGCAGCCCGCTGCTCGGCGGCTGCACCCCCTCGGCTGCGTGCCCTGCACGCAGCCCGCGCAGTTCATCCGCGAGCGCCAGGCACACGTCCTGGCTGCTCGCGTACTGCGCGCGGTAGTGCTTGCAAGCGGCTTCCTCGCGCTGCTTCTCTTGCAGCGCGAGCCGCGCGAGCTCTTCATCGCCGGCACGCATTGCCAGCTCGGCCTGCTCGCCGCGCAGCTGAGCCATCTCCTCTGCGTTCACACTGTGGCTTCGCAGCTCAATAGTTCGCTGCAGCGCCTCCTGATAGCGCTGTTCCAGCTTCTCGATCATGCTGCTCCCCCGATCATAGTGATCAAGCTTACCGGCCGTTTCATGCCATGCTGCTTCTGCCATCTTTCCAATGCGATCCAATATACTCATGTTGTCACACCTCCATTTCTGTTGATTTAAAATTCATTCCGTTTCTTCAATAAATGAATACCATACACCACTAAACATGCTGCGAACGCAATCGCGATGAAGCCCGATAGTTTAATAGTCAGTATCAAGCCGCCCAAGCCGGCGAAAAACCATCCAATTTTCTTCCCATTCTTAATCCCTACATAGCCTAATCCAAGCATAGCTGCCGGGAATAAAAAGCCCATTAAATGAACATGACCACCCAAATGATGCAGACAAATAAGTAAACCTGCCGTGATTAAAACTAGTGCCAACCCTTTTGATCGATCCATACTCATTCTGCTTACCGCCCTTCACGTGTTCTTCATGCTTCTATCGTACCTGAAACAGCTATACGTCAAAACGGACTCGCGACTGTTTTTGTACCTAGACCTAAGTCCAGTACGCTCTAAGACCTCCATCCATATTTTGGTCATTGTCCCGCCGAACCTCGAATGCTAAACTATTTGAAGCCGAGTCCGGTGCACAGACAAAGTGCCGGTACGGGGGACGATTTACATGGGGTGAATATTTGCTCTTCAAAGGAGCAGACTAGGGAGAACCTTCTTCCCGAACCCGTCAACTAACCTCGAAGGCTCATTGAAGGAGGATTACCAATTGCATACAATTACTAAAGGGTTAACTAGCCTTGCTGTGTCTTTAACAGTGTTGGCAGGAGGCTTTCTTTCCCCATTTACGGCGCATGCCGCTGAGATGGATGTGAAAGTGCAAGTCAATGATGACTTGGTTCAATTTCCGGATGCTCAACCATTTCTAGATGACAATCATTCTACCCAAGTACCGATTCGTTTCGTAACGGAGAAGCTTGGTTATGACGTGAAGTGGCAAAGAGAAGGCGATGAGATCAAGGTCACGCTAAATAACGACAAGCATTCGATTACCTTAGTTTCTGGACAAAAGGAAGCTGAGATCGATAGCAACCGTGTCGAGATGGACACACATGCAGAATTCCAAAATGGACGCGTATACGTGCCTCTTCGTTTTCTAAGCAAAGCATCCGATATTCCCGTTCAGTGGGACGCTAGCAGCAAATTAGCTATTCTAAGTAAAGATGGCAATAAGCATGCGCCGGATTATGAATTGTTTCAATCTACTGCCTATTCAGCAGATCCATCTGAGAATGGCGGCTACGGAGCTTTTGATTATTTGGGGAATCCATTAGGTATTGGAACCGTTGCAGTTGATCCGTCGGTGATTCCTCTTGGAAGTAAGCTCTATATAGAAGGTTATAATTTCAATGGCCTACCTGCAGGCGGCATGTATGCTTATGCAACAGACACAGGCGGTGCAATCAAAGGCAAACGTGTTGATATCTTTATCCCAGGATCCAAGAAATCCTTGCAGAAGTTTGGTATCCAAACCATTAAAGTTTACAAACTATCCAATTAAAATGGCTAAATAAGAAAAAGCTTGATTTCTGAGATTTACTTCTCAAGAAATCAGCTTTTTTTATTTAGCGTGGAACAACCAGATAAAATCAGAAAGGCTGCTCTCCCATCCTATAGTGATGAGAAGAACAGCCTGCAGTTACTTAAACTTGATTCTTGGGGATACCATTTAAACTTGGGACGTAATCAGGTGCCTCATTGCTCGATAGCGTTTGAGCTTCTTCCATGAAATTAGCGTTATTTTGCTGATTGTTTTTCTTATCTGCTTTGTTATCTTCGCGGTCATACTTGGGATCGGCGTCATTTTTGGGCATAGCGTTCACCTCCATTGTCTCATAGTTAGTATGAGAAGGTGGCTTGCATTCTATCCTAGTTATCTGGATCCGGTGTTGCTCCTTGTTTAACTAAACTACCCTCGAGGGTTTTTGTTTTTCTTGCCGCTATATGCTCCATTAAGAATGCAACATACGTTTCGTCCCGAACTAGCCAAGCAGCATAATCCCTTTTAACATAACGCTCTGCCTCTTCAAAAGTAGAAAAATATTGGTTGGATTCGACCCCATCCACATCGACTTCCCACCTGCCTCCAGAAGGGAAAATAAAAACTTGTTGTTCGATTCTATTCTCATAAAGTGATCCATAAACAGAATTTTTCGTGTTAAATGTATTTTTGTTCGCATCAGAGCGAATGGGCTCCATCGGAAATGGCTTCGCTACATACCATTGATAGGCTTCTTCTGTCATAGAGCAACCGGAAGCTTTCGCATGGCCCCCTCCTCCATAAAGACCCGCTATTTCCGAGACGTCGATGTGATCGTGAATCGTTCGAAAGCTTATCTTTTTACCGCCCATATTCATGATTGCGATGTAATCCAGATGAGGATTTTCTTTGCCTAGATCGTTTCCAAGTTCAGAATGATAGGATTCCGCATGAACGATACCTACATGATGATCATCTATACGGGAGTGAATGATTTCTCTCTTTTTTCTACGCACATAGCGTTCGATTTTTTCTTCTTCCATATCCAAAATTTTTTCTTCAAAGGGATCGAATGCAAAGTTCTCGCTTTCCTGAATGCGAGCCACCATTTTCTCCTCAAATTCTTCGATAGAAATTAAATAAAAGAGATCGTTTAATCGCTTAGCCTTGATGTATTCATTTTGTTCCCATTCCCATGTATCATACTGACGGACCAATTCGACGAATTCATCTAATCCCCTCATAGGCTTCAACAATCCGTTCTGGATCAGATACTCATAAAATAGAGAAGTTGCAGAAGCGAGTTTCCCATTTTCATACGCGACCTGAATCATTCCCCACGAATATTTGTTTAAATGAAGCGAGGTTTTATGATGATCAATCAGTTTAACTTTTCCACCCGATTTCACAAACTCGTTAAGTCCTTGTTCATTCGTTTCATCCACGGATAAGTCGGTGATAAACAAATAGTTCTTTTTTCTTGATTTTTCTAAAAAGCGTTTTACTTGTAGATTCAACCCTCCAACAGAGTTATATCGAATTTCTACCTTTTCACCAAATGCTAATCGAGCTATTATACCGCAACCTACGCCATCCAGATCATTATGAGTATACAAATGATACAAGGACACACCATCCTGTTAATGTTTCCCATTAAGGTACCCTTGATCATGTCACTTTATTCGGTGTTCCCCTTCAATATTTTGATCGAATGCTCTACCATTTTTTTTATTCGTTCTCGCTGATTTGCTTTTATTTTTGGATTGTTTCCACTCAACGCTTCTCGAATTGGAATAACTTCGGTTTTTTGGCGACCGTTATTAAGGTTTCGATGTACCAAAGTCGGGATATAATGAATCCCGTTTATGCCTACTTTCCCTTCTTCATCTTTTTTGACACTAATATTAAGAATAATACTGCTCTGTGTATAGTCGTTATTCTTTAGTTTAGTAGATATAAAATTACCTAACGAATAAATAACGAATTGTTTCTTTCCTCGAGTGGTTAACGGTTGAAGAACATGCGGGTGCGATCCCAAAATAATATTCGCTCCATGTTTAAACAAAAGTTTGACCAATTGCTTCTGCTGCAAGTTTGGAGAATGACTGTATTCGTTTCCGAAATGCAAATATACGATCACCAGATCTACATTTTTTTTCAATTTATGAATATCCTGAACGATTTTTTTCGTTTGAACCAGATTAATCATGCACGGTTTATTTGTTGGTATAGGAATACCGTTGAGCCCATTTGTATAGGAAAGGATTCCAATTTTTATTCCTTTAATTTCCTTGATGAGATATTCCTTGGACCCTTTTACGGAGTTAAATGTACCGGTATGATGAATCCCATTTTGATCTAAAATCCGCAGCGTTCGAAGCAGACCTTCGGCGCCAAAATCCATACAATGATTATTTGCCGTTATTAGTACATCGAAACCAGCTCTCTTAAGGGCTGGAGCCAGCTCATCCGGACATTTGAATAATGGACCATGCGATTTCAGGGGTGCTCTCCCCTTTTTTCCGGCAAAGGTGGTTTCGAGATTTCCGATCGTCAAATCCGCTCGCTTCAGATACGGAGCTACTTTTTTTAGAAGAGGGTCAAACGAATAAGTTCCGTTAGGCAGTTTGGCATCAGAGATGATGTAACGTTTTACCATAAGATCTCCAACGGCTGCTATTTGAATTTCAGTCAAAAACATCCTCCTCCTCTCATTTTTCTACTACTAAATCTTCCTGTTCGTCGAAAAATTTTTCTTAGCTACTTTTGTAGACCCCACCCAGAAAAAATTCACTTCCTCTGACATATGGAATCCGCTCCTTGTACCTTCTATTCATCCAAGGATAATGTATTCAAAAAAACAAGCTGGAGTGTGAGTTTGAGATCAAAAATATACCAGTCTAAAACGAAGGCATGCAGATAAATGCTCTGCCACTTGGCTGCCATAAGAATTCACGAGATTCTAATGAAACGTTTCTTACTTAACTGTTTGATTCATTTCACATCATGTTCCTATGAAAATATAAAAAGACGGCCCTATGGTTTTGCCACGGGTACCGTCTTTTTTCATCTTTTAAAAGAAATCCGCTAAATACGTTGTCCGCCACGGAATAGCATCTTCCAACCGGCTAACAAGCTCCTCAGAGCCTTGAAGACGCTCGATTCGGGCCATGAATCCCGCTTTCTGATAACCCATGAACAAAGCCGTCAACGTCTGTATGTTACAGCTAAGTAGATGGTCACCAGCAGGTATTTCATCTTCAGATAACTTCGCTACAACGGCCGCCTTCCCATTGTCAGTAAACTGCAACCGATAGACACCTAGGTTCCAATCCGCATGCGTGTCTGAAATATGTAGATATATAGTCTCCGCCTCTTCGCGAGCTTCAAACACATACTCCGTCAGAAAAGCTTCTACATCCACAATTCTCGCCGAGAAATAAGTAATCTTCTCTTGTTTGAACTTTGGATCGTGCAGCAGAAATGGAAGTTGATCATCTACAGGTGCTTTCACTTCGACTTTGGTGATCATCGAATCATGATCTGCGATGAATTTCCATAAGCCGCGTCTTGCTTCCTCGTCAAGAAAAACCAACTCATGGATGGTCGCCACCGAGTCCTTTATCTGGTAAAATACATAGCCCCGCTGTTCCCCTTGAGCGTTCATGTAAACAGCAGCTGTGCCTTTTTTAAACTTAAAATAGTGATTATTCCACCAGTCCGCATCCCGCTCCATCATACCGTTGTATGCTTTTGCAAACTTGGCGTAGATCGGATCCAAAATCTCTCCACTTTTCGCTACACGTAAGATCGAGCTGCCCTCTGCAGCTTGAAACTTGGGAAGCTTATCTACAGGAATTTCATATTTCAAATAATCCACGTAGGTTTCCCAGCCATATTTCCGATAAAATTCAAACTTAAACGGCGCAAGAAAGGAAATGGTCTGCCCCTGTTCTCTCATCGCTTTAAGCGCTTGAACCAGAAGCTGCCCCACCATCCCATTGCGTCGGTACTCAGGCCATGTTGCTACGCCCGCAATACCGCCCATCGCGAAGCTCTTCCCGTTTAACCAAGTCCGAAAGTTAAGTACGGTGAGCTTTGCAGCCATAGCGCCATCAACGAAATAACCCCACACTTGATTAGGATCTGTAGAGCCTATCCGCTCTGCCTTTTCCTCTGCGGTAAGCTCATATTGAAAAGCAAATTCAGATAGAGAAAAGCTCTCTAGTAGCTCCTCTTGTCGTAACGTTCGAATTTCATTCATCTCAAATCACCTCATTTTGAATAGATCAGCTTTAACGTAATGGCAATCGTGTCATAATTATTCGGATTAATGGTGTAATATAACCCGCCAGTATCGTTATGATGCTGACTGGTCTATCACACTAACCAAAGCAATAGTAATGAGTACTCACTCGCATTGACATTTCAAGTATTAAAGTATTAAATGGCCTACCATCAATGAATTCTAAACGGAAGTTCAGCGATAGGTAGGCCATCTTTATTTTATGGGATACAGAATTACACGTTCGTCTCTTACGAACCCCTTACCTCCGGCAGGTAAGTAAATCAAACAATCAGCGTCTTTAATAGAAACCATAATACTGGACTTATCAATACCTGATGGCTTAACCTTCAGACTCCCGTTATTGTCCACATGAGTCGTTCCTCTAACATAACGCGGGTAAGCGGAGCCTTTATCATAATCTACGTCCAACTGAGCCGTGATCGCTTCTGGATAAGGCGAGTGACACCCTGTCATCGCTTTAATCAGCGGTTTGGCAAACAGCTCAAACCCAACGAATGAGGCGCCTGGATTACCGGACAAAGCTAACAGCAACCGATTGTTCCATAGGGCTGCACTTGTTGGAGTGCCTGGCCGCATGGCTACTTTGTTGAACAACAGCTTGCCCTCAAATCGTTCAAAGACATCAACAAGAACGTCGTAATCACCAACGGAAACACCGCCGGATGTAAGGACCAAGTCTACTTTAGGGAAAGTATCCTGCAGCGCCGCTTCTACCTCTGCCACATCATCCGAAAGCGCCTGCATAATAACCGCCGATCCCCCAGCAGCCTCCACCTGCGCTCCCAGCATGTAGCTGTTACTGTTGCGAATTCGTCCAGGCTGCAGCGCTTCTGCCACATTCAACAACTCAGAGCCTGTTGAGAAAATGGCGACCCTTGGCTGCCGATAAACGGATACATCCGAGTAGCCGAAAGTGGCTAATATTGCCGCTTCACCAGGCCCAATCTGTGTTCCTCGCTCAAGCAATATATCCCCTAAACCGATTTCACCGGCTATTGGGGTTATATTGCTTGCTGCGGTTATGCTTTTTTTGATACTGACCTGGTAGGAGCTCGTCCCCTTATCTTGCAGGGAATCCGTCATCTCCAGCATAACGACAGTATCCGCACCATCAGGAACTGGGGCTCCCGTCATAATACGAGCAGCCATACCAGATTGGATGGTATGCTGAGGAACCGTTCCGCTAGGAATTCGCTCTATAACACGCAATACAACAGGAGCTTCTGGTGTGGCTTGTTCAATATCCTTTGAACATACGGCATAGCCATCAACACCAGATCTGCGAAAATGAGGCACCGGATGATCGGCAACTATATCCACGGCCAGCCGTCTACCGAAAGCGGAAGATAGCGGAACTGACTCTATGGGGGTGTGTTTAACGTATTCGAAAAGCATGCTTCGGGCTTCCTCAACGGAAATCACTTTGCGCCCAAACTTAAGCTTAGTATCGCTGCTCACTAGCGTCTGTTCCTCCTTAGGTCAACCGCCAATTTGCGACATCCGGCGAAGTGTTGGTGTATGGGATTGCTCTTCATTCATAAGTGCCTGGGCCATCTCGTGATTTTGTGGTTTGATATCCAAAGCGCGGAAGAACAAATCTTCCATCGCAGCGTCATCTCCAATATATTTTCGCACATTAAATTCATCTGACCAATATAGACATGGTTTCACATTGCCATCTGCTGTTATTCGCAGACGATTACAGGTCTCACAGAAATGATCGCTAATCGGGTGTATGAGCCCAAATGAGCCTAACGCTCCGTCAATTCGAAAGTTCTGTGAAGGACCATTTCCATAAACCGCGTCCGAGGCAGAAGCATTCCACCCCTTCGCTTTACAGCGATCTAAAACCGTGGTCAGGGATAAATAGCGGCTTTTCCAATTCTCGTCTTGGTGACCGATTGGCATGTATTCAATAAATCGAACCTGTATAGGACGGTCAATCGTCATTTGCAAAAAGTCTTCAATTTCGTCATCGTTAATGCCTTTCATCAAGACCACATTGAGCTTAATCGGGGTGATGCCCACACGGTAAGCTTCTTCAATGCTAGCGAGAACACGATGAATATCGCCGCCTCTGGTTATCAAAGAGAACCGATCCGCTCTCAAAGAATCCAAGCTTATATTAACACGGGTTAACCCAGCAGCACGAAGCTTTTCAGCTCTCGAAGCAAAGTATATCCCATTCGTAGTCAAAGCAATATCTTCAATTCCGGGAATTTGAGAAAGCATACCGATCAATTGCTCCAAGTTTTTGCGCACAAGGGGCTCTCCGCCGGTTAATCTCAACTTACGAACACCAAGCCCTGCAAGCACACGGACGACTTCAGTAATTTCCTCGAAAGTTAACAACTTTTCATCCGGTTCAAATTCCATTCCGTCTTCTGGCATGCAGTATACACAGCGCAGATTACAACGATCTGTAACAGAAATGCGCAAGTAATCATGCATCCGTCCGAATCGATCCATAAGCAGCTTCGACATAGGAGTTCACCTTCTCTCTACGTACATTATGGCATAATTTATAACAAAATCCTAGATTCCCAAGCCAGAACTATCTAAAAAAACAATTTCTATGGTAGATTAGCTAACATTTGTTCATATTCTTCTGGAGTATTCACATTAGTTACGAAATGGGTAGAGATATTTTGCCGTTCAAAAAAATCATTCTCTACTGGTCTCCAGTCGATATGATCCAATAGTCCCATTAAACGATACTGCTCTTGCCCCAATAACACCTCGGCTTCGGAACCAACCAATCTTGAATATATCCCATGGAGAGGATGAACACGACCATCCAACACAGGGATAACGGCATCCAAATTAGCTTCTTGGCATAAAATGGCCATTTCCTTTGCCGCTTCGGCAGAAATAAAAGGCATATCACAGCCCACTATCCACAGATGCTGCTCGGATGCGACTATGGAGGCGGCATGAATGCCGCTTAAGGGCCCTCTCTGTACATAATGGTCAGTGATACATTGTACGTCTATATCGGGAACCGAAGACAAGTGAGGCAGCAAAACCTCAGGTTCATTGGTTACGACAATGACTTGCTTACAGATGCTCGACATTTCCTTCAACTGCCTAAGAAGTAAGGGCTGCCCTTGCACGGGGAGAAGCGCCTTTAACCTTCCTCCCATACGGCGATTGAGGCCCCCGGCAAGAATAACACCTGTGATCATGCTCCAAGCTCCGCCAACCTTCTTAGGAAGGATTGTTTCCAACTTGCCGATAACGCTTCTATTGCTGCAATGCGCTGAGCAGCCTCTATATTCGTTTTTTCGTGATACTTGATTTGGTTGGCATAGGCGACAGTTACACCCGCTTCATCTTTAGCGATAAGTCTCACTTGTGAATTCTTAGAGATTACACCTTCTTTAAGGACCCTAAAATAGTAGCCAGTATAGCCGGTTTCCTGGACTTGGAAGGCCGCGTCCACCCAATCCAAACGTTTCGCTAGTTTATGACAAGGTTGACGAGGCTGCGAAACCTGTACGATTACGTCGCCAATGGCGTATGTGTCGCCAATGCAGACCTCATCCTCGAGCAGATCGCGTACCGTCAGATTCTCACCGAACGTGCCTGCTTCCATCTTCTGACCTAGCACTTGCTCCCAGTGTGCATAATGCTCCTCTGGATACACACATAGCGCTTTATCAGCTCCTCCATGCAGCGTCAAATCCGCTTGCCCATCTCCATCCAACTGTATCTTCGATACATGCAAAGATGAGCTGACCGGATATTTATAAATACCCGTGACCAGCTCTTTCCCTTGATACATGATTGTTTGTGGTAAACCAACGTTCACTGATACGATTTCCAACGCAATGTCCCTCATTTCCTATCAAGTTTTTTAGTATTAACTATACCAAAAACCTCCTGGAAAGTCAGTTGCCAACTTACGTGAGTACAAGTCAATCACGCTTTGGATCTATCTACCCATGCATCGTTATCGTAGCCTCTTACTTCCCAATAGCCCATATGCTCCTTCTCAATGAGCTCGATCCCTTGGAGCCATTTGACGGATTTGTAGGCATACATTTGCGGAACGATTAGTCGGACTGGTCCGCCTAATTTTTGTGGAATGGGCTTACCATCCATGAGCACAGCCACCATAATATCATCCCCGTTTGCCTGGCTTAGGGACAATACATCTGTATATACCTTATCTCCTGAATAAAATTTCACATATTTCCCTTTGGCTTGAACACCAGCAGCAGCTAATAATTGCTTAAGCGGGATGCCCTCCCATGTACATTTGTAAACAGACCAGCCGGTCACACAATGGAAATCACTAACCTGCACAGTCCGCTTCAACTTCAAGAACTCTTCCCAGTTCCATGCACTAGGGTTATCTACCAAACCGGATATCGCGAATTTCCACGTATCCGAGGAAAAAGCAGGAATTTCTGTAACCGTGTATATACGGAAATTCCCTTGCGCTCCTCCGCCCACGACAGCGGCGGAGTCCGGCAGTGGCGCCGGCGGCGGAAGCATCCGGTTGCCGTCGGTTGCGATATATTCGGCGGTCGCGGCGCCCCCGGTATCGAATGCGCCTTTTATCCAGCGATAAAAGGCGGGACCGATCGCGATCACGAGCAGCAGTCCTGCGGCTATCCGCAGGAACGATGCGCGTGTGATCGGCGACTCCTTCAGCGCGGCGATGACCGCCTGCGCTGCTGTGCGCCTTGCCGTGGCGTCCTCTGTCGCCACGGGGGCCTGGTTCGGCGCCGCTGCTATAGCGCTAGCGGCTGGGGTCTGGACCGCCTGCTCAGCGGGCGGTCTTGCCGTTGCAGCGGCTTGATCAAGCCGCTGCTGGCGCTTGAGCCATCTGCTGCGCGAGATGGCGTGGTACACGGCATACGGCACTCCGACCCAGGTGAGCAGGTCATGCACGAAGAGTGCCGAGTTGTTCAAAGCTGGCGGCAGATTGCGGAACTGCCACAAAATCACCCCTGATCCGGCCCAGCCGATCAGGAGCGCAAGGACGAACACCAGATTCGCGCGTTGATTGCGGCGCGCGCGAATCTGGTGCCAATGTTTACGAATCATCGGCGCGTAAAGCGCGATAAGCAGAATCGATGCAACACCCAAGTAAATGTGAAGCTGCTTGATCGTTACACGGAAGCTTCCCAGATCTCCTCTAATCGCGCCTATACTCAGCACGATGCCTGTCACAGTAAGCAGCAGCAAAATCCAAGCATTCCAGCTATGAATAGCATTCAATCGCTTCCCAAAAGATTGCTTCAGCCATCCTCTTTTTGAATCCATACCTTCACCGCCTTCATTCATTTACGATCTTTACGTTATTCTTATCATATCGTATAAATATTAAAAAAGGCTTACAAATCCGCTAATATTTCGAGTAGCTCTCAACCTAAGAAACCCCCAAACTCCACTTACATCGTGGGGGTGGGGGCTAATTTATACATATTAGACTACTTCACTAAATAAGTAGCAACCAATTCCTTCGGCACATAAGTCATATCATTCAAAATGGTCGGTGCAATCATGAGCATATCATCCATCATACCTACCTTAATTGTCTTACTATCAATTTGAATCACGAACGTGTTCCCATCTCCATCATGTTTTCTTTCAACGTCTTGTCTTCCATCATCATCTTCATTAAAGTAACCGAGCGGGCTTCCCCATTCCATGTCACCTTAAATCCTAATGATTTAGCAATTTGGCGCAGATGAACGCGTTCCGTCCCCTCCTTCATCAGCATTTCAATACGCTATAGTTAAACTTCTTAGCACTCATTTCCTCTGCACTTGCCAACCCTGGAAGTGCTAGGTACAAGCTGTCAGTGAAACAACCATCGCTTTTTTCCATGTTTTCATCGTTTCATTCCTCCTAAGATTTAGTCACGTCTTTCTATTCCTTAAATTAATTTGCCAAACTTAAGAAAAACTATTGTAACTATTACGAAATACTTACACAAGAGACTAACAAAAAAAGCCAAGCAACCTTACAGGCCAGGCTTCCACATCATTAAAATTAGCGAAATTAGAGGCAATATTGTACCTATTGTCCCGTATATATCCCATTTCCTCGATACCCGCCGATATGCTGCCGTTTGCTCCCCTAATTGCAGTGATTCTTCACTATAGCGGATCATTCTTCTTAATCTCTAGCTGCCACTTCCAGCCTCATCCCCCACTAATAAATCGGCAACGTAAACCAGAATCGGCTGCCGCGCCCTTTATCGCCTGTATAGCTATCAACACCAATCGTTCCTCCATGCAGGTGAACAATCGATTTGGCAATCGCAAGTCCGAGACCTGCGCCTCCGCTTGCACGAGTTCTTGATGGATCCGCACGATAGAATCGATCGAAGATCTTACTGCTATCCTCTTCATCGATCCCTTGACCATGATCCTGTATATAAAGCTGTACATACTGCTCTGAGATCTGCTCAACTTTAATTTCAATGGTCCCACCGACAGGTGAGTGCCGTATAGCATTATCCAAAATGTTAGAAAGGACTCGCTTCATTTCCTGGGGCATAATCGCCACTGGTGGCAATCGATCAGGCAAGTCTACGTCGACTTGCAGCTGTTTTTCCTCCAACTGAAAAGCCAAACTTTGCAAGCCGTCTACCAGCAAATGATCGACATGATACCGTTCAGGAGCAAATTCAGTACCTCCAGCATCCAACTGCGACAGCTTAAATAATTCTTGAATCAGTCCGTCTAATCGTCCTGTTTCGAGCCGGATGGTTTGTAGATATCGTGCAAACGTTTCTTTATCTTGAATGACATCATCCTGCAAAGCTTCTACGAATGCTTGAATGGAGGCCATTGGTGTCCTCAAATCATGTGAAACATTCGCTACGAGTTCTTTACGAGATGCCTCAGCTGTTCGCAATTTCTGAAAGCTTTCATTCAACTTGCCCGTCATTCGATTGAATTGATCTGCCAGTCTTTGGAATTCAGCAGGTCCAATCTGAGGCACTTTTCCCTCAAAATGCCCTTCCGAAATATGCGTCGTTTCCTCCGTAATCGCATGAATGGCTTTCTCAAGGGGGCGCGTCATGAAGTAATGGATGAGCATCGATACACTCGCTGCGCCAAGCGTTACCGTCGTCAACAGGACGACGTCTTTCCAGTTCAATAACATATATCGATAGCATATAAACAAGGTGAGCAAAATCATACTCGTACTCACTCCACTTGCGATGAGCAAATAAATACGAAGCTTCATGATGGCTCCCTACCCTCAAATTTATAGCCAATACCCCATACGGTCTTAATGTATCGAGGCTGAGAGGGATTGGGCTCAATCTTCTCTCTCAGCCTGCGAATGTGGACAGTGACCGTTGTTGTATCGCCATAATAATCAATATCCCACACTTTACTTAACAGCTGATTGCGTGAAAATACTTGCTCCGGATGCCCTGCAAACAGGTGCAGAAGTTCAAATTCCTTGACGGTCAGCTCGATTTCTTTCCCGTTGACCCGAACACTCCGGTGCAGAACATTGAGCTCTAGCCCCGGAAACTTCATGATATGCGCAGGTGACACAGCGCCTGCACTTTTAGCCGTTTCCGCTTGGCCGCGCTGCTGCCTCCGCAAAATCGCTTTCACTCGCAGCACCAGCTCTCGCGGCGAGAATGGCTTCGTCAAGTAGTCGTCTGCGCCCATCGTTAAGCCCATGAGGCGATCCATTTCATCGCCTAGAGCCGTCAACATGATGATGGGCACGTCCTGCTCGTTGCGAATTTCTTCGCACACTTGCCAGCCGTTTTTGCCCGGCATCATGAGGTCAAGAACAATCAGCTGCGGGTTATGCAGCCGCCATAAGCGAATGGCTTCGTCGCCACTCACCGCCGAGATAACCTGGTAACCCTCCCGCTGCAAATAGACGGTGCACACATCAATAATATTCGTTTCATCATCCACCACGAGAACCAGTGAACCCATACGGCATACCTCCTCAAGCATTATTTCTATTATACCGCAGAGCCATGAAATGAAGCTTACGTATGTATTACAAAAGTATAAAAGCTCCCTCGATTGCGGGGAGCTTCATTCCTTTAGGTTTGCAAAGCAGCCTCGATAATAGGCTCCTCTTTTTTGTGATTAAGACTTCGAATATATCGCGACTGAGCAATACCGGCTAGCAGAATGATCACAGCTAAGACGGCGAACATCATCTTCCCGCCATAGTGACTGAATAGCAAGCCTCCTAGAATAGGCCCAATCGCGCGCGATAGCTGCCAATTCATACCGAACACAGAGAAATACCAACCTCTATGCTCCTCAGGCGCAATAACGGAGATCACCTTCTGAATATGAGGACCGTTTAACATTTCACCAATGGTAAATAAAAATTCAACAAAAAGTAGTATCGCAAAGATAGGTACAAATCCATAACCAACTGACACAATGGCAAACAACAGATAGGATGCAGCAACTACCATATAAGCGGAAATGTGCTCAGTACGCTTAGCAATCCATAATTGCAGCGCTATAACGATACAACCGTTGAAGGTAATGATCGTAGCAAAAACTGTCTTGTAATTCTCAAATTGCTGCTGTAAATGCAGCGGAAACGTAGACTCAACTTGTGCATATAACAGAGATACCGGCATGGCTAAAAGTGTTATCCAAAGGAGCGGCTTATGATCCCGCCATCTGATTTCCGGCTTTGTCTTAGATAATTCCTGCTCCGCAGCGCTCTTTACAGGCATTGTCTCTGGAACCTTCCAGACGACCAACCCTGCGTATGCAAGAAGAGCTATTGAACAAGTTAGGAAAATAATTGTCGGATTCCAGGTGAAAAGAAGCAGCCCAAGGAGCGGTCCGAATGCTGAACCCATATTTAAGGCCGTATGCAGCAAAGCAAACACTTCAGCGCGCTTCTCCTGCGGGACAACATCCGTAATCTGTGCATTAGCAGCAGGTCCAAACATAGCATGACCAATGCCGTTAATGATCGAAATGACAGCAAATTCCCAAACGTGACTGGCAAATATATAACCGCCAATGGCGAAAGCTTGGATAATTAGCGCAGCCAGAATCATCGGCTTCCGTCCATAACGATCGCTCAAGCTGCCTGCATACAAATTCACGAAAATTCCGCATAACGGCTGTAATCCGACAACCAACATAGATAAGAAAATAGAACCATCCAACTTGTCATACAAATAAAAAACCAAATAGGGTCTCATCATAAATCCAGCTAATGAAGTTAGAATCGTCCCAACGACTCGAACCCATATCGCCGTATCATACTTGCTAATCAGTGAAAACAAAGGAATCCTGTGCATACAACCTCCTAGATTTTATTGGTCTTCTCAGTTTAGTGGTATTTGGACAAAAGAAAAAGGTGAAATCTCGTTATAACGGATTTCACCTTTTATGAATAATTAGCTATATAGTTATCCGCCAATACGAATTTTGCGGTATGTATCAATAAATGAGAGGACATCTACTCTTTTCCCCCTCTTTTTCGCGACTCTGGCCATTTTCACGAGTGTTGTCCAGAATTCATCTAGAACAGGAGATTCGAATTCATTTTCTTTGGGTGCTTGTGTAAGGTTATGTTTATTTTTATAGGTCGTACCCTCATCAGAAATGAGATACTGAATTTGACTTTTTTTCCATTGCTCCCCGGTTACATAACTTACTCCAATTTCACGCATTTTTTTGCGTACAGAAGTTACTGGACGAGATAATTCTCTGGCAATTACAACTGGAGGACACTCAGAGGAAAGGCGAATCAACTTGTCCAATTCCTGTGTGGACCAAGGCTTTTTAGTCATATGAATAACCCCGCTTCAATAAAATGAATGTTTCGTTCTGCCTGTTAATGGTTACTAACAAAAGGTATAATAAGAGAATACCAACGAAATGTTAAAGAAGTATGAGTTAACCATAATGAAAGTATGAAGACATAACATTTTCGATAATTTTCCCTATTTTATGCCCATAGATCTATGATCGGGTAACAAATTAGGACTTTACGCGTGGTAAATTTATCTAATGGAGAGTGAAGAACTATGAAACATCATATTAACGGAGCCGAACAGTTCGTCGAAGAAAAAGGGCATGGAGCACCTGTTATTTTATTGCACGGCTTTCCATTGGATCATCGCATGTGGCAATCGCAGATAGACGAGTTGTCAGCGAACTATCGTGTCATTACACCTGATTTACGCGGCATGGGGCAATCTGATGTGCCCGTATCTAATATTTCCATAAACCAATATGCCGATGACATTATAACTTTAATGGATAAAATGGGCATAGAAAAAGCCGCACTCGGCGGCTTCTCCATGGGTGGTTATGTGGCATTTGCACTTCTACGCAAAGCTCCAAAACGGTTCACAGGTCTTATATTAGCCAATACTCGTCCTGAAGCAGATGGACAAGAGGCTCGTAAGAATCGTTTAAACATGGCAGTCTCTCTCTATGAAAAAGGGTCCGTAGTGGCAAGAGACGCTATGCTGCCTAAACTTATTACAGAACCTTCAAAGGAAGCGCATCCTAAGCTCGTCGATACCTTGAGCATGGTAATGGAATCGATGCCTGCAGAGGGACTTGTCCATGCTTGTCTTGCGATGGCATTCCGCGAAAATTCTGTAGACTTGCTTAGCTCTATCTCGGTGCCAACGCTCGTCATTGCCGGTGAGCAAGACCCGATAGCGCCTCCGGATGTCATGAAGAAAATGGCCGACCAAATTACAGGCGCCAGCTATCATGTCATACCATCTGCCTCACATTTGACGCCGATGGAAAAGCCGGAAGCTTTCAATGCGCTGCTGATTGATTTTCTGAAGGGCATTAAAGCCTAACCAACTGGTCCATGACCATCACTGCTGCACCAATCGCTAAAGCTTCCTCACCAAGCTGCCCTTTGCTGAAAACAACCTGATAGGCGGGGTAGTAGTACGTTTTCCGAATCGCTACCTGTGTAGCGGTTTGGAAAAATAACTCTCCTCCCGCAATTAACGGCCCCCCTAAGATTACCTTCTCGGGGTGTAAAATATTGAGTAAGTTAGCTAGTCCAATACCAAAATAGGTAGCAGCTTCCGTGATGATCTCCACAACTAGGGGATCATTTTTTTTGAGCGCCTCCATAACATGCAGATACGTGACATGCTCGGGGTCATCAACCAAATGGGACAAAACCGTGGATCGACCCTGCTTTATTGCTGATCGAGCCGCTTTCTCGATGGCATATAAAGAAGCATATGACTCCAATGCTCCGTAATTGCCTGACGTATTCCGATGGGGAACACCATCCGTTTGAATAATCATTTGACCCACAGAGCCTTCCATATCGACGGCACCATAAATAACCTTTCCTTCTGACACCATGGAGGAACGTAAACCAATTCCAGCATGAATATAGAGCAGATGCTTAAAGCTCTGCGTACGTTGATGCCATGATTCAGCTAGGATGGCCGTGTTAGCGCCATTATCCAGCAATGCGGGAATACCTAATTCTCCCGTTAACTGCCTGCAGATCTCAACATTTCTCCATCCTTTTGCTGGAAAATAAGACGGCTCTAAAATGGTTCCTGACAAGCGATCCACAGGACCAACCGCACCAATCCCTATTCCCAGCACCGATGAAGGATTTATGTTGTGTGTGGATAACATCCTCTGTACTTCGGCCACGATTAGACGAATCAACACATCCGGCGTCATCTCAGCCGTCATCGTCCAACTCCGTGTATCCAATTTCTTCATTCCCAGATCGACAAGGACAAGCTTGGATAACGTTCTGGATATTTCCAAACCAAATACATAAGCATAGGCCGGGTTCTTTTCATACAGAATCGGCCTACGCCCTCCTGTTGAAGCACCGAAACCAGATTCAAGGATAAGTCCTTGAACCGTCAGTTCCTCCAAAAGCCGCGTCAACGTAGATACCGTCATCCCGCTTTGCTCTAACAACTCCGTTTTGGAAACCGTTGTTTGACGACAAATTCGCTCATAGATTTCTTTCGCCTTACGATTCGGAATTCGTTCCGTTATGACATCTACATTCAAAGAAACAGCCCCCAATGATAATCTTTCTCATATATTTCGCCATTGGAAAGCCAAAATCCTTCCTTGTCTTCCCTTATTCCTTTGATCCAATCATGAGGGTATAGCCCATATAGGGATGATATTTATTGACAAGCTCATCGTATTTTGCAGTAATTTGCCAAATCCGCGGATCCATAAATGACTGCTTATCAGACAAGTGAACAGGATCTGGATGTTGAACTTGATCTTCGAACATTGTAAGCGGGAAAGGATGTATTCCTGAGAAGTCCACGGGGCTAAACCTGCCCTTTTCTAACAGCTCCCGCCATTCATCCATACTATATATTTTACTTACCCCATAGAAGCTGCATAGCGCCCGTTGAACTCCCGGTGACATCTGTTTGATTCGGATGACTTCTCGATCATAGAGCTTGCCTTCGGATTTTAACACCCTATAATACTCGGATACTGCTTTCTGAGCATCAGCAAAATTCGTCACTGACTCCACCATCACGACATCAAAAGTATGATCTTCAAAGGGTAACTGGCATACATCCCCAACCATGAATTTCACCTGTACCCCCTGCTTTTCAGCTCTTATGATCGCTTTCGCAATCATTTCCGGACGAATGTCGACCGCTGTTACTTCGCATCCTTGCTCGGCCAGGAAACATGCCGTTCTTCCAGTTCCGCAGCCAACCTCTAGCACGCGCTTCCCTTTCTCAATGGGATACTTTTTCAATTGCTCAATCGTTTCTCCAAAGCCCCCGGGATGCGCATTGCCCACTCCTAATTTAGCTAACATATCTAAGTATTCGATAGCACTTACACCTCCACAATGGCATACAATTCTCTTTTCTACCATATGGAGGGCTGCCGCCTCTTGTTCAGATTCTTGAGCCATTTTTGGAAAAAAAGGCGCTCGCCTAAAGCGCATGTTTTCAACTTCTTTAGGCTATTCTTCCTCTGCTCTTGTTCTCGTATTATTCATTTTACTCGAACTATCACTTTTTTTTCGAAATTCTCATTTTTTTCGCAGCAGCTAGAATTCATCCAGTTTTTTTGTTTTTCAGCAATAGTCTTGTCTAACGAAGCCGTTTTCATTTTGATATTTAGGCAAGCAAGCAAAATAGAAAAAGCTCATGAAATCTAATGATTTCATAAGCTTTTTCCGTTCATTATACCGGCAAGAGGACTCGAACCTCCACCCTTTCGGACTCGATTTTGAGTCGAGCGCGTCTGCCATTCCGCCATGCCGGCATATGAAGTTGTAAAGATAATGGTGCCGAAGACCAGACTTGAACTGGTACGGTAGTCACCTACCGCAGGATTTTAAGTCCTGTGCGTCTGCCGATTCCGCCACTCCGGCTAATAAATGTGGAGGCGCCACCCAGATTCGAACTGGGGGTAAAGCTTTTGCAGAGCTCTGCCTTACCACTTGGCTATGGCGCCTTAGTAATAATGGAGCGGAAGACGGGGATCGAACCCGCGACCCTCGCCTTGGCAAGGCGATGCTCTACCGCTGAGCCACTTCCGCATATAAAACTGGGGATCAAGGATTTGAACCTTGGCATGACGGAGTCAAAGTCCGTTGCCTTACCGCTTGGCTAATCCCCATTATGTTACTTGGGTAATAATGGGCGGACGACGGGACTTGAACCCGCGAATGCTGGATCCACAAACCAGTGCGTTAACCCCTTCGCCACGACCGCCACAATATTAAGTTTCTTACTTTTTTGGCAGGGGCAGCAGGAATTGAACCCACACCAAAGGTTTTGGAGACCTTTGTTCTACCCTTAAACTATGCCCCTAGAAAAAGTAAATGGAGGCTGATGGATTCGAACCACCGAACTCGAAGAGAGCAGATTTACAGTCTGCCGTGTTTAGCCACTTCACTAAGCCTCCACAAAGCAATGGTGCCGTCGAGAGGACTTGAACCCCCAACCTACTGATTACAAGTCAGTTGCTCTACCAGTTGAGCTACAACGGCTTATTTAATTAAGAAATGGTGGCTTTGGACGGAATCGAACCGCCGACACGAGGATTTTCAGTCCTCTGCTCTACCGACTGAGCTACAAAGCCTTACTTAATTTTCAAAAAAATGGCGGAGCTGACGGGATTCGAACCCGCGGTCTCCTGCGTGACAGGCAGGCATGTTAGGCCACTACACCACAGCTCCATGCTAAGTACAATATCTTCTATAAGAAGATTGGTTGCGGGGGCAGGATTTGAACCTGCGGCCTTCGGGTTATGAGCCCGACGAGCTACCGGGCTGCTCCACCCCGCGTCATTAAGCATATCTGATGAATCCCAGTAAAGCAAGTCTTGCTTAAGGAATCATGGTGGAGGCTGACGGGATCGAACCGCCGACCCTCTGCTTGTAAGGCAGATGCTCTCCCAGCTGAGCTAAGCCTCCATGGGATAGAACTAGATAATTGGTGGTGACCCGTAGGGGACTCGAACCCCTGTTACCTCCGTGAAAGGGAGGTGTCTTAACCACTTGACCAACGGGCCTTGCTAGAAAGATAGTGGCGGAGAGAGAGGGATTCGAACCCTCGAGACGCTTGTGACGCCTACACGATTTCCAATCGTGCTCCTTCGGCCAGCTCGGACACCTCTCCATATGGCTCCCCGAACAGGACTCGAACCTGTGACAACTCGATTAACAGTCGAGTGCTCTACCAACTGAGCTATCAGGGAATAGAAACAATGTTTACTTCAAGGATTTATTCCTTGAAAACTAGATACGAAACTTACGTAAAGTATTACTTAGGTTTCAAGCAGAGAGACTTTAATCTACGATTAAAGATCCCTATATTAGGTTAAGCCCTCGACCGATTAGTATTCGTCAGCTGCATGCATTGCTGCACTTCCACCTCGAACCTATCAACCTCGTCGTCTACAAGGGGTCTTAC
>NZ_JCAUAS010000023.1:0-137089 GCF_059692075.1 Paenibacillus sp. J31P190 | reverse complement strand
AACCAAAAACGTCCACAGAGAAAGTTAAAAAAACTGACGCCGGTTCAGTACCGACGCCAGTTTGCTGCCTAGAGGTTTTTTCTACTGTCTATAAAATGGGGTCTTGACCAAAATAAGGAAAGGTTCTTATTGAAGTAAACGCCTTCTAATAGCTTAGATTCTGCGGCCAGTGATGTAATGGCTTGTCCAATATGAGCTATTGAAGTCGCCGACGACAACACCTTTGTTTGGTAAATTGTTAATGAATTGACCATTACCTATGTAGATGCCCACATGGTTAATTTGACCTGGTGTACTTACACTGAAAAATACTAAATCACCCGGTTGGAGCTGATTACGTGGAATGTAAGTGCCCAATTTGGCTTGAGCCTTAGATCCCCAAGGAATTTGAATGCCATTTAGTTGAAATACATATTGCGTGAAGGAAGAACAATCTAAACGCAAACGCTGTTGATCCCTCGAACCAAATACATAATGGACCCGGCCTTTAAATGAGGAAGCTGTGTTTATAATTTTATTCGCTAAACTGCCGCTAGTAGCGGGATTAGAAGGAGCAGGACTAGGACTAGGACTAGGTTTATTTTCATGTACGGTTACATAAGCGCGTGAAACATATCCCTGTTTACCATTGTAATCGACCAAAACCCAGTAGTCATTGGCAGCTTCAACAGGCAGTACAGTGCCTTGTTTAATAAATCCCCAAACGGGTGCACTCGCACTCTGATCGGCCCGGAAGTTAACACCCTTATTCACGGTTGCAGTTGCTACAGGGGCAGCAAAAGCACTAGTTGAAAAGCCACTAAACATGGAGAGCACTAAGCCTAAAGATAATATTGTACTTTTTCCAAGGTAGTTCTTATTCTTTTTTTGCATGAATTAACTTCCTCCTTATGGTGTATAAGCTGAGGTGAATCTGGGACCTACAATCACTTTATCACAGTTGAAAACCCCTAAAATTTACCGAATAGAGGCGAAAACCATAACGTTCCTAGCATAATTCGCATTATTAGAATTTCGTTAGAATTTGATGAGTAATAATTCCTTGACAGGTAAATTTATCACTTCTTAACATTGAAAGCACTTTCGCACCAATTGATTAATGCGGGTGGCAATTTGATGAATAAACCTACATTTCAAGGACAATATACCATTGGAGGTGACCCTATGGTAAATCAACCAACATTAGCAGCGCATGAGTCCCTGGAATTGCATGAAGCTCTTAATTTCAAAACACTTTGCGTGTTAAAATCCAAGATGATGCAAGGCTTAGTTTTCGACCAAGAATTAAAAGCATTGATGCAGAAAGACGTGGAGCAGTCCATGCAAGCCATAGCTGATTTGCAGTCCGTTTATGCGACAGCACCATTCAAAGCCCCTGTCCCCAATCGCCCGACACCCATTATAAATTGAAGGTGATAATAGATGAATGAAGACTATGATTATTTAGACCCGAGTAATGCTCTCAATATGCCAGAGATGGCCGACATGACATTTGCTATGGACTTTCTCATCCGAGTCAAAGAAGGAGTTAGGAATACCGCGATTGCCTTAACAGAAACGGCGTCTGAGGGCGCAAGAGTGATCCTCCGCAGCCAGCTTCATCAAGGTATAGCGCTGCATCAAGAAGTATCCGATCTAATGATGAGGAAGAAATGGTTTCATCCTTATGAACTCAACGAACAATATAAACTAGATCAGCTTGGGGCGATTAATGCAGTTCAAATGGCACAAATGAAGCTGTTCCCGGACGACACCTCGCGTAAAGGTATGTTTGATCGGACACCAGATCAATAACGTTATTGGAGGAAATTAAGCATGAAAGCTGTTACGTATCAAGGCCTCAAAAATGTCGTTGTGAAAGAGGTACCCGATCCGAAGATTGAGAAAGCCGACGATATGATCGTCCGAATGACGACAACGGCGATCTGCGGTTCCGATTTGCATTTGATTCACGGAATGATCCCCAATTTACAGGAAGACTATGTAATCGGACACGAGCCTATGGGCATTGTGGAAGAGGTAGGTTCTGGCGTTACGAAGCTAAAGAAGGGCGATCGTGTCATTATTCCTTTTAATATTAGCTGCGGGGAATGCTTTTTCTGTAAAAACCAGCTTGAAAGCCAATGCGATAATTCCAATGAGAACGGGGATATGGGTGCTTACTTCGGATATTCCGGAACAACAGGCGGGTATCCGGGTGGACAAGCTGAATATTTGCGGGTACCCTTCGCGAACTTCACTCACTTCAAAATCCCAGAAAGCTGCGAGCATCCGGATGAGAAGCTTTGCTTGATTGCGGATGCGATGACAACAGCCTACTGGAGTGTTGATAACTCAGGTGTGACTGAAGGGGATACGGTTATTGTCCTCGGTTGCGGACCTGTGGGACTGTTGGCACAAAAATTTTGTTGGTTAAAAGGAGCAAAGCGGGTTATCGCCGTGGATTATCTCGATTATCGCTTGGAGCATGCGAAACGAACGAATAAGGTTGAAACCGTTAACTTCGAGCATGGGGAGAATATCGGAAATTACTTAAAGGAAATCACAAAAGGTGGAGCAGATGTTGTCATCGATTGCACAGGAATGAGTGGAAAAATGACCCCGCTGGAATCGATAGCATCTGGCCTTAAGCTGCACGGGGGTGCGATGGGCGGTATTGTTATTGCTTCTCAGGCTGTACGTAAATGTGGAACTATTCAAATAACTGGTGTGTATGGAGGCAGATATAACGCTTTCCCGCTCGGGGACATTTTCCAAAGAAATGTAAATATCCGTACTGGACAAGCACCTGTCATTCACTACATGCCGTATATGTATGAGCTAATTGATACTGGCAAAGTGGATCCAGGTGATGTTATTACACACATC
Source organism: Paenibacillus sp. J31P190 (assembly GCF_059692075.1). Classification (NCBI taxonomy): domain Bacteria; kingdom Bacillati; phylum Bacillota; class Bacilli; order Caryophanales; family Paenibacillaceae; genus Paenibacillus; species Paenibacillus sp. J31P190. Next base: position 134,221 of record NZ_JCAUAS010000023.1, on the reverse strand, counting down.
CTGCCGCTTAGCGAAGCAAGACATGGTTATGAAGTATTTGATACCAGACAAGAGAATTGTATTAAAGTTATTCTTAAACCGTAATGGTGAAACAAGTTATTCGGAGGTGCAGGTTAGAAGATGACATTTTCTCTACACGAAACCCTTGAGGTCCATGAGATAGCAGCTTTCAAAACAGTTTGTTTAACCAAGGCGAAAACGATGAAACTCTTAGTTACGGATCCGGCTTTGAATGAAATTTTACAGCAAGACGTTGAGTTATCGACGCAGCAGCTGCAGGAGCTTGGGGCAATTCTATCCAAAGCGACCGAATAGGAGGGAAAGCATGAACACCATTCTTGAGCATTTGACAGGTATGCATACGATGACCGATCAAGTGATTGCTATGGATTTTTTGATTACTGCTAAGAGCGGAGTAAGAAACTACGCGATGGCTGTAACAGAGGCAGGTACTCCGGAGATCAAAGCGACGCTCTCCAAGCAATTAGATGAAGCGATTGATACGCATGAGAAAATAACGAAGTACATGATGGAACAAGGCTGGTATCATCCGTGGAACATCAACGAGCAGATTCAATTCGACTTGAAGAACATTGAGACGGCTTTGAATGCTCCGACGTTGTAAAGATACGAATTTAATTCCCCGAAATATCAATACGAATTCTGTTAAACCGGTAGCCAGAGGCTGCTGGTTATTTGTTTTGGTTAATCATCTGCAACATAATTTGACTGCTCAACGTTATGTAAGTAACTCAGAAAACGGGTTATACAAATACATACCCAAAGGAGAACAGAGCTGATGAAAAAAATAGCCGCGTTAACGTTAACAACCTTATTGTGCAGTAGTTTGACATTCGGTTCAGCATTTGCTTTTTCTGATTTAGAGGAAGGACAAGCAGAATCCATTCTGGCCTTAAAAGACCGTGGCGTCGTAAGCGGGATCGATCAGGAGCATTTTGTTCCGAAAGGAAAAATTAGTTATGCGCAAAGTGTGCAAATGATTGTAAAAGGCTTGGATCTGAACTTAGATTTAATGCGTTTCAAAAAACAGCCGGTAGCAACGGACATGTATGCGAACATCTCGAATGACGCTTGGTATGCGGATGCCTTTATCATTGCTCATTATCATGGATTAGAGATTCCTAAAGATGTGAACCCGAATGCGACGATAACTCGTGAACAATTCGGGGACTTATTAGTTCGTGCCTTAGAAAAGAAAGGCAATTTCCCGCTGATCAAAATGTTTATCACTATCAAGGATGAGGATCAAATCACGATTGATTATCAAGGCACTTTACAGAGACTGCTGCTTTATAAAATTACTACCCTTGATAAGGACGGTAAGTTTAATCCAAAAAGTGAGTTAACGCGTGGAGAAGCAGCTAGTTGGCTCTATAACGCAATTCGCGTGATGGAAGCTAATACTCCAAAACCTGCTCCTACAGAAGAAGTAGCGGTAAAGGTTGAGAAAGTAAATGATGATGTTAACAAGGTAACGCTGTCCAGAGGTGATAAACCTAACCCTGGCTACGGTATTGAAGTTAATGCGATCCAGTTTAACGAAGATGGTCAGGCTGTCATTATGTATACACTGCTCGAGCCGAAACCTGACATGATGTATGCTCAGGTGATTACCGAAGCGAAAACTGTCACGTATATTTCGTCTAAGTATAAGGTAATAGCTGAACCAGCTGCTTCGAAATAAATGTCTAGCTTTGAAATAAGTGCTGCGAACCTTTGAAGTAAAGGTGGCAGCATTTTTTTGTGATTTAAGGTGTCAAACATATTGACAACATGCGAAGTGATGAATTATTCTGTAAGAAAGCGTTTGCCCCAAACATCAGGATAACGTTTGGCTAATGATTGGATATAGGTTTAGATAGAAGGAGCTGTATGAATTGCCTACTCTCAAAGATATTGCAGATTTAGTCGGAGTCTCCATTTCAACAGCCTCACGTGTAGTGAGAAATGATACCAGCAGGCACATCAACCCAGAGACAAAGGCGAAGGTTTGGGAGGCTGTGCGTCAATTGAATTACACACCTAATGAATCGGCGCGACACCTTGTAAACAAACAAAAGGTAGAGAAAAAGCTGACGAAGCAAATTGGCTGCATCATTCAAACGGCTCGTTTGAACGACGATCACCCTTATTATTCTCCGATCATTACTGCGTTTACCAAGAAAATTTTGGAATCCGGTTATTCTCTGGGGTTCATGCATACCTCAGATGAGCTTAAAGACGAAGCGCTTCTGCATCGTTGCATACATGACATACAAGTCGATGGCATTATTATCGTTGGCGAAGTAGGCCCCGAGATCGTTGACTATTTGCTAAAAGTGGAGGATCTAGCACTGATCGGCATTTGTACGAACGGTACGGAAATTACCATGGTTGATTACGACCGTATTCACGCCGCGAAGTCAGCTGTCGATCACCTCATTATGCAAGGGCACCAATCGATTGGTTTTGTTGGCGGTCCAGGTCATACAAGTGAATTAAACAGTGAAGAGAGATTTCAGGGCTTTAAATTTGCCATGTATGACGCGGGTATTCCTTTAAATAAAGAATGGGTGATAGACACCCGGTGGGAAATCGACCGCAGTTATGAGAGTATCATGGAGCGTCTGAAGCGTACAGATCTGGAACGACCTACGGCAATATTTTCGGCGAGTGACCAATTAGCGATCCCAGCTATGCGAGCTGTCATCGAAAACCAATTACGCATTCCAGAGGATATTGCTTTCATCTCGATGGATAATATTGATTTTGCCCAATATACAACACCGCCGTTATCGTCTGTTCATGTACCCAAAGTCGAAATAGGCACAACTGCAGCTTCAACCTTGCTGGATATGCTGAATGGCGAGCAACCTCAGCTTTCCAAAGTGCTGCTTCCACATCGGCTTATTGTGAGACAATCTTCGGTATTTACTAGAAACTAATTTTTTTTGGTTCGTTGGATAACGTTGTCCAACGTTTGGCGCCAATTATATTAAACGAATTGAAGGGGGTGAAATAGGTTTTCGGCGTATGTCATATTTGCATTTTCGATCATAAAAAAATGAAAAAAAGGGTGATAGCGAAATGGTCAACAATACAAAAAAGGTTGTTCTCATCACAACGCTCATGTCGGCAATGGTTGTTGTAAGCGCTTGCGGTAATTCTGGTTCGTCTAACTCTACATCCACAACAGCTCCCAAAACCGATGGTAAGACTACGGCTACAGCATCTGCGGAAAAAGTAACCATTACTTATGGAGGCTGGAGTATGGACACGATGACCGATGTCATCAAAGCGTTCCAAGCGAGTCACCCGAATATTGAAGTAAAAGCGGAGAATACGCCGTACAAACAATATTTCACCAAATTAGAAACGGCCGCGCAAGGCGGGACGATGCCTGATGTGCTTTGGATGAATGGTCCTAATTTTGTTAAGTATGCAGGCAACGGCATGTTAAAGGATTTGACAGAGACGATCAAGACCGATCAGTTAGATCTCTCCAAATATCCAACCTCGCTGGTTTCACTTTATAGTCTGGGCGGCAAAAATTATGGGATTCCTAAAGACTTTGACACCATTGGCTTATGGTACAACAAAAAGCTGTTCGATGATAAAGGAATTCCTTATCCGGACGGCACATGGGATTGGAGCAAGCTGACTGAAGCTGCTAAGAAATTAACGGACCCTGCCAAAGGCGTCTACGGCTTCGCTGCCCCGATGATGAATCAGGAGGATTTCTACAATACGATTCTTCAGGCTGGCGGCTATGTCATTTCGGATGACCATAAGAAATCAGGCTTTGACCAACCGGAAGCGATTGAAGGTTTGAAATTTCTAACGGATCTGATTCAAGTTCATAAAGTATCTCCAACACTGGCTCAAATGACGGAAACTGCTCCTGCCGATATGTTCACCTCCGGCAAGCTCGCCATGTATTTTGACGGTTCTTGGGCAGCGTTTACCATTAATCAAAACGCTGATATGAAAAACAAGGCAGACGTAGCCGTGCTGCCAAAAGGGAAAAAGCAGGGTGTAGTCATTCACGGTCTGGGTCATGTCATATCCGCGAACTCCAAGCATCCGAAAGAAGCATGGGAATTCGTTAAGTTCCTTGGCTCTAAGGAAGCGGCTGAAATTGCTGCAAAGCAAGGTGGAGCAATTCCGGCTTACAAGGGCAGCGAGACTTCCTGGTTAGCTACTTTCCCGCAATACAAGGCAAAAGCTTTCATAGATATGGCAGAGTATGCAACCCCGTACCCTGTATCCAAGAATACTTCGGTTTGGAATACTTACGAAACAGAAATTTTGAAAAATGCATGGACGGGAGATAAACCGGTAGCTGATGCGGCCAAAGAGCTCGGAGCTAAGATGAACCAAGCATTAGCAGCAGAAAAATAAGGTTCAGGGGATCCGTTTCGGAAAGCAACGTTCGGAAGCGGATCTCCTTCCCCAATTCCACTCATAGGAGAGTGAGTAAACATGCGATTCAGCTCGAAGCGTTTATCTGATTGGAAGTGGGCATATATCATGATTATGCCACTAATGCTTGGCTTGCTGGTGTTTTATATTTGGCCTGTGTTCCAAACCTTTTATTTTTCCTTTACGGAGTGGGGGGCCTTCGGCAAATACACCTGGACTGGCTTGGCGAATTACAAGATGCTGTTTACGGATAAAGAGCTGTTTCATGCTATCCGGAATACAAGCATTTATATCGTCCTCGCTGTGCCAATCGGGATCATTCTGTCCATTCTGCTGGCTGTTCTGCTAAATCAGCAGGTCAAAGGGTTGTCCATTTACCGCACAATGTATTTTCTTCCGGTTGTAACCATGCCGGCCGCGATTGCTATGGTCTGGAAATGGCTGTACAATTCTGATTTCGGTTTGATCAATTACTTACTAGGTTTATTGTCAATTCCTGGTCCTCACTGGTTGACGGATAATCGCACGGCGTTATTATCGATTATTATTGTTGCTATATGGTGTTCCATTGGCAGCCACATGATTATATTTCTTTCCGGACTCCAAGGTATCTCATCTACCTACTATGAAGCTGCATCCATTGACGGTGCGGGAGCTATAACCAAATTTATGCGTATTACGATACCTCTTTTGACGCCAACCATTTTTTTCGTACTGGTTACTTCTTTGATTGGCGCTTTTCAGGTATTCGACTTCATATATATGATGGTAGGAGATATCGTCATGGAATCCACACAGTCAATTGTCTTCTTATACTATAAATACGGCTTCTTGAAAAATAACAAGGGCTACGCGTCCTCGATCGCTGTCCTGCTGTTTACCATTATTATGATAATTACGTATATTCAAATGAAAATTCAGAAGAAATGGGTTCACTACGAATGAGGAGGGCGGCTGCATGAACACCAGAATCCATCAACGAAAATCAGTTCAGACCGGGTTCATACATCTTATTCTTATCCTAGGTGCTGTCATCATGGTCACTCCCTTCATCTGGATGTTTCTTACATCGGTGAAAACGTTAGGAGAATCAACAGCGATACCTCCGGTACTACTTCCTAAAACGTTTCAATGGAGCAATTATACGAAGGTATTTTTGAACTTGCCATTTTTCACTTTTTACTGGAATACATTTATTACAACGGTGATAAAAGTAATCGGCCAATTAATCATTTGCTCGCTTGCTGCGTATGCTTTTGCCCGAATTAGCTTTCCGGGGCGTCATTTCTTTTTCATTTTGATGCTGTCCGTTCTTATGGTGCCGGGTCAAGTATTCCTCATCCCGCAGTATATGATTATGAAAGACTTTGGATGGCTCAACTCACTTACTGCACTCATTGTTCCAGGTTTATTCAGTGCTTTCGGCACGTTTCTGCTGCGCCAATTTTTCATGACACTCCCGCACGAGCTAGAAGAAGCCGCTAAGCTTGATGGCTGCAATCAATTTCGCATTTATTGGCAGATCATGCTGCCTTTAGCCAAATCGGGGATGGTTGCTCTCGCTATTTTCACCATGCTGTGGTCGTGGAACGATCTGATGTGGCCGCTCATTGTCAATAGCTCACCAGACAAAATGGTGTTGTCAGCAGGCATTGCGTTCCTCCAAGGGGAGCACAAAACGAATTATACGATTATTATGGCAGGTTCTATGATGGCTATTTTGCCTATGATTATTATCTTCTTTATTTTCCAACGCTCATTTATTCAAGGGATTGCTTTTACAGGCAGTAAGTCCTAACAGACAGTATAAGGAGAGAGACCAACTATGCAAAAAGTTACAGCTATTCTGCTCGGAGCCGGCAGTCGCGGTGCCCATGCTTATGCGCCTTATGCGCTTAATTACCCTCACGAACTTGATATTATCGCGGTAGCGGAGCCGGATGAAGATAGAAGGACAGCGTTTGTGGCTGCTCACCGAATTTCACATGAGCATGCCTATGCGGATTGGGAAGAGCTCTTGGCACAGCCGAAGCTGGCGGATATTGCCATCATTTGTACGCAGGATCAGATGCATTACGAGCCGACGCTGAAGGCGCTTGAGCTTGGTTATCACGTCCTTCTTGAGAAACCGATGTCTCCAAGTCCAGAGGAATGCGTAGAAATGGAGCGTATGGCTAAAAAGCATAATCGCTTGCTGACGATATGCCATGTACTTCGTTATACGGCGTTCTGGACGGCGATGAAACGTGTCATCGATGAAGGGAAGATTGGACAAATTGTCTCCATTCAACTCAATGAGAATGTTGGCAATATGCATATGGCGCACAGCTTTGTGCGCGGCAACTGGAATAACTCGGACACATCAAGTCCGATGATCTTGGCCAAATCGTGCCACGATATGGATATTTTATCGTATATCATGGGTGAGCCTTGCGAGCGAGTGAGTTCATTCGGATCACTTATGCATTTTAATGCGGAGAACGCACCTGAAGGCGCGCCTGCACGTTGTCTCGATGGCTGTCCAGCTGAAGCCAGCTGCCAGTACTATGCGCCTAAATATTATTTGGGCTCCGGCCGGGGTTGGGCAGCTAAGTTCACAACGGATACTAGCTTAGAGGGCATACTTGAGGCGTTGCGCACAACACCATACGGCAAATGCGTGTACCGCAGCGATAACAATGTCGTTGACCATCAGGTAGTGAATATGGAGTTTGCCAGCGGGGCTACCGCGATGTTCAGCATGTGCGGGTTTACGCGGGATAATACGCGCATTGTGCAAGTCATGGGAACGAAGGGTGAAATTAGAGGAAACATGGAAGAGCATACATTCACAGTACATGATTTTGTGACGAATGAGCAGAATGCGATTCATGTCCATGCATCCGAAGAAGGGCATAGCGGCGGCGATGTGGGCATCGTGCGCAGTTTTCTTCGTGAGGTTCGTACGTATGCTGGGGGAGAAAGTGATTCATCCGCAGCTGCTTCTGTGCGAAGCCATTTGATGGCGTTTGCCGCAGAGGAATCGCGTGTGAATGGCGGAAAGCCGATTGAAATCGAACAATTTTACAAAACATTAGTTAAGGTATAATGAGAAAAAAACGCAAGCGGCCATGGTATTCGGCTGCTTGCGTTCTTTAATAGAAATAGGTGGTCCGTACCATAATCTTAATGTTAAGAAGGCGGATAGTAAATTAAGGTTTTATAGACGGCTTTAGCGTCAGATCTATTCGTATACGTATGTGGCCGATCTGCTGTGAAGTGAATGGCATCGCCAGCTTTGAGCGTATAGCTTTCCTGGGAGATGGTTAGATCCAGACATCCTTCTACCATGAGAATGTATTCTTCAACGCCCTCATTATGAGGCTCGGAGGCATGACTGCAGTCGCGATCCATTTCGACCGTATAAATTTCAAAGCTCTTTTGAGGGTGAAAAGGGAAGAGCGGGAACGCGCGATACTGCCCATCTTCCTCTTCAAATGGAGAAAGCCCGGCTGCGCGGACAACCGTAATCTTCGGTTCGGTATCTTCGATTAGACTTGTAAACGAAATTTGTAAGCCGCTAACAATTTTCCAAAGTACAGAAATCGTCGGATTCGAATCTCCTCGTTCAATTTGCCCCAACATCGCTTTGCTGACACCAGTCAGATCAGCGACTTGATCTAAGCTTAATCCTCTTGTTTTGCGAATGTTTAAAAGCTTTCGACCCACCATTTTATGTATCGGTTCGTTCATTTCAGGTCCTCCAATATTTATTTTCCGTTTTGTCAAAATGCCTATTTACAATATAACATACGTTTGTATAATATGGTATATATAGATAGTAAAACGCACGTTTGTGCATTATATTAAACTAAATTTGGGGGAACGATGATGGGCACTACCATGATTGGATTGGTCAAAGAGCACAGAGGACCTGGTGCTATATTGAAAGAAGTTCCTATTCCGACTTGCGGAGCCGATGAGGTTCTTGTTCGCATTAAAGCAACATCGATTTGCGGAACAGATTTACATATTTACAAATGGGATACCTGGGCAGACAAAACCGTAGTAACGCCGAACGTCTTTGGTCATGAATTCGCAGGCATAGTTGTGGAAGTCGGAGAACGGGTCTCGGGTATTGCAATCGGTGACTATGTTTCTGCGGAAGGCCACATGGTTTGCGGTTCCTGTAAAGCATGTCGGACGGGTAATGCGCATGTTTGCCCGAATACCAAAAGTTTCGGGATTACGGCGCCTGGCTGCTTTGCTGAATTTGCCGTTGTGAAGGCAACCAACATTATTCATAATGCTCCTGACCTCCCTTATGAAATCGCTTGCTTGCAGGACCCGCTTGGCAACGCTGTGCAAACAGTTCTGTCCGGCGACATTGTTGGAAAGTCGGTTGCCATTATTGGTGTGGGCCCGATTGGCTTATTGGCCATTCAAGTAGCAAAGGCTTGCGGTGCAGGATCAATTTATGCCGCGGATATTAACCCTAACCGATTGGAGCTCGCCAAAAAAATGGGTGCGGATTTTACGATTAACGCGATGGAAACCCGTATATCCAAGGCTCTCCAACAAATGACGGATGGAGAAGGCGTTGAGGTTGTTCTTGAAATGTCCGGCAATCCTCAGGCCATCGTAGACGGCTTCGAAGCTGCGGCTAACGCGGGCAGAGTGTCCTTGCTCGGTATTCCAACCAAAGAGGTGAGCCTGGACCTAACGAATCAAATTATTTTTAAAGGGCTGCGGGTTGAAGGGATTACGGGGCGAAAGATGTACCAAACCTGGTATCAAATGAAGGGATTGCTGAACCAGAAACGAATTGATCTGACATCGGTTATTACGCATAGATTTACATTAGATCAGTATGAGGAAGCCTTCCAGTTAATGGATCAAGGTCAATGCGGCAAAATTGTATTTACACATTAGTGCAAAACTCAAAAGCGGTGCTTACAATGTAAGTTTTGCTCCGCAAAACTCAAAAGCGGATGCTTACGAAGTTAGTTTTGCTCCGCAAAACTTTTAGGAGGTTCACATGAATTATTTGAATGATTTGGCAGCGGATATCGAAGGGTGGAAGCGAGAAGGAAGATACCGCTCCATTAAAGTATGGGAGAGCGGTTCCGACTCTTGGATGTACTTGAACGGTAAGAAAGTTCTTCAAATGTCTTCCAATAACTATTTGGGCTTGACCCATCATCCAAAGCTCAAGGAAGCTGCGATCGCAGCTATCGAGAAGTATGGAGTTGGCAGCGGTTCTGTGCGAACGATTACGGGAACTCTCGATATTCACGATGAACTGGAGATCGAGCTTGCCAAATTCAAAGGCACTGAGGCGGCTCTTGTATTCCAGTCCGGTTTTACAACGAATCAAGGCGCATTGTCAGCTGTTCTTGGAGCCGACGACGTGGTGATAAGCGATGAGCTGAATCACGCGAGTATTATTGATGGCATCCGCTTGACGAAAGCAAGCCGCAAAATTTTTGCTCACAAGGACATGAATCAGCTAGAAGCTATTTTGAAAGAAACGCAAAAGCATCGTAAACGCGTCGTTGTGACAGATGGTGTATTCAGTATGGATGGCGATATCGCGCCACTTCCCAACATTGTTCAACTAGCCGAAGCCTACGACGCTATTGTTTATGTGGATGATGCTCACGCTAGCGGGGTCCTTGGCACCAACGGTAAAGGTTCGACGGATCATTTCGGTCTTCATGGCAGAGTGCATATCCAAATCGGCACGTTATCCAAAGCAATCGGAGCCGTTGGTGGCTATGTTGCCGGTGCCCAGCTCTTGAAAGAGCATTTGATTCATACGGCAAGGCCGTTTCTGTTCAGTACATCGCAACCACCAGCGGTTGCAGCAACGTGTTTGGCCGCTATTCAAGTACTTAAGGAAAGCTCTGATTTAGTAACAAAGCTCTGGGACAATGCGAATGGATTCCGTGCAGCTCTACAGCGTTTAGGCTTTGATACCGGCGCAAGTGAGACTCCCATCATACCGATTATTATAGGTGATCCCGCACAAACCATGCGCTTTTCGGATCGTTTGCTGGAAGAAGGCGTGTTCGCTCAAGGTATCATTTATCCGACGGTTGCTTTGGATAAAGGCCGAGTACGGCTTATTGTAACGGCTCAACATTCAAAGGAAGACTTATCTTTTGCCTTAGATAGATTGCAGAAGGTTGGTCAGGAATTCGGACTGATCTAGTGAAAAGAATGAAGTGCTGCCAACTCTGACAAGGGTGGCAGCACTTTTTTTGTGCTTTTGGAACCATACCATTTGGATATGTCCGACTCTTAATCTCTCACATAGGATATAGCATCCTATTTTTATAGGAGGTGAGAGAAATGAAAGTGAACTATTATACGTTAACTTTGGGCTTATTAGGTGCAGCCAAATTGATTTTGAACGCTTACGGATTAGATATTATTCAAGACGATGAGATGAATGCAATTGCTAATGGCGTAGCAGCGGTCTTATCTATAATCGGGGTTTACACCAACCATCAAAAACCTGTCTAAAACCGTATCCTCGGGCGATAACTTGGATGGTAAATTGGGCTTATTCCAAATGGGATAAGCTTTCTCATTTTCTCAACTAGTCGGAACATGGATTACGCCGCGTGGGGGAATACTAACAGGGCAATCACCATTCGACCAACAGGAGAGGTTCTTCGTGATGATACGCATTGCTGTGATTGTTACAATCCTATTTTTGACTCCTGGCTGCTTGAATAGCTTTACAAAACCCAACGTAATAAAATCAAAATCAGACCAGAACTTGCCACCGATCCAACCACATCTACCCATCTCACCTAGTGATAAAGAGTCGGTAGTAACTAAAGTTACTTTGGGAGCAATTGGTGATATTTTGATTCACGATCGTGTCTACGCCGACGCCGAACAAAAAGATGGGACCTACAACTTCAAAAACATGTTTGCAGAAGTTCAAAGGATATTACGAGTTCCCGATATTCTTGTTGCTAATCAAGAAACGATGATTGGAGGCAAAGAACTTGGACTCTCCGCCTATCCTTCTTTTAACAGTCCTCATGAAGTTGGTGATGCTCTGAAAGATGCTGGAGTGGATCTAGTCACCGTCGCTAACAATCATTCCCTTGATAGAGGGGAGAAGGTTATTCAAAGTGCTCTAACCTATTTGGACATGCTTGGGATCCCTTACACAGGTGCTTTCAAATCACAATCAGATCATGAGAGGATTAGGACAATAACCAAGAATGGGATTACATTTTCATTTTTGAGTTACACTTATGGGACCAACGGAATTCCAATTCCTCAAGGAAAGTCTTATTTGGTAAATATGATGAATGAGACTCAAATTCGCAATGATGTGGAACAGGCCCAAACAATATCCGACGTCGTTGTGGTTGCTGTGCATTGGGGCAAGGAATATGAACGGTTCCCGAACCAAGCTCAAGTTGGACTCGCCCAAAAACTAGCGGATCTTGGTGTTCATATTGTCATCGGTAATCATCCGCATGTTCTACAACCTCCGGCATGGGTTAAAGGGAAAAAAGGAAATGAAACCTTAGTTCTTTATTCACTCGGAAATTTTCTATCTGGTCAGAGTGAGTTACATACAAGAATTGGAGGGATGGCATCCATTGATGTTGTCAAAACCAAAATGGCAGATAAATCCATTATTAAATTGAGTAAACCAAGCTTTCTTCCGACTTACAACTATGATCTTCATTGGCGGAATTTCAAGATCATTCCAATGGATCTATTAACCAACGAACAACTAAATAAGGCTAGTTCTCACTATGAAAAAACGAAAAGACATATGAGCACTAATATTCAAGATTTGCACATCATTACTTCCAAGTAAGCAAGTTATGAGAATTGGCGTTATTAGTTACGGCATAATTCGTTACCTAATGGCAAATAATTAAACTAGATGCTAAGGAAAGGAGCAATTTACATGGGTGACAAAGGTAACTTCAAACCTAACGGGTCTCAACATGCTGAGAAACCTTCAAATGATCCGGAAAAACAAGGAAGATCTGCTGCCAAGAAAAAATCTAAGTAATGGATGGAACATTGGTAAAAATGCTTAAATGACAAAGGTTTTATAATATGATCATTGCTATATTCAATCACGGCTGCTGTGAGCAGGCGTGATTATTTGCGTTAACCCCTAATAAGTACGATGATAAATTATGTTTAGTTGCTTGACATAAGTAAGTTATTTGAAGTATTATACGAACATAAAGTTTATGACTTTAAAAAAGTTAGTGATGGAAAGGGGAAACAAGAGTGAAAAATAATTATCATATTGGCGCATTGATACTAAGAGTGCTGTTAGGAATTACCTTCTTTGCTCATGGGGTTGATAAGTATCAAGGAGGTATTGGCAATATAGCAGGCTGGTTTGACAGCATCGGTATTCCAGGCTTTATGGCTTATGTCGTTGCAACGATTGAACTGATAGGGGGCCTAGCACTGATTCTAGGATTCGGTACACGTATTGTATCAGGACTAATGGCTATCATCCTTCTAGTCGCTACTTTTAAAGTAAAATTAGCCGTCGGTTTCTTCGGAAATGGCCAAATGGCTGGATACGAACTGGATCTTTCCATGATTGCGGCTGCAATTTATCTTCTCTTAAATGGCAGTTATGTTATCTCAATTGATTCTTTATTCAACAAGGGTCAAAAACCAACACAAGTTATGTAATGTTTCTTTCTTAACGGTGGCTCGTGCGATAAAAGCAGGCTTAACTAGTTAAATATAAGGAGTGACAGCTAGTCAGATGTTGACTGCTGTCACTTTTTTCATTTGCAGATGAAGTTAGATCGATCGTTTGATTGTTTAATGGTATACTGTGCTTGTTAAAACCTACCATTTCGTAAGGAAGGATACAACCAATGTCATCTGCTATGCTTGAGAAAGTCCCGCATATTGTATCATGCTTCCCCAGCTTGTCCGATATTTCTTTGCAGGACTGGAGCGATGAGGGAATTGTAATGTTAGATTTACAGCCTAGCTTTGTATTTGAAGAGGGTCAGTTCTTGGAGCATGCCGTTCTAATTCTGGAAGGTACTGTAAGAATGTATAAAATCAGCGGAAGCGGAAGAGAGATCACCTTGTATCGAGTCAAAGGCGGGGAATGCTGTCCCCTCATGATGTCCAGCATTCTCGGCGAGACCGAATATGAAGCTTCTGCCTGCATCGAAAATCCTTGCACTGTAGTTGCTATTCCAGTTGATGTGTTTAAAGACTGGATGGACCGTTACAAAAGCTTTCGACAGTTTATTTTTAGAATGTTCGCCAAAAGAATTATCATAATGTCCAACTTACTGGATAGCATCAACTTCAAATCAATCCGCGGCCGGGTAGCGGAATATCTGGTTGAGATGACCGAGGATGGACGCGATAACCTTACCATCACGCATGATACCCTATCCATTGAGCTAGGAACGGCCCGCGAAGTCATCAGCAGAACGCTGAAGTCGCTCGAGAAAGAAGGGCTATTGCAATTATCCAGAGGACAGATTTCGCATATACAGCGTCAGAATTTGAAGAAATATATAGAACTATAATGCAGCTTTAATTACCTCCAAACGTTTATTTTATCGCTATGTGACAAAGTTACGGTTCTATCTAAACGCTTTTGTTATGATCGTAATCAGAAACACAATAAAACAAACCAATACAATATGGAGGTAATAGATTATGAAAAATGTTGGCGGAACTGATCGTGTGATTCGTATTATTCTAGGTGTCGCGTTATTGTCTTTGTTTTACTTCTTACCTGGTTACTGGAAATTAGCAGGATTGATTTCACTTCCGTTTCTTATTACAGGCATTGCGCAAAAATGTGCGATTAATCAAATGCTTGGCCGTAATACTTGCAAAATTCGTTAAGTGTGGAAAAAGAATGGGGGTTGTCCCAAAGCTTTCCGCGAGAGCTCTGCGAGCCAAAACTCGTTAACAGAGTCTGAGAAGCCGGAATTCAACTTCTCAGCAGTGCATCCTGCGCGTCTGTTCATAATAAGCGCGGAAAACGCGCTTATTATGGAGCGAACGAATAACAAAGGAATAAGCTTTGCATACCCCAAATCCTAAACCAAATAAATTCTGATATGACCCATAAGAACTTCCCCCTATTGGCGGAAGTCCTTATCAAGGGTTCATAACCCTTGAGGGACAGCCCCTTTTTTTAATCTTCAGAAGTTCGTATAAGAAGATGGATTGTAGGAGATAAATATTTCGTGATATTTCCAATTACGAAGGAGAGAACTACTATGGACAAATTGTATACAGCAACGGCAATGGCTGAGGGCGGAAGAGAGGGGAAAGTTACTTCCAGCGATGGGGTCATTGACTTAGAATTGAGAGTTCCTAAGGAATTAGGGGGTCCTGGCGGACATGCAACCAATCCGGAGCAGCTGTTCGCAGCCGGATATGCCGCATGTTTCGATAGCGCTTTGAAGCTAATCATCAGGACGAAGAAAGTCCAAGTGGAAAGCACGAAAGTAACCGCGAGTATTACCATTGGCAAGGATGGGAGTGGCGGCTATGAATTGGCAGCCAAATTGGATGTTTCCGTCAATGGCGTCGAAGCCGATATTGCCAAGGAATTGGTTGAAGCCGCTCATCAATTTTGCCCATATTCCAAAGCAACAAAGGGAAATATCGAAGTTGAGGTAAACGTTGTATAGAAAATGAATTGAATGAGCAGATGTATTACAAATAGGCAGGATTCGCTGATAACGATTCTGCTTATTTTTTTGTCGAAAAATGAGTTAAAAATAACGGTTGCGGTTAAATAAGTTGTTAGTAGTCTTGTAATCTATTATTTGTAAAAGTAGATGATGCAAGTGATATAATAGTCTTGTTGATTTACATATTCTGGTGTGTAGAAGGAGAGACATGAATGAGTGCTATTCGATCCCTACCAAGAAGTCAGCCTGAGCGTCAAGGTATTGCGTCTTCCTCAATTATGAGCTTTTTAAAAGAGGTTAAAGACCGCCGTCTAGAGCTTCACAGCTTCATGCTCGTCCGACACGGGCACGTTGTTTCGGAAGGATGGTGGACACCTTATTTGCCCGAACGTCCTCATATGCTGTTTTCTTTAAGTAAAAGCTTTGCTTCAACAGCCATTGGATTGTTAGTGGGAGAAGGGCGAATCTCGCTCGATGACCGGGTTGTCTCCTTTTTCCCTGAGGATATGCCGCCAGAAGTTTCACCTCATCTAGCTGCGATGACCATTCGACACTTACTCATGATGGGTACAGGACATGCAGCAGATACATCAGGGAAGATGCAGTCAACCGAAAATTGGGTTAACAATTTCTTGAACCTTCCCGTGGAACATGAGCCAGGTACGCATTTCGTGTATAACAGCGGGGCGACCTACATGCTTTCGGCCATTTTGCAGAAGGTAACTGATCAAACGTTACTGGAATATTTGCAGCCGCGACTGTTGGAACCGCTGGATATCCAAGGTGCTACTTGGGAAAGCTGCCCCCGCGGCATCCACATTGGCGGCTGGGGAATGAAGATCAAAACAGAGGATATTGCCAAGTTTGGACAGCTATATCTACAAAAGGGTCAATGGGCTGGAAACCAGCTCATTCCTGAGTCGTGGGTAGAAGAAGCGACAACGAAGCAAATTTCTAATGACTCCAGCACCAACAATGACTGGGCTCAAGGGTATGGGTATCAATTCTGGAGATGCCGTCACGGCGCTTATCGAGGCGACGGAGCTTTCGGGCAGTTCTGCGTTGTTCTCCCGGAGCAGGATGCGGTCATCGCGATAACGTCCGGAGTGAATAACATGCAAGACGTTCTTGATACAATTTGGGAGCATTTGCTGCCGGCCATGAAATCCGAAGTGCTGTCTGTGGACCTGGAAGCCTCTGAGTCACGAACCAATGCGCTGCAAGGACTTAGCTTGGAACCGCCACGAGTTCTTTTAAGCTCAACGCTGGAGACCAGCATTTCGGGAATCGAGTTCGAGTTAGAAGAAAATGAGGAACAAATTCAAACACTTTCGATTGATTTTACTGAGAATTCGGCCAACGTTACGATTCAAAATAACACCGGAAAACATACGGTTTGCTTTGGTAGAAACGAATGGTTTGAAGGAACGTATACGCTGCATATGAGACAGGAAAATGTGGCAGTCGGCTCGGCAACATGGCAGGATTCGAATACGCTTTTGCTAACGTTAAGATACGTGGAAGCGCCATTTTGCGTGACTGTAGTATGTACATTCAATGAAGGAAGCTTACAACTGCAATTTCGACAGAACGTTTCATTCGGCAATGAGGAACCTAAGTGGATTAAAGGAAAAATTAGATGAACGATTGGTGAATAAGAAAAAGGTCGGTCTGCAGCAGCAGACTGGCCTTTTTCTATATACCTAAGTCACCAGATAAGACCGATTTCGATAGTCTCGGGGAGAGCAGCCGGCGTAGGCTCTGAATTGCTTATTAAAAGAACTCAATGACTGAAAACCGCTTCTTTCAGCGATTTCGATGATCGAATACTCTGATGTGCGGAGTAAATCCATGGCCGACTGAATCCGCAGCTGATTCACAAAATCATGCGGCGACAAGCCCGTAAGTGATCGAAACTCGCGATAATAGAACGAGCGCCCGACACCCGCCCGACGGGCAAGCTCATCGCCGTCAAGTGCCTCCAGGTAATGGTTAAGAATATATCCGACGGATTCTGCTATCGCGTTCGTTCCTCTCGGAGCCGCTTGCTCCATTTGATCGCTAAAGAATCCGTCCACTTGTAATAAAATATCTATCAAGTGCATGTACTGATGCGTAACCCATGCCGTTTGCCCTTGCTCCTGTGCTTCCGCAGCGGAACGCGCAGCTTTTGCAATTGCCTTGGCGTAAGTCGTATCCCCCGGAATGAGCGGGGACATACCTCGCCCAGCATAAAACGGCATTAGCAACCGGCTGCCATCGGGAAGCTTCAAAACCGGTGAGGGTGTAAAAAGCACTAGGATCGCTTCGAATGGTTGATCTGGATGCGCATAGCTCCAGTGCGGTTCGAAAGGTCGACACAGGAACACGTCTCCCGGTTGACCGTGATAGATGCGATCACCGAATCGGTACTCCAACTCATGATCTAGCAGCACGCCGATTTCCAAGCAATCATGGACATGCAGATCGTGTTCCTCATCTGATCCCCATACGCGGCTAAAGGCAAAAGAGCGTGTCAGCCGCAGCTGCTCCACATACATCCAAATCCCCCCCCAAGTCATTATACCTTTTTCTGTTCGTGGACAAAATGACAAGTTTGCTGCGCATTTTGAAGAGAATCGCAATTTCGTGATGTGATACATTAGGGTCATATTCGAAAATGGAGGTTATCTTTATGCGCTTGTATTTAATTGGAGCCGGTGTCATAGCACGAACGCATGCTGAGGCAGCAGCCAAGCTTCCTCAAGCGGTCGAGCTTCGGGTAGCTGACCCGAATGAGGAAGCGCTGAAGTCGTTTCTCAGCAGCTTTCCAGAAAGCATTACGTTTGCGGATGCCGAGCAAATGCTATCCTCCGAACCGCCGCTTGAAGATGATATCGTGATCGTAGCTACGCCTCCATTTGCCCACTTGGAGGGGACGCGTCTTGCGTTGAAATCTGGTCGGCATACGCTATGCGAAAAGCCGTTCGCCATGAACGATGAAGAAGCGGAAGAGATGCTTCTTCTGGCAGAAGCAGAAGGAAAGCTGCTTGGCTGCTGCAGTGTACGTTATAAGGGCATGCTCCATAACGAAGCTGTTAAGAATGTCATTCGATCTGGCGCGCTTGGCGATATCTATCACGCTACGTTCGTTAACAAATGGACACGCAGTCGTGCAGGAATCGAGTACCAGCCAGCAAGCCGTTGGTTTCTCGACAAAAGCAAAAGTGGCGGCGGCATTCTCATGGACTGGGGACCCTATGATTTTGCCACCTTAATCGATGTGCTGGATCCTGCTGAAATTGAGGTTAGCAGCGCTTGGACGGCGAAGCCCCAAACAGCCGCAGATCCTCAAGATGTCGTGTACGATGTTGAGCACCATGTGGGTGCGCAATTAACGTTTCGGTCTCGTTCAAATGCCCGTCCAATCGCTGTTCATTACGAAAGAGGCACGTGCACTCACGGGAGTGAGCAGTTTATCGGCGAAATTGAGGGCACACTCGGTGCTCTCCGCTGGACGCCATTTGACTCGCGTCAACCGGTTCTTTTCAGGAAAGACCATGATGGGGTTGTTGTGGAAGAAATTGTAGACCCGGGGCCACGTGGACCTTACACTGTCATGGATCACCCGCTTGTACATTTCTATAACCAAGTCAACGCTTTGCCGTCACATGCGAACGTAGGTCGGAGAGCCGTCGATCATTTCCTATGTATTGGTGCCTTATATAAATGTGCAATTTCCGGAGAAAAGCAGTTAGTGACTGTAGCGCCGGCAACAGATGCAAGGGAGGCTTCTGAATGAATATTCGCGGCTTTTCGAGCAACATGTATGGTTGGTTTGAACGATGGAAGTCAGATGGGAAGGAGCCAGTGTGGGACGATTTGTACCGTGCCTGCGCTGAAGCGGGTCTTGACGCTGTCGAGACGGATGCAACACCTGAGAAGCTGGCACTAGTCCGTGCTTACGGACTAACGGTTTCAGCTTCCTATATCGGTCTTTCTCTACATGGCGAGTATGCAGACCTTGAAGCGGAAGTTCTTCCTTATGCAGAACGGCTCGCCGCTGCGGGCGGTACCGATCTGCTCGTCAACGCTGACCCCTATGGCGGTTGGAAGCATCCGCTGCCAAAGCCGGAGGAGCTTGTCCAGCGACAAGGAGACAACTTGTCTCGTCTTGCCGACAAGCTAAGCCCATTTGGACTGCAGCTCTCGCTGCACAATCATGCGGCGGATCGCCATAATGCTGAGGCTGATTTGCTCTCTGTCGTGCAGTTCGCCGACAAAGCTGTTGGCCTTTGCGTTGATACGGGCTGGGCGCATGTAGCAGGCTGTGATCCGGTTGCTTGGGTGCGTTCATATCCTGAACGCATCAAAGCATTTCACCTGCGCAACCAACGTGGCCGCGTTCCGGTCGAGGACGTGACCGAAGGGGAAATTGACATGCGGGCCTTGTTGGAAGCAGCAGCTCATGCAAACTATGGAGGTTGGATAGCACTCGAGCTATGGCATCCGCCAGAAACGAACCCTGCGCGTACGATGACCGAGGACGTGCAGCGGTCCATCGCTTTTTTACGGGAGATAGTGGGAAAACTGTAGGGGAAATGATTCGATTCTATCAAATGACTATGGATTTAGTAACAGTTGAGGTGAAAATATGGCAGTTGTTAATTGCCAGGGATCAGGATGTTGCATTTTTGGCAAGGCTGCTTCGTGCGGAAGCTGAAGGTGAAGGCGAACCGGGCATGATGATGGTCGGAAATGTAGGGCCCTTCTACATGGTATAATCAGCCTTATATAGGGCGTTATAAGAAGCATTGCTTTTATCAACCATTAGGAAAAGAATGCGAAAATATTTATAAAACGTACTGAAACAAATACAAACCAATAGGAGCTGAAAGGCTCCTTTTTTAACATAATAGTAAGTATAAGTTGTTTAGAGATGGTCTTGCTCTACAATTTTTGCTTAGCGGTGAGGAAACCGACTATAAATCCATAATTAATGAGATGGAAAAGAAGATATTCCGATATATCATAGGATAATTCACTATGGAGGTAGAGGATTATGTTTTTCAAAAAAATGAGCGAATTGTCGGCTGACGACATGGTTTCGTTGTGGAATAAGGGATTCGAAGGATATTTCATAAATAGTACACTGAACTTGGACAAATTTCTTTCAAGAACTGTCAACGAAGGGCTCTCACTAGAGCATTCCTTAGTCGTGTATGAAAATAGTGAACCTATTGGCTTCGTGATGAATGGGTTCCGTGTCATAGAAGGAAAGAAAGTGGCATGGAACGGGGGTACTGGCATTGCGTCTGAGCATAGGGGCAAAGGGATCGGAAAAAAACTAATGGAAAGAAACCTCCAATTGTATCGTGAACAAGGTGCGGATATCGCCTTGCTGGAGGCACTCATTCAAAACGAAGCAGCCAAAAAGCTGTATCAAAGTGTCGGCTTTGATATTACCGAGCAGCTAATCTGCTTCCAACATACAGAAGCTCTGGACGCAAGTCTCTTACAGCCAAACGCTCCTAGCCGATATGTTACGAAACGAGGACTGCCTGTAGAAGTCAAAGGACTGTCTTTCTACAGACATTTGTCAGCGTGGCAAACACAATGGGCCAGTTTGAAAGATGGGGAATCTATCATCATTTTCGATGAAGGAGATGAGGTGATTGGCTACGCACTTTTTAAGCGTGTTTTCGGAGAAGACGGTAATCTGGCTACCATCGCTCTTTACCAATGTGAATCGATTCCGGGTCGAGAAGACACCGAAGATATCCTCAAAGCAGTATTAAGTGAAGTTTACGCACCTTTTTCTTCCGCTTGTAAGCGTATAACCATGAACATAAGAGATTCCAACAAAGAGCTCATTGGGGTATTAGAGCGTTTAGGATTTACTACATTTGTGGAACAAGTGCACATGATGCGTCAATTATAAGAACTTACGAGCCTAAATTTTTAATTCGATTGATTAAACCTGTTACATCATTGATTGTCGTTAAGATTTGAGAATTTTGAAGTTTATCAAGTGCCAAATGACCGTTCTCTACCACTTTATTTATCTCTTGTAACAGTACTTCATTTTTGTCTACCAATTGTTGATGAATATCCTTTGCAATCGTAGGAACACTTTTCAGATTAAATTGTTCTATTTCCGTTTTTAATTCGTTTAATTGATTTTCAAGTTCCTGTTTCGTTTCCGGATTCAAAGCAGCATCTTTCATCATTTGCGGTGCTTGTTCGGCAAAATTACTTAGTTTATTTATGTGTTGCGTAGCTTGATTTACATAGTCTATCGAGTTATTTGCTCCTTCTAATATAGAACACGCACTCAACATCATGGTTGCAAGAATTAGTAATAGTGACAACCATTTTTTCATGTTAATATCTCTCCTTTACCTGTTATTTTGCTGGCAGAATATAATTTTTGTTATTGATTTATTACGTTTTTTTAGAAATAGGGTTTCAAATTCAGAGGGGCTGCCTTATGGCAGTCCTTTTTTCCATTCATGCGCGGATAGGTGATTACAATCTCACTTTTTTATTGAAGTTGTACTTAATTCGATAAATCCATAATAAGTATCGTATTAGAAAACTTTGTTAGTCATTCTAACTATCAAAGGGGGTGAACAAGGTGCTTGGTCGCAACCAAACTGGAAATAGCAAGCTCGTGAAACAATTGAACAGACAAGAGATCCTGCGTAAGCTTCGGGAAAATAAGCGGGTTTCCAGAGCAGATTTAGCGAAGCTAACGGAGCTAAGCCGTCCATGCGTATCTGCGCTGGTAGATGAAATGATGAAGGAAGGGCTTATCCACGAAGTTGGTGTAGGTGAGTCCAAAGGCGGAAGGAAGCCGATCCTGCTTGAGTATAATTTTCAAGCTTATGGCGTAGTTGGAGCGATTTTTGAAGGTAGTACGCTGTATATGTCTATCGCTGATCTAAGTGGAGATTTGTTAGTTGATTACAACTTTCGCTTGCAACAACCAACGAATGGCGATATGGCCATTCGTTGTCTGGAATTGGGTTTACAGACGTTGCTTAGCCAGAGTGGGTTCGAGAAATCTCGTTTACTAGGTGTTGGCTTAGGCTTACCCGGAATTACACAGCGTCGCGATGGAACCGTGAGTTATGCGCCAAGCACAGGTTGGATGGGGTTACCGGTCAAACAGGAGATCGAAGAGCGATTAGGTCTACCTGTTGTCATTGATAATGACGTTAATTTGATGACATTAGGGGAGTTTCATAAGGGTGTCGGCAACGGAGTTAAGAATCAGGTCTATATGTATGTAGGGACGGGAATCGGCGCGGGAATCATCCTAGATGGCCAATTTTATAGAGGCTCGCGTGAAGCATCCGGAGAGATCGGATATATGATGGTGGGGCAGGCAAAGAAGCTTAACCGGGGTGAATATGGCGTTTTTGAAAGGAATTATTCCGTTCCAGTCATCCAAGAAAAAGCTAGAAAAGTGCTGCCTTCCTTTGTGGAAGAGCCGGGTGTGATTAAACAACTAATTCGTCATACGGAAGATGGCCACGTAGAGGCAGGGCGATTATTAAATGACATCTACAGACATTGGGCCTACGGAATCGCAAATATGGTCAGTATACTTGATCCTGAATTGTTGATTTTAAGCGGGGAGATGATTGACATCGAGGAAAGCGGTGTTGAGAAGATCCAAGGTATGCTGACGGAATGGGTTCCATACGTACCCCAAATCAAGTTGGCGGCTTTAGGTTACAAAGCGGGCATCATCGGGGCGATTCATAGTGTCCTAGAAGCTTTCCCCGTAGTAAATTCCAACAAAATATACCTTTCGGGAGGTTATGTGAATGAAAGCAAGTAAGGGGAATGTGTCCAGAATACTCGTAGGCACTCTTGTGAGCATTATGATGGTTGTGATTACAGCTTGCGGAGGCTCCGCGCCGAGCTCTGGAAATGCTAGTCCAATACCCACGGTGAAGCCTTCAGATAAACCTGTAGCTACGGAGGCACCCAAACCTGCAGAGAAGCAAAAACTTGTTATTTATACAGCTAGGGATAAAAGTGTTGTCGATGAAATTATTCCAAAATTCAATGCGAAGCATCCGGAAGTTGAGGTCGAGGTCTTAACGATGGGTGCGCAGCAGATTCTGGAGCGTGTGCGGGGAGAGAAGGCTAACCCTCAAGCAGATTTTTGGTGGGGGGGTACTCAATCCGGTCTGATGACTGCGGCGAACGAAGATCTCTTGGAAAGCTTTAAGCCAAGTTTCGCAGATAGCATACCAGCTTTGTATAAAGATGCTAAGGATCGTTGGTATGGTGAAATGCTGCTGCCCGAAGTGATCATGTACAACTCCAAAGCACTTAAGCAGGAGGATGCACCTAAAGATTGGGACGCACTTCTTGATCCTAAATATAAAGGTAAAATCATTATCCGAGGCGTACTTGCATCGGGAACGATGAGAACGATTTATTCCGCTATGATTTTCAAAGAAGGTGCCGCTGATCCTAAAAAAGGGTATGACTGGCTGAAGAAGCTGGATGCCAATACAAAGGAATATGCGCAGGATCCTACTAACCTTTACTTAAAATTAGCCCGTGAAGAAGGAACACTTTCGCTCTGGAATTTGCAGGACATTATGATTCAGAAGCATTTGAAAAATCAGCCGTTTGATTTTATTTATCCAGCTAGCGGGGCACCTATCCTAGTTGACGGCGTAGGAATGGTGAAAAATGCCAAAAGCAAAGAAGCTGCGAAGAAATTTTATGAATTTCTTTTCGACTCAAAGCTTCGTATAGAGCTTGCCGATAAATTGTTCCAAATTCCTACACGTACGGATATTAGCAAAGACTCACTTCCAGCTTGGTTGAAAGGCATTGAACTTAAACCAATGAATCTCGACTGGACCGTCATGGCTGAAAAAGAGAAAGATTGGATGCAGTATTGGGATGAGAGCATTAAAGGTAAAGGCGGGAAATAAGCGAAATATCCGTTCGGGTAGAGATAGCTCCTTTACCCGAACTCAAAGTAAGGGGGGTACTGTACGTGATCGAAGTCGCTCTAGAACATGTAACCAAGCAATTTGGGAAAGTATCGGGTGTTCAGGATGTGCATATTCGGATTAAGCCCGGTGAATTCTTTACTTTCCTTGGTCCTAGCGGATGCGGAAAAACAACAACTTTGAGAATGATTGCCGGTTTTTACTATCCAACCTCTGGGCGTATCGTATTTGGCAATCAAGATGTAACGACAGTGCCGCCCCACAAGCGCAATACGGGAATGGTGTTTCAGAACTATGCTTTATTTCCCCATCTGACGGTATTTGAGAATGTGGCCTTTGGTCTTCAAGTTAGAAAACGACCGAAAGAAGAACGTCTCCGAAGGGTAGAACGCGCCTTACAGCAAGTACACTTACAGGGTTACGGAAATCGGCGTATTGACCAATTATCAGGCGGTCAGCAGCAGCGTGTTGCACTAGCCAGAGCACTTGTTATTGAGCCGAATATTTTACTTCTAGATGAGCCTTTATCCAACTTAGATGCCAAACTGCGGGAAGAAACACGCTTGGAGATTAAAAGGCTGCAGCTTGAATCAGGCATTACAACCATTTACGTGACGCATGATCAAGCTGAGGCCATGGCGATGTCGGATCGGATTATGGTCATGCAGGGCGGCGTTGTACAGCAGGTTGGAAAGCCGGAGGAAATCTACAACCGACCTATTAATCGTTTTGTCGCTTCTTTTATTGGTGAGTCTAATCTGTGGAACGGAACCGTGGAGCGAATAGAAGGAGATCAGGTCTTTGTAAGAGTTTCACCCGATCTTGTTCTATGCGGGTTGGTGAGTCATTCGGCACCTAATCGTCACTTGGCAGTGGGCGCACAAACCACTCTGTCTATCCGTCCTGAGGCAGTACGCGAGGCACAACCAGAATCTTCACTATCGGAGAACACATTCCTAGCTAAAGTTGTCATCGCAGAATTCACCGGGGTGAATGTCAATTATTTGACGGACGTATCCAATAAGCCCCTGAAAGCGATGTTCGTCAATCAAGGTCACCAAGTACGACAGCGTGACGATGCACTCGCGTTGCATATACCAAAGGAAAGCATTTACTTTCTAGAATAGGCGGAGGATGAGAATATGACCTTCAAGAAACCAGAATCTCATCAACCAGTGATCAAACGACCATCCATCACTGCTTCGCCTCATTTCGTATATGTATTAATCGCTCCCTTGTTTCTGATACTGCTGGGCTATGTGCTCTTTCCGCTGTATCAGACCTTCATTCAGAGCATTCAAATGGAAGGTAATCTTACTTTTAAAAATTATGCGCGGTTCTTCAGCTTGGAGCATACCGCCAATTTGGAAGCCCTCTGGACCAGTGTATATATCTCTGTACTAAGTGTAGTGACATGCGCGATTGTCGGAGTCACCATGGCTTTCCTATTGGAACGCTATGAGTTTCCAGGCCGCAAAGCGCTGACTGTGCTTGCCATGGTGCCGATGGCGCTGCCACCGCTGGTAGGTGTGCTTTCATTTACTTTTCTATATGGAGAAAGCGGTATTATTCCGCGGACGCTCAAGCTTTGGTTTGAGATGGACCACGTGCCGTTCTCGCTAAAAGGTGTATGGGGCGTTCTCATGGTTCATACCTTTACGATGTACACCTATTTCTATATGACCGCTTCCGCTGCGATCAAGGGGCTCGACCCCTCACTGGAGGAAGCAGCTGCAAGTCTTGGAGCCGGACGTCTTTATATCTGGCGGAGAATCATATTACCCATGCTCACCCCAGCTATCGTGGCTTCGTCCTTGCTTGTCTTCATGATTGCCATGGCTTCTTATACGGCTCCTCTCATCTTCGGAATCGACAGAACGATGACGATGCAAATTTATTTGTCCCGAACAAACGGAAATTTGGATATGGCAGCTACGCAATCTACCTTATTATCCATTGTTTCCATCCTATTTCTCATTATTATGCGTTGGTATCAGGGCTTGAGAAATTACCAGAACTTGAGCAAAGGAGTTAGTGTACATCGGACAGAGGTCAAGAGTGCATGGGGGAAATATACAGCTATGGTCCTCTCCACGATAGGCGTCATCATTCTGCTCCTGCCTATTCTGGTATTGATTCTCATATCCTTTTCCACGGATGGTACATGGACGACACAAATACTGCCGCCAGAATATACATTTAGTCATTATGTGGAATTGTTTACTGACAGCAAAACATGGCGTCCTATTGCTAACAGCTTCAAAATGAGCTTTGTTGCAACGGTTGGCAATGTGATATTCGGTGTGGCTGCTGCCTATGCGATCGTTCGACTGAAATTTAAAGGGAAGACATTGCTTGATGTGTTTATTATGCTCCCTTGGGCATTACCAGGAACGGTAGTAGGGATTAATTTAATTACTGCTTTCAGTACTCCGTCTGCCTACAGTTTTGGTCAAGTTCTTGTGGGAACTTTCTGGATCTTGCCGCTAGCCTACTTTGTGCGTCATCTACCGCTTGTGTTCCGTTCAACGTCGGCTACGCTTATGCAGATGGATCCTTCAATCGAAGAGGCAGCCCGTAATCTAGGAGCTTCGTGGTGGTATAGCTTTCGTCGAATCGTTTTCCCCTTGTCGCTTAGCGGGATTCTAGCGGGAACTTTATTGGCCTTCGTAACAGGCATTGGTGAGTTCGTATCATCGATTCTGTTGTTTACATCTAAAACAGCCCCGATTTCGGTGGAAATTTTCCAAAGAATGTATGCATTTGAATTCGGAACCGCTTGCGCCTATGGCGTACTTCAGATCATCCTCATCATCATTGTTCTCTTTATTTCTAAAAAATTGACCGGTGACAAAGCGGGTACAGCTGTGTAAAGGATGATCATTCTGCGGGAGGGTTCAAGACCGCTGCTTGATACTAGCGGGAAATTGGTTATTCCCGCTCAACTCTCAGAGGTGTTATAAGGAGGAGTAAAAGTGAAGAAAGCTACATGGAGGAAAGTGTTTACGAGTGTCACTAGCGTTGCCGTATTAGGTACCTTGCTGTTTCCTAGCATGGCGCAGCCGGTCAGCGCTGACAGAGGCGTAGTTGATCTCTGGAAATCGATTAAACCTCTCACGACCATCGCGAGCGCTATGAACACAGGAGCTCACCCTGACGATGAACACAGCGCTATGCTTGCCTATCTTTCATTAGGAAGAGGGGTTAATACGTTAAGTGTCATTGCAAACCGTGGGGAAGGAGGCCAGAATGAGATCGGCAGTGAACTAGGTAATGCGCTAGGCATTATACGAACACGCGAACTGCAGGAAGCTTCCAAAATCACGAATGTCACTTTGGGTATGTTAAGCGAGCAAATTAATGATCCTATATTTGACTTCGGTTTTTCAAAAAGCCCCGATGAAACACTGCAGAAGTGGGGAGATTCGGTGGTCTATGAAAGACTTATTCGGAAAATCCGGGAGTTGCGGCCTGACGTAGTCATTCCTTCTTTCCTCAACGAAGAATCGACACATGGTCATCATCGGGCCATTAACGTCATAACCGTTCGTGCATTCAAGGATGCGGCTAACCCTGAGGTGTTTCCAGAACATTTGAAAAATGGCCTGCAGCCTTGGCAAATAAAGAAGCTATACCTTCCTGCCAATGATAAGGATTACAACGTGGCTGTACCTGTAGGAGATTACGACGAAATTTACGGCGCTTCTTATGTCCAATTGGGAGAAGAATCCCGTTTTATGCATAAGAGTCAAGGGATGGGAAGACATGTTGATGAAGGTTCAAGCTTCAACTATTACAAATTAAATTCATCGGTTAAATCCGAAAAAGAGAATGATTTCTTCGACGGCATTGCATTCTCCTTTGATGATTTGGCCAAAGAGATAGAAGCGAAGGGCAAAGATAACAAAGTGATCAAAGATTTACGAGCCCTCCATAAGGATGCGGAAGAAGTCATTAAAGCATACCCTGTTTTCTCTGACGTGGCGCGAGAGGTACAAGAAATGAAGGCGGATGTAGAAACGGCCTTGAGCGATGTGAATGCATCGACATTAGATGCAAGCGTCAAGACCGATTTGCTTTATCGCCTTCATGTGAAGGATGCTCAGCTGAATAAAGCAGGTATGGAAGCATCGTCGTTGGTTGTGAAGTTAAAACCGGAAACTGGCGAAATCGTTGCAGGTCAAACGGTCAAAATGGTAGTTTCTGCTTACAATGGCGGCAAGACCAACCTGAAGAACGTTGGGCTCGGGCTGAATGTGCCTGAGGGGTGGACGACAAAAGCAGTCGGAAACACAAAATTTGACCAACTTAGCTACAATCAGACGGTTTCTGCCACTTATGAGGTTCAAGTCCCTAGGGATGCTGTAGAGTTCCAGGTGTATCAACCATCTGTAGTAAGTGCAGATGTCTTGTATCAGTTAAATGGTGTTTCTGGAAAAATACGTGTTACCCCATCGAATCAAGTGGCTGTGCTCCCGGCTTTTGCTATGTCGTTGAGCCCTGAGGCTACAGTACTTAACACATTAAAGACCGAAGAGCCTCTTCCGGTCAAGGTTACGGTTCGCAACTACTCGCCAGGAGCTGCCAAAACGTCCATTTCCTTGAACGTCCCTAAGGATTGGAATGTAACACCTGCATCTCAAGAAATAAATTTCGCTGCAAAAGGTGAAACAAAGCCGGTTACGTTCCAAGTCAAAGCTCCTGCTGGAACAGCAGTTGGCAAATATACGGTAACAGCGGTAGCAACAAGCGGTAATGTTACCAGTAAGGAAAATGTACAAATTATCGACTATCCACATATCGGCAAAACCTACTTGCTTCAGCCAGCAGAATTAAAGATTCAGGCCTTTGATTTGAAGGTGCCTACAGGTCTGAAAGTGGGATATGTATCCAGTGGATTCGACAATATTGATCAGTACTTAACCCAATTTGGCGTGAACGTAACGAAACTCGATGACAAAGCGATCCAATCC
Organism: Paenibacillus sp. J31P190; assembly: GCF_059692075.1. Taxonomy (NCBI): domain Bacteria; kingdom Bacillati; phylum Bacillota; class Bacilli; order Caryophanales; family Paenibacillaceae; genus Paenibacillus; species Paenibacillus sp. J31P190. The sequence goes on along the minus strand of NZ_JCAUAS010000023.1, from coordinate 105,187 downwards.
GCTGACTTATCTCAATATGACACGATTGTATTGGGCATACGGGCATATGGTTTCCGTCCAGAACTGCTTTCGAGCAATCAAAGACTTCTCTCTTATGTGGAAAACGGCGGCAATCTAGTCGTTCAATATCATAAGCCGGAAGATAAATGGAAACCTGAGCTTGCTCCTTATCCGATAAAAATTGGTGAACCGTTAATTCAATGGCGTGTCACGGATGAGAATTCCAAAGTAACGATGCTAGCACCTGATCATCCGATCTTTACGACTCCTAATAAGATTACAGATGCAGATTGGAACAATTGGATTCAAGATCGTTCGGCTTACAACCCGTCTGAGTGGGGCAAAGAGTACACGCAGCTGATATCGAACGGCGATGCAGGGGAGAAGGAATTTACCGGAACGTTCCTAAGCGCTAAATACGGTAAGGGAACCTACACCTACAGTTCACTTGTATGGTATCGTGAAATTCCGAACCTTGTCCCTGGTTCTATTCGACTCTTCGTGAACATGATCAGCTTAAAGCAATAGGAATAACTGCAGAGGGAGGCCTGATGGGGCCTCCCGATTTAACAAACGGGGGAATCAAGCCCATGGATATTAGGGAAGTACACGGTCGCGATTTACAGACTGTATTAAAAGAAGTCCGATTTGCAGTGGTACCGCTCGGATCCATCGAATATCACGGTCCGCATTCACCTCTCGGTACGGATGTCATTCTAGCGAATGGTTTCGCTGAACGTCTCCATCCTGATTTGAAACCGCTCATTTATCCCGTCATCCCTTATACAGCTTGTCCTGGAAAGACCCGTCATTATCCAGGAACAATCTCCGTGAGTCCGTCTGTCATCACCGATTATTTATATGAAATTGTTGACGGGATTTGTCAGATGGGTATCCGAAATGTACTGTTGTTAAACGCGCATGATGGGAATATAGGTGTTTCCAGAACAGTAGCAGAAGCTATTACAGCAACCTATAAGGACGCTAGTGTTCTATTAGTGAACTGGTGGCAAATGGTATCAACGCAAAGTGCCAAAGAAGCTGGAATTTTTACAGGAACAACTGGCAGAGGCCATGGAGGCCCCTATGAAATGTCGGTTGTCAAAGCATTTCGACCGGATTTGGTTCACGTAATTGACAGTGATGTAGACCTAACAGCAAATCATTCACTTTCGAATCTGCCTTATGTATTAGTGGAAGGTAGTCCAGCAGGTTGGGATGGCTACACGGGGCATGTTGGGCAGACATCATTAGAAGCAGGGGAATGGATTATTGCAGAAGCAGTTACTAACTTACATCAATTACTTGAAAGCTGGTTACAGAAACCAGTAATGAAAGACGGAGGTGAATAGTTGAATGGGAAATCGTGAGTCGATTATGGAAGTTGAAGGTAAAGCATTTCCTGGTAAAACATATACAGAAGCTGTTCTAGAACCTGCTTACAATGAAGCCAAACAGCATCTATTGGATGCCATGATGGCCATTAATAAAGCTCATTTGATTATGTTGAAGGAGCAGCAGTTGATTTCACAAGATGAGGCAAGCCAGATTGCAAATGCTATTGTACATCTTGACCTTGATCTTCTACGCCAATCTAATTATTCGGGTGAGTTTGAGGATTTATTCTTTCAGGTGGAAAGTCAGCTGCAGCAGCACGCGGGCAATGTTGCGGGAAATTTGCATCTAGCGAAGAGCCGTAATGATATGGGTGTTACTATTTACCGCATGGTACTTAGGGAGAAGCTTCTGGTCACGATGCAATCCGGTTTAAAGTTACGTAAGCAGCTTCTGCAATTCGCAGAAGAGCATATTCATACGTTGATGATTGGCTATACACATACCCAGCAGGCGCAGCCAACGACCATGGCTCACTACATCATGGCTGTTGTTGACTCGCTTACGAGAGACATCCGTCGGATGACGGCCGCTTACAATAATTGTAACCGCAGTAGTATGGGAGCAGCTGCGCTTACAACGTCGGGTTTGCCTATTGATCGGAACCGAGTGAAAGAGCTTCTAGCCTTCGACGAGCTTGTAGAGAATTCCTATGATGCGATTGGCGGAGCGGATTATTTGGGAGAGGTTGCAACTTCTATTAAACTTGCAGCCATCAACCTGGGTCGAGTCGTTCAGGATTTATTGCTCTGGTGTACACAGGAGTTTGCCGCTATCAAGGTAGCCAGTCCTTATGTTCAGATCAGTTCCATCATGCCGCAAAAGCGAAATCCTGTTTCTCTAGAACATATGCGCGCCCTTCTTTCTAGCTGCGTAGGCAATGCGGATTCTGTGCTTGCGATGATGCATAATACGCCTTTCGGCGATATTGTTGATACCGAAGACGACATGCAGCCTTACGCCTGGAAATCTCTTGAACTCATGGACAAGATCTATCGACTTCTAGCCGTCGTAGTGGGGACTATGGATGTTAATAAAGAGGTGCTTCGTAAACGGACAGAAGGCAGTTTCGCTACCGTTACCGAACTGGCGGATACCTTAGTTAGAACGGACAAACTCTCCTTCCGAACTTCCCACCATATCGTAAGTTCAGTCGTAAAGAGAGCGATGTTAGAAGGATTAGCAGCGAACGAAGTTACATGGGAACTCGTCAATGAAGCAGCTAAGGAGATCATCGGTCGTAATTTGATAATGGATAGAGTCACATTGGCACAAGCCTTAGACCCTGAGAACTTTATTCAAATACGCTCCTTGCCAGGAGGACCAAGCCCTCAAGAGATGATTAGAATGATTCAACTACGTTGTAAGGATCAACTAGCTCTGGATCAATGGTTAACGGAATCGGATCATAAAAGCCGAACTGCGCTGCAGGTTTTGGATGAAGTCATGAGGGAGTGGGGGAACCCATAATGTCAGCAAAAAAGATTCCACTTCTTGCTGTGGACGGCGGAGGAACCAAAAGCCTGTGCTACTTCTTCGATGAGCAGGGTCAGATTCGAGGACAGGGTAGGTCAGGATCTTGTAATTATCAGGGGGTCGGTAAAGAAGCAGCCGTGAGGGAGCTTATCCAGGCGATTCGAAATGCTTTGGAGGACGGTAAATTAGTAGGGAATGGAGAGGTTGGCGAAACAGAATTAGAAACGGATTGTGCGGCTTTGGGGATCGCTGGTTTGGATACCGAATATGACCGCAGGATCATCCTAACGTTAGTTGAAGAGGCGCTGCAGCATTTACGTATACATGCCAAACGTTTAATTATTGAAAATGACGGCTTCGCAGCATTACTGGGAGCAACGAATGGTCAACCAGGCATTCTAATGATTGCTGGAACAGGATCTATCGTTTATGGCGTTAATGATCAAGGCGTGGTTGCCAGAGCAGGAGGGTGGGGACATCGAGTTGGAGATGAGGGAAGCGGGTATTGGATAGGTAAACAAGCGATCATTCACATTTTGAAAACATGGGATGGACGGGCGGCCCCGAACAAACTGGCTGAGCTAATCTTACCTTATTTGGATCTAAAAGATCCCGAGGATTTGTTTAATTGGACATACAACTCGAGCTATTCTGTGGAAAAAGTAGCTGAATTGTCCAGTCTCGTCTCACAAGCACATACGCAGGGCGATCAAGTGGCTAAGTCCATTATGATTCAGGCAGCCGAACAGTTATTTACTTGTGCTAAGGCCGTCATTGAGCGAATAAATTTATATAGACAACCTTTTCAAATTATTTTGCAAGGCGGCGTACTACAAAACAATGCGTTTGTGAGGGAATATGTAACGAGCCAATTCAACACCTTTGCGCCATTCGGACAAATCGAAAACAAGAATAAGGAGCCTATATTTGGAGTGATGGCTCTTGCTCTAGATCACTATCAGAAATTTCATGATGGATGATTAGTCTAGTGGAGGGATCCTATGAAAAAAAGGCTGTTGTTCGTTTTTGCCCATCCTGATGATGAGTCATTCGCTTGCGCCGGCACCATGGCAAAATATAGGGAAGACGGTCACGACGTCCATTTGATCTGCGCAACCTCTGGTTGCGGAGGGAAGTCTGGCGAGTATTCAGTTACCTGCAAGAAGGAACTCGCCACACTCCGGGAGCAGGAATTGTCACAGGCTTGCGACGTTATAGGCGTAACTAACTTGTATTTGCTTCATTACGCGGATGGCAGTTTGATTAACCAGGATATCAATGAAATAGCCGCAAAAATTGAATCCCATATTGTACAGCTGCTGCCGCAAGTCATCGTAACGTTTCCTCCAAACGGAGTGACTGGACATCGAGATCATATAGCCATATCCCGAGCTACACAACAAGCGGTTCTTCAATCTGAGGAGAAATTGATGCCATCTCAGTATTGCACCTTGTTTTTCGCATCGATTCCTCACTACTATGATTATTGCGCAGATTCAGCACCAACCGGAGCAGTCCCCATAACTGGCAAAGTGAACATAGTGAATCAGCGTGAAACAAAAGGGCGTGCGCTTCACGCTCATCGAAGTCAAATCTATTCCGTTAACCGAGCCTACCCAGGTGTTATGCAAGGAGATTATGGGGTTATCGGACAATATGAGTACTACACAAAGGTGCGGGCTGACGGACTGTTTGAAGACATTCAGGAAAGAACGGAAGGAATTCCAGAGATAGAGCTTTGTTAACGAATGTGCAGATGTTACAAAAAGTGAAGTTAAATAATCGAGACCCTAAACCCGGTGAATAATCCTACATGGATTGTATATCGGTTTTTTTGTGTTACCTGTATAAGTGACAAATCACTATTTATTCGAGGCATATAAAATTTGCGAGCTCTTACGTACAATAAATGTAAGGGCTTTATTCATTTATGTGGATTTGGAAAATGTCCATAATACAGCTCATCTGAAGGAGGATAAATCAGTGAATATCGTGGTTTGGAATGAGTATCGACATGAAAAATCAAATGAAGCTGTGGCTGCCATTTACCCTGAAGGCATTCATACGGTGATTGCACAAGGTTTGCAACAGGAAGGTGTGAATGTAAGAACGGCTACATTAGATGAGGTCGAACATGGGCTTACGGATGAAGTTCTTAGTGAGACGGATGTTTTGATTTGGTGGGGGCATAAAGCGCATGAAGAAGTACGAGATGAGATTGTACAAAAGGTCTATCAACGGGTTCTGGCAGGTATGGGGATGATTGTCCTTCATTCCGGCCATTTTTCGAAAATATTCAAAAAATTAATGGGCACTTCTTGTGATCTGAAATGGCGGCAGGTTGGTGAAAAAGAGCGATTATGGGTAGTTAACCCATGCCATCCGATTGTCGAAGGCATTGGCGAATATATCGAGCTCGAGAAAGAGGAAATGTATGGGGAATTTTTTGACGTCCCAGAACCGGAAAGCACTCTTCTTCTTAGTTGGTTTGCCGGCGGGGAAGTGTTCAGAAGCGGATGTACGTATACGCGCGGGAAAGGGAAGATTTTTTATTTTCGGCCTGGTCACGAAACGTATCCAACCTATCATCATCCACAAATTATGAAGGTCATTGCGAATGCCGCACGGTGGGCTGCTCCAATGGATGGACCTCAACTGCAATTTGGCAAATCGGAACCTTTGGAGAAGCTCTAATGAAGGTCATTACGATCGGGATTATAGGTACAGGTTTTTCAGCAAAAGCCCATATAGAAGCTATTCGGCGTATTCCTTATTTACAAGTGGTAGCAATTGCGGCTAGCAGTTTGGAGAAAGCAGAAGAGTTTGCTAAAGAATATGGGATTCCTAAAGCGTATGGAAATGAAAGTGAACTCATCCAAGACAACGACGTCATGGCCGTTCATAATTGTACGCCGAACTATATGCATTACTCCATTAATCGCGAGGTTTTATTAGAAGGTAAGCATATATTATCTGAAAAACCGTTAGGGATGAGCGGTGAGCAGACAAAAGAGCTGGTACAATTGGCTGAAAATAGTACGGGAGTAAACGGAGTTGCATTCAATTATCGTCATTTTCCGTTAATAGCAGAAATTAAACATCAACTTCGTAAGCAGGCTTACGGAAAAGTAAACCTCGTATTTGGTGGTTTTTTGCAGGATTGGTTGTTAAACAATACAGATTACAATTGGCGACTAGAACCGAAATATAATGGTGCTTCACGTGCTTTAGCAGATATAGGCTCACATTGGTGCGATACGGTCCAATACGTGTTAGGCAGGAAAATGATCAAAGTCTTTGCGGATTTGAAGGTTGTTCATCCTATACGGTTAAAGCCGCATTCGGAAACCCTCTATGAGGAAATTCCCATGGAAACAGAAGACTATGGGAGTGTGCTCGTCCATTTTGAAGGTGGCATTCAAGGTGTATTTACCATTTCTCAAGTGAGTGCTGGTCGCAAGAACAAGCTGTTTTTTGAAATTGCAGCGGATAAAGGGACACTGGCTTGGAATCAAGAACAACCCAATTCCTTATGGATTGGTCGAAGAGATCAAGCGAATCATGAGCTATTCTCAGACCCTCGTTTGCTTACCGAATCGGCAGCAGCGCTTTCCCATTATCCTGGAGGCCATCAAGAAGGTTGGCCGGATGCTTTGAAAAATATGTTGATTGATTTTTATTCCGCTATTCGAAACCGAACGGCGAATGAATCAACCTATGCCAGATCATTTGCCAACTTCGAAGAAGGCGATCAGATCATGAAAGTCATGGACGCTATTCTGGAAAGTCACCATACGGAGCAATGGGTGAAAATTGAATAACCTGTATTAGTGACAAATATCTATTTATTAGAGTCATATATTAAATCTCAATTCCCTTTATAATTAAGATGTAAGCGTATAACAAAATAAAATATTTTTGATAAATGATTTTAATACATCACAAATTCATATAGAATAACTTGGAGGTTTCAAGATGCCAAAACAGCTTGTCGCAACTGCACCACGCAAAGCAGAGTTACTTAACTATGAAGAAACTCCATTAGCACAAGGACAAGTTAGAGTTAAAGTGGACTATGCGTCTCCTAAGCATGGATCTGAATTAGCTGATTTTCGCGGAGAGCGCAACCAAATGGAAGACATATATGATAACGACTGGCAACTCTTTATGCCGCCAAATCCAGACGTGGCTGTAGGGAGTCCTTTTGGTAAATGGAATATTGGCAATCAATGGGTAGGGCGGATTACGGAAATCGGGCCAGAGGTGCAAGGGTATGAGGTTGGCGAACGACTTTGCGGTTATGGCGGCATTCGTGAATCGCATGTGGTAAACACCATCAACCCGAAGCGGTTAATGAAAATGCCAGAAGATATGTGTTGGAAAAATGCCGTCTGCTTTGACCCTGCTCAATTTGCTTTAGGCGGCATTCGAGATGGGCAAGTTAAGATAGGGGATCGAGTTGCTATTTCAGGCCTTGGAGCTATAGGTGCAATTGCTGCACAAATGGCTAAGTTAGCCGGTGCCAGCTACGTTGCCGTCATAGACCCAATCCTGAAGAGAAGAGAAGCTGCTATTCGTGCAGGAGCAGACCAAGCATTTGATCCTTTGACACAGGATGTAGGTCTGGAATTGAAAAAAGCGACCAACAAGTTGGGTGTCGATGTGATCATTGAGACAAGCGCTAACGAACATGCTTTACAAGCCTGCTTACGAGGATTAGCTTATGGGGGAACGATCGCTTTTGTTGGCTGGGCCAGACCCTTTAAAGGCGGGTTAAATTTAGGGATGGAAGCACACTTCAATAATGCGAAAATTGTGTTTTCTCGTGCATGCAGTGAGCCCAATCCGGATTATCCACGTTGGAGCTGGAAACGAATTCAAGAGGTCTGTTGGGGTTTGTTGGCAACTAATCAGGTCAATTGCGAAGAGATTGTTGACCCTGTGATTCCTTTTTCAGAAGTGGCAGATGGATATGAGCAATATGTAGATCGCACACCCGAACAAAGCATTAAATTAGGCGTAACCTTTACGGCGTAATACAGGGATTGAATGAACCAAAAGGGGTGGTAATGTGTCGGACGGTGTCATGGATTTAGATCTCTTATTACAAAATGCGGTGCTTAATATTATACAATTTGATATTCATACCAGACGTGAGATGAAAACCTATAACCGCACCCGACCTTGTTACGTCATGTCCTACCATAAGAAAGGCTTTGCCAAGCTTAGGATCGGAGATGAATTATTTTCAATTGAACCGGGTACAGTCATTCTGATCCCGCCTAATGTCGTACATGATCATTTCAAGGAGAACGCAGATGAATCGATCTTTTTATGGTCACATTTTACGTTTGAAATTGGCGGAGTCATTGATGTGCTTAAGCTTTTTCAAATCCCTTACACATTTAAGTTAAAGGATTCAGAAGAGTTCGAGAAGGTTTTCCTGCAATACAATGAGCTTAAGCAGCAAACCGGATTTTTACCTACAACCATTTTACGCAAAGCGAAAGCCCTTGAGTTAATTTACTTAGTTCTCGAAAGTGCCATTCATATGGATGAGAGCAATGGTTCCAATATTCAATCGCGCAGCTTCATGGAAATATTGGCGAAAATTATTCAACACCCTGAGCAGGATTTCTCCTTGTCTCAATTTGCCAAAGAATTAAATATGCATCCCACTTACATTAGCAATCGATTCAAAGAATTGTACGGTAGATCGCCCATTCAAGTGCAGCGTGAAATGAAAATCCACAATGCCAAAACGTTGTTAAAAACAAGTCAATTATCCATTACCGAAATTGCGCTATCTTTAGGCTTTAATGGGATACCGAATTTCACAAGATTGTTTAAAACCTACGTGGGTACTTCACCATCGCATTATCGTGAACTCAATAAAAAGAAAATTGACGGGTATTTTACAAAGAATTAATTTTTTAAATTGAACATGTAGGAGAGAACAACATGAAATTTGCTATTCAAGATAAGTTAACCGGTTTATCTGATTACAAAGAAGTTTTTCTTATGGCAAAAGAGATTGGCTATGACGGAGTTGAATTAAACCTTTTCCAGCAGCCCTTGAATGATCATTTAACCGGTGAGCTGCAAGCTGCAATCGATTCAACGGGAATTCCGCTCACAGCTATTTGCGGTGGTTATCGGCACTGGATAGGGCACTTCGACGAATCAAAACGCTTAGAAGCTGTATCGGATATTCAGAAATCTTTGAAATACGCAGCACAGTTAGGAGCCCAAGGGATTATTGCGCCAGCAGCTTACGGCATGTTCTCCAAATCATTACCTCATCAAGTATTACCGCGCGAGGAACAAGGAGATCGCATAGCACTAAAAGATTCCTTGAAGCAAATAGCTGAGCATGCTGAGAAGCTGGAAGTGACCCTATTAATTGAACCTTTGAACCGTTATGAAGATCATATGCTGCATACTGTATCGCAAGCTGCCTCGTTGATTAAAGAGGTTGAAAGTCAGCATCTTAAGGTTTTAGGGGACTTTTTTCACATGAATATTGAAGAAGCTGATATTTCACGCACCATTGAAAACGATTACAGCAGCTTGGGTTACTTTCATCTGGCTGACAGCAATCGGCAGCTTCCTGGTAAAGCACATACTGATTTCCGGACACCTTTTCAAACCTTGAAAAGACTTAACTATGAGGGCTATTTATCCATGGAATGCAGAATTGGCGAAAAAAGGAGAGAGCTTTTACAAGAAACTTTACAATTTTTGCGGGGTTGTTTGCAGCAGTAATCCAAAATGACAGGGAGAGATAAAAATGAAAAAGTGGATACGATCAATGGTCCCGATTATGCTTATGAGCAGTTTGATATTGTCAGCTTGTACGACGAATGCCCCTGTAAAACAAGAAAGCAAATCCGCTGGAGATGCGAAAAAGGGTGAAACGGTTACTGTTAATTTTTGGGATAATTATACGGATACAACGCAATCTAAAGCTATGGATACCATTATTGCCAACTTTGAGAAACAAAATGGAAACATCAAGATCAAAAGATCTTCCATGAAAGCTGACGATCAACGTAAATTAATTAAGCCGGCATTATTGAGTAAAGAAGGACCGGATTTGTTTGCTTATGATGCAGGTCCAGGTTATTTGGGCGTTCTGGCTAAAGCTAATTTACTCATGGATTTGACAGCGAAATCAGAAAGCTTAGGATGGAATAAACGCTTCCCAGCCTGGATCCAAGAGCGTAATACGTTCGACAAAAAGATTTATGGCATTGGTACGCAAGTGGAGATGTTAGGTGTTTACTATAACAAAAAGATCTTCAAGGATTTAGGCGTAAACGTGCCAAAAACGTATGATGAATTTCTGGCCATTTGTAAAGCAGCTAAAGATAAAGGCATCGTAGGTATCTCTTTGGATGATAAAGACCAATGGCCTGCGCTCCATATGGAAAGTATATTCTATACAGCGGTTGCAGGAAAAACAGGAATTGAAGCTGTTTTGAATGGTCAAAAAAGCTTCGATCAACCTATTTTTGCTGAATCATTAGATATCTTCAAGAAATTGATTACAGACGGCTATACAACAAAAAGCCCACTGGCGATTTCTTATGAAGACGGCAATAAAGAATTTTTTACAGGTAAAGCTGCGATGCGTATGACGGGTACCTGGATGGTATCCGGTATGGTTGAGAACTTGAAAGAAGATGTTGGTTTCTTCCCGCTTCCATCCATTAAGCCGGAGCAACCGCTCATGGCACCAGGTGGAATTGGCGGCACGTTTGCAGTCTCTTCCGGCACCAAGCATCCTGATGAAACTGTTAAATTCCTGGATTATATGTACTCGACGGATACCGCAAAAACATGGTACGAGGCAAGCATTATTCCTCCAATGTCAATTGATATCAACACGATTAATGCGAATTCTCTCTTTAAAGAAGTCGTTAGTTTATCTGCATCAACGGCTGGTCAATCCTATAGTATTGATGTGTTAATGCCACAGAAGGTTAATGATGTTACGATGAATGATTTGCAGGAATTGATTGCTGGGAAGAAGACTGGCGCAGATGTGGTCAAGAATAAGCAAAAAGCTTTTGAAGAAGAAAAGGCAAAAGGTAACTACTAAGCCTTCATAATGAAAAAGAAAGCATAGAGATAGTGCTTCTAGTACTATCCCTATGCTTATCTAACAGAAGAGACACCGGAGGTGAACATATGAGCATCCTCACCAAAATAAAACCATTTAAGGCATTGTTTTTTATTTTACCAGCATTGCTTTTTTATATCCTATTTCTGATTATACCCATTATTCAGACGGCTCAATATAGTATGTTTGATTGGGATGGTGCTAGCCCAGTCATGAATTTCGTAGGGTTTGATAATTATGTGCGTTTGCTGCATGACCCTATTTTCTGGAAAGCGTTAGGGAATAATTTATTTTGGATTGCCTGTTCGGTGACGATTCCCATATTCATCGGTTTAATTCTGGCTATTTTAGTCCTATCCAAAGGAATTCGGGGAGCTATTATTTTCAGAGTTACTTATTTTATGCCGACGATCATCTCTCTGGTTGCAGTTGGTATCGTTTGGAACTGGATTTATCATCCGAGCTTTGGGTTCATCAATATAACCTTAGAAAAAATGGGCTTAAGCAGTTTGGCATTAGATTGGTTGGGGAATGAGCATACCGTAATGCCTGCACTAGCAACAGCTGGGAACTGGACTTATTATGGATTTTGTATGGTCATCTTTATGGCTGCTATGCAGGGAATTGATAAAAGCTTCTACGAGGTAGCAAAGATAGAAGGGGCATCTATTATACAAACTTTTGTCCGTGTAACAATCCCCTTATTGAAGAGCACAATCACTTTATTGATCTTAAATTCGTTAATTGGCTCGTTTAAAGTGTTTGATATCATTTATATGATGACGAAAGGCGGACCTTATCATTCATCGGAAGTGATTTCTACGTATATGTTTGACAGCGCTTTTCGCTTAAATGAAGTGGGTTATGGAGCAGCAATTTCGATAACGCTGGCTCTTATTATTGCCTCTTGCTCGGTCGTCTATATGCGTTTTGCTGAAAGGAATGATTAGAAATGAGGCGTTTATTGATGAAGGATACAATCAGAATTCAACTGACGGCTCCTAAAAGCTCGTCTTCGTATGTACAGCAAACTTTAACCTATTTGATCTTGCTTGCCTTTCTACTTATATCGGTCATGCCGATCGCTTGGATCCTTCTAGCTGCACTCAAGCCAGTAAGTGAATTAAATACAAACTTGTTTGCATTTCCCAAACATTTAACTCTAGGTAACTTTTCAGAGGCTTGGACCGTAGGGAAAATGGGGAAATATTTGGTTAACAGTGTGATTGTTGCTGTTCCTCGCGTGTTTTTTATTATTGTACTGGCTTCTTTAGCAGGCTTTGGCTTCGGAAAGCTTAAGTTCCCAGGCAGAGATATCTTGTTCTTCTTCTTTCTCTTCGGGATGATGGTGCCAATACAAGCAATGGTCATTCCACTTTATTACACGATGCAGCGTTTGGATTTGATTAATTCCTATTGGGCGCTAATCCTGCCGAGTTTTGGCTTGGCCATGCCGTTTGCGATCTTCATGATGCGAACATTTTTTAAGGATTTACCGGATGAGTTAATGGATGCTTCAAAAATAGATGGTTGTAATCATTTCACATCCTATCTTTATATTATGCTCCCGTTGACAATACCTGCGTTAACCTCATTGCTGGTATTTGAATTTATGTGGTCGTGGAACGATTTCTTACTTCCGCTGCTCTTTGTATATGACGATGCTTATCGCACACTGCCGCTCGGGATGATGTATTTCTTCGGTGAATACACTTCTAATCAGTCACTTATTGCAGCAGGGGTATCCATTGCCATTGTACCCATTATTGTGATCTATATTATTTTCCAAAGGAAATTTATAGAAGGTATTACAGCAGGTTCTGTGAAGGGCTAGCACTCGCCATTTTTATGGATGCAACCCTATTGTCTGGCATTGAACTCGACATGCAGAGTGCGAATCTGAGATAACAATTGGAGAATGCTGATTTGGTCATTACGTGTGAAGGAAGATTAGGTCAGCAAACTCTTTCTGGCAAATGGGTGAAAAGGCTGAAAAATAAAAACTATTTTTTTTGTATAATTATTGACTGTTCAGTAAAGTATATCTTGAAATTTTATACACTTTTTCTTGAAATTGTCCACACTTTCTAGAAATGATGACATATTTTAAACGCACATGTGGGCTTAAAATGAGAGTAGATCATCCAGGATATTAAGTGTTGACATTCGTTGATCCATAACATGTCTAGTCGAATGTTAATGACGGAAGGGAGGTGAACTTGACGAATATAGGCCCCAATGGGTAGGAAAGGAGTTCGTAAACGCAATTCGGAATCGACAGCTTCACGATTGACCGCAGCCAAACTTTGTGTGAGGAGTGGTAATTATGAAAGCAATTACGTTTCGCCCCATGTGGATTCGCCTCGTTTGTATGGTGTTTAGTTGTTTGCTTATCATCAGCTGTTTCCAGAACCTCGATGCTCGCGCATCTGGCATCACGATATCTATCCCCAACTCTTCTTTCGAGGATGCCGGGACCGGCATACCGCAATGGTACACACACCCCACTTACGGCCAAAATACAGCAACCGTCTCGAGTGAGAAAGCTTACACTGGCTTGAACAGTATGAAAATGGTTGACACTAGTAATTCGGCTTCACTTGCTCGGATTAGTGAAAAGGTTAGCATTACGGAGAATGAAGAGTATACCGCTTCTGTTTTTGCTTATATTGAGCAGGGATCGGTTGATGTTTGGCTGATCTTCTATAACGGCACTACGGAAACGATTGTTCCGCACACTGGCGTTACGCCAACACTCAATCAATGGACGAAGAGATCTATTACAGCAAAAGCTCCAACTGGTACGACACAAGTAGCGGTCATGGTTTACAGCTCATTAACGACTGTTACAACAGCCTATATCGACGATGTTTCGATCGGTCAAACCGTTAAAAATGCAGGCTTCGAAGACTCGTTAAGTGGTACCTGGACAGTGTCCTCTGGTGCAGCCGTTTCGACGGTGCAGAAGGCGGGAGGAACCTATAGTCTTAAACTGGACGATTCCAGCCCAACCACTGCTAGCACTGCGGAAAGCTCGAAGGTAACGGTTTATAATGGCACAAGAGTCGGAGCTACGGCCAAAATCTACGCATCCAGCGGCACCGGGCTGAGCATCCACCTTCTTTTCAAGAATGGCGCTGGAATTGTCCTTAAAGATGCTGCAAACGATTTCACGGGCATTGCTTCACAATGGACCCCGGTTTCTGTATCCGCTACCGCCCCTTCAGGCACAGCATCTGTCTCTGTATATCTAACAACGGGGATCACAACGTCGATGGTCGCTTACGTCGATGATGTGACGCTGGACCGCCCGATTGAATACAATCTTGGTACTCAAATTAAGAACAATCCACTGGACGTCGCTGTATTCGGCAAAGACGCAAGCGGTAACACCGATCTGATGTATGTCGGCTCCAGCGGATTTCCGTCCAAGTTGGTGGTTTACGATGCCCGAACGGGTGAGCTGTTGGATGATCGAGATCTCATGGTTGATCCGAATAACACTAGGATAGAAGCAGTTTGGGGAATGACGGTGGCTACGGATAAGTCCGTCTATTTGGGAACGGCTAACAAGAAAACGATGTTTCGGTATCTCCCCGGCACAGTGAGCACGGTTAATGGGCAAAAAGTAATTACTGGCAGCTCGTTAGTGCCAATCACCCTACCAACCGGAATGGACGTTATCTGGGATGTAACGGCGGGAAGCAACGGAAAAGTCTACGGCGGTACTTCCACCAGCGGCAAAGCGTTCCAGTACGATCCGACCGGAGGGACTGTCGTCTTAAACAATGGCCTACCCATCGTCAGTGGCCTTGATTTCGTGAGGTCGATCGCCTATGCGAGCGATACTGAGGTTTATATGGGTATGGGACCGACCTCGAATGCGACAATCATTCGCTTTAATCCGACGAATGGAACTCAAACCACCATTTCCCCGCCAAATTATGGCAGCAAGTTTGTGTATGGACTAGATTATATTTCGAACGGATCGGCGTCAAGGGTGTTCGCCCAGCTAACGGCGGGTCCAACGCTGGTATTGGATAGCACAACGGGTGCGGTTGCCTCTTCCTTAAGCGATATCGACTCACGCGGCGTATCGATGAAACACCCTTCGGATGATAAAGTGTTCTACACGAAAGGGAATAATCTTTACAGCTACGATATTTCAACGGCAGCAGAATTAAATCTGGGCGATGTAGGAGGAAGCGCAGCTGGTTATACTTATTTGACCGATGCAGGCAACACTTATCTGTATGCTGCGCTTAAATCAGGAAAAATTTTGAAATATAAGCTCGCAGCAACGCCTACAATTGATACGACGACATCGTTTGTAATTCCAGAATCTGTGACCAAAATCCGGTCACTGGTCAAGGGGCCAGCCGACAATATTTACACAAGCGGCTATTTGCTTGGAGGGATGGGCGTCTATAATCCGGATACCTCCGAAGAAAAGCGCTATAAAGGCGCAGGCCAAGCGGAAAATATGACGACATTGGGCAACAATCTGTATCTAGGCATATATCCCGGCGCGTGGATCAAAAAATACGATACAACGTCGACATGGAATGATACTACGAATCCTTCGCTCCTGTTCCAGGATATCGACGACGCCCCTTACAAACAGGATCGTCCGTTTGGCATGTTGGCAGAACCCTCAATGAATCGGCTTTATGTCGGTTCAGTAGCGAGTTCCGGGAATAATAAAGGCTCCTTCACCGTCTATGACTTGTCTACTTCCCAACAAGTCACGACCATTAACGATATTGTCTACCATCAAAGTGTTATTTCACTTGCATACAAGAACAATAAAGTTTTTGGCGGCACATCCGTTTACGGGGGAATCAGCAGCACGGTTGATGCGACGGAAGGAAAAGTGTTCGTTTGGAATACAACGGGCGCCAACTCGACACCAGTTCCTCAATTCGTCCCAGCCCCCGGAAGAAAAGTCATCTCAGATCTCATTGTTGGTCCGGATGGGAAAATATGGGGACTTGCGGAAGGGAACTCGTCAGGCAATTCGTCCCACGACACGACCGCAGATTTATTTATTATCGATCCGAATAATCCTGATGCTGCTCATACGACAGTATATCCCGACAAATTCAGCTCAATACCCGTGTCTTGGCAAGGCGGCAAGATGGTTGTCGGCAACGACGGTAACGTCTATGTGAGCATCGGTGCGAAATTGTACGCAGTTGACGCCAATTCTGCCAACAAAGACGCAGTTTCTTTAATCGGGGCAGGTGTGACGCTGCTGACAACGGATAAGTACGGAGATCTTTATTACGTGAAGTACGAAACTAATCTCTACAAGTACGATAAATAAAGGATTCTTCAGTTCTGGTTCATTCGACCATGTCATCGACATGGTCTTTTTTTCATAGGATGCTGGTCGTATTAACTGTCTGATTTTGTCGTCACCGAACAGGATGCTGAGAGTAAGAGGTTGGACATAATGCTAAGCTTACAAAGCTCCTGCATCTCTAGCTGAATAAAACGAAGGGAAGATTGGTCGATAGTTTAATTCTTCCCTGATGCGTGTTGGCGGAAGCGTTACGATTATCCGTTGATGAATACCGCCATCTCCATCAGCTTGCAATGCCAGCAAAACTGGAGGTTGAAGAGGAACTAGAATTGAGTAGCGGGTTGGAGCAAACGGTGAGTGCTCTTGAACCTAATCCAACTTTCATTTTGGGAAGAGGTTGGCATTTATTGTTGTGGAACTGCTGAGCGACTGAAAACGTTACTGGGTCAGAACATTCCAAAAGAATGAGGGATGAAATGAACAATCTTCAATCCGAACACCTACCATTTGCAAAAGTGGGACCGCAAATTCGTAAACCACCTTAGTAGCCGCTAATATTGCGGCTTTTATTTATTTTCTATGAAACAAAGGCTTTATGTTAAAATGTGGATATATGAATCAAAGGTGGATGAGCACTCAAATGGAGAACTGTTCGAATATCATGGGAATTCCAGTTCCTAAAATAACAATGGATGATACAGTTGAATTGATTAGCGAGGTAATAACTGAGAAAAAAACAGAACTATTCCATGTGGTTACGCTCAATCCGGAAATCACCATGTCTTGTCAACACGACCAACAACTGCGTTCCATTATAGACGAGGCGGGTCACCTCACAGCTGACGGTATCGGAATCGTCATGGTATCGCGTTTAAAAGGGAATCCGCTGCCCGAGCGTGTTACCGGTTGTGACCTTCTAGTCAAATTGCTTGAGACTGGAAATCGAAACAATTGGTCTTTTTACCTTCTTGGAGCGGATGAAACGACTAGTAAAAAGGCTGCCGAAAATATCAATAAGACATACCCCAATGTATCGGTTCTGGGAAGACATCACGGTTTTTATGATCAGATGGAAGAGGCGCAAATTATTGAAGAAATAGAAATATTGAGTCCTGATGTCTTAGTTGTTGCTTTAGGAGCTCCAAAAGCTGAACGTTGGATTTATAAGTTTAAGGAAAAGCTCAATGTTAGAGTAGCTATTGGCGTTGGAGGAAGTCTTGATATCATCGCTGGTAAAGTGAAACGAGCACCTGCCATTTGGCAAAAACTCCAGCTGGAATGGCTGTTTCGATTAGTAAATCAACCTTCAAGATGGCGGAGACAATTGATTTTGCCTCGTTTTGCTATTAGAGCGTTGTTTTTTAAAGAAGAAAGCTAAGTATATTGTAGTATTGTACATGGGATAACTTTTTCATAATGGTAAGCGGTAACTTTAATTCAGCGAAGCGAAGGTGCTGCTCAAGTCTGTTTCTTTCAAGCCGACCGAAGACCACTCGCAGGATGTTTACCTTTCGATTTCATACCTCGACTAAAATAAATATCAGCCCATTAGATCGATAAGTCAGATTGTTTCATGACTTCCCAAGATTAGAGGAGAGGGATTATTATGTTGAGAAAATATCGGGTTGCGCTTAGTTTAGTTCTTTCTCTAACAGTCTGCATAACAGGGACGTCCTTGATTCAGGCCAGTGATTCCCCACTTACGATTGAGGTGGACGGAGAGTCCATTACTTTTGTCCAGCAGCCGTTTATTGAAGATGGGACCACGCTTGTACCCTTTCGTCCTCTTTTTGAAAAGATGGGTTGGCAAGTAGATTGGGATCCCCAAACGAGTAAAATTACTGCGGCTGGTGATGGATTAAAGTTTGAAATGAAACCAGGCTTGAATGTAGTTGTTGTAAACGGGGAAGATGTTTTGTTGGATCAAGCACCTACAAACCGCAAAGGAACCGTCTTCGTTCCGCTGCGATTTGTAGGAGAAGCCAGTGGAAGAAAAGTCACCTGGATCGAACAAATTCGAACGGTAACGATCGGCGAGCCTAAACTGTACCCCATTCAGCAAGAAGGGAAATATGGATTAGTCGACAACCATGGTCAAAAAATAATGGATATGCCATATTCGACGCTGTTACCCTTCTCAGAAGGCTTAGCGCAGGTATGGAATGCAGCCCAAGACGGCAATGGCTCGGGGTATATCGATGCCAAAGGTCAATTGGCCATTCCGCTTCAATACTACGAAACGGATCCTTTTTCGGAGGGATTGGCCTACGTCACCATTTTAATCAAGCAAGATGTGAAGAAGCACCAATATATTGACACTACGGGCAAGGTAGTTATGGAACCGGATATTTTATTCGGTAGTCAATTTCACGAGGGGCTGGCCGCTGTCGCTGTTGCTAGTCACAATGATAACGGATACACCTACGGCTACCTGAACGTAAAAGGGGACTTTGCAATCGCTCCACATTATAATTTTGCATACGATTTTTCGGAAGGGCTCGGAAGAGTGAAGATTGGAGATAAATTCGGTTATATCGATAAATCAGGAACATCCGTGATCGATGTGAAATATGACGATGCCCTGGATTTCCATAACGGATTAGCTCCGGTTAAAGTCAGAGAGAAATGGGGGTATATCAACAAAAGCGGAGAGTGGGAGATTCAGCCTCAATATGAAGATGCGCAGCCATTTTCGGAAGGTCTTGCCGCCATTCAAACAGGGAGTAAATGGGGTTTTATTGACTACAAAGGGATTCTAGCGATACAACCTTCTTTTGACAAAGCAAAGTCATTCACAGGCGGACTAGCAGCCGTTCAAGTAGGTGATTGGAAATGGGGGTATTTGAATAAAAAAGGAGAGCTCCAGATAAAACCGGCTTATTACTTGGCAGAGCCTTTCGCAGCCGGAATTGCGAATGTTCGTGTCGGCTGGGAAGGAGAAGGCCCGGATTCAGGATATATTGACGTAAATGGGAACTATATATGGACCCCTAGCAGATAGGCGTTCGAAATAAATCCAAAAATAATTTTAATTAGAAACTTAAGCAATTTGTCCACTTGCTATGATAAATATTCGATCAACAGCTCATGGTTTATTTGGAGTTCTTTCGGCAAGGGATTATTGGTTAAAAGAGAATTGTAATATTTTTCGGGAGTGACTGAGGAAAAAGTGTCCTGCTTTAATACTTCAAATGCTACATCCGTATAACCCCAACGTGTCAAAAGTCTTTTCAAAAATTCGGAATGAGTCATAATATCGGTAGTCCCAAGGTGGAAAATGCCCGTCAGCCCTTGTTCCATCAAACCAACGATGATGAATCCCACCCTCAAGCTTAGTCTTGGGGATGGGATTTTTTGGCGTTTTGGGATTAAAATCGTCGAGCGATATCTGCGAGCAGCCTCACTCCATCCCGTAATTGTCCCTCATTCACGAATGAATAGCTTAAACGGATCCAAGATCGCATCTCTCTAAGAGGATCACAGATGATACCCGGAACAAAAGAGACCGATTGCCGGACGCTTTCTTTCAAAAGCTCTTCTACAGGAAGTGCTTCGGGAAGCTTAAGCCACAAATTGAAGCCTCCTTTTGGACTGACCCAACTCCATCCGGTAGCGGACAATTCTTCCTCCACAATTTCTTTTCTTATTTGAAGGGCGATGCGCAGCTTCTCCAAATGTTGCCTAATCCGTTCTGACTCGAAGTAGTGCAGAAAAATTTTCTGGTTAACCAACGGAGTTCCGTTATCAGCCAACGATTTTGCGGTAATGAGTGGTTTTATAACGGACGGACGGCCGATGACGGCGCAAATGCGCAGTCCTGGTGCCACATATTTACTGAAGCTGCGGAGATATACAACCCAACCATCTGTATCGTAAGAAAAAATAGGCTGAGGAGGCGGCTGGTCAAAATACATCTCGTTAATGGCATCATCTTCTATTAGTAAACAGCGATATCGTTCAGCTAGCTCGACAAGCTGCTTGCGTTGGACTGGAGGAACCGTATACCCTGTGGGATTATGAAAAGTAGGATTCATATAAAATATACGGGGTCGGTGCTGTTTCATTAGCATTTCGACTTTCTCCAAATCATAGCCTTCGGGGGAAATGTCGACAGGAATAAACCTTGCACCCTGTTGGCGGAAAATATCTAGCGCGGCACTATATGTTGGCCTTTCTACCAAGATAAAATCCATCGGTCTGATGTATACCCGAGAAATTAAGTCAATTGCCTGCTGACCTCCAGTCGTTATCAATAGATCGCTTACTGTCAGTTGAATACTGTGATGGCGTTTCATGTACTGGCAAAGGAATTCACGCAGTTCTTCATCCCCTTGTACACTGGAGTAGGTTCCCATTAATTTCGGATAGATGTCGAAAACTTTCTTAACATATTCAGATAGATAAAGATTCGGCAGTAAATTGGGATCGATCAATGATTGGGAAAATTGATAAATAACGGGTACTTGTTGAATTTCAGATAAGGAGTTTTTCAAATGGCCGGAAGAGGTGATAGGGCTTCTATCCGTATACTCGGAAATAACATGTTCCGTGAAGTCAGGACTTACATAATATCCCGATTTCTCCTTTACATAGACCTTATCGTTTTGTTTAAGTAACTGATACGCTCGAAACACTGTTAGCCGGTGTACCCGGAGCTCTTGGGCGAGCAGCCTAATCGAAGGCAGCTTGTCATGTGCTTTTAACTCTCCGCGCTCGATCCTGGTGATGATATAATCGTATGTTTGTCTAAAAAGTAGTTTGGTATCATTCGTCAATGAGTGTATATGTTTCATACCTAGTTCGCTCCTTTATTCACTTATTATATATCAAGCTTTCGCAATCTGTTCTGCTATCTTGCATCTGTTCTATTACCTTCCTTGTATAATACATATCAAGAGGGGGAACATCCATGATTATTTTTAATTATTTGCTCGTATGTCTCATTTTTGGCACAACTTTTTTAGCGATAAAGGTAGGTGTCGACGCTTCAACGCCGCCTTTCTTCTCCGCGGGAATTAGGTTCTTCCTTGCAGGTCTGATATTGTTCTTTTGGATGGTATGGAAGAAAAAGGCCAACTTATCGTTGTTAATTCACAAAGAAATGCTGCTAACAGGAATAGGTTTGACTTTCGGCACATTCTCTACCTTGTACTGGGCTGAGCAATATGTCTCATCCGGCTTCGCTGCCATTTTATCGGCTACGGCTCCAATGATGATGCTTGTGCTGCAAACACTTGTCCTGCGGCAGAAGACAACGGCACGATCTGTATTCGGTTGCATACTAGGATTCGTAGGTATCGTGTTGCTATTGCTTCCACACCTTACAATAACCGCTAATATAAGGTGGATAATCGGATGCGTCGCTATTTTGGTCGGACAGATATTCTATTCCTCTGGTGCCTTATATTCCAAACGGGTTATTCGGAAATTCCCACAAGCATCGCCCATTGCGCTTAACGCGGCTCAGATGATTTATGGAGGCCTGCTGCTTGTTATTCTGTCTTTATTCACGGAACACGTGGACATGAAAATTATGCTGACAACAAAGGCGATCGGATCACTTCTATACTTAATCGTTATCGGCTCGATGGTAGGACATAGTCTTTTCTATTGGCTCGTCGCCAAAACGAATCCTGTCTTTCCGACTACATGGCTCTATATTTCGCCGACAATTGCTCTCACTTTCGGAGTACTATTTTATGGTGAAACGATCACTTGGGTATCGGGAATAGGGGTGATAACAATTATTACTGGAACAGTTTTTGCTAATTTGGACAGCTTGAAACAATTGATCAATAAGAAGAGAATAGACTCAATACCCGTTAGACAGGCTAAAGTTTTAGACTGATAGGAAAGGGCTAAATTAATTTTCTCTGACACAAATAGAAAAAAACCACCATATATGGTGGCGGGCTTTCCTGAAGTATCTGAATAACTAAGCATCTGGCCATCTTTGAAGGCTGGGTGCATTTTTTTATCCATCACAGGAGGCATTTATTAGTTTAAATTATTTATTTAACTGTGGGCTGGGCTTGGCTTGAGGGGAGAAGCTGTTTTCGATGATAAAGCACGTAATACAGAATGGCAGAGCACGCGACAACCATGCCAGCTATGAAGTACATCGTATGGTAATTCGTTCTCGAAGCGACAGCGCCAAGTACATAGGAGCCAATCCCATATCCGGAGTCGAAAAGTAAGAAATACGTGCCTGTCGCAAGACCTCTGCGGTGAGCCGGCGCGGCTTGAATAGCGATCGTCTGGAAGCTGGGCAGCATTGCCCCGAATCCAAGGCCCAGCATACCTCCAGCGACTAAAAATAGGACAGGGGAAGAAGCTATGCTTAGGGTTATCATCCCTAATGTGAAAAGGATAACTCCAGGATATACTAATAAATGAGGACCTGAACGATCAAACCATTTGCCTGTAAAGGGTCTGGATATAACAATCATCAAAGCGAACACCATGAAGAAGTAACTCGCATACGTATCCAACCCGATGGATTTGGCGTATACCGAAAGAAACGTAGTAATAGCTCCATAAGAAAAGGCCAACACACTGCCTGCCAAAGAAATGGGCAAAGCCCGCGGCTCAATGAACTTTCTCCAACCAGTCTCGGATTGTATGCCCACTTTAGTGATAGCTTGAGGAATACGAATGGTCACCCCAAACAAGAAAGCGAGAAGCGCGAACACAATGCACACTCCAAATAGAAGACTATTATTGTGAGTCTGCATAATGGTTAGCCCCAGAAAAGGACCAACAACCATAGCCAAGCTCATGAAAAGGCTGAAATACCCAATTCCTTCACCTTTGCGGCGATCAGGAACAAGCTCGATGGCAACTGCACCTGCAGCCGTTGTCGCCATCCCGAAACCTATGCCATGAAGAAACCGTAAGCCCAGCAAAAAAGTATATTGATGAATGAGTGGATACAATGCCGTACAAATCATAAATAGCGCAAGCGAGAAAAGTATGATCTTCTTCCGGTTCCATTCATCCATCCACTTACCGGTTAAAGGCCTTAAAATGACGGTTGAAATAATAAAGACGGTCATGACCAGACCAATCTGCTGTTGCCCACCATGCAGTGTATCCGTAACGAAGATTGGCAGTGTGACGGCAAGGATGTAAAAAGTCATAAATAAAAAAAAGCTGCTGAAACAGACAGCAACAAAATTACGATTCCACAATTTCTGATTCGTATTCACTGTGAATCCTCCACTTCCTTGATGCATGCATTGGCTTGGTTGGTCAATTGGATGAGCATTCCCCGCAATATTGATGTTTGTTCCTCCGTAAAACCGCTAAGAACCGAGGAGATTACCTTCTGCTCGATCGGTGTCAGAACATCATTCAAAGCCTTGCCTTGCTCCGTGATAAAGGTAAGAAACGATCTTCGATCCGTCTCATTGGCCCGTCGTTCCACAAAGCCTTTGCGCTCCAATTGATCGAGGATTCGAGTGATATTGGTCTGATCCTTTTCAGCTCGGATCGCTAGTAACTTCTGTGTAATGCCATCTTCATCAGCTAAACGATTGAGTACAGCCCATTGCTCTGTAGTCATATCATAGGCTTGAAAATGGTTGTTCAATAACTGTGTCAAACGTCTTCCGGCATGGTTCAAAATAAATCCAAATGAGTTATCCAATCCCAAAATCATACACCTCACGAAATTAGTTGCTATAGCAATTATATTCCTAGCAAATAAATTCGTCAATAAAATGAATCCCAAGATGTATAACATTTTCGAGAACGGACATATTACTTTATGACGGTGATTCAGCGAGGTGTTGTGTCGCATATTATGCAGCTAACTACCAGGGAAGTTGTTATTGAATCTATATAGAAGCGAGGAGATGTGCCGCAGATTCATTAATGTAGTCATGTACTACAAGAATGTGATGAGGTAGAGACCCAGCTAAGTAAGGTTCAAGGCAAAAGTACCATCAATCCTATCACCGTCGAAAAGGACCCTGAAAGGGGTCTTTTTTCTTTGAGCAACAAAACACCCATTGCTTTTTGGGATTAAATAAATATAATGGTTATTAAAGGAATACGAATAAGGCAACGACGAGAAAGAGTAGTTGGACCCCGTTCTTTGGGCAGAGAGCTCCGGTAGCTGAGAAGGAGTAAAGAAACGTCTGACGAACATGGTCTCAGAGCCGTGCATCGAACCCTCTTGGGAGGAAGTAGACCGCACCGGGCGCACCCGTTAACGTGCCAGGATACAATCATCACATTTGGTGACGTACCTGTAGAGACCGGTAGCCGTGAGGGATCGGTTAATTTAGATGGAAACACGTGAGCGACAGCTTTCGTCCTTTTTGAGGATGGGGGCTTTTTTGTTTTCAAAATTTGTTTGTAGACAGGGAGGAATTGGAAATAGGTATTGTTCTAAAGGATTGACGTCAGTCGGATTGAAGAAGAGGTCCTGCGATTAAAAAGCTATTGAAAAGGAAAGAAGGAGGATTTCTATGGGCGCCAGTGTAGTAGTTGTAGAATACGATCCTAGTTGGGTTCAGTTGTTTGAACAGTTACGAGACTTTGTACTTCCGGTTTTAAGCGATCTCGAAGTCAGGATAGAACACATCGGAAGCACATCCGTTCCTGGGTTAGCAGCTAAACCAATTGTTGATATTGACGTGGTGGTTTCTAAGCAAGATGATATCCATAAAGCAATACAAAGGCTCGCCACTCTTGGGTACGTACATGAAGGTGATTTAGGAGCTACAGGGCGAGAGGCTTTTATTCCTCCCGATGGCATAACTTGGCATCACCTTTATGTATGCACTGTTGAAAACGACGAATATAAGCGTCATATCCTTTTTCGAGATTATTTAAGAAGTCATCCAGATGACGCTAAAATGTACGGCGACTTGAAGATGGAACTTGCACTTCGATTCCATAATGATCGTTTGGCATACTCTAATGCCAAAAGTGAATTCGTAAAAGGGATATTGAAACTTGCTGGATGGTAATAACAAGATCTTACGACTAGAAGGAGGACTGAGATGGGTTCGAAAGTCCCTATCCCATTTGGAAAATATTTGCTAAAATTGAACAAGAGAATCGCACTTTGACATATCATTAGCGTTCTTTAGGATCCTTGATCATTTGAGCTCTCAGAGGTAGCAGCAAGGCAAGTACTTGAACTATATCCCTTCCGGTTACTCTTAATTCAATCAGAGAATTGGTCAAATGGCCTAATACATCATCGAAATGCTCAGAAGTAATGTTCAGGTGTTCATGTGATTGCGTCAAGCTTTTGCCTGTGTAGTAATTCGGACCACCGGATGCAAAGGAGAGGAATATCGTTTGATGCTCCATAAGTCTTGTGAAATCAACATGTTGGAAGTAATGTGACACTCTCGAATCATCCTTAATTTTGTCATAGAAAAGTTCAACTGCCGACTGAATACCATTTTTTCCTCCAAGACGGTCATACAATGATAGGTTCGGTTCGTTCCTGTTCTCCATAGCCTACCCCCTTGTTATAATTTCCTTATTTATCCATTGTAAGAAAATCTCCTACCTAAAGGCAAATGAAATTTCATCTCGAATCCAAGGAGTGTATGTTCAGAAAAGGGGAATACCATGCAGCCGATTCAAGTTTTCGTGTGCGACGACGATCCGTTATTTCGTGAACTAATCGTCGATTATTTATCACGTGAGCCCGACCTGTTTATATCCGGATCTGCCGCTTATAAGTACCAACTGTTAAAAGCTATTGAAGAAATACCTATAGATATTTTGCTCCTAGATATCAATTTGACGGGAAATAATTATGATGGACTCGAAGCGGCCATTGAACTACAATCAACAGAACCTAACCTGAAGGTAATCGTACTCTCCTCACTGGATGAGGAAGAAGTTATGACACATGCCATCGCATACGGACGTGTTAGCAATTATATTACTAAGGCACATTACCGAGATATCCCTGATGCCATTCGTGGCGTTGTGGCAGGTAAGGGCAACCTGCATCACTCTTCTGCCGGCAAATTAATGAGACGGGTGGCATCTTCCTATGAAGAGGAGCTAAAAAGAAAATTAACTACGCTCCAAAAAGAGATTTTACGCTATCTTCAACAAGGCAAAAGCAGCAGCGAAATTGCTGAGCTTTTGTTCTACAACGAACAGTCGATCAATAATGAGCTATGCAAGATTACCAAACTAATCAAAGGTAAGTTTCCCTATTTGGAGTGGCTTCGAATCAAAAAACACAACCGCCAACAACTCTTGGAAATGACGATTCAACTGCGGTTGTTGGAATAAAGAAATAAACCGGACGCAGGAAACGTCCGATTTATTTCTTTAAATAAAGCCTGGTGGATCTGGTTGCGGATTGAAGGCAAGTAAGGCAGACGGGGGGGATGTGATTCCCGGGGGATCGGGCTGTGGATTAAATGATGGCGAAAGCATGACCCCTGCAGCAGCAACTAGTAAAGTACACAAAAAAGTTATTTTTTTCATCGGGTTAACCTACAGGCTGAACGATGACTGTATAATAGCCCCATGAGCCGGTACTATTCGTAATTGTCACAGTTACCGTTGTTTTGGCCCCGTCAGAGCTGAACAAGATTTTGGATCCGAAATTTGTAATTTGTGCATGGACGAATTGGCTCAACGGACCCGTGATTTCAATGGATTGCACATCATATTTATAGCTTGCTGGCAAATACTGTTCAACTGGACCAGAAGCGCCTGGGTGCAAATACACCGTCCCCAAGTTATGCAACTGGCGGATCACCGTGGTTTGCGGAGTTGTGGACAAGAACTCATTTGGCGAAGAAGTTTGGGCACTCACAGCCACTGGTAAAGCCAAGATAGCAGAAGCTACAGCACCTAGTAAACCTAATTTGATTGTCTTTCTCATTATAAAACGCCTCCTGTTTTTTCCCTCATGGGGGTTATTTGCTACAAAATCATCATAAGCCATTTTCAAAGAGGGAAATATACTCAGAAATCAGAGTATAAAGGGAGTCAGGAACTCATCAGCCCTTAGCGAACAAGTGGGTCTTGTGGAAAGCTGTTTGAGACAGAATCGTCAATTAGGTAGTTGACAGGTGGGAACACAATGATCTTTTCAGCCATTATTGATCTTTTACTTGCCGTTTTGCTTTATTTTTATGGACGAAAACAGGAAGCGACGAAGTGGTTGGTATTATTTTTGATTTTCGCAGGTTTGGGCAGCCTTTCCGAAGTCGTTGTTGAACCTGTATGGCGCAGCCTTTTTTTCTTTATACTCCAAGTTTGTACCCCTTACGGTTTCCTCATGTTCTCGATCGTATATTCTGTAACAACGACTCGTCGAGTCAAAAATACGCTCGCTTGCGCGCTTGTACTTCCGATTTTCATTACACTTCTTATTACTCCAATGAAGCAAAGTATTCAGTTAGATTTTGTCATTCTGCTTTACTGGTCGGTTCCCTATTACCTGGTTGGATGTTTACTGGTTATTTATTCTTATAGCAAGGAAACAAATTTGGTGAGAAAAAGAAATCGGCTTATTACAGTCTTTTTTGTTGTTCCTCCTGTTATCGTTATTGTTGTGTTAAATCATATGGAAAGAGCGATTCGAACATTTGACGGGTATCGGTATATCAGTATGTTCGTATGGATGGCTTTTGTAATTTTTATTGTATCCGCGATCCGATTTGGGGTGCTTGGCGTAAAAATTAAATTTGAAAAGCAATTACATGATCAAACGATCATAGGGATTGTATCAGGTGCGGCCATGCTGAATCATGCGATGAAAAACCACATTACCAACATTGATCTGCTGACGGGCCGAATGAAGGAAAACTTACAATTTCGAATGCATGAACAAACGGAGCAAGACATTGCGAATATCCAAGCGGAGACGAGACAAATGATGTTCATGGTAAATCGGATCAAGAAGCATATCGAAGATATAGAGATTGTAGAAGGCCCTATCAACTTGTCCGATATTGTGGCTCGAGCGATTCAATCCAATCGCTATTTGCTTGACGATAAAGGGATTTCAGTTGTTACAGATTATCCACCTTCTTACAACTTGATGTGCGATAAGCTTCACATGCAGGAAGTATTCGCTAACTTGATTCGCAATGCGATCGATGCTGTGGATTCGGAAAACGGAACGATTGAAATCAGAATTCATGAGAGCAGAAAAGATATTTTGATAGAGTTCTCCAACAATGGAAAGGGAATGGATAAGGAGACTGCTGCCCAACTGTTTGAGCCGTTCTTTACTACTAAACATCAGGAGAATAATTTCGGGCTGGGTCTGACTTATTGTTATCTGATCCTGCAGAAGCATGGAGGAAGTATTGAAGCAGTGAGCGAACAGACCGGCGTGACTTTCATCATGCAATTGCCGAAAAGTCGCAAAATACTACGTAGCAACAGTTTAGATCAAGGCCAAAGAAATCAAAAACATTCTTTATAAGAGTCCGAAGTGGTGTAACCACTAGGACTTTTTTTGTTTAATCCGTCTCTTATATGAGCTGTCAATCATCACTATTTCAAGTATATTTCCCCGAGTGGTATTCGATTAAGATAAGGATCGAACCAACCAATTGAGGGAGGAATACATGAATGAATGTGAATGGAAAGTTACACGAAATCACGAATATACCACTATTTATCTCCAGCTACTCAGCGAATCCTGCACATCCGAATCCAGCGTCGTTCAAACCTATGGCAGAGGCTCAGGTATTTCTGGGAACCGACTTTCCCGCGGGCTTTACAAACAGTTTCATACCGGGATTTTCCTTTCAATCAAAAACCGATGCA
The DNA here is from genome assembly GCF_059692075.1 of Paenibacillus sp. J31P190. NCBI lineage: Bacteria > Bacillati > Bacillota > Bacilli > Caryophanales > Paenibacillaceae > Paenibacillus > Paenibacillus sp. J31P190. Next base: position 76,109 of record NZ_JCAUAS010000023.1, on the reverse strand, counting down.
ACCGGCGCATTCACCATATTCGTACCGGATGGATTTCCTGCTACGATCAAGGCATTCTTACTGGCAACGCATACGATTATGAAAGTGATCCCGCCATTGAATGTTCCTATTTTCGCGCCAGTGTACCGATCAGAAACGTTCCAATTCAGCCAAATCAATTCCAAAGTACAGGATATTTATGTTATTCGAACGGATGGAACGACGCAACAAAGCTTCTCGCAGGCACAGATTAACGAAATGACTACCCACATACAGCAACAAATGCATCTGGATAGCCTTTCCGCTTTTATAAATGACGGGTCAATCGGCATCGTAGGTCATGATCAAGGAGCAACACTCAAAGCAGACCTATTTCTAAGTCCGTTTACAGGTCCAGATCTGAATAGCTTTATTAGCGAAAAAGTCGATAATATCGATATCGATTTGCCTGGGCCTGATTTTATCGTCGGACTCTTTGTAAGTAAGGACGAAATAGCGAAGCAATTCCGGCAAGGTATTCATAATATGATGCCTTCGTTGAACAAACAAATTATAGACAGAGTTCAAAAGGATTTCGGCATGTTGATCGCTCAACTTGAAAAGAATACAAACAGCAAAGTGACTTTGACGTTCGAAAAATTGCGGTTTCCTGTAGTAGAAACAAGAATCATTGGTCCATTCACCATAAAAACCCGTGCTATTGTACCGGATCTATTCGTTGGCCTATCTCGAAAACTGTTCAGTTAGAATTTTATTAGACTAAATTCAATAGAAGCGTACACTCTTGATAGAGGGTGCGCTTTTTTTGCTCTCAAATGTTATTCTTAAGTTATGTTAATTATGGATCAAAATTTTAAAGGGGAGTATTTCGTTGACTCTACAACAATTAAAGTACGTTATTGAGGTTGCAAATCGGGGTTCCATTAACGAAGCTGCCAAGCGGTTGTTTATTTCTCAGCCTAGTCTTTCAAATGCGATTAAGGATCTGGAAGAAGAAATGCAGCTTGCAATTTTCGAAAGATCTAATAAGGGGATCTCGCTTTCTAAGGAGGGGATAGAATTCTTAAGCTACGCGCGACAGGTAGTCGAGCAGGCGGAATTATTGGAAAGCCGCTACCTCAATGCGAAGCCTTCCCCGCAGCATTTTTCGGTTTCCACCCAGCATTACGCTTTTGCGGTGAATGCATTTGTGAGTCTGGTCCAGGAGTATGGCCAAGATGAATATGAATTAGCTTTGAGAGAGACCAAAACCTATGAAATTATCGAAGATGTCAAAAATTTACGCAGCGAGATCGGTATTTTATATCTGAATGAGTTTAATGGGAAAGTCATCAACAAGTTGCTCAAAACCGCGAATTTGCAATTCAATAGCTTATTTACGGCTAAGCCGCATATATTCATCAGTATTAAGAACCCGCTGGCAAAGCAGTCGATTGTAACTGTTGACCAGCTTCAGAGTTATCCGTATCTGTCCTTTGATCAAGGGGAGTATAATTCCTTTCATTTTTCAGAAGAGATTCTCAGCACGATGTCACATAAGAAAAGCATTCGTGTTAACGACAGGGCGACGCTTTTCAATTTATTGATCGGATTGAACGGATATACCATATCGACAGGGGTGTTAAGCGCTGATTTGAATGGAAATGAAATCATTCCCGTACCATTGGATTGTGAGGAAACGATCAATGTCGGTTGGATTTCCCATAGAAATGCTTCGCTATCCAAGCTAGGAGCGGCATATAAACAAGCACTTATGCAGGCAATATCCCAATAATAAATTTGCTATAGCCAATAGCTATGACTAGATATAGTTTATTCCAGTTACGCTATAGCCACCAATCCGTGATATCTTTCTTATAACAAATTGTAGAGGGGTTTTACAGATGGTGAAAAGCAGTGTGTTGGGGTATCCGCGTATTGGTGCGGATCGAGAATGGAAGAAAGCGCTCGAGGCTTTCTGGTCAGGCAAGCTCGAAGAATCGGAGTTTCACCGTCAGTTGCAAGAGATCCGTTTGAATCATTTGCGTAAGCAGCAGGAGAAGGGCATCGACTTCATCGCAGTCAACGATTTCAGCTATTACGATCATATTCTTGATACAGCCACGATGCTCGGTATTATTCCGAAACGCTTTCCACATGAGGGCGGCACGGTACCCTTATCTGTTTATTACGGAATTGCCCGTGGGACGAAGGATGCAACCGCTAGCGAAATGACCAAGTGGTTTAATACCAACTATCATTATATCGTACCAGAACTGGACGAGGCATCGCCGGTGCTTACCGAAAATAGACCTCTTAAGGCTTATCGAGAGGCTAAGGAGAAGCTCGGTATCGAGGGCAAGCCTGTTATCATCGGACCTCTGACATTCTTGAAGCTGTCAAAAGGATACCGTATTTCGGAGACTGACGACTGGCTGGGACGGTTGCTTCCACTCTATGTGCAGATACTTCGGGAGCTTGCGAGTGAAGGGGTTCAATGGGTACAGATCGACGAACCGATTCTCGTAACGAAGTTAAGCGCAGAGGATTTGCAGCGATTAAAGACTATTTATGAGACGTTTGCCGCCTCAGTGCCAAACCTGAACATCATGCTGCAAACCTACTTTGAATCGGTAGAGCACTACAGTGATATCGTCGCGCTGCCCGTCAAAGGAATAGGCTTGGATTTCGTGCACGGTTACTCAGGCAATATATCGTCGATTAAAACGCTAGGTTTCCCGGAAGACAAGGTTTTAGGTGCAGGAGTTATTGACGGCCGTGGTATCTGGAAGGCGCCACTGCGCGGGAAACTGGCACTTGTAGAAGAACTCTCTAAAATCGTAACGGCTGAGCGACTCATTGTGCAGACGTCGTGTAGTTTGCTTCATGTTCCTGTATCGGTAAATCATGAGACGAAGCTCGGAGCTGAACTGAAGGATGCTCTCGCATTTGCAGATGAGAAACTGGATGAGCTTGTACTTCTGACGAAGGCGGTCTCTCGAGGCGGGGCTGTTATCACAGGCGAACTGGCAGAACGAGATCGTGCTCTTCAGGCACTCAAGCTGTCAGATGAGCGCAACCGAAGCGACATCCAGCATGCTGTCGTTGCCATCAGTGCTCAAAGTCCAGTGCGCAGTCGACCTTTTTCTGAGCGTCATATTGCTCAACAGAAGAAGTGGCAATTGCCGATTTTTCCGACGACGACAATTGGCAGCTTTCCGCAATCCCCAGAGGTTCGCAAGGCTCGTCAACAGTGGCGCAAGGGTGAATGGAACAATGAGCAGTATGCTAACTTCATCCGAGAACAGATCGATATCTGGATCAAGCTTCAGGAGGAGATCGGATTGGATGTTCTCGTGCATGGCGAATTTGAGCGAACCGACATGGTCGAGTTCTTTGGTGAGAAGCTCGCGGGCTTCGCGTTCACGCAGAACGGATGGGTGCAGTCGTACGGTTCTCGCTGTGTTAAACCGCCAATTATATTTGGGGACGTAGCATTCAAGGGGCCGATGACTGTTGAAGAAACAAAGTATGCACAGACACAAACCAAACGCCCCGTAAAAGGAATGCTGACGGGTCCGATTACGATAATGAATTGGTCGTTCGTTCGCGAGGACATCTCGCGTGAACAAATTGCCTACCAACTGGCCTATGCACTTAGACAAGAGGTGGAAGCGCTTGAACAGGCAGGAATTGGCATGATTCAGGTCGACGAGCCTGCGGTTCGCGAAGGGCTTCCGCTCAAGGAGGATGACCAAGCAAAGTATCTAGCATGGGCGGTCAGAGCATTCCGCATGGCTACCTGCACGGTACAAGATGCGACTCAAATTCACACCCATATGTGCTATTGCGAGTTCCATGACATGATCCATTCGATCGAAGCGATGGATGCCGATGTGATATCGATCGAGACATCACGCAGTCATGGTGAACTGATTCATAGCTTCGAATTGAACACATACAAACTGGGCATTGGTTTAGGTGTATACGATATCCACAGTCCTCGTATTCCGCGTGTGGAGGAAATGACCAGTATGATCGAACGCGCCTTGCGTGTGCTGGATCCGAAGTTATTCTGGATCAATCCGGACTGCGGACTTAAAACTCGTGGATTCGAAGAAACAGTCGCTTCCTTGCGCAACATGGTTGAAGCAACGCAGATCGCACGTGCGAAGCATGCCCAAGAACCTATATCCAATAATCTCTAAACGAAACATTCCTGTAGGGACTAAGATTTGGACTTCGGGCTTCCGTTAATAAAGGAGCAAAAAAGAATCGGACAGCGGCAGTTTAAAACTGCTCGCTATCCGATTTTTTTGACTTGGATTTACTCTTTTTTGGACAACCCATAAGCTTCACGAATAAGTGTGAAATATTGTTCGGCGTTTACGATCTTATATTCCTTTTCGAGTGATTCGGCGATGGCCAGAATATCGTTGGGTCTCATCCCCCACGCATTAACCCCGATGGAAAGGAACAATGGCGATTTACCGTCCCAGCCTTTCTTGGCCTCAGCTAGTATATTAACGCCATCCTGAACCGTTCCAATTCCTCGCATCATCGATACCGGAAGCGTGCCGTTCATGATTTCAATGCCGAATTGATCTGCTACAAGCAGGATGCCGGGAACTTTATAATTTTGCTCGTATGCGGCTGCTTCGGATGAGCTTATGGGTATGTCTTTGGTGACATCCCGGTTTATCACCATCGGAATGGTCATACCGGTCTGTTTGAGATATCTATAAGTATCCTTCATGAAATCCGGTAACGTCTCTTCCGGCCACGGATGTGGGTTGAAATAACCAGCACCGGACGGTCCGGCGACCAGCAGGTCATTCTCTGTCGCTGTTTTCCGATAGTAATTAAGAACCATTGGAGCAGCATCATAGAGTAATGGGCTGGAAGTCCAGTTAATGGGTACTTTGCCGCGCGCAGGATCTTCCCATAATATCTCGCGCATATGGTTCAAATCGTATTGCAAATTGTCTCCTTCACCGAAAGTGAAAGTCACATAGATTTTGTTTTCCAACTTGAGCGGATTAGGCTTGATCTTAGGGGCTGCTTCTACCTTTGTTCCCGAGAAGACGGTCATGTTGTGGAACCAATCAGCTGCCAATACAAAGACGCTATGCCTGGAAAGTAGGTCGACGGAGGCGGCTTCGCCTTCGAAGTCATTGCTGAACCAGCCCAGATAAGGTGTCCCCGGCTCGACATCGGAAAGAATCTTCTCTAAGAGCGCTCGCTGATCCGGCACATCCGTCGAAAGCCAGAAAACCATTGCTTTGTTAGCGACCGCATAGTCTCGCAAATATCCGTAAGGCTCTTTCTGTTCAGACGAGAGAGGGCGAATGTTGCCGACCGAAACTTTGTATTGATTCCACATCTCTACAGAGATCGTCAACTGTTTCGTGTCCACAGAAGGTTTAAATTCATACATGAAGTAACTTCCGTTATCGGCGAAGCGGTGGTCTGCACCCGGTAAATGCTTTGAATTTTGCCTGTCATACAAGTACAATTCTTCCTCGGGCGTACCAGCCTCAAATTGAGCGATGACGTTCCCATCTGCCTTTACGGTGATGGCATGAACGGCCGTTCCCCATCCGTCCTGCGTGAAGGAGTCGTCGAAACGAACGTAAACCGCTTCTTTCCCTAAAAACGATGAAAGGTCGTATTCATACGTTCCCCGGTTACTGGCATCCCGTATTTGTCTTTTTTCTTCTGCGATCGTTACGAAGGATTCCGGTAGACCAGGAGGGAGCGAGATTGATGTGTCCGGACTGAGCCCAATTAGCATCCGTTGGGTCGTCTGATTCCATAAGTTTTCGTATTGCCATGTGTACGCGTCAATTTTATTTTTAAATTTGCTCCGGAAATCTTCGATCACTTTCAATTTGTAGGGAGCTGCAGTAAGTTTGACTGCCAATTCAGGGCTGACGACAACAGCATTCTTAAGTCCAGCCATCGTGGTCGCGACGTTTATGGAATCTGGTGTTTTCGGATCATAGATAATGATTCCTTTTACTTCATTTTTATACAAATCGAAGACATCCATGCTGTTATCGTGGAGCTTATGAGGTATGGTCATTTCGTTATACCAAGGATCCACCTTGTTCTGAATCAGATAGATACGCGGACGCTCTCGATTCACAATGCCCTGAAGAGTAGTCATCAGCAGTTTGACGTCTCCAGGTGCATTAGAGACATTGACAACGTCCAATTGCTTGGGTTGATTAAACGTTGGAAGCGCTTGATTTTTGGGCCATTTAATCCCATCAGGAGTCACACCTTCAGCCTGTGCCGCAGAAATGCTGAAAGGCAGCATTGTCACACATAGTAATACCATGCATAAAATTCTTAATTTCCCTATCAATCTGCTCACCTCATTTAGAAATTTTCAAATACAACGAAGCTGTCTTTGTTTCAATGTAACCTCCTTCATCGAAGAGTAGCGTGCATTGTAATGTCATGACATATCTGCATGGATATATTTAACATGTTGTATATGGTAAATCAAGTGTTTCGATAAACAATCTTAAGAAAATACAAAATATCGTCTTATTCTACACGAATAAACCTAAGTAATGACATATTTTGCAGTTGGAGGAGACTGCTTAATGGATGGGGGTAAACCTCATTTGATATATTATATAATGCAGACTAAGTTCTTAATTTTCGATGGAAAATAAAGGATAATCAGTTGAGTTCCCCGAATTAATATTATTTGGTTCTACGATTTGAAGGCTGATACATTTCAAGAAAGAAAGTTGGTCATACGAATGAAAAACCGGATTATTAGTACATTCATAGTGACAGGGAGTATAGCCATAGGGATATGGCTAATTTCTGTTTTGGATCTATTCCCTTTTGATCAAGTAAAAGATTCCGCCGTTACAAAAGATTTACCCAACCCAAGCACACCAGTAGTTATTAATGAAACACAGATTAAGAAGGGGACGGAGAAAAATGTTAAAGAGTTAGTTGAGCAATATCGCAATTTAAAAGTCATCGATTCCCACAATCATGATGCATCTGATTCAAAGTATATAAATATGCTGGAAGTTTGGAAGCGTAATGCCGTCAATCAAGTTGTTCTCTTTGGAGATGTTTCGGAGCCAAGCGCAATAATGACCGACCAGATGTCTTGGATGGCTTACAAAGATAACCCTAACGTAATTATTCCTTACTTTTCAGGCTTCGATATGCATGATAAATCGAGTCTCGATGTAGTGACACATAACCTGGAACAAGGATATTTTGGTTTAGGTGAAATTGCAGCTGCTTCTTTGTATTCACCTGTGGTATCAAAAGTGGCTTGGAAGGGTGAAAGCCCAATGGACGGCTATTTACCGGACATATACGACATATGTGCAAAATACAAAGTCCCCATTCTTTTGCATATTGACCCGCCAAACGGAATGGTTATAGATAAGTTAGAAGAGGCGCTCGACAAACATCCAAACACAATCATCATATTCGCACATGCTAACGCGTTTAACTCACCGGAAAATATCAGAAAACTACTCGAAAAGCACCCAAATTTGTACGCGGATTTTTATGCGGGTTTCACCGCTCTCAATCCTGCTAGTACCAATAAGTTGGAGGATTTCGTACCTGTGATGAAGCAGTTTCCTGATCAGTTTATGTTGAGTACGGACTCTGGATTTGATATTGGTGAAGAGGCTGCAATTGGTGCGATGTATCAGTTATTAGATAAGCTTGACGACCCTGATTTGGCACGAAAAATTGCACATGATAACCTAGACGCCATTATTCGTAACCAACCAGCTACAGAGACACAGATTGCAGAAATCCGTAAGAAATCCAAAGAAACCGGACAAAGTTATGAATGGAGTCATCTATCGAAGGTAGAGGCCGGACAAATTCTTTGGAGTAAATAAAGATAACGATTTTCTGTTATTATGTAGTAAATAGTTATTTCCGAGGTGCTTATCTATGAAAACGATTGGGCTAATAGGTGGAATGAGTTGGGAGTCGTCCTTGCTTTATTACCAAATCATCAATCAGCGTGTAAAGGAAAAATTAGGCGGACATCATTCCGCAAAAAGTATTATGTATTCGGTGGATTTTCATGAGATCAAGACTCTTCAACATGAAGGGAAATGGGATGAAGCCACGAAAATCATGATTGATTCCGCACAAAAACTCGAATCTAGTGGTTCAGATTTCATTGTTATTTGCACGAATACGATGCACAAGATGGCGACTGAAGTAGAAGACTCGGTCTCAATACCAATACTACATATAGCTGATGCAACGGCAAATGAAATTGTTAAATGTGGCATTAAAAAAGTTGCTTTACTCGGTACTGCTTTTACAATGGAACAGGATTTTTACAAGGGTAGATTGATTGAGAAATTTGGACTTGATGTTATCGTTCCAAATGAAGCCGCAAGGAAGATTGTACATGATATTATCTATCAGGAACTTTGTCTTGGAATTATTAAAGAAAATTCTAAACAATCCTACTTAGAGATAATTAATAGTCTCGTCCAAGATGGGGTAGAGGCCGTTATCCTTGGCTGCACAGAAATCACCTTATTAATATCTCAACTGGATTGCAGGGTTCCTATATTCGATACTACGAAAATTCATGCTGAATATGCAGTGGATTTTGCATTGAATGATTAATTTAACAGGATGTAAAGGAGCTGATCTACTTAATGAGGGTTTCTGTTTTAGGTTGTGGAAGATGGGGATCTTTTTTAGCTTGGTATGCAAATAATGTAGGACATGAAGTCATTTTATGGGGAAGAGAAGAATCGAAAAATTATCAAAGATTAGTTCATTATAGAACAAATGAATATTTACAATTACCCCAAAACATACATTTAACAGATAATATTATTGAAGCAATTGAGTTTGCCGAAATTATATTTATCGCTATTAGTGCCCAAGAACTTAGAGGTTTTGCGAAGCAATTAGCTACCATGGAAATTACAAATAAGATCTTTGTTTTATGTATGAAAGGACTTGAAATGGAGTCCGGAGAAAGACTCTCACAAATTTTTATGGAAGAAATTCAATCACCTGTAAATGTAGCCATTTGGGTTGGACCTGGTCATGTTCAAGATTTTGTTAAGGACATTCCAAACTGTATGGTTATTGATTCAGATCACATGAACATAACGAAACTACTTGTAGACAGCTTCGGAAGTGAGATTATAAGATTTTATTATGGGCAAGATTTGTTAGGTAATGAAATAGGTGCTGCAGCAAAAAATGTCATTGGAATCGCAGCAGGGATGTTGGATGGATTAGGTTATACAAGTTTGAAGGGAGCCTTAATGGCTAGAGGGACAAAAGAAATTGCTAGATTGGTCAAGGCAATGGGAGGAAACGAATTAACCATTTATGGTTTAGGCCATCTTGGTGATTACGAAGCAACGGTGTTCTCTAATCATAGTCATAATCGACGTTTTGGTGAGGCATTCGTAAAAAAGGAACCATTCGAGAAATTAGCTGAAGGTGTAGCTACCGTAAAAGCTTTATTGCGATTGTCCACTAACTATGACGTGGAGCTACCCATCTGTCAGGCTGTTCATTCCGTACTTTCTGAAGGTAATGATCCAAAAGAACAACTAGTAAGATTATTTATGAGGCCCGTGAAGTTTGAAGGTATGTAACGAACTAGCATAATTATAAAGACACAAATTAGAGAAGATGATATCCTTATTAAGATAGACTTTTGTCGAATTGGCCCGAATGGCGGTTCAAAAGTCAATTGATATAAGGGAGATGCAGCCGTGGACACAAGACAATGGATGTCGGTAACGCTTTTTCTCGCAACGGCGCTGATGGTGTTCGTCTCTTTCTTGTCTTACCGGAAACGCCATCTGCCTGTTGCCAAAACGATGGTTCTGATCATGCTGGCAGCGGCTTGTTATTCGTTTGGCTACGCGTTTGAGGTGTTGAGCCGTAGCCTGAACGATGTGAAGCTGTCGCTTCAAATCGAGTACTTGGGCATTCCATTCGTTACTACACTCTGGCTCTTTCAGGTCATCCAATTTACTGGGACGGCGTCTCGCTACCGCAAGCGTCTTGCGCTAGTGCTATTCATTATCCCCATAGCGGTATTTTTTCTCCATTTGACCAACGATTGGCATCACCTGATCTATGAGCGTTATGTTCTGAATGAAAGCAATTCGGTTCCTTTGTACACGACTGTTAAGGGACCTTGGTATAAGGTGCACACCGTCTATAATTATTCCGTACTTCTGTGCGGAATGTTGCTGTTTATCCCCATGTATTGGCGGGCATTGCCGATCGTACGAAAGCAAATCGTCGTCCTCCTTTTGGGGGCAGTCGCGCCTATGGTGTTCAATTTATTTTTTTGGTCCGGAATGGACGTTGATTTGACGCCGTTTGGATTTGCCGTATCGGGTATCGCCTACGTTTGGGGGATTTTGCGGTTTAATTTACTTCGCTTGACGCCTCTTGCAATGGCTAAAGTGTTCGAAACGATCCGGGACGGGGTCGTCCTGTTCGATTATGAGGACCAAATTGTAAGTTACAATAGAGCAGCCGAAAAGGTCCTTCCTGAACTCGCTTTGCCGAAACGATACCCCGCCAAAATGGGGGTGGTTTTGTCGGAAAGTCCAGAACTTCTTGAACGTATTCGTGCCGCTAGTGACGGGGACGAACGCTTCCCATTTCACAGATTCCAAGCGAATCGCAACAAGCATTATAACTGTAGTTTGTCTCTGATTTATGATTCGGGTAATGTCCTGATTGGCAAGTTCCTAATGTTTAACGATATTACGGAGATGAAGGAGAGCGAGGCACGCCTGCGTGAGAACGCCCGGCAGTTGTCTGAGCTAAATGCGTTCAAGGACAAGCTTTTCACTGTCGTGGCGCACGATATTCGCGATCCGATCGCACTTCTCGTGAGTTTGACCGAGCTGCTAGGTGATGAACTGACTGCCGCCGACTTTGAGCATGCTGAATTGGTGAGGGAGCTTAAAGGACAAGTGCAAAGCACGTTTCAACTCGTAGAAAATTTATTGGATTGGTATCGCAGTCAGAAAGGGAAAGTCGTGTTTCGTCCGACGAGCTGGAATTTGCAGCAGGTCATCAGGCAGGCTTTATTACTTTCAGGCACGAAGGCTAGCATGAAGCAAATTCGGATGACAGAGCAGATCAACGAGAAACTAACGGTTAGAGCCGATAAAGAGATGTTAGATCTGATACTGCGCAACTTGCTTTCTAACGCGATCAAATTTACTGGAATTGGCGGGGCGATTGATATTGGGGCTGTTCTGGAAGGAGATCAGATCATCGTGTCTGTACGTGACAATGGTGCAGGAATCGACGATCAGACCTCGGAACTGCTGCGTCTAGAGGAGCCGTTCTTAAAGGTCATGGTTAACGGGGACGATTCGGAGGATATGAGATTCGGACTGGCGCTGATCCGCGAATTCGTTCGTATCCATGGTGGCAGCCTTTGGTTCGAGAGCGAGCCAGGGGTCGGGACGACCTTTTCATTTACCTTACCCGGATCGGCTGGTGTGCGGGAAGAGTCCGATGACGGGGGAATGGAGGAAGAAGTTTATGAAAGTGATTTTGGTGGACGATGAGCCGACAATGCATTTGATTCTGCGTAAAATGCTGGTTAAGCTGCCAGGGGTTCAAGTGGCTGGCGCTTTTACGGATACGAAGTCCGCAGCCTCCTTTCTAAGTGAGAACACCGACATCGGACTGGCTTTTGTTGATATCTCTATGCCAGGCGGGAGTGGAATGGAGTTCGCCGCCAAGATGGAAGCCTCGGCTTCTCCGATGCAAATCGTCTTCGTCACGTCTCACAAAGAATTTGCCTTGAAAGCTTACGAACTATCTGTGGTGGATTACCTGGTTAAGCCCGTTTCCCAGGAACGGCTTCAGCGGACGGTAAATCGTGTATTGGCTAGCCAGCAAGGCATTCATTCGTCGTCGCTGTCTGCTCCAGCTTCCGAAAATTCAGGCAGAATCGTCCTAACAATGTTAGGCGATGTCGTCGTGAGCAACGATGCAGGTCGTGTCAAGTGGATCTCCAGGAAATGTGCAGAGCTGTTCGCGTACTTGCTGTTTTATCGTGGCAAACGAATTCCACGTTCAAGGTTGGTTATGGACATCTTCGGAGGGATGCACCAAACCAATGCGGAGAATTATTTGAATACGACCGTATATCAATTGCGCAAGTCTTTGGAGCCGCTTGGCATGCGCGAGGTTGTACAATCTGAGAACGATGGCTATGCGCTTGAATTAAAGGATTTCATTATTGATTATTTGGAATTCGAAAACCAAGTGGGGGAGATGCATTCCATTGATGCGGGAAATGTGGAGAGAGCACTGCGTATCGAACGGCTGTATACGGGCGATCTATTCGGGGACAAGGCGTATGTGTGGGCCATTCACGAAACGGTGCGTTATGCGGAATTGTACACCTCGTTCATAAAGCGGCTTGCCGAAGTGCTTATTACGTTGCGGGATACGACCTCCTCATCGAAGTTGCTTCTCAAGCTGAACGGGCGTAATCCGCTGGACGAATCCGTTATACGCCATCTTATGACAATACACGAGATGACCGGGGACAAAAAAGGGTTGACGGCTCTGTATACCGACTATGTTCGGCTTCTCAGCAGGGAACTTGGCATACGTCCATCCGAGGAACTGATACATTTATATGACATGTTGATAAGCCGATTAACCAAAAAATAATTATGAGGATTGAAGCCCACTTTTTCTGTCAAGACTAGTTAGCATGACTTTTATAAAGCAGATGAGTGGTGAAAATGAAAGATATTACTTTTAAGGCTATGGCCGTCACAAATGAAATTGATCTGAACAAAATCGCCATCCACTGCGGTATACCCAAAAAATATACATGGGAACAGCCATTAATCCTAAGAGGCGATATCCTTAAATCGATCCTTAAAAAAGATATTCACGGTTTTCAACAAGTTATGGTCTTTTCTTTTGGCAGTGTAGTTTTTGTAAATCACACACACAAGGATGAGATCACTGGCTTTTTGAAATTTATCCAATCCTTCGAACCAGATATTGAGCTCCAGCCTGCTGACAGATACACAGACGATTACAGCCTTCATATCGAAGAAATCGAAAGCATGGAATTAACTGACAAGTATGTAGTGGTAGCTGAGTATGAATCTTTTTACCCTGAATTAATCTCCACTGTCCTTGCCAAGTCGGTCGCTCTTGAGAAGATAGAGGAACAGCTTGGGAAAATTCATGATGACCTCGAAATTATGATTGAGAGACTTGAAAAAGGGAATCTTCGTGTTGGCAACAAAGAATTAGCAAGAACGACCGCAAAAATCGTACGTCACGAGTATAACACTCTAGCCTACATCATGATTTTGGATAAACCTGATCTGACTTGGACAAATAGTACGGCTAGCCAATTTTATGATGGAATGATGGTTTTTTTTGAATTGAACGATCGATTTAAAATACTGAAAAGTAAAACGGATATTTTGTATCATATCTTGGAGGGTTTTTCAAATATCAGTCATTCCATCCGGGGGCTATTCGTCGAATGGATCGTAGTGATTCTTATTGTTATTGAGGTGGTATTAACCATATTACAAATTATAGGTTGGATTCCTTCACATTAGAAACGATAAAAGATAACATCGACTTAACAAAAAAAGCACAATGAACCAGGAGAATATAGCTCCTGATCCAATGTGCATTTTTGCTTTGCACTGCTCCAACTTCATTAATGTAATGCTAAACGATGCGAAAATACTATGAATAGAATAGGACAAGATTCAAGAATGATTGTTAGCGATGCCCTCAGAAAATGATTTTCCTCGGCGGTTTCCTCCCAGTGACAAACATCCAAGCAAGAAATATGTACCGCACATATGATTATACCGTAGTGAAATATCACCGAGGGGAATGAGTTAACATGGGAGCAGTAGGTTGTGGTGAAGGTTATGGGTATGGCCGTAACGTCGCATTTATCTTGGTTCTTTTTATTCTTTTGGTCATCATCACATCAGCTTTTGTAATTTAATATTCCTTAATCCAAAACAAATAATTTCTAGAAAAATAAAGACGGCCCTATCGCGAATAGATGCGAATGCGGGCCGTTTTTTTTCATTGTTCCACGAAAGAAACCAACATCCTTAATGAAGAATTAACTCCTTAGCTAAAAAGGATCTGAACTTTTTTCGGAAGATTGGAACCATAAATCAAAGCTGGAGGAAGTCATCTCGATACTGTTCAAAATCGGATACTCGACATTCCAACTTAAGACGGGTACCGTTCGGCTCATATTTCGTTGAATGAACATGGGCATGCTCATTGAAATAGGCTACTAATCGGCCATGCTCATAAGGAATCACAATTTCACATTGCATGTAATTCTGGAAAATGCGTTCGCGAATCAATTGAGTGAGCTCCTCGATGCCTCGCTTCTGCAGAGCTGAGAGATAGACGATATCATCTTTTAACAAAGGGTAAGCTTGCTCAGTCAAGTCGGTTTTGTTATAAGCAAAAATCATCGGAATTTGATCCGCTCCAAGTTCCTTCAACGTGTCATTTGTAACGTCAATGTGCTGTTCGAATTCCGGGTTTGCAAAGTCTACGACGTGAATCAGCAAATCGGCTTCTGCGACTTCTTCCAACGTAGATCGGAAAGCTTTAACCAAATGGTGGGGAAGCTGGCTTACGAAGCCTACCGTGTCAGTTAACAAAAATGACTTACGGTCTGGCAAGTTGACGCTTCGAACGGATGTCTCCAATGTAGCGAACAACATGTCTTTGACAAAGACCTGCTTATGCGCCTGCGGATTATACCACTCGATCATGGCGTTCATTAAGCTTGATTTGCCCGCGTTCGTATAGCCGACTAGACAAATAACAGGGACCTCGTTCTTACGGCGCTGCTTTCGTTGAGTTTGACGACGGGCTACGAGTTTCTCCAGTTCAGATTGCAAAGCCGTGATTCGGTCTTCGATTTTACGGCGGTCGAGTTCAAGCTTGGTCTCACCAGATCCGCGGTTTTTAAGTCCAGCTCCGCCTCCTTGACGACCTAACGATTCTCGGAGTCCTACAAGTCTGGGAAGCATGTATTGGAGCCTGGCAACCTCAACTTGCAGCTGGGCTTCCCTAGTCTGTGCGCGTTCCGCAAAAATGTCTAAAATTAGGATCGTCCTGTCAATGACTTTGCATGCAAGAGATGCTTCCAGGTTTCGAATCTGAGAGGGGGATAGCTCATCGTTACAAATGACGACGGATGCGTTTCGTTCCGTAATTAGCTGCGATAATTCTTGGATTTTACCCGTTCCGATGTAATGGGACGGAATCACACGAGTGACCTTCTGGCTTAGTTCACCAACCACCTCAATGCGGCATGCTGCGGCTAGGTTATTCAGTTCTTCCATCGAGTATGAAAAATCAGGGTGGTTCAAAACATGGACCCCGACGATAATCGCTTTCTCTTTCAGTTGTTCCATCGTTCATCATCCTTTCAAGTTAAGAAGTAAAAAAGAAACAACACAAGCAAGCTGCTTGTGTTGTCGGTAGTTGAGGACAATGACTTTCGTAGCGGACGAAAGAAAACAATCCGCGGTTTGGTCGATAAGGATGTTTCACCTTACTGCAAGCCGCGTTGTTTGATCACCGATAGAAGTATCAATTCAGGGTTATAAATGGACAAACTTATCCTGAGTCCTCTGTACACAGACAGAATCTTGAGCGCTATTCAATTAGCCGCGCAAAGATCTAACTCGGATAAAATGTATCACACGTAACCCCTCCGTTTCCTTAAAGTACTTTAAGAGTATCACAAGGAAGAGCTGCCTTGCCTCGCAAAGATTAATTATAATCATTTTTTACTGCGCAATAAATTATCCCATTTTCGCCCGCCGTTTTCGATTTCGTGGTTCGTTTCGGATATGGTGAGGTTACTGCTTCGCACGATTGATAACGTTCTCGATATAGGCTCTCAGAGTTTTGATGAACGTGCGCATAGCGTATCCGACATACCTGTCGCTGCGGTAGATCAGACAAATGTCTTGAGAAGGCGTAGGATTTCTCAGTTGAATAACCTGGATGTCTCTATTGTGAAGATTATCCAGCAGCAATCGAGGCAGAACACAAACACCAACTCCGTTCTGCACCATCTGAAGGAGGGAGGATAACGTTGTCGTCACCATATGCGGCTGCAGAACAAATCCCTTGTCCATGCAGAAGCGGTCGATCAGCTTGCGACATTGATGGTCGGGTGGGAACATGACCATCTTCAAGGTATGCAGCCTGTTCAAAGGTAGGAAGCTTTCCGAGGCAAGGGGATCATTCGTGCTTACCGCCAATGAGAACTCCTCGTGAAATAGAGGAATAGACGTGAGGCGTTCATCGATAACAGGTCCGATGGTTACGCCAACATCGATGCTTCGGTCCAACACTTGTTCTGTTATTTTCGTGGTTTCCAGAAGGGACAGCGAGATGGTGGGATAGGTCTGATGGAAGTTCAGCAGCAAGGCATTAAACATGAGATCCGCGTCGCCGGGCAAGACACCGATGGATAGCGATCCACCGTGCATTTGCTTCAGGTCAGTAATGGCATCAATCGCTTGCCGCAGATGCGCGAACACGGCAGCGCCATGTTCATGAAGAATCGCTCCGGCATCTGTGAGGACGATTGTTTTTCCCACGCGATCGAACAGTAAAACTCCCAATTCTTCTTCCAATCTTCTTATCTGCTGGCTGATGTTAGGAGCACTAACTCCCATCTTCTCTGCTGCTCTCGTAAAGTGGAGATCTTCACAAATCGCCATAAAATACTGTAGTTGTTTTAACTCCATACTCACACCTGCTTTCAAATGAATCGCCGATAATTGTTCAATAAATATTGTCAATTCATCTTCTCTATCTGTCAATTCATAATCGTTAACTTATACTTAACGTTCCGGTAATCCGCACTGCATTGATGGAATATTCCATGGAATCTATACTAGGAACATATCAGCGCTTCTTATTACAAAGGAGGAAAACAATATGTCAGAAATGATTATCGACTCAGCAAAAAAAGTGCGTCAAGTGGTGCTGTACCAAGTGCAGGCCATCCCAGAGGAACTGTTCGACATTCAAGTTGATTCCTATAATAACACGATACGCTGGAACATTGGACACATGATTTATTGGATGGATACCTACATGACGCTTGGCTTCTCAAAAAACTCGGCTATTCCACCAAGCTACGCATCGTTCTTCAATTCCGGGACAGCTCCGGCAAACTGGGCCGAAACGCCTCCATCAAAGGAAGAACTAATCCAACAGCTGTCAGGTCAGCTTAACTCCCTATCCGAGTTAGCTCCCGAGAGTCTGGAGGTACTGCTGAAAGATCCGCTGCAATTGGGGCCGCTCACTTTTAATCGGGCGGGAGAGTTGCTCAACTTTGGTTTGGTCCATGAAGGGATGCATCTTGCAACCTGCAATTGCTTACTTAAGGTCATTCATGGTAAGCATTAAAACGGATTCGAAGAATAACTTGAACTAAACAAGCCAGAGCATGGTTGGTCATGCTTCGGCTTTTTGCTGTGTAATACAGCTCATCAAAGATGGTGAAACGTGGTCACAGCAGAACGGAGAGTTTATATCTCAAAACACATAAATCTCGTGAGGAAATACAACTTTTTACTCTTCGGTAGAGACAAGTCTACACAATTTTTTAAAACACAAATCAAAAGATAGGTCTCTTTATAATGTTAAGTCTAACGCTATATTAAAAGATGCATATTCTATCATAAATCCTTGAAGATAGGACTTCTGTTTGAAGGAACTAGGAGGGAATAGGCATGTGGTTGGATAAGATATGGTTGGTTACTTGCTGCAATGAATTGGGAGGCTTGTTCAAATTCAACCCTCGAACCGACGAATACAAAAAGTTGCTAGAAGAAGACTGTAGAGGAATTGCCAGGTATAAGGATCATTATATTCTGGCTACAACTAGCACTGGACTCATGCTGCTGGACAAAAAATTTCAGGTTATCAAAACCGATAAAAGACCATTCCTTGATTATCACGGGGCTGCGATCAGTAAAAACTTCGCTTATGTGGTGGAGACACATCGCAATGCGATAGGGATTTTTCGGCTGCCAGATTTAGAGAAGGTGCGGGAGATACAACTTTTCCCTGAAGAGGAGGATATCCTGCATATGAATGATCTTTTCATTTATAAAGATCGTTTGTTTATCTCGATGTTTTCACTTGATGGACATTGGCGCCCACAAAAGGAGATGGCATCCGGAGGAATTATGGAGTTTTCGCTAGCTACAAAGCAATTTGTTCAGGTTCATTTTCCCAAGTCGATTCATCATCCTCATAGCGTATCCTTAAAAGAGGGAAAGCTATTGTACTGTTCTTCTTATATGGGGGAAGTCAAGCACGGGAATGAAGTTATATTCAGGACTTCTGGATATGCGCGGGGACTCTACTGCGACTCAAAGCAAATGGGAATAGGGAACAGCCAAACACGCTGGAGGAACGAAAAAAAAGAACAAGCTGGCATCTACATCTATTGTAGAGCGGATAAAAGTAATCGTTTTGTTGCGTTACCAGCTTCTGAAGTATATGGCATTCTATCTGTATAATACGGATTTTAAGATAGAGAGGAGAGTACAGAGTATGCGAAAAGGAGCAACCCTTTGGTTCACAGGCCTATCTAGTGCTGGAAAGTCAACCATCTGTAATCACTTGCAAGACCGGCTTCGGGAGTTAGATTGGAAGGTAGAAACCTTAGATGGCGATGCCCTTCGGAAAGAAGTATTTCAAGGATTGGGTTATAGCAAAGACGAACGTTCCCTAAATGTAAAAACTGCTGCTTATTTAGCCAAGCGACTTAATCGAAACGGCATTCTCGTATTGGCATCTTTCATCTCTCCCTATCGTAAGATGCGTGAAGAGTGTCGCCAATCCATCCCGGGGTTTATCGAAATCTATGTTAAATGCCCAATCGAAGTATGTATCCATAGGGATACCAAAGGTCTTTATGATAAAGCGCTTCGAGGAGAAATCCAGCAATTTACAGGGATTTCAGATCCGTATGAAGAACCGGAACAGCCCGAGCTCACTTTGGAGACAGATAAAATGGCGGCTCACGATTGCGTTGACCGAATTCTGGTATACTTGATCGAACATGATTATTTACCATAATTGCAATCTACGACCCGTGCAGTGGGTCTTTTTTTAGTTCTTACGCTATTCAGGTTAAAATTGAACAGTGACGTTGTAAAAAAACGGTATTTTTGAGAAGATACGAGTATCGATAAATGAGGCATTTTTAGGCATCATAACCTCATTTTTGAGAAATCGAATCTTAATGTACATTGTATTTGCTTGGTCGTTACCTTATTGTTTTGGAGGCATTGAAATGCAGCTTATTAATCCATCGGAAGTACAGCATCGAATCGATAGCTTAAAAGATCAGGAATTGTATATCCATCTAGAAATGACAACAGGCGCCTATGCGGCCCATCTTGACAGTACTAAGCATCCGGCGGCTAATTTCATAACCAATGCTTTGATCCGTTTCACACATGGGTCGATTGCCGGGAACGGGCCTTATCGGGTCGGGTTGAAAATGCAGCAAGGGTGGGTATACTCCGAAGGCCTGACTCACATTGATCAAAATGAAACGGAGAGGTTGATCCTGGCAGGGCATGACAGTCAGGGCAAGCTGATTGTATCGTTGCAATTAAGCCGGGAGCCCTTCTAGAGGATGAGGAGATGAAGACATCTATGAAACAGCAAATTCTTGTAGTACTGCCGCATCCGGATGATGAGGCATTTGGCGTTTCTGGTACACTGGCCATGCATGTGCAGCAAGGTGATCGAGTTACATATGCTTGTTTAACACTAGGCGAAATGGGCCGAAACATGGGGATACCGCCTTTTGCCAATCGCGTCACACTGCCGCAAATACGCAAGCAGGAGTTGGAAGAATCTTGCCGCGCGATCGGGATCCAAGATCTTAGAATGCTTGGTTTTCATGATAAGACGATTGAATTCGAGGAACAAGAGCTGTTGGACTCCGTAATCGATGAGCTCATACAAGAGATTCGTCCCTCGCTGATCATTACTTTCTTTCCTGGTTATAGCGTTCATCCTGATCATGATGCGTGCGGAGCTGCTGTGATACGAACGGTTGGAAAGCTTTCAAAAGACGAAAGGCCCCCCGTTCATTGCATGGCTTTTTCCAAAAATCATGAGCAAGCTATAGGAAAGCCTACCGTAATTAATGATGTCAGAAGCTTTTTGAAGCAAAAGATGGCCTCCATACAAGCACATCGAACCCAATTCAAAGCCGCCGAGTTACTAGGTAACAAAGAACCTAACTCAAAAGAGCTACAGGAGCGTTTCGGAACAGAGCGCTTCTGGATTTACCCATTTGAGTGATAAAGTCCAAATTTGGTTGTAAGCAGGCGACCGGTTGGATAGCAGCTAAGGGATAATATTAGCAACTCGTGAATATTAGTTGTTTCTTTTGAAAGACTTGTTCAGACAGACTTGACGTTGGTTGCATCATCAAATTTCACTTCACAGGGTGGAACCGAAATGCGATCGAGCGTATTCGTGACTGATAGACGAAGGCAGGTACAACCCTGACCTCGGCCTGATCAGAGATGTTTGTACACATGTACTGCTAGGCACTGATCTATCGGGGAATGTTTGTTCAATAAAACAGCAACAGTCTAGGACTATATTTTCTAGTCCATGGCTGCTGCTGTTTCGTTTTTTGAGTCAGTCTAATATTAATTTATTTTCACAGAACAGCAAGGATTCGATGATTTGATCTGGCATTAATCATTACGAATAATTAGATAAACAATCAGTCCTATGATTGGGAAAAACAACATAGCTAATAGAATAATTATTGCAAATTCAGTGCTTTTACCTCTCCTTATGCTATCTCGATATGCCCATACGCATAAAACTATGTGCACTAAAAATAACACAAAGGATATTAAAAAAAATAATAAAATAATACCGGAGCTAAGTGCAACCAAGTTTGATCACCTCTTTTAATTATTAATTTGTACGAAATCACAATGTGAAAGTTTCAGGTATTTCTCTAACTATCAATAATAATGTTTACATCGTCAATAAATACGCGGGAAGCATACAAAGTACATTGACATTGGTTTGATATCAAACTATAATGTAATTATGCAAAATAGAGATGCCATTTCATTAATTTCCAAAATTAGAGAGAAAGTTAATCGGTTTATTGTAGCAGAGATGGTGAAGTATGGGATAGACGGTATTGGCACCTCGCATGGTGATATCATCTATCAGCTATTTAAGAAGCCCAGACTCACTATGGCGGACATTTCCAAAGGGATTAATAAGGATAAATCTACAGTCACAGCGCTTGTTGACAAGTTGGTCCGGCTTGGATATGTGACAAAGGAAAGGGACAGAGAGGATTCGAGGGTAGTTTATGTTGCTTTAACCCATAAGGGGAGTGAACTGAAACCGATCTTTGAATCGATATCTAAAGAAATGTTAGACGTGTTTTACTTAAACATCTCTGAAAAAGAAAAAGAAGATCTGCTTAACGTTTTAAAAAAGATTTATTCCAACTTTTAAAATTTTTTTAATAAATAGTTTGATATCAAATTAAATGTTGAGGAGGAAATAATCATGAAAGATTTTACGAAAGAATTGCCCGATCATACGGAGAAATACATTGGGGAAAACGATTTATTTTTAGAGATATTCGAGGCGGAAAACCTCCCGAAAGCAACTAATAAAAGACCCTCTCTGCTTTTTATACACGGGGCCTACTCAGGAAGTTGGATGTGGAGCAAATACATTCCTCACTTTATCAATGAAGGGTGGAAATGCTATGTCATGAACTTGAGAAGTCACTACAAAAGCAGGCTGCAGGATATGACTAAGATAACTTTCGAGGATTATTTGGAGGATATTAAAGAGGTTATCGCTGAGTGCAGTGATTCGCCGATTCTTATCGGATTTAGCATGGGCGGGATCTTGAGCCAGAAGTTGGCTGAAACCGTTGAGATCGCAGGGTTGGTGTTGATCGACTCCGTCATAAGCAAAGAAGTGCATGAAGTAGTACCATACAAAGAATTAGCCCAGATGACACCTGGTATCATATTGCCTGCCCCAGCACGCGAAGAGCTTTCAAGCATAGATGAAACGGCAGATGACATTGAATTTCAAAGAAAGTATCTGTCCATGGAATCATCAAAGGCATTTAGCGCTTTTTCTTTTTCAAGCGAAGCAAGAGGTATATCAATAGACAGCAGTTCAATTTCTTGCCCGTGTTTGGTTATCAAAGCAGTAAACTGTGATGATGACGACCGTCGGGGGAGGGCGACAGCAGAGCATCTCCGTGCTGCATATACAGGGCTTTGGAACACCACTCATACAGGCGTGCTCGTAGGGCAGAGATATATGGAAACAGTAGATACAATCATGGACTGGTTAGCACACCGGATTCCATCCCAGGAAAGCGATCGATCTGCCCCGGTTACTGACAAATACAGCACAAAACCAAAAGAGGTCAACCAGTAAAAACTGGCTGACCTCTTCGTACGACAGAGAAAAATGCACAGTCTTTGCGATTGTACCACGACCTCGGAAACGATACTGAAGGTGCCAACATCACCCCCTGAAAACGACAGAATTCGACGAATTGTTATAAGAGTTATGCATAAGGAGTGAATCACGATGGCGAATAATTACAAACGCTTCATTCAAAATCAATTCGAAAAAGCGAAGTCTACCGCTTCCGAATTCATTTCTTCAAGAAGTGAAGAACAAGAAGAAGGCACTTTAGAACTAAATCCGCAATATTATGTTGAGCTGAAAGCAATCGCCGATATGCAGCATACGACCGTGCAAGGTATTGTCAATGATATCATTGTCCAATACCTGGCAAACGCCCCATACGAAACACCCCCCATCTCAGTGGATCAAAAGGAAGATAACCCGATTCTGTATTTGGATGGTATTTGTAAACTATAGGACTAAGGAGTGCTGACATATGGAAAACCACTTGAACATTCAGGATGCAATTTTTCTGGATGAAACAGCTTTAGCCGCTTTAATGAACCCTGAAGACCCTCGCTATGCGAAAGCCCGTTCCCTGTTTCTGGATTTACATGATCTTGAACGTAATTACATAACAACCAACTCCATTATATTTGACCTTCATGAATGGCTTCGCAATGAATACAGCTATCAGCAGGCGGAATATTTTCTGAATGCAATTGATAAAGCAGAGAGTAAAGGCAAGCTGGCGCTCATTTCCAGCGGCCCCGAATTAGAGGGGGAATCGCGAAGACTCCTTATGGACAGGCCCGAACTCCGTTTCTCGCTCAGCGAAGCATTCACTGCTGTGACCATGTCCTATTATCAGGTAAAACGTATCTTTACTTTCAACCGCAATTTCATTATGCTTGCCAATTTGGATAAGGATATTCGAATCATTCCATCCAATTAAAAGCCTTTAGACAAATACAGCCTGCCCTCTTGAGAGGCTGGCTGTATTTGTTTCATTGCAATGCCGTAAAATGCTTCTTTCGAGTGTAATTAAAGGGAAACAATCCGAGTTAAGCGAATTATTAATAAAGGGATTGGTACATTTTAACAATATAAATTGCAGAGGGGGAATACTCGTGCTAGACCTGACAAAGAACGTACTCGAAGACATGAACAAGCAGCTCGATCGAATCATAATGAGCTTAAACCAACTTGATGATGATTTGATTTGGAAAAAAGTGAAGGATTCCATGAACAGCATCGGTAACCTTTGCTTACATTTAGCAGGAAACGAGTATCAGAATTTTATAAGTGCAATCGGAAACAAACCGTTCATTCGGGAACGCACTCGAGAATTTATTTCTGATGGTGGCATATCGAAGGATGAATTGAGTAGTCTTCTTTTGAGGACAAGGTCCGAATCGGTAAGTATATTATCAGCTTTGTCCGAGGAGGATTTAAAAAGGGAAGTCATAATCCGATTTGACTTGGAGGATTGGAATAGAATGCTTCGGGTTAACGCTTCAGAAGATGAAACCTACGAAGTGAGAGTAATCAGCCAGCTTCTTGTTCAGGTTGCGGCACACTACGGATATCATGCAGGACAAATTGTGCTACTTTCCAAACTAATGAAAGATACGAATGAACACATAACAAGACAGTATCATTGATCATTCATCATTAAGCAAAGTGAAGCGGTATGATCTTTGTTTAAAACAGCATTCTTTCGAGAGGGATGTGAGAGATCATTTTGGAAAAACCATTGTTGATTATTGTGAACGGTCTTCCTGGAACCGGAAAGACAACCTTAGCAAAACGGCTTGCCGCAGAAATCCGTTTCCCATTGTTCTCTAGAGACGGTATATATGAGACGCTATTCGATGCCCTAGACTGTCAAAACAACGGTTGTCCCCCTTTGATAGGACCTTCAACATTTACTCTCCTCTATGCCTATGCAAACTCATTATTAAAAGTTGGCCAATCATTGGTGATTGAGGGTTTTTTTGGTCGACCTGAACTAAGAAGTGCTGAGTTTCTCCAACTGAAACTTACATGCGATTTTCAGCCATTTCAAATATTGTGTAAGACAGATGGGGAAGTTCTCTTGGATCGTTTCCTTAGACGCATGAGTACCGTAGAACGACATATCGGTCATCATGATCAGGAATGGATTGAAGAAGAACAAAACAAAGAGCGGCTTTTACAAGGACATCTTACGCCTCTTGCTCTCGGTGGTACGGTTGTTGAAATCGACACCACCACTCCTCACAGTTTTGACTATGCTGAACTACTTCAGCAAGTCCGAGCTGTTCAAGTCATTAAGTTTTAAATCAGGTCATCAACTGTCGCGGGCTTTAAAATACATTGTTTTTACCAACGTTTGACAGAAAACAAAACCCTGTGCTAAGATACAAATAATTCATTTTGGACGGAGGGTTGCGTGTGGCAAACTAATTTTTCGATCTATCTTTGCACAGTAAGAAGAGTAAATCTTATTGGCTATATTGTGTGCATAGTAATCGAAGAATGGTCTGCCTTCCACGGTACCCAATTTAATGATGATCGCTTACGTTCCCACTTGATGATCGACTTAGGTAAAGTTACATGTGTATGTGTTTGACATGTATTTGCTTTCGTCGATGAGGTATTCGTAACGCGATCACTCCATTCTTTTATCGATTACTTGAACACAGGCAGCCGGCCTGTGTTTTTTTATTTTTATAACAGTAAGGAGAGATCTTGCAATGAGCGAACAACTGTTTAAAGTTAACGGAATCGAACTTTGTGCAGAAAGCTTCGGCAACCCGGAACACCCGGCTATATTACTGATCATGGGAGCTCAAGCGTCCATGGTTTGGTGGGAAGAAGACTTCTGTAAACGTCTAGCCGCCAAAGGACACTTTATCATTCGTTACGATAATCGTGATGTCGGTCGGTCCATCACCTACGAACCCGGCAATCCTGAATACACCTTTGACGATATGACTGACGATGCTATCCATATCCTCGATCATTTTGGAATCACACAAGCCCATATTATAGGCATTTCAATGGGCGGCATGCTGACTCAAATCCTGGCTTTGCGACATCCAGAAAGAGTTTTGACCGTTTCGCTACTCTCTACTTCGAATTTCGCCCCAGGCCTCCCACCGATGGAAGATAAGGTGATGGATTACTTCTCCAATGCGGCGGCGATAGATTGGACGAATGATGCGGAGGTCATTGCTTTTACGGTTGGCAAATGGAAAGTTCTCGCAGGCTCGAAGCATCCGTTTGATGAGAAAAGAATATATGATTTAGCTTCAGAAGAAGTCAAAAGAAGCCATAATATGGCGAGCATGAATAATCACGGGATGGTGACGGGGGGAGAATCGTATTTGGTACGAACAGGCGACATCGACGTCCCCGCTCTGATTATTCACGGTACGGAGGATCCAATTATACCTTATGAACATGGAGTCGCTCTTGCCTGCGCTATTCCCAAAGCGGTTTTACTGTCCTTAGAGGGGGCAGGTCATGAGATTCACCATGAAGACTGGGATACCATCATTGACGCGATTTCCAATCACACCCGATACCTTATCGTACCCGCTAATGAAGGAAGACTGTTGCCGTAACAGGCAGTTGGAGGTGAATACCCATGAATAGCCTGCTCTATTATTTAACCTTTGTGTCCGCAATGGGATCCGGTTTGCTTGCTGGCATATTTTTCACTTTCTCGGCATTCGTAATGACCTCGCTCGCTCGCCTTCCGGCAGAGCAAGGCATATCTGCCATGCAGTCCATCAATACGACTATCCTGCAATCGTTATTTATCTTAGTCTTCATGGGCACAACCTTTCTAAGCATCATCCTGGGAATAGCCTCATCCATCAAATTAGGTACGGTTGGAGCAGCATATGTACTTACAGGCAGTCTGCTCATCCTTGTCGGCACATTTCTGGTGACAATCGTATTTAACGTACCGCTAAACGATACCTTAGCCTCTGTGACTTCAGGGAGTTCCGAGGGAACCCGGGTGTGGAGAGAATATCTTGCCGGTTGGATGCCCTGGAATCATGTACGGACGATAACTTCAATCGCTGCTCTGGCTTGTTTTATCATCGCTCTTCGCAAGTGGTAGGCTCTATGTTGAATTCGTCAGCCTAAATAACACGCCCGTCAGTTGGAGAGGGATTCAACTTATGAGAAACAATACTTCAGGAGCTGCTTTGAAGCAGCTCCTTTTTGAACTCATTGAAGTAATGGGCAGATTGCGTAGCAACAAAAGTAAATTTGTGGTATGTATAGAATTAATTTATAAATGAACTGGTGGTGTAATTGAGATGCACTGTGATCAATTCATTGAAGCTACTCACTCACTCTTCGGTGACTTATTGACCAACATTTGATGAAGGAGAAGAATATGCGTATTACAATTTTGGTCCTCAGATGATATACCGTATTGGTTTTTCAACGAATATTACACCAGATATCGTACGTCAAGCTGCTGCAAACAAGGTCGATCTAATCGTTACGCATCATGATGCTTGGGATTTAAAGGTCAACCAAATTATTCAAACTTCTTATCATAATGAAGGTAGGAGTATACCCGGAGTAGGTATATTCAAAGAGCCATTAACGTTTGAAGCGTTGAATGAACGGGTAACAACCGTATTAAAAGAAAGTGTTAAGTCATGGAAGAATTCTAAAAAACGAATAAGCAAAGTGGGCATTATTACGGGAGCTGGAAACTCAACTAACAATATCCTCGACGCGTTAAAATTGGGATGCGATGCCTACTTAACAGGTGAAAAAACATTGTATTCGGTACAATATGCTCAATATGTTGGAATGAATATGATAGTCGTAAGCCATACGTTTACTGAAATATTTGGGGTAAGATCATTGGTTGAACAGATCAGAATAAAGTTTAATTATCTCGAAATCATCGAGCTGTCTGAAGAGCATTTTGAATAGTCATGGTGATAAAAAATGGGGTATGCCAGCAGGAGCTATGGAACTAGATGAATCTGTGTTTGATGCCATGAAACGTGAGGTCAAAGAAGAAACAGGGCTTGATGTTTTTCAGGCAACATTAATTGCTATTTATTCTTCTCCAACAACACAAACATTCACGGACCGTTGGGGGAACGAGCATCATGTAATTGAATATTTATTTCGGGTGGATATGTGGTCGGGTACTCTTGAAAAAGAGACAGATGAAAGTGTAGATGCTGAATTTTACCCTTTGGATAATTTACCAGAAGCTTCAAGTGAGCTTTTTGCAAGACATCATCAAAGAGTATTTAAAGATTATAAAAAGTTCGATGGAAAATTAATATTGGAATAGTTGTCGGTGCTCTAATTGATTATTACTTAAGATGATTCTGATCGGTGGCGCAATAAAAAATGAGAGCATAAATATACTTAAAACGGAAATATGTACGTATATTTCCGAAGTGTATCTATTAGAAAATTGAATCCTATAGTATAAATATAGAAAGCGCTATCAGAGGAGGGGCAACTAGAGCATTGAGCAGAGGGAGAATCTTGTTAAATTTCTATAGGGAAGATGAAACAGCGGGAATATGCCATCACCAGCAGGGAAATCGGTAATCGAAATGCCCTAGCTGGGAAGGGAATTTGGGTATATATCGGAAGAGTTAACTTCCAATATATCCAGTAATATGAGGAGGTAGAAAAATGAAAATTCAATATTTCTCTGCAGCTGAAAAGTGGACAGAGGCACTGCCCATTGGTAATGGCCGACTCGGTGCCATGATATTTGGCGGGGTGATGAACGAACATTTGCAATTCAATGAAGACACGTTGTGGTCCGGTTCCCCAAAGGACGGTAACAATCCCAGAGCCAAAGAAGTACTTCCAGAAGTCCGCCGTCTTCTCATGGATGGTAAATTCATAGAAGCAGAAAAACTGAGTAAGGAAATGTTGGGTCCTTACACACAATCCTATATGCCACTTGGTGACTTGCACCTTAAGTTTGATCACGGAAATCTTTACCAATCTTATCACAGGAGCCTATCTCTTCAAGAAGGAATATCACGTGTGGAGTATCGGATTGGCAATGTTACATACAGCAGGGAAATATTTGCTTCTCATCCGGACCAAGTCATTGTGCTTCGTTTGCGAGCAAGCAAAACGGGTATGTTGAATCTGCATGCTAGGCTGGATAGTCAGCTCCATTACCGTACGGATACAATAGGAAATGATCTGGTGCTTAAGGGAACTGCGCCTGAACATGTGGATCCGAATTACTATGCTACCGACAATCCGGTTGTATTCGGTGACCCTATAACTGCAGAAGCGATACGTTTTGAAGCCCGTCTAGGGGCAGTGCTGGATGACGGTATGCTGCAAGTCGATCATGACGGCATGCATATTCTTGGAGCTACGGGAGTCACTCTCTATTTCGTGGCAGAGACTAGCTTTAACGGTTATGACAAATCCCCCGGCAAGCAGGGGAAGAATCCTGAGCCTCTTGTCGCCCGATCGCTAGAGTTGGTGAAGGCGCAATCGTATGATTCACTGCGACGTAAACACATTGAGGATCATCAAGCTTTATTTAATCGAGTAGAGCTTAGCTTGGGTGAAACCATTGCGCCAGCCGATTTATCGACAGAAGAGCGGATATCCGAATATGGGGCCAAGGATCCCGGACTGGTCGAGCTCTTATTTCATTATGGCCGTTATCTGATGATTGCTAGCTCTCGTCCAGGCACACAACCGGCTAATTTGCAGGGCATCTGGAATAAAGAAATACGGCCGCCGTGGAGCAGCAACTATACGCTTAACATCAATGCACAAATGAATTATTGGATGGTAGAAACCTGCAATCTTGCGGAATGCCATGAGCCTTTTCTCAGTTTTATCGGAAGATTGTCACAAAACGGAAAGAAAACGGCAGATGTACATTATGGGGCTCGTGGCTGGACGGCACATCATAATACGGATATTTGGTGCCAAGCCTCACCTGTCGGCGATTATGGTAATGGAGATCCCGTTTGGGCATTATGGCCGATGGGTGGACCGTGGACAACACAGCATTTATGGGAGCACTATGCATTTGGCAAAGATGACACTTTCCTGCGCAGTTATGCTTATCCTATTATGAAAGAAGCAGCGCTTTTTTGCCTGGATTGGTTGGTAGATGACGGTTCTGGACGCTTGATTACCATGCCATCTACTTCTCCGGAACACAAATTTGTGACCGCAGAAGGAAAAGCCGGCGTTAGCGTGGCAGCCACCATGGATCTGTCAATCATTTGGGATTTGTTTACGAACTGTATGGAAGCATCAGTTATTTTGCAAGTGGATGCTGACTTCCGTCAAGAATTGGATGATGCACGAAGTCGCTTATTTCCGATGCAAATCGGCAAATATGGCCAGCTTCAGGAGTGGTCCCAGGATTTCGAGGACGAAGATAAGCATCACAGGCACATCTCCCATTTATTCGGCGTTTATCCTGGCCGTCAGTTGACACAGCATACAACACCAGAGCTATATACTGCAGCGCAGCAATCCTTGAATAGGCGCGGAGATGAGGGGACGGGATGGAGTCTCGGCTGGAAAGTGGGATTATGGGCCCGATTTGGCGATGGAAATCGGGCGCATAGCCTAATTGCCAATCTGCTTAGGCTTGTTAAAGATGATACGGAAAATTACCAAACTGGGGGTATTTATGCGAATCTGTTTGATGCTCACCCCCCGTTTCAAATTGATGGTAATTTTGCAGCTGCATCAGGAATTGCTGAACTACTGCTGCAATCCCATCAAGGATATCTTCACTTGCTTCCCGCTCTGCCTGATGCTTGGCCGACAGGCTTCGTTAAAGGCTTGAGGGCACGCGGAGGATTCGAGGTGAACATAAGTTGGAATAAGGGCGAAATTGTTCAAGCGGAGATTTATTCTCATTCTGGAGGGCTTTGCAGCGTTCAGATCGATGCTTTGATTAGGAGTGAATTTCTAACTGTGAAAGGAAAACGATATACGATTTCATTGAATCCGTTGAACATTCAAGAACATTGAATGTTTCCTGTGTAAATAACCTGTATAAAAGGTCCACAGGATTGGAAAAAGACACCTTATTCTGGGTGTCTTTTTTAGTTATCATCAGTCTATAGCTGACGATTGACAAAGACCGACCGTAGGTGAAACTGTACATTTCAAATACAAAATGATTGTCAAACAAAACGGGAGGGAGTAATCCAATCCTTGACCCTATGAGACCTTATGAATAAACCTAGAGGAATCAATAAATTGATATATCTAGGTTTATTTTATTTTTTGGTTGAAATGATTATGTTTTTCTTAAAATGAGATGTACGCTTGCGTATGGTCAAATAAGTATGCTCGATCCCAAATGTATCTTTTATCCTTGTTGTCTTTTAATGTCAGTACAACTTTTCCTATTAGATCCATTAATGCCGACTCAATTAATTCTAATCTCACGGGTCCCCATGCCTCTTGGTTTACTTGAGTGTAGTTCATACATTCCATTAAAGTCAGACCTTTCATTCGCTGAAAAAGAGCAACCCACATAGTTAAATCGCACTTCAGGGTTTTACAAGGGATCGCAAAATCCCTTAAGCCAACTGCTCCTGTAGTTGTGGTAATAGCAATTAGCCCGCAGATATCTGTCTTGTCTCCAAGTTGCAGCTTCTCTGTAAGCTCATTGTCAAATCGAAAACATTCTATGCGGGTAATCTTGCACTGCTGCAAGGATTCAAGACCAATCGTCGAATTTTTCAATTTTAGCAATGCACTACGAAGGGGATGGATATCCTGGTGATACTCAACAGTTTCATCCATCGTAAAATTGTTAGAAATCGTGAACGGCATCCTGTCCCTCCTTTAAACAAGTTAAATTAGTTCATGAAAGCAAAAATGACCTTCTCTAGAATCAGAGAAAGGTCATAAGAACTCAAAGTCATATCCTCACTCTTATCTCCCAGATTCGCTTTGCACAGCGTTTCCGCAAGAATTAGCACCGTGCATTCCTTTGATTAACAAAGGTTTGTCGGTTGCCGGGTTTCATCGGGCTAGTCCCTCCACCTACTCTTGATAAGAAAAATCAACATATTCGATTATTTTTATAATACTATAAAGCACTCTGATGTCAAGGAAATTCACTCTTTACTATTAACATCCATATACTCATGAGTGAGTTGAAGTCTAAAAATATTTTCAATTAGTAAGTGGGTATGATTCCCAATAGGGAACTAATTCGAAAAGAAATATTTAATTGCAAAAAGTATTTTTTATTAGCTTTTATTCAACTGATTTTGAACTTTTTTCCATTTTTTGGAGTCTTTTTCAAGGAAGCTGAAATAAGATATAGATTAAAAACTTGGGGTAAGAGACTCAAAGTACCCGTGTTGCATAAGGATGATATTTACGATTCTGTTGCTGTTTTCGTTAAAGAGCACGGTTCAAGAAACAAAATCTGCTTCGATGTTCTTTTTCGCTTTTTGATACATTGTATCTGCAGTGATGAATCAACCTGGTCAGAAAGACTTGATAAACGAAGCAT
Organism: Paenibacillus sp. J31P190; assembly: GCF_059692075.1. Lineage (NCBI taxonomy): Bacteria > Bacillati > Bacillota > Bacilli > Caryophanales > Paenibacillaceae > Paenibacillus > Paenibacillus sp. J31P190. The sequence continues at coordinate 44,083 of NZ_JCAUAS010000023.1, read as the reverse complement.
CAATCCATTACCTAACCAATTAATAACTAATTTATCTGAGCTAAAAGAACACTATAAGGATTTGGGTCAAGAGTTTTTTGATGGAGAATTAATTTTGGATACTATTATACCCATAGATAAAAATGTTGAGAATATCCAATCTTTTTTGTTTGAAGCTATACAAAATATATCACCCTAACAGAGATCTATAGCTTCATTAAGATATGTTTAAAAGGGAGTTGTGAGTGTATTATGCAAAAAGCAATAATTGTTAGTTACTTGACCGACAAAAGAAATAATTTAGAAGAATTAAATGAATTGTTATCCCAGGGATGGAAAGTAGTAAGTCAGAGTTCTATGGGAGGTGGAGGAGTGAATACAGTTCATTCTCTCGTAATACTCGAAAAATAGCGATTCCGTTTACGAAAGATTATAGTTGAAGGGCTTGCTTCGCGGCAGCTCCTTTTTTATCTATTAAAGTAAAGAAAAATAGATAGAACAGTAAATATATATTGGATACAAATGGTAAATAATGTTAATATATAGTATAATGAGTTTGTTCCATTGTATAAATTTTAGCTTCATTGAATGAAACGGAAATTTTACATTATGTCAGTCAACATCCTTGTTCTCTGAATTAATAAAAACAGTTTCCGTTCAGCTAAGAACTTTAATTTAATGAATAAGGAGCAGTTTTGCATCGGCAGCTGCTCCTTATTGGTTTGTTAAATTGTAGGAAGTACACTTTATTTATAATTTATTTTTTAGAAACAATCCAGCAAATCCCTGAGTTTGCTGGATTTTTAGACTTCAAAACATATTTGTCAACTAACACCGTGCAAGGATACATCTGCAGCAGCTATAGAAGGTATGAGTCCGAATGGTATACCGTTGATAATCAGCACAAAACGGTTCGAAATGATCATGTGAGCACATGACGCTAATATATATAGGTAGTAATCGAGGCGGGAGAAGCAAATTAATCGTAATTCGAAACGAGGGGGTGTAAGAATTGCTAAGCAAAAATCATTTAAAACTTGTCGTAATCATTTTAGGTATAGTGGTTTTTAATATTGCGGTCCTTTCACCGGGGATTATAGGGATAGAGATCGGCGGTAGCGCTCTTGAAACTGCTTCAGGTGTGACAATAATTTTTGCCAGTATCCTCGCTCTATCGTACGCGACCAACGTGTTGATATTCAAGCTACCGTCAGTTAAACCAGTGAAAGAAATCAGGACTCACAATGAATATATAGATGCCCTTACTCATTATAAAGGAGTCAAAACTTTGCAGAGCGATATTGGGCTAGCCCTTCGGCAGCTAGAGCGCCTTAGAAAAAGAATGGAGACCCTGTTAGGACTTTTAAATCAAAGGTTTGATCCTAATGAACTCACTTATAAGAAATTCACTTCCGTGTCGCAAGAAGTAGAGAATTTGTTCTATCTCAACATTCGCAGCATACTGGGCAGAATGCATGTATTCGATGAGAACGAGTACAAGATTGTGATGCTCAAGGAATCGTCGAGGTTACCTTCGGATCTCATCGCAGAAAAGATGATGGTGTATAACGAGTTCCTATCATTCGTTAAAGATTCTCTCGGTACAAACGAAGAAATTTTGTTGAAAATAGACAAACTTTTAATGGAAATCTCACGATTGGACAGTTTAGAACTTGCTGACATAGAACAGATGCCGTGCATGCAAGAAATAGACTCGTTGATAAAACAAACAAAACACTATAAGGAATAAGAGGTGACTTCGATGAAAAATAAGAGAGGTTTGTTCCTCCTATCGGGTATTATCATTGTATTAGCATTCGGACTTGTGTATGCAGGTGTAAAACTGACTGCAAATCTTGGGAAATCAAGTAGTCAAGTCGCAGCAGAAAATGCTGGGGAACGTTTATCCGAACTTTACTCCGATATATCTATTGCCACGGATAAGCCTGTAAAGGGACAGATAGACCTTAATCCGGTTGATGTAGCTGAAACGCTTCCGGATATCTCGAAGTTTCCAATAACAGTGGGAAGTACAACGGATAATTTTGTTGAGATCTTCTCCTCTACAGAAAAGTCGGGAACCGGCGTTGATGGTTGGTTAACCGAAGTGGCAACGGAGTTCAATCAAGCCAAGATTGAAGTAAACGGCAAACCAGCTTCCGTGAAGATACGTAATATTGCTTCTGGTACTGCGACGGACTATATCAAATCCCGTAAATACATTCCTGACGCCTTCACTCCATCCAACGAGTTATGGGGAGAAATCGTAAAGGCAAATGGTATCAAGACTCAGCTAATTACGAAGCGTTTAGTAGGAAACGTGCCGGGGATCGTCATTTCAAAGGCAAAACATGATGCTCTGGTAGAGAAGTACGGGTCAGTGAATATCAAAACCATCACAGAAGCGATTTCCAATAACGAGTTCGCAATGGGATATACCGATCCATTCGCCAGCTCTACTGGTCTGAACTTTCTCGTTACTGCTCTGAACACCTTCGACAGCTCCAACATATTGGGGGAGAAAGCGGTTAAAGGATTCGAGAATTTCCAATCCAATGTACCGTTCACCGCGTCCACAACAATCCAAATGCGTGAAGCTGCCAAGTCTGGCGCTCTAGACGGGTTTGTCTTGGAGTATCAGACATATGTCAACGCAGTAGACCTTAAAGGTAGCTATGTGTTCACACCATTTGGCGTTAGGCATGATAGCCCACTCTATGCATTAGGGGACCTGCCACAGAATAAACTCGATGTAATAAAGAAATTTGCTGAATTCGTAACACAAGAGAAATACCAAAAAACAGCGAAAGAAAAGGGCTTTAACGGCCTCGAAGATTACAAGTCTGAACTCGCACCTGTTGATGGTAATCTTCTAGCTTCTGCTCAAAAAGTATGGAAAGAAAAGAAGAATGGCACCAAACCAATTGTCGCGGTATTTGTAACGGATGTTTCGGGAAGCATGGCGGGGGCGCCGCTCAATCGACTCAAGGAGTCCTTATTCAAGGGGCAGAAATACTTGGGCAAAGACAACAGCATCGGCTTGGTTTCCTACTCCAGTGGTGTAACAATCAAACTCCCGATCGCGAAGTACGACACAAATCAGCAGTCCATGTTCGTCGGTGCGGTCAACAGCCTCCAGGCGAGTGGTGGAACGGCAACCTTTGACGGTATTATTGTAGCCCTAAAGATGATTCAAGACGAAATGGCTGTTAATCCGAATATGAAGCCAATCATTTTTGTTTTGAGCGATGGCGAGACAAACGAAGGGCATTCTCTCAAGGACATAAAGGGATTAGTCGAAATCTATAAAGTCCCCATCTATACGATCGGCTATAACGCAAACATCAAAGCCCTCGAAAGCATTTCTAGTATCAACGAAGCTGCAAGCATCAATGCAGACACTGACGATGTGGTGTATAAACTCGGCAACCTGTTCAACGTCCAAATGTAATTCAAATCGAGGGGGGATTCACATGTCATTCACATTGGAAATAGCCAATCCTGAAGAAATTAAAGCAGTGATCGAACATGAGATTAAGCCGGTTCCCGAGGAAATCGCCAAGTTGAAAGAGATTGCTGACTCTAATGTAGCTACAATCATGTCATTGGAACTTGATTCGCTCGAGAAACGGAGGGAAATTCTACAATCGATCGATACATTCGGTGTAGATACAATGAAATTGTCTTCCTCTAAAAATGCGTTACTGCAAGTGTCGGTCGGTAATCTTTCAAAAGCTGGCGAAGATGGCGGGCAAGTAGCCAAGGGATTAGCAGACCTGCACACACAAATCAAAGATTTGGATCCTAGCCTCGTTGATTTTGCCAAAACCGGCATCCTTGGTAAGTTCTTCAGCCCTATTCGGAGCTACTTCCTTAAATATGAAAAGGCAGATGGCATCATTGCAGATATCATCGTTTCTTTAGATAAGGGAAAGTCCACACTCAAGAATGACAACACCACACTGGAGTTCGAACAACAATCTTTGCGTGAATTATCCAAGAAACTTAGAAAGGAAATTCAGCTTGGAGCACTGATGGATGAATCCATTGAGGTACAAATCGAAACAGCAAAGATACGGAATGAAGATCCAGAAAAGATTCGGTTTATTACGGAGGAAATCCTCTTCCCTTTAAGGCAGAGGGTTATGGACTTGCAAGAGATGTTGGTTGTAAACCAACAGGGCATTATGGCAATGGAACTGGTTATACGGAACAATAGGCAGATGATGCGTGTTGTCGATCGCTCAAAGACCGTAACGATTTCCGCATTGAAGATATCTGTCATGGTTGCCAGCGCCCTGTACAATCAAAATATCGCTTTGAAAAAAGTTGAGCTCTTGAACAAAGTAACTAGCAATCTAATAACTGCTACTTCGCGTATGCTGAACGAACAGGGAGCCGAAATTCATAAGAAATCAATTGAATCCAACATTTCAGTTGATACTCTAAAACAAGCATTTACAGATGTAATTTCTGCTCTGGACTCGATTAGTACCTATAAACAGGAGGCTCTGCCAAAAATGCGCGAAACAATCAATGAGTTCCGCAATTTGGCTGATATCGGCGAAAAGCAAATATTGCGTCTGGAGAAGGGCAGCCAGTTATCCATATAGGACCGCGGTATTAAAAAGGGCAGGATAGCGCAGCAACAGTTTGACCACAAATTTTATATCAGCATAAAAAGACAAAGCCACTCCTAACAATTGAGTGGTTTCTTTCGATAGAAATTTTCTTTTAAAGGGAATAATATATTGTATATAAATGCGTTGTTTCGTATAATTATTCATTATGAGTACGGAGGTATATGCTATGAAAGTATTTGTAGATGGCCAATACGGGACGACGGGACTAAAAATACATGAAAGACTTAACCAACGAAACGATGTGGAACTTCTTTTGATTTCGGAGGAGCATAAGAAGGAACCCGAGATCCGAATAAAGTTAATGAATGAAGCAGATATTGTATTCTTGTGTCTACCAGACCAGGCTGCTCGAGAGGCCTTAACACTCATTATGAATCCTAATACTCGAGTTATTGATAGCAGTACGGCTTTTCGTACCAATGATTTGTGGACCTATGGCTTGCCAGAATTATCGGCATTACAAAGGGATGAGATAGCCAACGCAGCTCGTGTGTCAGTGCCAGGTTGCCATGCTACTGCATTTGTGCTTGCGATTAATCCACTTGTCCAAAGGGGAATCCTTCCACGTGGTTATCCGGTTTGTTGCCACTCATTAACGGGTTATAGTGGTGGGGGCAAGGCATTAATTGAACAATACGAGACAGGTAGTTTTAGTGATGTAAACGACAGCCTAAGGCACCCACAGCACTATAGTTTAAAGCTGGATCATAAGCATTTACCTGAAATGAAGAAATTTACAGATCTTGAGTTCCAACCTGTATTCCTCCCGACTATTTGCAACTTTTACAATGGTATGGTTGTGACGGTTCCTTTGGTTACTCGTCTGCTTATTAATCAACCTAGCCTTCAGGAAATTCATGCTGTCCTCACAGATTATTATCAAGGAGAAACGTTTGTAAGAGTCATCCCGCTTGATGATACTAGGGGAATTTCCCAATATGCTCTTGATCCGACACTATGTAACGGAACCAATTATTCTGAGATTTTTGTCCTAGGAAATGACGATCAAGTTCTTGTCGCATGCAGACTGGACAACCTCGGGAAGGGTTCATCGGGAGCAGCAATTCAATGTATGAACATAATGTTGGGACTTGATGAGGGATTAGGGCTTTTCTCGTAAAACATGCCTTTACAGACAAAACAGAGCGCAGAGGAAACTACATCATTACGCTAATCAGAAACGAAAATGGAGATAGCTGCCTTATTAGCATTGCTCCATTTTGTGATTTGCGACCCTTAACAGGTGTTTCTTCCGAAGTTTATAGGGACAGCCTGGTGCTGTTCCCTATTTTCGAGCGTGTAAGGCGACATCTTGAGTCGGATCAACACCCCTAAATTTGTAATGCTGCATGTCGTTGCCTGTGCAGCGCGTAAAAGGAAGAGGAGGTTATCTTGAAACATGAAGAAGAAACTACAGGCTCTTATCTGCGTCTGTTCCCTTGGTGTAATGGGGATGGCCGCACCGGTCAGTGCGCAATCGTTAGGTCAGGGCACACAAAGTGACCAAGTACTGGATTTGCAAGAACGATTAAGCGCACTGGGTTACTTTAAAACAGGAATTACCGGTTATTACGGTATCCAGACTAAGAATGCGGTAAAGAAATTTCAAGCCAGTTATGGCTTGTCAGTTGATGGTGAAGCCGATTCCCTAACTCTTTCTAAACTAAATAAAACGATTTCACCCAAACAGTCGGTTCTGGACGAAATGGCGCGAATCATTCATTCCGAAGCTCGAGGGGAGTCCTTTTTAGGACAAGTTGCCGTGGGAGCTGTCGTTCTTAATCGAGTTCAGTCCGAGAAATTTCCTGATTCCATCACTGAGGTTATTCATCAGCCAGGTCAATTTTCAGCCGTTGAAGATGGCCAGTTTAACCTTAAACCAAATTTGTCGGCCTACCGCGCGGCAATGGCCGCTTTGAACGGTTTGGATCCAACAACTGGAGCACTATATTTTTACAATCCTGATATTGCCCAGGCATCTTGGAGCAAAAAAAGAACTGCCAAGATTACTATTGGTAATCATGTATTTACCTTTTAAGCGTAGATATAACGGCAAAAGTCGCGTATATCCGGAGGAGTTGCTTAGCGGCAACTCCTCTTTTTGTATTAAAATAGCCATTTTCACAATGCTTGAACATTTAAAAAAAGAAAAATTAAGTATTTAAGTAGCTTTACAATTCAGGGGATGAGCGATAAATTAGGCTGCCGTGATAAACTCGGTGGCCTGTTTGAACGGGCAGGATAGTCTAATCTTATTTGTAAAAAAGGTTTTTTATGGAAAATCGTGAAATATATTTAGCAGGATGTCATCATGGATAATGGTTAAGAGAGGAGAGGGTATTTTGCAGAAGACGATAGCTGTTGAGTTAGTTGAAGTGGCGCCTTTCAAGGCATTGGCAGTACGGACAGGGATGACACCTGACAAGAGCGGGACACGGGTGGCGTGGAGCACGCTTACAGCGCAGGTCCTCCTTAAGGATGCGAGACTAACTGATGGGCCCTCTGCGTATGTGTTCATTCCACAGGAGCAATGGAGCAAGCAAGTCGATACGCTCTGGGTCGGACTAGCGGTTCACGAGTTCGGAGATGTACCGGATGGCATTGAGACTCTGGAGGTATGCGGAGGGCTCTGTGCGAGCGCCCGCGTATACGGGAATGAGGGGCACATGTGGCGAGTATATGATGCGATGTTTGCGTGGCTAGAGCAGTCGCCCGATTATGAGCTGGATCGGCGTGAAGGAGTATTCGGGATGGAGACGGTTCCATTTGAACCGTTGAACGCTCTCACTATCCCTTACACGGAAATCGAAACATTCGACTTTACGATGTTATACCCGGTGCGCAAGAAGTCGGGGCTTTAATACACAAGTCAAAGAAGCCACTACTTGCCATAGGAGCACCGATCGACGAATATGGACGGATTGGAATATATTCAACGTGTTATTTTAGGGGGTTCATATGAAATTTCTAATCATCCAACCAAAATTAGAGAAGAACATAGTTCAACTTGAGACTGAACTGCGAAATAATCCTTTCGCTGATGTTGTAATCTTTCCAGAAGGTTATTTGAATGAAAATGTGGAACAAGCATGTATTTTAGCAAAGAATTATAACAAGATATTAATTGGAGGATATAGAAGGCTAAACGACAATCCAAAGGATAGAGCCATAATTATTAACCGCTCTGGTGAAATCGTTTTGGATCGGATTAAGTACAGCCGGACGACTTTTAAGTCGGTAGAGGGTCTAAAGATAGGACACATACTATGTGATGAATTGGTCAAACAAGGAGTGAAGAATGAAGATGCTCTTGCTGTTGACATTATTGTACATCCAATCGGTGTAGGAATGTTCAGTGAGGAACAGTTCGACGAATGGATAAATGAAGCAAAAAAGATTGCTGTTACATATAAATCTATGATTGTTGGTACGAGTCACGCCGACGGCTCATTCAGCGGTAGTGATGTATCTATACCAATTGCATACTGCTTTGATGAGAATGGTGATGCTATTTTCGTTTCAAAAAACGATGTACGAACTCGAATGTTGGATATTCAAACAAAAACTGTTTCTTTTCCTCAACTCATCAATCAATAAACGCGAAAATTTTAAGCGGATAACGTTTGTTCAATAACACCAATGGTAGGCTTCCGGTTTAGGGGCCTTTTTTTTGTCAACAGGCCTTTAAACTAAAGCCATTCCAGACAAAATGAAGAAAATATTATATGATTGAATGAGAATGGCTTCTAAATTCTTGAGGAGGTTGGCTAATTTGAAAAGAATAGGAATTATTGTTGGTAGCTTAAGGGAAAATTCGTTTAATCAAATGATTGCGAATACGATCCCTGAACTCGTAGATTCCGCGAAATATGAATACATATCGATTGAGAATCTTCCCTTGTATAACGCAGATTTGGATCATGGAGAAGGGCCAGACCCAGTTATGCATTATCGTGAGGCGATTCAAAAGACGGATGGCATCATCATCGTTAGCCCTGAGTATAACTCAGGAATACCGGGAGTACTGAAAAATGCACTGGACTGGGCATCGACTCCAACCAAAACAGCCGTCCTAATTCATAAGCCTGCAGGTGTGATAGGTGCAACGCCTGGCGTAAAAGGAACGATTCTGTCGCAGCAGCAAATTAGGCAAACGTTGGATGCCACCCAGTCATATGTTATGCCGTCTCAAAAAATGTATATATCTCAAGTTTTGGATAAAATTGATTCAGATACTCGCAAGCTCATAGATGAAACGACCCGCAAATATCTGCAGCGCTATGTACAATCGTTTATGCAATGGGTAGATCAGGTACAACGGCTGAATGAGTAGTACAGGTTCTACACATACAGATCCCATACTTGATCGAATATTAGAAGAAGTAAAAAGAAGGTTTTCCTGACTTAACAAGAGAGACGATTGGAGGAGCTTGCAGCGAAGCAGCTCCTCTTTCTCATTGAAGTAACGGGCAGCATTTCTATAGAAACTTAATGGGTGATAATGATGAAACTAGAACGGTTAATATCGATTACTTATGCACTCTTAAATAACGAAGTCATTTCTGCTTCAGAGCTTGCGAGCAAATATCATGTATCCCAACGAACCATTTACCGTGATATAGAGGCTATTTGTGCGGCTGGAATCCCTGTTGTATCCTTTCAAGGCGTCAATGGCGGATATGGGATTATTAAAGAATATAAAATGGATAAAAGTTTATTGCACGCAAGCGACATTGAGTCATTAATCACGCTACTTCACAGCACGGCAACGGTGTTTAAGGATGACCGAGTAACGGAGACTATGCATAGGCTTCAGACCATTCAAAGCGATAAGATGCCAAGCTTGACCATGGATCTTGGAAGCTGGCGAGCCAACAACGCAACTCTCCATACACTTCGAGCAGCCATAACGGCTCGCCATGTCATTCGATTTGAATACATGAATTCTAAGAATGAGAGAGCCAATAGGATCGTTGAACCAGTCAGCCTTCTGTTTAAATATTATTCTTGGTATTTACATGGGTACTGTAGGGCTCGTAACGATTATCGCGTATTTAAACTTACAAGAATGTTAGATTTGGTTAGCTTGCCTGAATTATACCAGCGTAGTCACCCAACACTACTACAAGATATTTCTTTGGACTATCAGAAAGAAGAAATCGAGGGTGCTGTTCTTCATTTCTCAGGCAGATCCTTGGCACATGCCCTGGATTGTTTTTATGCGGAGGATAAATATTTCAATGAAGATGGTACGCTTACGGTTACCATTATCAATCCTTCTGAAGTTGAATGGTTAGTTGAAACGATTTTAAGCTTTGGTGATGATGTGGAGGTTCTTGAACCACTCGCGTTAAGGCAATTGCTCAAAGATAAGATTGAAAAAATGTTAAATCGATATCTTCAAGTATGACAGACTGTTGTCATACTTTTTTTATTATAATGAGCTCAATGAGAAGGCAAGTCAGCTTTTCAAGGAATTGGAGGTACACACCATGCACAATTATCCATATTTTTTTGAGGAAAAGATAAGAGAACACAATCAGGAGCTCAAAGAGATTGAAAGTAACGCCTGGAAGTGGGCTCGATCTGTTTCGAAGAAATCAAAACCCACTGTCCTATCTGTCCTTTTGGCACTTATCGGACTGAAATGATGAAGTACCTCCTCAAATCATAAAAAAGCCACCCTTAATATTAATCTCGGGTGACTTTTTATGGTAAGAAGGTGAAACATGAGATGAGTAGCTGGTGGGCTTAATATATAATATTCAAATTTATAAATAATGCTTGGACACATATGGAGTTGGACGCAGCCAAAAAAAACGGTCTGTAGTAGCATCTATTTCGCGATATCCCAACTACTCATTCCTCTCAGTGAATTATCACTACGGTATAAATATATGTTCGGTACATAGTTCTTGCTTGGACATATGCCATTGGAAGGCAACCGTCGAATCCGCGCATTAGCAAATTTTAATCAATCAGTGACAGCTTACTCCTTTACAACTTAGGTTCACAAATGAACAATTTGATTATTATTCCACAACCCCGGTTCATTCTGAGGTTCTTTTTTGCATGCTCGCCTTTGACGGAGGATAGCCTTTAATGGATCTAAATACATTGCTGAAATAGCAGTTGTCTTTGTACCCGCAGCGTTCCGCTACTTCCGAGACGGAAAACCCGCCGCCGGACAGCATCATTTCCGCGTTGTTGACCCGAATGATGTTGATGAAATGTTTGACGCTGAAGCTCGTGCTGGTTTTGAAGAGCTTGCCGAGATACACAGGGTGCAGATTGACTACCTTGGCGACAGTCGCCAAATCCAGCTCATTCGAGTAGTGATCGATGATGAACTCCTTGACCTTATCGATCCGGATATCAGAGTGGGAGTTCGGGGAATGATGAAAGGAAATTGTCAGCAATCGATGGAGAATCAAATGAAAGATGCCCCTCGCAAACATCCGATATCCAGGCTGCATGCCACTCCAAACGCGATTAAATTCAAGGATGTAGTTTAAGATTTCGCTTGAGATTCGATTTTTGGTTACGATTTCGAACGGAAATCTGATTTTATCGGAGGGCTGCAACAGAGTAAAGTTGAAGGCGTAGGAATGCATGGGATCATCTTTGAAGGTATGCGCCTCGCGGATACTTCCCTGGGGAATGTAAAGCATATCCCCCGCTTCCACCGTGATTTTCTCGCCGTTAACAAAATAATTCGCTTTTCCTTCGACGATGAATGTCAGGTCATGAAAATCGATTTCTTGTCGGATGATTTCCCATTCGGGAAAACAGCGTCGGTCGACGAATAAGAAAACCTCGGGGACAATTGATTCGAACTGCTCGAAGTCCATGGCAAAGATCAGCTCCTGTATTATTCAGGATCGCTTCCTTTATCGGGAAAAGGAGGCACTGTGTCCATCATAACATGCCCATAAGGCTCTTAAAAGATATTTAATAATTACAAGTATTCTTGTATTCTTCTATGGTAAAAAAATAGGCCATTTTGTAAAATAATATTAATTAGATGGTGCTCATACTTCAAAGAATACCGTTCTAATTTGCGAGATTGTTATTTAATAATTACAGGTTATATTGACTCTAATAACGAGGGGAACGGCAATTGATGTGCTGCTTGTATTTAAACCTTCGGACTCCCCATAATTCGCATTGACTTCTAAAAGAAGAGTATTTGAAATGATATTGTGACTAACTAGTAAGGAGGACCCTCAATGATATAGGTAACTTAACCGGTTTTTTTAAAGTGTCTTGTATGCGCTTTCTGAAAGCGCATAAGAATTCAGGTGACTAGTGATTAAGCGCAATTTCGAAGATTTTTGGGGTATATGATTAGGAGACAATTTGCCAATAGAAAGTGGTGGGTGATTATATGTCAGTTGCGAATAAGGCGGTTTTACAGACCCCTCTTCTAAGACATGTCAGGAAGGAGTGGAAGTTGTATTCCTTTCTACTTATTCCCGTTATTTACTTTATCATTTTCAAGTACGTTCCTATGCTTGGTAATGTAATCGCTTTCCGTAAGTATAGAGGCGGAACAAACTTATTTGGGACGGAATGGGTGGGATTATCTTACTTTACCATGTTCATGAAGGATCCCTCCTTTTGGAGAGCCTTCCGCAACGATTTATATTTAAGTGTCTTGTATTTAGTCATTCGTTTCCCGCTTACTTTGATTTTTGCGTTATTGCTGAATGAACTGCGGCGGATTCGCATCAAGAAATTCGTCCAGACCGTATCGTATCTGCCTCACTTTATCTCCATGGTCATCGTCGCGGGCATGACCAAGGAATTGCTATCCATGTCCGGGCCGATTAACACATTGCTCACCAATCTGGGTTTGGGGAAAATTGCTTTCATTTCCTTACCGCAATGGTTCCCGACGATTTATGTAACGTCCGGTATTTGGCAAGGGCTCGGTTGGGGCACCATTCTCTATTTAGCGGCGATGACCAGCATCAATACGGATTTGTACGAGTCGGCCAAAGTGGATGGGGCTAATCGGTTACGGCTAGCATGGCACATTACGATTCCAGGTATTTTGCCGACGATCATGACGCTGCTCATTCTCGATATTGGCGGCATATTAGGAGCGAATTTTGAGAAAATCCTGCTCTTGTACAATCCATTAACCTATGAGTCAGCAGATGTAATCTCCACTTATGTCTACCGGATGGGGATCACCGGTGGGAACTTCAGTTATGCGACTGCAGTTGGTCTGTTCGAAGGCGTCATCGGTCTTATTCTGGTCACGTCGGCGAACTACATTTCCAAGAAAACAACGAATTCGAGCTTGTGGTAGAAAGGAGTAGTTCAGATGAAGGAGTCAGCGTCCTACCGTATGTTTCAGATTTTTAACGGATTCATCATGGCCCTTGTCGTCGTCATGACTTTGTATCCGTTCTTATATCTAGTCGCTCAGTCGTTCAGCTCAGAGGCTGCCGTATATGCAGGGAAGGTCACCGTATTCCCCGTTGACTTTACGGACCAAACGTACCGAGCTGTGCTAAGCAGACCTGAATTCTTCAAATATTATGGCAATACGATCCTGTATGCCATTGTAGGCACGGTGATATCCGTAGCGGCGACGGCCGTTATGTCTTACCCGTTGTCGAAGGATAGGTTGCGTCTTAACAAATTCTTTATCCCTTTTGTCTTGTTCACGATGTATTTTGGCGGTGGGCTGATCCCGAACTATATCTTGGTCGCCAAAACGCTGCACATGAGGGATACCATCTGGGCCATTATCATACCCGGCGCCATCAGCGCCTTCAATGTCATCCTGATGAAGACCTTCTTTGCAGGCTTGCCGAACGAATTGGAAGAAGCGGCTAAGGTCGACGGCCTAGGCGTCTACCGCATCTTCCTAAGGATTACGCTTCCGCTCTCCAAACCGATCCTGGCCACGATGGTATTGTTCAGCATGGTCTCCATCTGGAACAACTGGTTTGGTCCGTCGCTCTACCTGGAATCGAAGGATAAATGGCCGATCGCCCTCTATTTGCGGCAGATTATCGACAGCGCGATTAATCCGACTGAAGCCGGACTCAGCAGCGATGCGACCGCTCAGATCGCGGCAACCATTAAATCCACCGCCATGGTGTTGACCTCTTTGCCGATTATTTGTCTCTATCCTTTCGTGCAGAAGTATTTTGTGCAAGGCATGATGATTGGTTCCGTAAAAGGGTAATCGCGTTATGTTTGTTTCGGAAAGGCTGCAATCGCGGGCTGTTCTAATAGGCATCTACATGGCAGCGTTTCTGTTATATAAAATAAACACATTTGAAAGGGTGGCACTGAATGAAAAGATCTGCAAAAGCAATAGGGGTCGCATTGGCGGTCATGATGGCCGTAGGCATGACAGCATGTACGAATAGCGACACGAAAGAATCGTCCAGCAGCGCTTCCCCAGGCACGAGCTCCGCAGCACCACAGAATTACACGTTTGGTGAAGGCCAAACGTTCCGTTCGAATGAGCCTGTGAACTACTCGATCATGTTCAGCGATCAACCTACCTACCCGTATAAGAAGGAATGGCGGCTCTGGAGCGCGATCACAGAAAAAACAAACGTATCGTTTGACGTAAACGTAGTGGCTGCTACCGAATACGAAAACAAGAAGTCGCTCTTAGTCAACAGCGGCGACGCTCCCTTCATTATTCCCAAAACATATGACGAATCAGCTTACGTAGCCGGAGGCCAAATTGTACCGATCAGCGATTGGGTACAGTACATGCCGAACTATCAGAAGGCTGTAAAAGCTTGGGGAATGGAAAGAGACCTGCAGCAGAAGCTGAAATCGGACGGGAAATATTACGTGCTGCCAGGGCTGTGGGAATCGCCGGGTGCAGGCTACTCCTACATGATTCGGAAAGACATTTTCGAAAAAGCGGGAGTCGACGTAAAGGGTCAGGAAGGCAAATGGACTTATGAAGACTTTTATCAAGCCCTCAAGAAAGTGAAAGAGTTTACCGGCGCGAAGTACGTAATGTCCGATGAATTCACCGGAAAATCGACGCTGAATATTACGGCAGCTCAATACGGCGTAACCGGCGGTTGGGGAGTTGCCAACGGTACGCGCTTCAACGAACAGACGAAACAGTTCGAATTCGCCAATTCGACCAATGAGTTCAAGGAATATGTGACGTTTTTAAACAAGCTGGTCAAAGAGGGGCTGCTCGATCCGGAGTCCTTCACCCAAGACGATAAAACCGCACAAGCTAAGTTCTATAAAGGCGATACTTATGTCATGAACGCCAACTACCAGATACTTGCCGACTCCAAGACCAAGATGCAGGTGCCGAACACTGATCTGTATATGATCGTTCAACCGGGCGGTCCGAAAGGGATGCTTCAAATCGAAACGTCCCGTCTCGAGAACGGAGTTATGATCAGCCAGAATGCGCTCAAGAAGCTCGGCAAGGACAATTTTATCAAAATGCTTCGCTTTGTTGACTGGCTGTGGTATTCGGACGAAGGCCAAACGCTCAGTTTGTGGGGCGTCGAAGGCGAGACCTATACGAAGGATGCGAGCGGCAACATTACGCTCAAACCGGACATCTCCTTTAACGGCATGAACCCGACAGCAACGAAAAAATTAAACGTCGACTTCGGCTTCGGCGGAGGTAACTTCGCGTACGGTGGTTCCACTAAACTGCGGATGTCCAAAATGACCGAAGGCGAGAAAGACTACCTCAGCCGCATTCAGACTCATCGTAAACCGAGAACGCTAGCTCCGCCAATCATGGGTACCCCGGACGAAAGCGAACAAATGAACCTGATCTCGAAGCCGCTGATGGATTATGTGGATACGATGACCCTGAAGTTCGTCACTGGCCAAGCTAACATTGCAAACGATTGGAATGCCTATGTGGCTCAGGTTGAAGCGCTCGGCGCTTCCCGCTATATCAAAATGGCAAATGATATTTTTAACAAGACGAAGAGCAAGCTTGGATACTAATCATAACCAATAGTACTCTTATAGGATCTGCGACCATAGACATTGTCGTAGATCCTGAATTTTAAATATGAAAATTACTGGTGGCGTTAGCCCAAGTCATCTATATATGAAACAACGAAAGGATCAAGATTCTTTTAGGTCTGATAAGTCTTTTTACATATTTCAGGATACCTTGGAGCGTGGGAGTAAACGATGAATAAGAAGACACTGTTTAATAGTAGATGGGAATTTGCCAAGAGCAGTCTGGATGTGACGGATGGCGCAAGTTTGACATTTGAGCCGGTAGATCTCCCTCATGATTGGCTGATCTACGATTCTTTGAATTTGTATGAAAATAGTATCGGCTGGTACAGGAAGAGATTTACATGTGCCAAAGAAGCGGATCGGCAAATTCTAATAAGCTTCGATGGAGTCTATATGGACTCATCCGTTTATGTGAATCAGCAGTTTATAGGAGAGTGGAAGTACGGATATTCATCCTTCGAACACGAGATCACAGATGCGATCGTAGACGGGGATAATGAAATCGTGGTGAAGGTCGTCCACCAAAGTCCGAATAGCCGGTGGTATTCGGGGGCCGGCATCTACCGCAACGTGTGGCTAAAGACAAGAGACTGCAATCACATTGTAACAGATGGAATTTATGCTGCTGCAAAAAGGGTCGACGACAGTTGGGAGGTAGAAGTCGAGACTGAATTGAACCTCCATGAGGACGCCCAAATCTCGCATACGATCCTGTACAAGGGGGAACTTGTTGCAACTGCGACAGATAAGATTGTTGCAGGCGGCTTTCTTCATCGACAGAAGCTAACGATAGATCGCCCTCATTTATGGAGCATGGCTGAGCCGCATCTGTATCAGCTTGTCACCCAATTGCAGCGTGCTGCAGAGGAGCGGGAAGTCATAGTCGTAGAGAGCATCACTCAGAATCTCGGGCTTCGTGAGATCAAGCTTGACCCTCAGCTGGGCTTCTATTTGAACGGCATAAGAATGAAATTGAACGGGGTTTGCGAGCACCACGATCTGGGAGCGCTTGGAGCCGCCTTCCATAAAGAAGCACTGAGAAGAAGGCTTCGGATATTGAAAGAAATGGGCGTTAACGCCATTCGAACCGCTCACAATATGCCTGCGGTAGAGCTTATGGATCTTGCGGATGAGATGGGGTTTCTAGTCGTCTCTGAAGCGTTCGATATGTGGGAAAGATCCAAAACTCCGTACGATTATGCAAGATTTTTTAAGGATTGGGCTAAGGCCGATGTGAAAAGCTGGGTCAAGCGGGATCGGAATCATCCGAGCCTGATGATGTGGAGTATCGGGAATGAGATTTACGACACTCATGCAGATGCAAGAGGGCAAGAAATTACTCGAATGCTTATGGATGAAGTGCTGAAATATGATCCGAAGCAGAACGGCAAAGTGACCATCGGTTCCAATTATATGCCTTGGGAGAATGCGCAAAAATGTGCGGATATCGTGAAGGTTGCCGGCTACAACTACGCGGAGAAATATTACCATAAGCACCATGAGGAGCATCCCGATTGGATTATTTACGGCAGCGAGACGGCCTCTCTCGTTCAAAGCAGAGGCATTTATCGATTCCCGTTCGAGAAGTCCATTCTTGCCGATGACGACGAGCAGTGCTCGGCTCTGGGAAATAGTGCGACGAGCTGGGGAGCCAAGTCCGTCGAGGCCTGTATTATCGCTGAAAGAGACGCGCCTTTCTCTCTAGGACAATTCATCTGGACCGGCTTCGATTATATTGGGGAACCGACGCCTTATCATACCAAGAACTCCTATCTCGGACAGATGGATACGGCTACATTCAAGAAAGATTCGTATTACATCTACCAATCGGCATGGACTGACTACAAGACGAATCCGATGGTCCATATTTTTCCCTATTGGGACTTTAATCCGGGCCAATTGATCGATGTTCGAGTATGCTCGAATGCGCCGAAAATCGAATTGCAATTGAGTGGCGCTATCGTGGGAACCTTTGATATCGATCATAAGCATGGAACCCAGCTGGTCGGCTGGTGGAAGCTTCCTTATGAAACAGGGGAATTGAAAGCAATAGCCTATGATGAAACAGGCCGTGTCATTGCGACGGATATAAGAAGGTCCTTTGGAGATGCGAAGAAGATTTGTCTGCTGCCGGATAAAGAGAGCCTGATGGCCGATGGTACGGACTTGATCTTCCTGGAAATCTACATGGAAGATTCAGATGGTAATCCGGTGGAGAATGCAAGCAATCGGGTTCGTGTTGAGGCGACGGGGGCAGGCCGTTTGCTTGGTTTGGATAATGGCGATAGTACCGACTATGATCCATATAAAGGGAAAAGCAGAAGACTATTCAGCGGCAAACTTATGGCGATCATCGGGGCTACCCTGGAGCCCGGCAAAATTCGGGTTGTGGTTTCTTCCGTCGGTTTGGAGAGTCAGACGGTGGAATTTGATGTTCTTCCGTTATGGGAAGTAACATCCTTAGCTGGGGTTTCCGCCCATACCAAGAATCAAGAGCTGCCGCTGATCATGGGAACCGTAGATGAAATCCCATTACGCAAGATTGAAATCGTAAGCCCGTCCGGACAGATGTTCAACGAATCGAGAAAAGAGATGACGCTGCAAGCCTGCCTATACCCCGCAGATGCCTCCTATCAAGAGGTCGAGTGGAGTGTTGTAAATGATACGGGAATTGCCTCCAATCTTGCGAAAGTGGAATCATTTGGCCAAAAAGCGAGAATCACCGCATGGGGTGATGGCGAATTCCGGGTACGTTGTATGAGTAAGAACGGTACGAACAAGACGAAGCTCATCTCCCAACTGGAATTTAAAGCAGTCGGACTCGGCACAGCTTACAAGGATCCTTATGGATTTATCTCTGCCGGTCTTTTTGATTACAGTAAAGGGGAGGTTGGAAACGGGAACGAAAGAGGCGTAGCTACAAGCCGGGACGGTGAAACTGAAGTCGGGTTCCGTGATATTGATTTCGGAACGCACGGGTCCGATCTCATTACGATTCCGATTTTCGCCTTGTCCAGCGAAGAGTATTCCCTGCAAATTTGGGAAGGCATGCCGGATGAAGCGGGCAGTGTACTCCTTGCGGATGTCATCTATCAGAAACCGTCCAAGTGGAATGTGTATCAAGAAGAAACTTATCGGTTATCTAAGCGTCTTTGCGGGATCACTTCCATTTGCTTCGTCCTTCAGAAGAAGGTACACATCAAGGGCTTTTCGTTCCAAAAGCAGAACAGAGTCTTCGAGAAAAATTACGCCACGGAATGCGATCGCATTTATGGCGATACGTTTACGATCTCGGAAGCCAGCGTTGAAGGGATAGGAAATAATGTTTTCTTGGAATTCGACCAAATGGATTTTACAAGCCTAGGGGCAACGCAGCTTGTCGTCTATGGCCGATCAGTTCTTGATAAAAATACCATTCATATTCGTTTCGCTAATCCGGAAGGTGAGGAAAATCAACTCATCGAGTTTACACAGTCCGATGGTTACGAAGAGCGGATATTTGAATTGGAGAAAATAACAGGCCTCCAAAAAGTAACCTTTCTATTTCTACCGGGAAGCCATTTCGATTTTGGTTGGTTCCGATTTGGATCATCCTGAAAGCGGACGGGGGTTACATGGTAAGCGTCAGCTATTTAACATAAACTAGCGGAGGTATCACGATGAGTCACATCACGAACGCATATGCCTGCTGGTTACGCAATGCGCCGATAAACGATGACAAGAGAGTAGAGGAATACCAGGAATGGGCACGAGAGATCGCCGTGCTCGGTCCTTTATCAGAGGTGCTTCAGACTGCGGTCGCGGAGTTAATGGATGGTCTCGATGCTATGCTTGGAGTGAGACCCCTCCGTTCCACGGCTTCCAATGGGAGTTCCTGCATCCTGATCGGCGTTCGCGGGCAGTTACAAGGTCTTGATGCCGAGCTAAGTTGGCCGGATGGATCCGAAGACGGTTACGTGATCAGAAACGTATCGATGGATGGACAATCGAGACTTGTGGTTGCCGGCCAATCGGCCAATGGAGCCTTGTACGCGGTTTTCCATCTGCTGCGGCTGATGCAATGCGGCGAGAGTTTGGCTGATATTGCGATAACGGAAACGCCCGCGAACGGATTGCGAATGCTAAACCAATGGGATAATATGGACGGTTCGATTGAACGGGGCTATGCGGGGAAATCCATATTCTACCGAAATAACGAGATTGTTCGAGACATGTCGCGAATCCGTGATTATGCCCGCTTGCTGGCATCGGTGGGAATCAATGCCATTTCGATCAATAACGTGAACGTACACTCCGTAGAATCCCTGCTGATTACGGATAAGCTATTACCGGATGTCGCTCGGGTCGCCAGCATATTCCGGCGCTATGGAATCTCAACGTTCGTAAGCGTCAACTACGCCAGTCCGTTAGAGCTTGGAGGCCTGACCAGCGCAGACCCGCTTGACGAAAGTGTCAGGCAATGGTGGAAGGAGAAAGCTGAGGAGATTTACCAAGAGATCCCGGACTTTGGCGGCTTCCTGGTAAAGGCAGATTCCGAGGGGCGACCCGGGCCGTTCACCTATGGGCGTGACCATGCCGATGGTGCGAATATGCTGGCGGAAGTGCTTCAGCCCTTCGGCGGGATCGTCATTTGGCGCTGCTTCGTATACAATTGTGATCAGGATTGGCGCGATAGCAAGACCGACCGGGCGAGATCGGCGTTCGATCATTTTACACCACTTGATGGAAAATTTCGCGATAACGTCATTCTGCAGATTAAGAACGGCCCCATGGATTTCCAGGTCCGTGAGCCGGTTTCTCCGCTTCTCGGAGCGATGCCCGCGACGAATCAGGTGCTGGAGCTGCAGATCACGCAGGAGTACACGGGCCAGCAGAGACATCTGTGCTATCTGATCCCCCAGTGGAAAGAGGTTCTCGATTTCGATACGTTTGCCCATGGGAGCGGAAGTACGATTGCGAAAGCGGCAAGCGGCCAGTTGTTCGGGAGACGGCTCGGAGGCATTGCGGCGGTATCGAATATCGGAGACAACCCGAATTGGACCGGCCACACGCTTGCACAAGCCAATTTATATGGCTTTGGAAGGCTTGCTTGGAATCCACAGCTATCAGCTGAGCAAATCACGCAAGAATGGATCTATATGACATTCGGGTCTGACAATGATGTAGTACGCAGTGTGACGAAGATGCTTCTCGATTCCTGGAGAATCTATGAAAATTACACAGCTCCTCTTGGCGTAGGATGGATGGTCAATCCGAGTCACCATTATGGTCCGAACGTAGACGGTTACGAATATTCGAGATGGGGGACATACCATTTTGCCGACTGCCAAGGCATCGGCGTAGACCGAACCGTCCAATCGGGAACAGGGTACACATCCCAATACTTTGCGCCGCGTTCGGAATGGTACGAGTCGAGGGAGTTATGTCCGGATGAATTGCTTCTCTTTTTCCATCATGTGCCATATACGCACAAACTGAAGACGGGTAAGACGGTCATCCAGCACATCTATGATACTCACTTCGACGGCGTTCTTCAGGCGGAGGAATTGGTCCAGATCTGGAGTTCGATAGAGGGGAAAATAGATGCAGAACGCTTCGAAGATGTGAGGAGCCGACTGCGAGAGCAAGCGGCACATGCGAAGGAGTGGCGTGACCAGATCAATACCTACTTCTTCCGCAAATCGGGCATTCGTGACGAATACGGCCGTATCATAAATTAATATATGGAAGACGGGACGAACAAACTGACGTGGCCACCTGTATTTGTCTACAGTCCCGTCTTTATTTTGCTGATCACTTCATAATAAGGGATGGTTTGGATGACGATTACAATTGGACAGGTTATTGATCGATTGTTAGAGCAGGCTCCAGTAAACGAGCCCACTGTGGATTCATTGTTAGTCGGATCGGTCCAAACGGAAGTAACGGGAATTGTCGTTGTTTTTTTGGCCACGCAGGCTGTGATTGAACAGGCTGTGGCTTTAGGAGCCAACTTGATCATTTCACACGAAAGTCCGTTTTACCGTCACCAGGAGGATATGATGGGGGGGCAGGATGATTCAGTTATCAACGAAAAGCGCGAATTGCTTGATCGTACCGGAATCGCCATTTATCGTTATCACGATCATATTCACCGTTACAAAACGGACGGTATTATGATGGGGTTAATTAACGCACTGGGCTGGGCGCCCTACGTTGAAGAGCATTTGCCCGCCGCAACGGTTGTGCAAATTCCTTGCATGAACCTTGAACGTACGGTGCAATATTTGAAGGAAAAACTTCAAATACCATTCGTGCGTGTAGTGGGGAAAATAGATATGCCTTGCACCTGCATTGGACTATTGGCAGGCTACAGAGGGGGGGCAGCCTTGGCGCTCCCATTGCTGAAAGACTACAAGCTCGACCTGGTTATCGTCGGAGAAGGGCCGGAATGGGAAACGCCGGAATATATTCGCGACGCTGTTCATCAAGGCAAGAACAAGGCATTCATCGCGTTGGGTCACGCGGAAAGTGAAGAGCCCGGCATGAAGGAATTGGCGGAACGACTGCGGGAACAGTTCACCGGCCTTCCCGTTCATTTTACAAGGGAAAAGCCTTTATTTCATATTTTGTAGTCCTAATGAAAGTATCGAATAATGTCCTCACAATGTTATATAAGGGGGATTCAGTTATGACTATGAAAAGAGAATTAGTTCTCGATATAGCAGGAGTTCTAGCTACAAATTTTTCGCCATTTTTCTGGCAAGAACTATCCGAAATGTCCAAAGTACCTTATGAAATGCTTGTTAAGTTTAAACAGGAAATGCGTGAAGAACTATGGACTGGCAAAATCTCAGAGGAAAAGTTTTGGACCCTAATTTGCAAGCAATTTCCCACAATTAAAATAGATAGGGCAAAAGCAATTCTTATTTCGCAAATTAAGTCATTGCCAGCTATCAAAGAAGTAGCGACATGGAGCAAATATGCTAATATCCATCTATTAAGCAACCATCGGTAGAGAACGGTGATTGGATAGAAAGAATCATGCCACTTCTATCAAATGCTAACTCATAAATAAAGGAATCTCACTCAACTTAACTGAAAAATCGCTCCATATTAAAGATCAAGCAGGCAGTCAGCATATGAAATTATCCCCTTTAAGAAGACAGCGCGAATTACTTGGAGGGGATTTTTCGTTGGGGTTTAATGCCCGAAGAAACCTCTAGAGTAAGGGCACTTCAGACTTATCGACAGCTGTGAATGATTATGGTAATATTTGAGAATAATAGATTCATCACAGGAGGTTATATAATGGGAACAAGTAATCAGGCAACGATAACGGTAGAAACAATCGTTCATTCTCCCGTCGAAAGCGTGTGGAAATATTGGACGGAGCCGAAACATATTAAGCAATGGAGTAAGGCTTCCGATGACTGGCATACTCCGTTTGCCGAGAATGATCTGAGGGCCGGCGGTAAATTCGTCTCGAGAATGGAAGCCAAGGACGGCAGCATGGGATTTGATTTCGGCGGCGTATATGATGAGGTCAGCATGAACGAGAGCATCTCCTATACGCTTGGCGACGGTAGAAAAGTGAAGATCACTTTTATTGGCCGAGACAACGAAACGCAAATCATCGAATCGTTCGAAGCGGAAGAGACCAACGCTATCGAGATGCAGCAAGCCGGATGGCAGGCGATTTTAGATAATTTCAAAAAATATGTGGAAACGGCTAAAGAAGAATAAAAACTTTCGAAGCCTTAGAAGCGCATGCCGACATTGGCATGCGCTTTGCCTTTGTCCCCCTGCAGGGGCGTCATCCGTCTTTTTTATTTTCTACTACTGTTAAACATAGAACAAAGAAGCAAATAATATGCGGATGTCTGCGAAACCAGGAGAATGATGTGACGGATTTTGGATTCAATAGTTTAAAGTCTATTTGCACTAAAACAGTACTTTTAGATAAACAGGATTGTTTAGTTAAAATAAAATTTTCAATAAAGTCTTTCACAATTAAATGATAAACTCTAGATACCATAAATCAAAGAACAATATACTTATCTTTTGGCAGGGTGAGAATATAAGTTCAAGTTAGGAGTCTTGGGTTAATATGAAACAGAATAAATATGATGATCTCGGATTCTTCGAAAAATACAGTGAGATGCCTCGCTCGATTGGTGGACTAAATGCTGCCGGGGAGTGGCCCGTACTTCGTGCAATGCTTCCCGCGCTTCGAGATAAAAGAGTTCTTGATCTTGGATGCGGCTTTGGTTGGCATTGCCAATATGCAAGAGAACAACAAGCCCGGTCAGTGGTTGGCGTAGATCTCTCTGAGAAAATGTTAGCGTATGCCAGAGAAAAAAACAATGATTCCACGATTGAGTATCGGAGGCTCGCAATTGAAGACATCAACTTTGAAGCAGGGGAGTTTGACGTTGTGATCAGCTCGCTTGCTCTTCATTATGTGGAGCACTTCGAAATCGTTTGTCGTAACATACATCATTGTCTTGTATCAGGAGGATCGTTTATACTTTCGGTAGAACATCCGATCTTTACTGCACTCGCTGCACAAGACTGGTATTATGGTTCGGGGGGCGAGCGATTGCACTGGCCTGTCGACGACTATCAGAATGAAGGTCTACGGCAGGCGAGATTTCTGGACAATGATGTTGTCAAATATCATCGAACTATCGCTACCTATGTTAATGCGTTAATAGATTCTGGCTTTACTATTATGAAACTCTCCGAACCTCAACCAACGCAAGAAACTTTGGATAAGTATCCAGAAATGAAAGACGAAACCCGTCGCCCCATTTTCCTCTTGATCGCAGCGGTCAAGAATTAAACGTATCAGTTAGTATAACTAGAACGACGGAATACGAGTGCATCAAAACAACAGGCTGCCGGCATTATTGGCAGCCTGTTGTGTTATCGGATAGACTTGTCGATTTTCTATGCTAAAAACGAGCGGATTCGACTGGGGAGTGATTAAGCTGCGTCAGGTTAAATGGGACACGGATCAATATATTGAAATTTTTATTTGAAGTTGTGTCGATTTTGTCGTCAACGGTTCGTCGTCTTTATAGAGGCTCGGATATCCAGTAAAAAGAGGAATCCGATCTAGTCCCAAAACAAACTAGAAATAAAGTTGAGCGTGACAGCACGACTGAACGTAAAACAACAAAAAAAGGAGACATACAATGTATTCAATAATATCAAGAGACGGTACCAAGATCGTTTATGACAAAGTGGGTCAAGGGCCAGCACTCATTCTGGTAGCAGGTGCGTTCAGCTACCGAAAATTTCCGGGGCTGGTGCAGCTGGCAAATCTGATGTCAGAGCACTTCACGGTCTACAACTACGACCGCCGCGGTCGCGGCGATAGCGAAGACACACAGCCTTTTGACATAGCGCGCGAGTTTGAAGATCTTCAGGCATTGATTGATGAAGCTGGCGGCTCGGCATGTGTTTGGGGATTGTCATCCGGGGCGGTTCTTGCCCTGCAGGCAGCAGCAAGAGGGGTAAACATCACGAAACTGGCTCTGCAT
This sequence comes from Paenibacillus sp. J31P190, assembly GCF_059692075.1. NCBI lineage: Bacteria > Bacillati > Bacillota > Bacilli > Caryophanales > Paenibacillaceae > Paenibacillus > Paenibacillus sp. J31P190. The sequence goes on along the minus strand of NZ_JCAUAS010000023.1, from coordinate 18,936 downwards.
GAACCTCCATTTATAGTCAATGCTGCCGATCGAATGCCGCCGAAAAATTTCGTAATGCACGTTACTGAGCTTATTTCCGCTAATCGCCGGGCAGAGGCAATCAAGTACTTTATGACCAAGGGCATGGGGGCTCCTTCATTCGTTGTCAGCTTGATGCGCATGATGCCAGGTGTGTGGTCTAGGCTCATGGCCGTTGCACACACACTCCCCTATGATGCGGCTTTGTTGGATGGATATATAGACGGAAAGTCGTTGCCTACCAAATTGTGGAGCACAGTCACGATCCCAACGCTGGTACTCGAAGGTACAGAGAGCCCGGTTGCGTTGCGTCACGGTGCACAGGCACTAGCCAACGTGCTGCCCAATGCGCAACTGCTGAGTAAAAAGGGACTAGGCCATACCAAGAAACTTGATACAAAAATGATTTCATCGGAGCTTACAGCATTCTTTATGGGCATTCTTTAGTTTTAAAGCGTGAGTATCCCCAAAGCGTCAAACTATGGGCTGCAGGAATACTACATCCTGCCGCCGAAAAAATAACGAAGCTACACTAAAAATAGGAGGTAATCACATATGAGATTTATGATGATAGTTAAAGCTACAACAGATTCTGAGGCGGGGACTATGCCCAGCCAGGAGCTTATTGATGCCATGCAAAAGTATAACGAGGAATTGGTGAAAGCTGGTGTTTTGCTTGCTGCCGATGGATTGCAACCCAGTTCAAGCGGAATCCGGATATCTTATCCGGAGCCTGGAGGCAAACCAAAGGTTATTGATGGTCCATTCACGGAAGCGAAAGAAATGATCGCGGGATATACGCTGATCGAAGTCAAATCCAGGGAAGAAGCTATAGAATGGGCTCTACGCATGCCGGATCCCCACGGATATGGACAAGGCGAGATTGAGCTCAGACAGGTATTTGAGTTTGAGGAGTTAACGAGCGATACCAAATCGCAGGAGAAAGAAGCGCTCCTTCGCAAACTGGCTCAGGAGCAGAAGAAAGCGTGACATTGTCTATTACACAGCGGACTATTGATGCAATATGGCGAATTGAATCAGCAAAGCTAATCGCGGGATTAACGCGAATGGTACAGGATGTGGGTCTCGCAGAGGATCTTGCCCAGGATGCATTGGTGATTGCCCTTGAAAGATGGCCGGAAATCGGAATTCCAGACAATCCTGGAGCCTGGCTGATGACGACGGCTAAGCGGCGCGCGATCGATTATATGCGCAGGACTAAATTGCGTGATCAGAAATACGTAGAGATTGCCAACGGTATGGATTTGTATACAGAGGAAGACATGGATCGTATTTTGGATGGGGAGATCGGTGACGATCTCCTTCGTCTGATCTTTATGACCTGTCATCCGGTGTTATCACAGGATGCGAGAGTTGCCCTAACACTGCGCCTGTTATCCGGGCTTACCACTGATGAAATCGCACGTTCTTTCCTTGCTGCCGAATCTACGATTGCCCAGCGGATTGTCCGGGCCAAGAGAACGCTCAGCGCCGAAAAAGTTCCTTTTGAGGTGCCTGTAGGAGAAGAACTCAAAGAACGTCTGTATACAGTGCTCGAGGTCATTTATCTTATGTTCAATGAAGGTTATTCGGCGACCTCCGGTGATCACTGGATACGTCCTCTGCTATGTCAGGAGGCGCTTAGACTGGGGCGCGTACTTGCCGAAATCGCACCTCATGAACCGGAAGTTCACGGATTAGTTGGCTTAATGGAAATTCAATCCTCGCGGTTTAAAACCCGAGTTAGCTCAACAGGCGAACCCGTGCTTTTGATGGACCAGAACCGGGCGCATTGGGATCGCTTGCTAATCCGCCGTGGATTGGCAGCACTTGAGCGCAGCCAGAAGCTTGGACGCCCGCTCGGTCCATACTCGTTGCAGGCAGCAATTTCTGCTTGCCATGCACAGGCGCCTACCGCAGCTGAGACCGATTGGATCCGCATTGCAGCGCTTTATGAAGCGTTATCTAGGGTAACGCCATCACCGATCGTCGAGTTAAACCGGGCGGTCGCCATATCTATGGCGTTTGGTCCTGCCTTCGGGCTGCAGATTGTCGATGAGCTGTACGCCGAACCTTCACTCAAGGGATACCATCTGCTCCCAAGCGTTCGCGGTGATCTCCTAGTGAAGCTGGGGCGGTTCGATGAAGCTCGTACAGAATTTGAACGTGCGGTGTCGATGACCCAGAATGTCCGTGAGCAGGAGCTTTTAAAGAACCGAGCTGCTGACTGTGAGTTTGAAGCATCGAAATAAATTTTTTAGCCGCCTTGTCGATTACATAGTTTCCCGTTCGTTGTCATAGTAGGGGAAGGGTTACGGCAGCTAGCTGCTGCCTCAAGTCATCTTCCCACAAGGAGGGAAATGATCGTGCGATTTATGTTGATTTTCAAGGCGACAGGGTACTCGGAGGCGGGTGTAAAGATCTGCCGGGAACACAATGATGCTATGGTTGCATACAAGAAGTCTTTAGCCAAATCCGGTGCGCTCCTGGCTTCAGAAGAGCTTCAGCCTAGCTCCAGCGGGATCAGGATATTGTATCCACTACATGGCGGAGAGCCGGAAGTTAAGGCAGGCCCTTTTCCGGCAGATCAAATGCTTATTGCCGGATATACGCTGATCGATGTGAGTTCAGAAGATGAGGCTGCAGATATGGCGCTCCGGATGCCAATTCCAAGAGGAAACGGGGCATTCGAAATCGAGATGCGGGAGCTCAAAGAAAATATGGATTTTACGCGAGACCCAAGAATAATAGCCTTGGAAACCGATTTAGAGGACCAAATCAACATGTTGAAAAGAATATAATATACCATTACTTTCATAAAGGAGTGTATCAATATGAATCAGGAAGTAACCGATTTTATTGAAGCGTTAAAAGAACCATGGCAGGGGGAACAGTCCAAAAATCTTCGTGAAGTTGTCCACCAGGCTATACCGGATGTACATGAACGTATTCAGTATAAGAAGCCCCATTTTTTGAAAAACGGAAAATACGCTGCCGTCATCTCGACGTCGAAAGACGCGGTCAGCTTTACGATCTTTAATGCTGCCACGCTGGAGCTTCCAGAAGGCATGTTTGATGGTCCCCCGGAACGAAAAACACTGAAGCTGCGTAAAGGGGATTCATTTGATTCCGGGCAGCTGGTGTCATTGGTCAGTCAAGCTTCAGGCTCACTTTAATCGCTGTTCTTTTTTATTTGTTTAGGAAGACCGTTGCATGTTCCATGCAGTGGTCTTTTTTGTATTCAGATAAAGATCTTATAAGAAATTCTTAAAATATAAGAAATTTAACCTCGTTTGGCACGCTATGATAGGAACAATCGGAGGAATGTCTCCAAATGATATGAAAAAATTTATGTCCCTCTCTTTGTTGCACTATGCTATTCTTGTGATAAATACAGACTTAAAGGGAAGATGGCCCATGCGGAGAAGAATTAGCTTGCCTCTGAAATTATTTCTTATATGTTTTGCGTTTGTTTTAAGCTGCATTATTTTGATAAGCCAATTGTCCTACCGATATGTTCAAAAGGAAATAAGAACCAACGACGCCTATTACTCGAAACAAATTCTGGCTAAGGTAGACCAATATTTAACCGTTAACTTTTCATCGTTTCAGACGATTCTCTTCTCATTCGAAACATCGGTGAAAGCCAATATTAACAATAAAGAAGTGATCCAAAAACAATTAAGGGAGCTGTATGAGCTTAACAGCAATTATGTCAGTAACATTTATTTGATCAAGAATGATTTATCCATCATCGGCGGCAGCACGCCAACCCGAATTTTCGATGAACCGCTTCCTGATCGATTACCTCTGTTTGACGCGGCAGACAAGAATAGAGGGACAACAATTGTCAGTGAACCATATAAGTCCAAGTATTCCGGCTGGACGGTGACGATGGTCCGGTACTTGAACGGTTCGCCGTCTCCATTGGCAATTGCGGTAGATTTAGACCTTAACGCGATTGAGGACACACTATTCAAAATTAATAAACAAGAACATATGAATCTGGCGCTAATTACTGCTACTGGTAAAATCATTGCCGGGTTTTCTGAAAATATTGGCCCCCTGGATGTGCAAGACCACACTTTTTCAATCGGGGATACGTCGGGGGAACAAATTCTTGATGCCAACGGAACAAGCTTTCAATTGCATACCCGAGAAGGGGTGCCGGTATCCCTACTGAAACAGCCTACGGAGAAATTCAACTGGTTCATTATTTCGATTAATGATGAATCACGCATGGCGGCAGCTTTGACTCGACTAGAAACCTATTATATTTGGCTTCTTCTTGCCGGTCTCATATTAAGTCTTTTCATATCCTTTATTATTGCCAAATACATACGGACTCCGCTTTATTCGCTCAAATCGAAAATGAAACGGGTGGAACAAGGTGATCTAGCAACCACAATTTCCATTGATCGTAATGATGAATTTGGGGATCTTTCCAAAGCTTTCGACCGGATGCTGCAGCAAATTGGGGAGCTGATTCGACGGTCAGAGCTCCATAACGAGCTTGAACGTAAGCTGGAAATCCAAGTTCTGCAATCGCAGATTAACCCTCATTTTCTGTATAATACGCTCGGCTCTATCAGCAATGTGATACGTCTTGGGCAAATCGATAAAGTGGATGTGGTGATCGGGTCACTTATTTCTATATTGGAATACGGAATATCCGATGCTTCGGAGCAAGTTTCGCTGCGCCAAGAACTACAGAATGTATCGGATTACATCGAGATCCAGAACATACGTTATAATCGGAACTTCATGCTAATAGAGAAGATCGAAGCGGGTTTGTTGGATTTTCCAGTTTTTCGAATGCTCTTGCAGCCCATGGTCGAGAATAGTATCTTTCATGGTTATAATGGAGGGCAAATTGAAGGTTCCATCACTATTCAAGCGTATCGGGACGGAGATTTTGTTAGGGTAGAAGTCATTGATCATGGCGAGGGAATTTCGGCTAAACAAATAGCGTCTATTTTAAATGCCGAGTCGAGTGATTTGGAAGTAAAAAGGAAACGGATCGGGCTGAATAATATTCATGGCCGAATAAGGCTTCATTACGGTGGAGAGTATGGCCTACAAATCATCAGCATACCGAAGATGGAAACTTGTGTCCGCGCGATATTTCCAACAAGTATTTTGAAAGGAGATGCATGATGATGAGAACGTATACCTGCTTCATTGTTGACGATGAAGATCTGATTATTCAAAGATTAGAGCTGTTCTTTCGAGAGCTTACAAATAAGGATCAACGATTCCGTTTAGTGGGAAAAGCAAATAGCGGGTTGCAAGGAATGGAAGAGGCTCTGAGGCTTAAGCCTGATATCCTTATATCGGATATTGTCATGCCGAAAATGGATGGAATTTCCATGATTGAGCAGCTGAAACCACAGCTTCCCCATACGCAATATATCCTTTTGACAGCTTATTCTTCTTTCGAATATGCACAGAGAGCTATTCATGCCAACATATTGGAGTACATTGTTAAAGTTCCTTTGAGGGAAGCAGATGTTGAGCGGGCACTGGATAAAGCAGCCGGGGTTCTGGATGAGATGAAGAAAAAGGAAGAGGAATTTCAATCTTTACATGTTTCCGTCCTAGAAAATAAATACAGAGCACGCAAGCAATTTTTTAATGAGCTGATCCGTGGTGAGATTCCATCTCATCGGGCATCAGATTTTGCAAATCGCATGCAATTTCATTTTTTTCAATCCTATTACTGCTGTTTTATTGTTGAAATGAACCATTATGAAAGCTTTCGGCATGAATATTCGGCAGCTGACCAGAGCATTTTGAAATATGCGATTGCCAATGTGATTGAAGAAACCGTGATGAGTTTTGGCATGGGTGTAGCTACAGATTTATATGATAATCAATTTATTGGTTTTCTTTCTTGGGAAAATAATCGCAGTGATATGGATACGGAAGATGCTTGCCAGACGCTGGGCAGCCAGATTGTGGCCAATTTAAATCAATATTTGAATCAAACGGTATCCGTAGCTTTTGGCGGGACGCACCGTGGCTGGGAATCTATCAAAAAAGCATACACGGAAGCCGCAAATGTGAGTAAGGACTTGTATTATTCGACTGTGAAAATAGTCAAAACGCCTGCGCACCGTTTCCAATATCACGACGAGAAAAAGGTGGAAATTCAGCAAAAGCTAACTGAGTTCCTTGTATGGATGCAAAGGGAAGTTACCAAGGAAGAACTCGAGCAGAAAATTTCATCTTTATACGAATTTGTTGCAGCCAACAGAATTCATAAGGCCATCATGGCACCTTTGCTGCGTGAATTGTACAGGGATATTGCAGCGAAATTTAAATCAGGAAGCGCATTAACGGTAGAATTAGAAGAGTTCCCTATCCATTTCATGACATTCAGGGAGCAGCTCACTTATATTTGCGACTTCGCTTTCGAATATTTACAGGCTGGAAAACCTCTTCATCGTGTAGAAATCATGAGAGCCATGCGGTTTATCGAGCAAAATCTGAAGCAACGATTAACGTTGGAAGCCATTGCGGAAGATGTGAATTTGGCTCCATCATATTTCAGCAGTCTATTTAAAAAAACAATGAACGAAGGCGTGATCAGTTACATCAATCGGAAAAAAATTCAACTCTCTCTTGAGCTGTTAAAGGTTAAGGATTATTCCATTTTGGAATTGTGCGAGGAAGTAGGGATTGTGAATGAAGGTTACTTTTGTAAACTTTTCAAAGAACATACGGGGGATACGCCAAAGCAATATCGCATAAAAATGACCCGGTATGAATTGAAATGAAGCAGCAAAAAATCGTATGAATTTTTCTCGAAATGTTGTAAAAAACCGGATATGAAATGAACTACCATGATAGGAGTATCTAATCATGGAGGTTATCAAAATGGAGATTATCAAATCGGATGTAACCGTTGTAGGCGGGGGAATTGCTGGTGTTTGCGCTGCCATTGCTGCCGCTCGGCATGGGTTGCAAGTTTCACTCATCAATGATCGGCCTGTTCTTGGCGGGAATGCTAGCAGCGAGGTTAGGGTACATATCAACGGATCGGCTTATCTCGGAAACAGTCCATCTTATTATGCACGCGAAGGCGGTCTTGTGGATGAACTTAAGCTGAAGATTTTCCATTATAACCCTTTATATAACAAGAAGCTGATGTTTTCGATTTCGGATATGGCCTTGCTGGATATGGTCTATGGAGAGCCTAACATTTCACTCTTTCTGAATACATGCGTGCATGAAACGGGGATGGAGAACGGCAGAATCAAATGGGTGGATGGTCTGCAATTGGCTTCTGAAAGAAAATTTCGCTTTGAAAGCCCAACCTATATCGATTGTTCTGGTGACGGGGTAGTCGGTTATCAAGCAGGCGCTCTCTTCAGATGGGGGAGAGAAGCGAAGCACGAATTCAATGAAGATTTGGCTCCTGAAGTGGCGGACCATTACACCATGGGAGATACGATTCTTTTTCAAGCTCGTGATGTGGGGTATCCTGTTCCGTTTAAGAGACCTGAGTTTGCCTACGATATTACGAAATTAAGCTTCTTCGATAGTATTAGGAAGGGGTTAAACCATCGAGCTATTCCCAGGAAAATCAATGGATTAGGCGGTTTGTGGTGGCTGGAATACGGCGGTCATTTGGATATTATTAAAAACAATGAAGATATCGCGTTGGAGCTTCGGAAATTGGTTTACGGGATTTGGGATTATATCAAAAATAGCGGCCAATTCGACGATGTGGATCAACTGATCTTGGATTATGTATGCCCAATTCCGGGGAAACGGGAGTCGAGACGTTTTATCGGGGATTATATGTTGTCGCAGAACGATCTCACATCAAAGCCTCATTTCGAAGATGCTGTATCCGTTGGTGGGTGGTACATGGACTTGCACGCCGCTAAAGGCATTTATGATGATGGACCGGCTACAGCGTGGAATTTTGTGCCTGGCTTGTACAACATTCCTTTTCGCAGTTTGTACTCCGGAAATATCCCCAATTTGATGTTTGCTGGCCGGAATATCAGTGCTACTCATGTCGCTTTCGGATCAACTAGGGTAATGGCTACGTGCGGATGCATGGGACAGGCGGTTGGAACGGCTGCTTCTTTATGCGTTAAATACGGCGTGGACCCGGCTGCTATAGGAGAAGATTATATCAGAGAGCTGCAAACACTGTTACTTCGAGACGGACAAACGATTGTAGGGCTTAAAGAAGAAGTGAACCCTTACTTCACTGACGGGTTAAGCGTTCGGGCATCGTCCCAGCGGGCCTTTGACAATGAGCATGCAACAGAAGCCATTCCTCTGGATAAAGGATTGTGTTTGGTTGTACCGATTCAAACGGACACTGGTGAAAGTGTACGGATTAAAGTCAAGAACGATTCCGAACGGTTGGAAACCTTGAGAATCAAGCTATTTGACGGGGAATGGAAGGAAAACTATATTCCTGTTAATGAGCTGAGTGGTTACAGCGTGGATATCCTGGCTGGTTATGACGATTGGATTACGTTGGATTTGGGTTGCAAGAAGCCTGCGGATAATAAAATTTACATTGTGTTAGAAGCTTCTGAGAGCCTTGCCGTGTACGGTAATGAAGAGAAAATCACAGGTGCAGTCAGCTTCCATTATAGACCGGAAGTACCCTCTAAATTGAAGAAGTTCAATAAGAGCATTTGCTTTAAGGAACTGCAACCTGCTCAAAACATGTTTGAACCTATGAACGTCATCAACGGTTATTCCAGACCCTATGGCTTGCCAAATGGATGGATTTCTGAACGAACAGAAGGACATGAATGGTTGGAATTTACTTTTGCTGCACCTAAAGATTTGGAGGAAATCCAACTTGTTTTCAATTCCGAACTGGATTTGGAGCATTTCGATGATCCGATTAGACCTCTGATTAAGGACTACGCTATTACTTTAATCTTTGGAGACGGAACCGAGAGGGAAATTAAGATCAGTGGGAATTATCTCACATTGAATAAACATAAGGTGAATGCGAAAGGCGTAGCCCAAATCCGGTTTGATTTCATAGCTACTTATGGTTCGCCTTACTTTGAAGTGTTTGCCATCAAATTGTTCGCACCTAATGGCATAGAGGTGAAGCGGTGATGGAGGAATGTTTCCTATGTGAAGGGCTTCTTAATGTTTTTCATATGCTTGAAAATGGTGAAGAAGTGACGGTAGTTTACTTGGGAGGCAGCATTACCCGATTCCTGTTTCGATTATTGTAATAATTGTCAGCCCTTTGAAGCAAATTATTGAGAACGGTCCTACATGTGGTTAAACACTATGTCAGTATGACAAAAGGTCCTCAGCCTGTGCGATCGCAGTCAACATCGAAAGCAACAAGTAATATGCTAAGCAATTAAGCCATCGAAATTAAGGATGCAGTCAAACATTGAGGTGTCTAAAGTATGAAGGAGCTTCTGTTGTCATTAGGAGCAGGTTTAATTATTGGCGTTCTATTCAAGGTGCTAAAGCTGCCTTTGCCCGCACCGCCTGTACTTTCAGGTATTTTAGGAATAGTAGGTATTTATGCAGGCGGCAAGATAATGGAATTGTTTCTAAAATAGGAAGCAGGACGAATTAGAAAAAGGAGGAGTTTTGTCGTTAAACGTTGAATAAAGAGCTGCCAAAATCGATTAACTCCGCTAACAAGCGGACGTGTTACTCTCATCCCTTTTTGGGGATGGGAGTTTTTTAGTTCTCCAAGCTAACAATAACACCGAATACTTTCAGTTAATCTTAAGAAAATTTTAATGGTTGCTCCATATAATGAAACTATCGATGAAACATGATATATGGGAGGGATTCACATGGCAAAAATGAACAAAAAGTGGGTCGCTCTGTGTTCAACAGCTATTGGAGCTATTTATGCCGCCGGATATTTCGCAACGGAAACTCAGGCAACGATTCAGCAACCACTACAACAACAACAACAAGTCCAAGTTACACAAACTAAAAGCAATCAAATAAATAGACTTTATAAAGAGGGTACCTATACGGGGACAGGAAGCAATCGACGTGGATCAATTCAGGTGGCTGTCACCATTAAAAGCGATAAAATTACTGATGTTGAAATCAGCCATTTTGCCATGCATTATACAATTGATGATGTTGTAGGGCTGCCTCAAGAAGTGGTACAAAAACAAAGTGCGCAGGTACGGAATGTATCGGGCGCAACGTACAGCGCACAAGCATTTAAAGATGCCGTACAAGATGCGCTTTCTCAGGCGCGAAACTCATAATGGACAAAATCATGAAAAAAACGAAATTATTTATGGATACCGTTGTAGATATACAGGTCGTCACTCGGAAATCAAAGGATCAGACAGAAACAGCCATTGATCGGGCTTTTGAGGCATTTCGGAAAGTCGAACAAGCTTGCAGCCGTTTCAGTCTAGATAGTGAATTGATGGGGGCATGTCGAGTCATAAAAACTCCCGTTCGGATAAGTCCGTTTTTATTTGAGCCTTTGAAGTTTGGTTTGGAAGTGGCGAAATGGACGAATGGGATATTTGATCCTGCGGTGGGAAAAGCGATGGAAGAACTGGGATTCAATCAGCATTATTTAACTGGGGAAACCATTCAAAGCTCCTCAGTGGGTTCCGCTTCCTATCGGGATATCATCTTAAATGAGCAGGATCGTACATTGTATTTGCGGAAGCCGATGGTGATTGATTTAGGTGCCGTGGCTAAAGGATTCGCAATCGACTTGGCCGCAAACGAGTTGAAAGGTTTTGAAGGATTTGTCGTCAATGCTGGCGGTGACCTCTATGCTGGGGGAGTAGACGAATACGGCAGCAAGTGGAGAATTGGCATTCAGCATCCCGAGTACAAAGAACAAATCATTCAAACGGTTGAAATATCGAATGAGGCGGTCTGTACCTCTGGAAGTTACGAGCGCAAGAGCGAATTAAAAGCCGGTATGCATCATATCATCGACCCCAAAACGAAACAATCACCGGACGAATGGGTCAGCTGCAGCGTCATCGCCCCTTTCGCTATGATGGCGGACGCCTTCTCGACGGCCTTCTTCTTATTGGGGTTGGACCGCGGGAGAACGTTAATAGAACAAGTTGATCTCAAGGGAATCTTGATATCATCCGATTTACTAATATATAGAGTAGGGGGTACATAAATTGACAGTTAACCAATGGATTAAAACGCCAAAGGGATATGTCATAGTTTCCTTGGTTGCCTTTCTATTAATAGCCTCCATATGGTCACTAGATATTAGAGGCATTTATAATAGTATCATTGCCGTCGTTGCTTCTTCAGCCGTGGATACTCTTTGTTCCCGTATTGCCAAAAGGAAGCGAATGATGCCGGATGGTGCGGTAATAACCGGGTTAATCATAGCTTTAATCTTAAGCACAACTTCCTCATGGTATATTGTTGCTGCAACTTCCATTATGGCTATTTTGTCGAAACATTTATTTGTCTATAAGAAAAAACCAATCTTCAATCCAGCGGCATTCGGACTGCTGCTATCCATCCTTTTCTTTCGAACAGGACAAAGCTGGTGGGGCGCATTCGGGGATCTTCCCACATGGACAGTTGTGTTTCTTTTGATTGGCGGATACATGGTGACGAACCGAGTAAACAAATTTCATCAAGTTTTTTCATTTCTAGGAACTTATTTCATCTTATTATTGATTATGGGGATTATTGATGTCGGAGACGCCACTGACGCACTTCGATCGCCTTTTATTAATGCATCCCTTTTCTTTGCTCTTTTTATGCTTACAGATCCGCCTACTTCACCGGCAAAAAATAAGGATCAAGTCATTTTTGGCATCCTTAGCGCGATCGTGGGTGCAGTTATTTATAGCATTTTTGGAGGTTTGATGTACTTATTTATAGGATTGCTTATCGGGAACTTATATCATTTACTTGTACCGAAGCTTAGGAATACCACTGGATATATTAATTGAATGAGGGGATTATTTACATGCGAACAAACGTAATGGATGCTCTTGGAAAATTTTGAGTCATGTTCTCCATGATTTCACATGATACAATTTGTAAGATCCTGTGGATCAAATAACTCAGAAGGCCGAAGCTTCCAGCAAGCACGGGGGAACCATTATTTGGGGTGAAGCCGCTATCTGCGGCCGGGTGATTACTCTTTGATCCGAATCCGACAGCTAACCTCGCAGGCCGCAAAAAGGAGAGGTTTATTTTGAAACGTTACAAAAAGCTCGTAGTTACCGGCGCAATAGGATTGAGCATTCTCGCAGGATCGAGCGCGGCAATGGCCGCACCAGCAACTCACACAGTATCAGGTAATGATACCATGTGGTTAATATCCCAGAAGTATGGTATAAGCCTATCTTCGCTTATTAAGGCAAACCCTCAGGTTGCCAATCCGAACGTGATTTGGTCAGGTATGAGCCTCAACATCCCTGGAAGCACGAGTACAAATGCAGGTACAAAAACGACAGTTACGACTGCGCCATCCCAATCAGCATTTGCTAGCCAAGTGGTTAACTTAGTTAACCAAGAACGAGCTAAGGCAGGACTTCGTCCATTAACTAGCAACAGCTCACTTACAGCCATGGCTTTGGACAAAGCGAAGGATATGTACAACAACGGCTATTTCGATCATACCTCGCCGACCTACGGGTCTCCTTTTGATATGATGAGCACATATGGCATTCGCTATTCCTACGCAGGTGAAAACATTGCGAAAGGTCAACAAACGCCTGAAGCTGTCATGAAAGCATGGATGAACAGCACAGGTCATCGTCAAAACATTCTTAGCCCCAACTTCACCCAAATCGGTGTTGCGTTCTATAACGGCGAATGGGTACAGGAATTCATTAGTAACTAAAGCAGCGTATGTCTGCAGAATATTTCAAGAGAAACCAGCAACCTTGTGTTTGCTGGTTTTTTTGTTTTTAAATTAACGGATGTTCTGATTTCCAAGGCAGGTTCACACGTCTGGTGTTGTAATAATTGAAAGATTACGGGGTTGTTTTGTTATGAAAAGAGCAAAAGGTGAGCCGTATTGTTCCTGGTTATCTCAAGAAATTGATGTTCTAAATTGTATACATAACACTAAGGAAGTACGATCAATATCAGTTTTACTCCGCTGAAGTCGTATCCATCCTGTGATCAGCATAATATGCTGTCTAATAAACGCTGGAAAAGGATTGATGGCATGCAATCTAAGTTAGCCCGGCTGGCTAAGTGGAACCTTCATCGCTTTTACTCGAGGTATCCTGAAATTGCTAAATACCTACCACCAACAATGATTTTCAACCTTTCTACATTTTCTGTTTTTTTGAAAAAGTATAACTCGGTATATATCAAAGCTAATACGCAGCATACAGGAAAGGGCATTATTAAAGCCTGGCGCGCGGCTAAACATTACAAGTTTGTTAGAGTAAGAGGAAAAGCAAATCATGCATCAACACCCTCTGAGTTATATCAGAAAATCCTTAATTCAGGCTCTAAAACAACATATATCATTCAATTATCAAAGAATCCGTTTTTTGTTCGCTGATTATAGAAAACACAATAAACGACTGATATAGAAAAGGGCCTTTCTACTAAATCGTAGGAAGGCCTTTCTATATCAGTCATCATTTAATGACATCGGACAGTATTCTGTTGATAAAGATTATAGATACGCTGGTCACCTTTGCGACGGAATACCTTTGTACCGAAATAGAGTGGATTTGATTCCATTAAATTGGGTATTCGCCCAAATCACTAGAGACATTAGCGGAATAAAGTACAGATAGAAGTTTAAGGCGAGAGCGAGGTATAAAAGTGCAAATTCATGTGGTGCAAAGAGGAGAGAATCTATGGCTGATTTCAGGTCGTTATGGTGTGAATGCCAATCGGATTATCGCCGTCAATGAACTCCGAGAACCCAATCGTTTAGTCATCGGTCAGGCATTAGTCATCCCAGCTCCTTATCCCGAATATGTGGTTAGATTAGGAGACACGCTTGGGACGATTGCCGGGCGTTTCGGCATCACAATAGAGGCTATTGCTCGGGCAAATTTAATAAGCGATGTCACACAAATCAGGCCGGATCAATCATTAATTATTCCGGTTTTGTATCATACCGTGCGGAAGGGTGAGTCACTTTGGGAGATCGCTCATCGATACGGCGTTACTATGCAAGCCATTGCACAAGCTAATGAGATTACAAATCCTGCGCTTATTTTCCCGGGTCATAACTTGAAAATCCCAGAAAAGCAGAGGCAGATTATCGATGTCAATGGTTATACCAATGTTTTTGGAAAGGTGGCTGCCGGGCAAGTTCGGAAGGATGGGATGCATCTAACGTACTTATGCCCTTTTGGTTATCGAATGAAGGACGATGGAACCCTTGAGCCCGCTGATGATCAGCAGCTCATCGCAGCTGCCTATGAGAAACATGTCGTACCGGTCATGTCAATCACTAATTTCTCAGCAACAGAAGTCGGATCGAAGCTGGCACACACCATTTTATCCAGTCCCGAATTGCAGAATAAGCTAGTGACCAACATCTTAACGATTATGGAAAACAAGGGCTATCGTGGTTTAAATGTTGATTTTGAGAACGTATATCCTAGCGACCGTGAGTTATATAATCAATTTCTTCGACTTGCTGTCCGCAGGCTGCATGATAAAGGTTTTTTTGTATCTTCCGCCCTTGCCCCGAAAACCAGTTCAGAGCAAAAGGGTTTGCTCTACGAAGCTCACGATTATGCTGCCCATGGAGACATTGTCGACTTCGTCGTACTCATGACGTATGAGTGGGGATACAGATTCGGTCCTCCTCAATCCATATCCCCCATCAACGAAATACGACGCGTTCTTGACTATGCGGTCACTGTGATTCCTAGAAATAAAATATTTATGGGCTTTCAGTTATACGCACGTGATTGGCTCCTTCCTCATGTGAAAGGACAACAGGCAGAGACATTTGATATGCAAGAAGCCATTCGTCGAGCCATTCAACATGGGGCGGAGATCAAGTATGATCAGCTGTCCCAAACGCCAAACTATCGCTATATAGATGAAAATCAACATACACATGAAGTCTGGTTCGAAGATGCAAGAAGTGCCCAGGCCAAATTCGATCTGGTCAAGGAATATAACTTGAGAGGGGTCAGTTATTGGGTACTTGGTTATCCGTTTCCGCAAAATTGGGTATTGCTCGAAGATAATTTTCAAATACGTAAACTCATATAACAAATACGAATAATAATACTTAACCATGCTGCGTTCACTCACATTGGGTGAATGCTTATTTTATTTAGGGGGGATGACTTTACAAAAGCGATATTCAAGGAAAAAATACACATATAAGAAGATAAACTTATTTCTTGTTCACTCCGTCTAAATTTAAAACGTAACAATCGGTGTGAGTAGTGGGGAGGCGAGTGTACTGAATCTATACTTTCGGGATAATTTTTTTAATAGCGGTGTTACGGAGATTCTGGACGAACAGGAAAAAAAAGTCGGGCATCTAGATTTGAAGAGCTCTTTTGGCTCTGCGATCGATGTGTATGGGCAGAATGGCCAGCTGTTGTGCAAAGGAAGTTTTCCAATCTTCTCAGGCAAATGGGAGGTTACGGGTGCCAATGGGGAGCAATTAGGCGTGTTGAGAAGCAGATTTGCGTTTTTAACCAAGAAATTCACCTATGAAACCGAAACACGAGGTAGCTACGAGATTATATCCCCAGTATTTTCAAAGGAATATGAGATATCCGATGAATCCGGCGCGTTTGTTGCCCGTTTTGAACAAGTAAACGGCTGGTTTTCTTCAGGTGCTTTTCTTCTGAACAATCAATGCGACTTTTTGGATACTTACGAACTTGTAGCGGTAATCATGGGAATGCATGCAATACAGAAAAGGCAGAACGCTGCGGCAAACGACGCAACTTAATGAATGAAGAGCCAAATAGATGTTCAACGAATGTCCAACGATAATGTAGGAGCTTGCAAAGCAGCTCCTCTTTTCTATTAAAAGGACATGTTAAGAAAAGAAACCGCCCAAAGTTGGCGGTTTTAATATTTTCCCTCATAAAATAGTGCCTTTGTAACGACAGCGGCGGCTAGTCCAGGAGCTTCACTCCTTTCGACCAATCATTTTCTGCGCGAAATCGGGGTCCTCCAGCATCGGGCGCCCGATAGCTACAGCATCCGCCAGCCCGTCCCCGATGATCCGATTCGCAAAGCTGCGGGAATAGATTTTACCGACGGCGATGACAGGCACGTGTAGATGCTGTTTAAGGATGGCTGCGTCAGGCAGTTGGTAGCCTGGATGAGTATCCGTCGGCTGGATGGGCAGCAGCCCGCCAGATGATACATCAACCGCGTCCAAAAGACCGTCCGCTGCGATTGGTTTGAGCATCCGTGCAAGTTCCAGCGGATTGAGGCCTCCTTCGACGTAATCTGTCGAGGAGATCCGCACGATAACCGGATAATTACTGCCGGTTTCGGAGCGGATTGCGGCAAGTGTGTCTTGCAAAAACTTCGCCCTGCCGCGAGTCGAACCACCGTATGCGTCGCTGCGGTGATTAGATACCGGCGACATGAACTGGTGAATCAAAAATCCATGTGCCGCATGTACCTCAATTCCATCAAAACCTGCCTCGATGCTGCGTCGGGCCGCCAAACGATAATCCTCCATAAGGGCCTCAATTTCGGAGACCGACAATTGCGCAGGCACTCCGTATGAGTCGTCATAAGGAATTGCACTTGGCGCAATGAGCCGCTTCGTTACTTCCGGCGCCGACTTTCTTCCTCCGTGAGACAGTTGAACGAATATTGGTGTATGCTCGGTATGAACGGCATCGGTTACTCTTTTTAACGCATCGGTATGACGATCCGAATAAATACCGATGTCGTTAGGCACCAGTCTGCCGTTATCGGATACAGCCGTCGATTCCACTATCACTAATCCGACTGCATTCGCCCTTCTAGAGTAATGCTGAACATGATGTTCTGTCGCATAACCTTCCGGCGAGCCTTTGTATTGCTGCATAGGCGCCATGATTAACCGGTTACGAAGTTCGAAGCTGCCAATGGTTAGAGGGGTGTCGAGGGTAAGTGATTTTGTTGTGATCATTTGTTATCCACTCCTTTAAATTTAATTACAATGACATTGTATAAAGTTAGAGCTATAATTTACATATATAAATCATGTTATTAATCGCCGATGAACCTTCATATTAAAGTTAAAATTATGATTTCAGCATATAAAATAAAGGAGGACTCTCTATGGACGGAATCGACAGTAAAATACTATCGCTGCTGCATGAGAACGCGCGAATGCCTGTTGCCGAAATTGGCCGGTCGATCGCGATGACACAGCCGGCCGTTACGGAACGGATCCGCAAACTTGAGGAACAGGGGATCATCGCCGGTTACAAGGCAGTTCTCTCGCCTAAGAAACTAGGCAAAGACGTCACGGCGTTTGTGCTTTTCAAGACGAACAATTGTTTGGACTTCCAGGAATTCTGCACGCAATCCCCGGATGTCATCGAATTGTACCGCATCAGTGGGGAATATAATTTTATGATGAAAATAATTACCGAATCGATGGAATCTTTTACCGTTTTTCTTGATTCGTGTAACCCGCACGGTTTCTCTTCAACACTTATCGTGCTTTCGGCGGCGATTGAGAATAAGCGCCTGATCGCTGACACTGGCGAATAAGGGTAGATATTGTAGATGAATATTTTAAAACGTAATATAATGATTAAAAAATAGAGACTTGGAGTGATTTTAATGGATATTAAAATAGATGATTTAACTGGACCTGACGTGGTTGCATTAATAGGAGAACATCTTCAGGATATGGCATCGCTATCTCCGCCAGAAAGTACACATGCCCTAAATCTGGATAAATTGAAAAAACCGGAAATCACCTTCTGGAGCGGATGGGAACAAGATGAATTAGTTGGTTGTGGAGCAATCAAGGAACTTGATAGTCAACACGGCGAGATAAAATCAATGCGAACTTCTACATCACATCTAAGAAAAGGCGTTGCAAAGCGAATCCTTGAACACATCATTGAAGAAGCCAAGAGACGCGGGTATCAACGGGTAAGCTTGGAAACGGGCTCAATGGATGCTTTCGGACCAGCTAGAAGACTGTATGAAAGTTTTGGGTTTCAATACTGCAAGCCCTTTTCCGATTACATAGAAGACCCTTATAGTGTGTTTATGACAAAGGAATTATGAGTCTTAAGGATGATACAATGGCTAATCAAATAACAATTCAGGCTTTAAAATATGGAAATTTACTACATTATGAGTGGAACACAACTTTATTAGAAAAGACGGATTCACACATTTTTGTCCTAGGCGAGTACGGAAGAAAATTAAATCATTACACGAAGCAAAAGGTTTTTACCGTAGAAGCTTGGACAGTTGAATATTTCTCATTTAATTCATGGTTTACTGTTAGTGCTGACGTAGTTGGCGGCAAAATTCAACAATTTTATTGCAATATAAATCAGCCTGCGAAAATTGAAGGTAACATTGTTTCTTTTGTAGATTTAGACCTGGATTATGTACAAAGAAACGGTGAATGGAAGGTTGTTGACGAAGATGAGTTTGAGAGCAATGCAATAAAATTTGCTTATCCAGAAGCTCTAATTCATAAAGCTTGGCAAGAGTTACTGAGCTTAAAGGAACTTATTAGAATAAAAGCATTTCCTTTTGATGGATCGCTCGAAACGTTTATCGACTGTATCCCAAGATAAATTATGGAGGGTAATAATGAAAAATACACTTCTATGGGGTGGATGCTGTAATAACTATCATTATATATCTGATAAAGTGAGGAGCTGGCTGTGTGAACTGCACCCCAATTGTTAGACACAGTCTAACAATTGGAGGTGCAGTTTTTTTGGCTAAATACTCAACCGAGGAGAAACTAGAAGCAGTCCTGGCTTATCTAGAAGG
>NZ_JCAUAS010000022.1:0-142423 GCF_059692075.1 Paenibacillus sp. J31P190 | reverse complement strand
TCTGTTTATTTGGTGTGGTAACCTTAAACTTCGAGAATTTGGGGAGGTACTCCTTTTTTGCGTGCTTAAAACCCTTGCGGTAGCAAGGGTTCTAAATTATGAAATTGACTCTCACTGTGACCTGTTAGGAGGTTTGGATAAGTGGATAAGGTGCGATGGGGTATTATTGGTTGTGGGGATGTGACTGAGGTCAAGAGCGGGCCCGCCTTACAAAAGGCGGAGGGTTCTGAGCTTGTCGCTGTGATGCGAAGAAATGGAGCGCTAGCAGAAGATTATGCCAAAAGGCACGGAATAGCTGCATGGTACGATGATGCGGAAGCTTTGGTCAACGATCCGGATGTCAATGCGATCTATGTCGCGACACCTCCAGGTTTTCATCGGGAATATGCCCTGCTGGCAGCACGGGCGGGGAAGCCTGTCTATGTGGAAAAGCCGATGGCGAGGAATCATGCGGAATGTTTGGAAATGATAGCTGCTTGCGAAGAAGCAAAAGTACCTTTATTCGTGGCCTATTATCGCAGAGGCTTGCCGAAATTTGTTGAGATCAAGAGATTGCTTGACAGCGGTATCATTGGTGAAGTCCGATTTGTGCAGACCACTTTTCTCCAAACCTTGAGGGAAGATGATGGACAGGAGCAGCCGTGGCGCATACGGCCGGAGCTTTCCGGAGGCGGTTTGTTCGTTGATTTGGCGAGTCACACGCTGGATGTTCTTGATTATTTACTTGGACCAATCGGCGAAGTGAAAGGTTTTGCCAGAAATCAGTCGGGGCAGTATCAAGTCGAAGATATCGTGACAACAACCTATGCTTTTGAGTCTGGTATTATGGGCACTGGGATTTGGAGTTTCAACGCGTTCAAGCGCAGCGACGTAACTGAAATTACGGGGAGTCTTGGTAAAATTGCCTTTTCGACGTTTAGCGATGATATTCGCTTGGAGATGGTAGATGGTCAGATCGAGGAGTACGCCATTCCGTATCCGGCTCATGTACAACAGCCTCTTATTCAATCTGTGGTTGACGAGCTGCGGGGTATTGGTAAAAGCCCTAGTACCGGTCGGACTGCGGCGCGAACGAATCGGGTGATGGATGAATTGCTTCGTGACTTTTATGTTCAACAGCAGTTCTGAGCAATCTTCTCCAAATGTTTACAGAAAACATATAAAAGCGGATAAAACAATTGACGGAAACCCAGTAGCCCTTTAAACTATGGTTAATTAATATGGAGCCTTGGGTATTTCATATCCTCAAACTTTGTCCCGCAAAAGCGTTAAAGTGGTGAGTGAGCAATGAGTCCAAGCGATAAATGGGAACTTAGAGAGGGGTAATTATGTTGAAAAAGAAAGCACTCGTATCATTCGCATTAACAGCAGCTCTTATGGTCGTAGCAGGTTGTGGGCAGAAGGGAACTCCGGCTCCAGCAGCAAGCGCTGCGGCTTCAGCTACTCCGGCAGCAACAGCAGCCGCGCAAAAGTCTTATAAAGTCGCGATTTCACAAATTGTGGAACATCCGTCTCTGGATGCAACGCGTCAAGGTTTCCTTGCAGCTCTTAAAGATGGCGGTATCGTGGAAGGTACCAACTTGAAAGTCGATTTCAACAATGCGCAAGGCGATCAACCGAATAACTTATCCATTGCTCAAAAAATTGCTTCCGCCGACTACGATTTGGTACTTGGTATCGCAACACCATCCGCACAAGCTCTTGTACAGCAAGTGAAGAAGTCTCCAATTCTTTTCGCAGCTGTTACAGACCCGCTTGCAGCCAAAATCGTCAGCAATGTGGACAAGCCGGGCGGTAATGTTTCCGGAGCTTCAGACACGAACCCAATGGCTGTTGCGCAATTAATGGATTTCGTTGCTGCGAACATGCCTAAAGTGAAGACAGTTGGTCTTGTTATTAACGAAGGTGAGCCTAACGCTGTTATCATGGCCAAAAATGCAGAGCAATCCTTAACGAAACATGGTATTAAGCTCATTAAAGCGCCGGTTACTAATACGTCTGAGGTAAAACAAGCTGCACAATCCCTCGTTGGCCGCGCGGATGCTTTCTTGATTACTCTGGATAACACGGTCGTTAGCGGCGTGGATGGTATCATTCAAATCGCGAATGAAAAACACATTCCGTTCTTCTCCAGTGACCGCGATACGGTGGAAAAAGGTGCTTTTGCAACCGTTGGCTTCAAATACTATGATCATGGCTACCAAGTTGGTCAAATGGCTGTCGACATTCTCAAGAATGGTAAAAAGCCAGCAGACATGAAAGTAACAGTTCCTGAAAAAATGGATCTGATCTTAAACCTGAAGGCAGCAAAAGCCCAAGGAATTGATGTAACAGACGCTATGAAAAATGCAGTAAAAGATAAAGAGAAAAACATCATTCAGTAAGGATTAAGACACAAAAGGGGTGAACGTCGCTTTCGTTCACCCCTTTTTTTCAAAGTAGGAGGTTATTCACATGATGGATTCAATGACTGGTGCCGTCGAGCTGGGTCTTCTCTATGCGTTGATGGCGCTTGGTGTTTATATCACGTTTCGCATTCTCGATTTCCCTGATCTAACGGTGGACGGGAGTTTTACAACAGGCGGTGCTGTTGCAGCTATCATGATTGCTCATGGCTATTCGCCGCTGCTAGCTTGTTTAGCAGCTTTTGCAGCCGGGCTTGTGGCTGGAGCTTGTACAGGACTGCTCCATACGAAAGGTAAAATTAATGGACTTTTATCAGGGATTCTTATGATGATTGCCTTGTATTCCATTAATATGCGCATTATGGGCAAGCCTAACATTTCACTTCTCAATGTCGATACGATATTCACTTCGGTGTCGCCGATTACGGTTGTGCTTATTATTGTCATCGTGTTCAAATTGCTGCTGGATGCGTTCCTGCATACTGATTTGGGACTTGCTCTGCGAGCAACCGGTGACAATGCGAGAATGATTCGCAGCTTTGGCGCGAATACGGACAATACTACGATTCTAGGCGTCAGTATATCGAACGGATTAGTGGCATTATCTGGAGCTCTCATCGCACAGCAGTCGGGCTTTGCCGACATCTCGATGGGGATCGGGATGATCGTCATTGGACTGGCTTCCGTTATTATTGGGGAAGCGATTTTTGGCGCTCGGACGGTTTTTCAAGCGACACTGGCTGCTGTACTCGGTTCCATCGTGTACCGTATTGTTGTCGCATTGGCCCTGCGAGTCGAATGGCTAAAAGCATCTGACTTGAAGCTCATTACCGCGATTATTGTTATTATCGCGCTTGTTCTACCTTCCGTGCAGCGAGCGATTAAGCAAAAAGCAACAGCGAAAAGGCGATCGGCTGAGCTCATCGCCCTCGCTGTGAAAATGAACAAGGGAGGTGATCGTTAATGCTTCAGCTCTCGAATGTTTCTAAGCTATTTAACCCCGGTTCAGCGGATGAGAAAATCGCGCTAATCGGCATTAACTTGAACCTCAAACCCGGTGACTTCGTCACGGTCATTGGCAGTAACGGCGCCGGTAAATCGACGCTGATGAACATCATCTCCGGCGTCATGACGCCGGATGCCGGCGAGGTCGCTATTAGCGGCGAGGTGATCCACCACCTGCCGGAATACGAGCGCAGCCGTTGGGTCGGCCGCGTCTTTCAAGACCCCATGGCGGGGACCGCTCCTCGAATGACGATCGAGGAGAATCTCGCCATGGCGTATGCCCGCGGCAAGAAGCGCGGGCTGAGCTTCGGCGTCACCGCGCGCAAGCGCGCGCTGTTCCTGGAACAGCTGCAGCGCCTCGGCATCGGCCTGGAGGGCCGTCTGCGCGCGAAGGTGGGCCTGCTCTCCGGCGGAGAGCGTCAAGCCCTCAGCTTGCTGATGGCGACGTTCACCAAGCCGCAGATTCTGCTGCTTGATGAGCACACCGCCGCGCTGGACCCATCGCGCGCGGAGCTCATCACACGATTGACCGAGGACATCGTGCGCGAAATGAAGCTGACCACCTTGATGGTCACGCACAACATGGAGCAGGCGATACGTCTCGGCAACCGCCTGATCATGATGGATAAAGGCCGCATCATCCTTGATGTGAGCGAGGAACGGAAGAAGGACCTCACCGTGGAGCAGCTGCTCGGTGAGTTCGAGCACATCAGCGGCAACAAGCTGTCGGATGACCGCGTGGTGCTGGGTTAAAGTGAAAAGCCTTCGGCGAAAGGGATGGATTCCCTGGGCCGAAGGCTTTTTTGGTTTTTAAGAAATTGTATGTTTTGGGTCAGGTGTAGTCTGTGTTTTTCGTTTGTTGATTTATTCGTTTTTTAAGGTTTATATTGTTCATTTATTTTGTTTATTAATTGATTAATTTGTTTATTTATTTGTAAAGGAATTTGTGAACAAGGAAGGGAAGTTGTACATTGTACAACAATTCCCTTGAATTCGACTAGAAAAGCTGAGGATGTTGTATATTGTAGAATAATTCAGCCTTTTATTAAGATATAGAGCTACTTTTGGCTGAAACTGTTGTATTTTTTACAACACCTGAGTGGAAAACTGTGGATTAGCTCGCCAAATGTTGTACAAAGTACAACACGGCCTAAGCGACTGTTTAAACAAACGTCTTGGGTGGCGAATCTTGCTTTGCATCCAACACGCGCGAATCCTGGGTGCGCATTGTTGCGTCACATGGCGGCAGTCAAACCGCACATCAACCTTGCAACCATCTCGTTAAGGGCGGCGTAAGCGGTTTTTTTGCACATTATGAAATCTTTTGCATACAAGATCCCGTACAGCTTGCCGATTATTCTCTATGAATGCCCTAATCAAGTACCCTGACTGTTCCAAGCGAATAACGACCGTCACTTCTCCTGCCGTCGTTAGCGAAGTCCACTTCTGGTTTGCCAGTTTGCGGATTGAGTATCGCAGCGTTGACGTTATAGTTACCAGGCGCAAGTTTCTTTGGAATTGGCAATGTGCTCGATACATCCCTTTCTCCGGGAAGCCATTCGCGAATATCTATAGTTGACTGCATTTGGGAGACGATGGCTCCCTGTTCATCAGTAAGGGAAAGCTCCAAGGGCCAAGCAAAGTAAAAAGGTGCTACCCCCCTGTTGATCATGTTAAGTTTGACATGCAGCGAATTTCCCGCATGAATATCCTTTTCGTGAGACTCCTTTGCGATAACAAACCGATAACCAATGGTTTTCAGGAATCGGTCAATATTAGACTGAAGCCGACCGCCGAGAGGTTCATTAGAGGGAGCGCTAGGGCCTAGCCAACTTACATGTGTCAGCTTCGTCTGCAACAAGGTTTCCTCAATATGAGCATCATTCAAATAGTCTCCATTAGGTGTAAATTCACCGCCGCTAGGTGCTGATTTCCAGAAGTCCGGCATGGCAGGTTGATCATTTTGAGTAAGCCAGGATTTATAACCGTAGGTGTACCATTGCAGAAATCCGTCAATCGTTGACTTGCGTGAGCCGAAAGCGTCATTAAACAAACCAAGCCCATGGTTCAATGCGATTTCATGTGGTCTTCTCATCATTAGTCGTTTTTGGTCGAAATAATGCAAATAATGCTGGACATATTGATCGGTAACATCTTCTTTTGGAAACACGATTTGTGTGTCGCCTTCATTCTTGGTATGCCACTCGCCCCAGTGTCCTACGCTGCCTAGCTCGATAAAAGCAATTTGCGAATCGTTGTTATATCGGTTTCCTAATGCTTGGATCAAACGTTCGTGGTTCTCGATCAGAACAGGATTGTTATAATCTGGACTGAAGCCCTTCCCGAAGTCGACATCATACCAAACTCCCTTTTCGTCGATTTCTTTGTACAACCAGTCTGGAATATCGGCATGCTCGCTTTCTCGCGGGTAATCAAGAACGACTCTAACAATAAGGGATACTCCCTTTTGCTTCCATAAAGCAAACTGGAATTTTTTTTCAATCGCATCAAAAGCATACTTCCCTTTTTCCGGTTCCAGATCAGCCCATGTCAAATTTGCATAAGCAAGCCGGAAAGGCTGCTTGGCTTCATTATATTTTGCATCTATGACAAACCCCATAAAAGGGTTATTCAGAACTTGATTCGTTTCTGCGGGAAAGTAAGATACTCGGTTTATAACTTCAGTTGCCATAAGTTTCCGGTAGCCGAATACGCCCAATATCCCCAGAATAAGGCTTATAGCAATAAGCACACGATGAAGACGGAAATTCATGAGATATACCTCCTTCATGATCTATCTTTGAAATAGTATCAGACAGGGAATGACGTTACAATACAGATATTGGCAGCGTATGTCGAATTTTTTCAAAAAATAGGTCTTAAGGACTATAAAAAGGCTAAAATATGCAATATTTTGCTGTCAAATCGCGAAAAAATATGCTATAAGTACTATATTGATACTTTCCCATTGTACCGAAATTAAAATGAATGGAAAGCATAAATAATCTGTCCTGGAGGAACTCAGTATGAAGGTGTTAATTACAGGAGGATATGGCTTTATTGGATCTTTTGTCGCAGAACGCTTCTTTAAAGAAGGTTATGAAGTTTATATCATAGATAATTTGTCTACCGGCAATAAGCAAAATGTAGACTTTAAACATAAAGGCTATGTTTTGTCTGTGGAGGATCGGAAATGCGAGGAGATTTTTCGCAGTAACCGGTTTGATACTGTTGTTCATCTCGCTGCTCAAGTGAGTGTGAAGACATCGGTTGAAGACCCGAGACTGGATTCGAAGTCGAATGTCCTCGGTCTGTCCAACATGCTATCATTATCTCAGAAGTACAACGTTCATAAGTTTATTTTCGCTTCTTCTGCTGCCGTTTATGGTAACAATGATGAAATTCCTCTGACTGAATCCTCGGTCTGTAATCCCATTTCCCCTTATGGTATTAATAAATGGATTGGTGAAACGTATTGCAACAAGTGGAAGCAATTGTACGGTCTGGATACGCTTTGTTTCCGTTTTTCTAACGTATACGGGCCACGCCAAGGCAGTGTAGGTGAAGGTGGCGTTATATCCATATTTATGGAAAAAGTAATAAATGCAAAAGAACTCATCGTTTATGGAGATGGCGGGCAATCCAGGGACTTCATCTACGTGGAAGATGTGGCTGATGCTATATATCGTTCGTCATATTCCAGCTTGGATGGCGTCTATAATTTATCCGCAAATACGGAGAATTCGGTTAACGAATTAATTAGTGCTTTGCAAGGCCTGCATGGGTCGGTGGCCTTCGTACATTCTGAGCAGCGCGAAGGGGATATATACCGCTCTAAGCTGGACAACAGACGTATAGCGAACGATTTAGACTGGGTGCCCAAGAATTCGTTTCAAGAGGGGCTTGCGAAGACGTATGATTGGTTCGTTCAGAAGCATGCCTCGCAAGAGCAGACACGAGTCAAGGCAAAGAAACGAAGCGCTGTTCCTTCAAGACTAGGACAAGTCATTCGCACGTTGATGCCGTATGCAGAGAATGCGCTCGCCTTCGGATTTACGGCGTGGATGAGCCTGCTGCTCAAAGACAGCTTGTCTGAACTTATCGATATCAAGATTATTTATATTATTTTGTTCGGTATCCTTTACGGTAACAGACAATCTATGCTTGCTGTCGGGATGTCAACCGCGCTTTATATATTCAATGAACTAGATAAAGGTCGGGAAATGCTTACGCTATTTTATAATCCTGACTTTTTCTTTCATATCGCCGTCTACTTGTTTATTGGATTAGTTGTCGGATATACGGTGGAGCGTAAAAACACCATGCTTGAATCGAAAAAGAAAGAGCTTGAATCGCTGTCAGAGAAACATGAGTTTTTAACAGAGGTATTTAAGGAGACTCGTCAGGTCAAGGATGAGCTTCAGCAGCAAATTATGAACAACGGAGACAGCTTTGGCAAAATTTATTCCGTTGTTAAAGAGCTGGAAAGTCTGGAGCCGGAAAAAATCTTTACTTCAACGGTTAGCGTCGTGGAATCGGTCATGAAATCGCAGACAGTTACGATCTATACGGTGAATAAATACGGAAGCTACCTTCGTCTCTTAGCTAGGTCGAGCGGTACGCAATTTGATGCGAGCAAATCGATGAAGGTGGAGGATTTCCCGTATATCCAAAAGCTTCTACAGGAGAAGAAGCTTTTTGTTAACAAAGATTTAAAAGGGGACATCCCTCTCCTCGCCGCTCCTGTTTTCAACAATGGCAAAGTCGTTGCTGTCATTTCTGTCCATGCAATGAAGTTTGATTATTTTACGTTATATCACCAAAACCTCTTCAAGATTATAGTGGATTTAATCTCTTCCTCCCTTTCGCGAGCACTTTCCTATGTGGAAGCTACGGCGATTCAGCGGTATATGGATGGAACACCTGTATTGAAAGCGGAGGTTTTTGCCGATATATTAGCTAGTAAACAAGTTGCAAATGCTAAGCATGGCGTTGAGTTTATGCTTCTTACGCCAATCGAAACTTTTGAAGTTTCTGATGAAACACCGCAGAAGATTTCAAGATTCTTGCGGGAAACGGATTATTTGGGTATGAGTATGGACGGGAAGCTTCTTGTACTTCTTTCCAATTCCAGTCAGGAGGAAGCATCCTTCGTCTTAAACCGTTTTGAGCAAAATGGTATTTATATGCGCATGGTAGATGAGGAGTTCAGCTATGCTTGAGTGGATACTGCTTGTTTACATCGTATTGTGCACAGTATGGCTTGGCTTCCGGCATCGGCATGATAAGAACGAAGCCTGGGTTCGTATCGTACTTGCTGTCGGATTTCCCGTAGTCGGTTTTCTCCTGCCTGCTTTTCGCTCCAAGCGTTGGCATGAACGTAACGATGCGCGTCATCAGCAAGCGAGGAAGGCGTTGTTTGACGATATTCTTGTCGAAAACTATCGTCTCCCGGATGTGGTGAGCAAGTTGGAAACGGAAAAGGAAATGAATGTAGTCCCACTGGAGGAAGCGCTGCTAGTTAATGATATTTCCACGAGACGTCGGGTTATGATTGATTTATTGAAGCAGGATTCTATGGATTATTTGGAAGTTCTTCAAATGGCAGTCAGTAATGACGATACGGAAACATCGCATTATGCCGTTAGCGCGATTATGGAGATGAAACGCAAAATAACGCTAAACCTGCAAGAGCTGGCGGTTAAGTTCGAGGAGAATAAGGGGGACGTGCATATTCTGCGTTCTTACTCCGAAATATTAAAATCGTATATGCGCAGTGGTTTTCTAGATGAACGGACCCGAATTAAGTATAGCTACACCTACACGAACGTATTGAAATTGTTGATTGAACAAGCTCCGGATTTAGCGGAAGTCTATGTCGAAAAGATTAGAACCGATCTTGATTTGGAGGAGTATGCGGAAGCGGAACAGACCGCTTTACTGTATTTAAAGCAGTATCCGCTGCATGAGGATGCTTATCTCAATCTAATGAAAGTGTATTATACGATGCGTTCGATCGAGCAATTGAAGTCGACGTTGATACAATTAAGAAAATCTCCCATACGATTATCGAATCAGGCATTAACTATAGTGAGGTTTTGGTTGGAGGAGAAGACGGATGAACAAAGTCAAATTCAATCGTAACGTCTATATCATTCTGATCGGTATATTGCTGCTGGCTATCGCTGTCCAAATCTCCAATTCTAAATTTATACTTCAATTCAACCGTAACGGTACAGCGAACGACGGTTTGAAGGGGTTGAAATCAGCCGTTGCCCAGGTTCAGCCTTCTGGTAAGCCCTATTGCATTATATTCGATAGTACAGATGATTTCAGTGAGAAACAAAAGACCCAAACGGAGTACGTGCTAGGATACATGAAAAAGCCGGTAAAGATTCTCGATGTTCAAAGTGGAGCTTTCCAACCTTCGGGGTGTCAAGTCGTCATATCGACATTCGTTGATATGGGATTGCTTGGAAATCTTGATGAACTCGCTCAATATGTGGCACAAGGCGGATATGTATTCCAAGAGACGACTCCCGAAAAGGGAGATGCTTTTTATCGACTTTATCGCAAAATGGGGATTGTGAACGCAGGCGGGAACTATGATTCCCAGGGGGTTCATCTGACTTCCAATGTATTGATTGGTGAGGAAAATTTAATTATAAACGATCCATTTATCGTTAATTCGTTATTGTCGGTTGAGCTCGATAAGAAGAGCAAGGTTTTGGCGAAAACGGTAGAGGGCGCTCCCCTTCTATGGGAGTATCCATACGGTCAAGGCAAGTTCATGGTGTTTAACGGAACAATGCTGCAGGAAAAATTGAACCGTGGACTCATTGCAGGAGCACTAAGTATGCTGGAGCCTGTGTTTGTCTACCCGATTTTCAATTCGAAAATTGTCTATCTTGATGATTTTCCTATGCCGATCGCTTCGGTAATAGATCCTATCATTTATAATGAGTATCACAAAACGAGGCCTGCATTTATCAAAGATATTTGGTGGCCTGATATGCTCGCATTGGCGAAACAGAGTGATGTTAAATATACGGGAGTTCTGATAGAATCCTATCAGGATCGAGTCAAGCCTCCATTCGAGTCTCCGGCAGACAAAGATTCAAAGGGACTCATCTCATTTGGACGTGAGGTATTGAAGAGCGGCGGTGAGATCGGGCTGCATGGGTATAACCATCAATCGTTGACGGGAAGTCAAGAAGTAGCGGATGCGTTTGATTATAAGCTATGGAGCAGTACCGATGACATGGCGGCGGCTACCAAGGAAGCTGTGAATTTTGCTCGCGAAGCTTTTCCGAGCTACTCCATGGTCACGTATGTCCCGCCATCTAATGTGCTTAGTCTGGAAGGCAGAGAAGCGATTAAAAAGAGTTGGCCGACGCTTGCGGTCATTGCTTCTTTATATCCTGAGGACGGAAAAGAACTCGCTTATGTGCAGGAATACAGTATTGCGAAGGATGGCATCGTGGAGATGCCGAGGGTTACTTCCGGTTATACCGAAAGTAATTTCCAAAGGTGGTTAGTTGCAAATGCCATAACGACACATGGAATTTTTTCTCATTTCGTCCATCCCGATGACGCCTATTCAAAGGATCGTAGCGGAGGCTTGACTTGGGAGAAGATGTATAAAAATTTTTCTGAGATGCTCGAACGTATCCATCAAACCTATCCATGGCTGAGGGCGATGACGTCTGCAGAAGCTGCCTTCGATATGGAGCAAGAACTCGCGGGTCAAGTTACGTTAAGCATGGAAGGGAATGTACTGCGTGGCAAGATTGCGCCTTTCCACGACCGCGCCTTCTTTATCTTAAGGATGGAAAATAAAATAGGTAAGCTTCAAGGCTGTAAGGTAGAAAAAATAGACAACAACACGTATTTGATTACAGCGAATAATAATGAATTTGACATCGAATTGGGTGGATGAAGAATATGCGTATCTGTATTATCGCTGAGGGCTCCTATCCTTACGTTACAGGGGGAGTCTCGAGTTGGATTCATTCACTGATTACGAATATACCGGAGCATGAATTTGTGATATTCACCATCGGCGCATTCGAGAAGCAGCGAGGCCAATTTAAATATAAGCTACCGTCCAATGTCGTAGAGGTGAAAGAAATATTTCTAGATGCCTACATGCGGGAAACAGGAGAATGGGGTCATCGCTTCCGCTTAACTGCGAGTGAGCAGGAGTCCTTTCGTACCCTGCTTGGCGGCAGGGGTCACATGGACTGGGGTGGCATCTTCAACCTTCTGCGCACGAAGCAGTTTCGTGTAGCAGCTGATTTCCTCATGAGCAAGGATTATTTTGATTTATTGGTAGAGCTGTGTAAGGAGCGGTATCCCCAAATCCCATTTACAGAAATGTTCTGGACCGTGCGCTCGATGGTGCTTCCGTTGTTTTTATCCATTCGTCATGATATCCCGAAAGCCGATCTGTACCACAGTGTCTCTACGGGTTATGCGGGTGTGATAGGCGCGTTGGGTAAGCATCTTTACGATAAGCCCTATCTGTTGACCGAGCATGGGATTTACTCGCGCGAGCGCGAAGAGGAAATTATTAAGGCTGGTTGGGTAAAGGGTTATTTTAAAGATCTATGGATCGATTACTTTTACCGTCTGTCCGAGTGTTCTTATGAAAGCGCGAATGAGGTCATTACCTTATTCAACCGAAATCGTGAGATTGAAATTGAACTCGGCTGCAGCCCCGATAAAATTAAAATTATCCCTAACGGGGTTAATCTTGCAGACTATGAAGAAGTTGTACAGGAGAAACAATCGGACGATTCCATCGTGCGAATTGGCGCAATTGTGCGTGTCGTGCCGATCAAAGATATCAAGACCATGATTCAGAGCTTTGCGCTTGTAAAGCGGGAAGTACCGCATGCTGAGCTGTATATTATGGGTCCGTCCGAAGAGGATGAGGAATACCTGACAGAGTGTCAGCAGCTCGTAGAGACTCTGCAAGTGGAAGGTATTATTTTCACAGGCGAAGTGCGAATTAAGGAATACTTAGGTCGAATGGATATATTGGTACTTTCAAGTGTAAGTGAAGGAATGCCGCTCGCTATTCTGGAAGGAATGGCTAGCTCTAAGCCTTTTGTCGCTACGGACGTGGGCAGCTGCCGTGAACTGCTTCAAGGTATGGACGACGGCATTGGCCCGGGGGGATTGATTGTTCCGGTGATGCATTATGACCAGATGGCTACAGCCCTTATCAAGCTTTGCAAGAATAAAAAGCTAAGGGAAGATATGGGGAGAAATGGTCTGGAGCGGGCCGGTAAATATTATACAAGAAAGCAGTTTATTGAAAGCTATCAAAGCCTGTATGGATCATATAAGGAGGTGAATACATGGCGGGTATAGGATTCGAACTAAGGAGGCTGTTTGGTCAGCAAGGGCTTCTAAGCAGTTTCAGAGCGTATGCCTATTCATCGATGACGACAGTGGGACCTATGATTTTGTGCATGGGCACCATTGTTTTTATGCAGAGGTTCATGATCTCGGAAGGCTCCCCTTACTTGGAGCGCCAGCTTTTCCTCGCGACCGTCGTTTATTGCTTTATTTTCTCCGTTCTGATTACTGGAGGGTTATCCATGATCGTAACCCGCTATATTTCAGATATGATCTATTTAAAAAAATTCGAGCACTTGCTTTCCTCCTACTACGGAGCGATTGCAGCTGCATTGCCTGTAGGATCGCTAGTTGCATGGTTATTTCTCCGGAAAGTATCTGCCGGAATTGGTTACAAAGCCGCTGCCTATCTATTCTTTTCTGAATTGATTATCATCTGGGTGCAGTCGGTACATTTATCTGCGCTTAAGGATTACAAAAGAATCGTGCGTAACTTTTGTTTCGGTGTTGTCATTGCCATAGCTGGCTCCTGGCTGCTTCTGAGGTATACTCCTTATAAAAGTGCCACTGCAGTTCTTACGATGATGGATATCGGCTTTATGATTATCGTGCTCTTGACCTCCTACCATTTCGAACAAAAATTCCCACGGAAATCCAGCCGGGTGTATTTTGACTTTTTCGCTTATTTTCGTAAATATCCCTCCTTGTTCTTTATCGGCACATTTTTCTATTCCGGCGTGTATGTGCACAGCTTCGTCTATTGGTTCGGTTCTTATAACGAAATCATCGCAGGACGTTATGTGATTTCTCCATTCTACGATTTACCAGTCTTTTACGCGTATTTGACGGTAGTACCGACACTTGTTACTTTTGTAGTATCGGTAGAAACGACCTTTTATGATAAATTCCGCGGTTATTATGATAAAATTTTGAATGGAGGTACATTGCTCGAGATTACACGTGCCAAATGGGATATGCAGCGAACTTTGATGCAGGAGGTCAGCTTTATGATGGAGGTGCAGCTGTTGTTTACCGTCGTGTCCCTTGCTTTGGGCATTAAGCTGCTGCCCATGCTCGGTTTTTCAATGGCACAGATCTATACATTCAACATTCTCGTTCTGGGTTACTTCGTGTTCATCATGGCCTTTATTATTATGCTTATCATGCTGTATTTTGACGATCGAAGAGGTGTTCTTGCTGTAAGCAGCTTGTTTGTCGTACTGAATGCAGGATTCACATACTGGTCTATGAATGCCGAATATCATGGTTTTGGTATTTTCATTGCAGCCTTCGTCACATTGGTGTGTTCTTTAACCCGTCTCATCATGTATGTAAGAAATATCGATTACTATACATTTTGTGCACAACCTATTACGGTTCAAAAGAAGGTTCCTCTTTGGAGCCGCCTCAGGGGTAAATCCACAGCCGTTACGATGCTTTTGGTTATCGCTGCGGTCTTTCTAACCGCCTGTTCCGATGGCGAGACGAAGGAGTCAACATCGGCCGCGCAAGCCGCGCCTTCCGTCACAACTCCTATAGCTGCCACTGATAAATTGGTGGAAGATAAGCGACTTTACGAGCAAGATAACGATACATCGGTGGATACACTATACTTGACGATATTGCCGGACAAAAAAGGTGAAGCCAATCCGCTTACCTGGTATGCCATGAATAGGATCCAAAACCGCATGGATGAGGGCAATCTCAAAATCATTGTACAGGAAGGTGCACCGGACGGAAGCGGTCCTAAATCTGGCATGTTCGGATACGGGGCTGTAGAAAGCAATGGGAAAATCAGCTTGCGTGGGAATACGGCTCGATATGCAGCACAACGCTCCTATAAAATCCGCTTGGAGGATCAAGCCGGATTGTGGCATGATCAGCGGACGTTGAATCTGAATAAACACATTTATGATAGCGCCAGAATCCGCAATAAATTAAGCTTTGATATTTTTGAGACGCTTCCCAATTTTACAAGCCTTAGGACCCAATTCGTTCATCTTTACGTCAAGGATTTATCAGAAGGAAACGGGGCAGGAAAAACTTTTGAGGATAATGGTTTGTTTACCCATGTTGAACAGCCGAACGAAAAGTTTTTGAAAAGTCACTGGTTGGACCCGAACGGACAATTGTATAAAGCGGTAATGTTTGAATTTTTCCGCTATCCGAATGAACTCAAGTCGATGTCTGACCCTACGTACGATAAAGCGGCATTTGAGAAGCATTTGGAAATTGACGGATACGAGGATCATGATAAACTTCTGGCCATGCTAGATGATGTGAACAATTTGGCGATGCCTATTGACGAGGTGGTTGCCAAACATTTTGATCTGGACAATTACTTAACGTTCCTTGCATCAAATATCCTGATGGACAACATGGATACAGACGCTCAAAATTTTTATCTATACTCACCTTTGAATTCGAAAAAATGGTACTTCCTCCCTTGGGACTACGACGGTGGATGGGAGCTTCAACGCGGTTTGGGAACCATAGGTCCGAGTAATCAAGGGATTAGCAATTATTGGCAAAGCGTGATTGACAACCGGTTTTTCCGAAGTGAAAAGAATGTCCAATTGCTCAAAGATAAAATCGATGAGCTTTATGCATCGATCAACAATGATACTGTGGCTAAGCGCTTGCAAACTTATCGTGGAGTTATTGAGCCGTTCATGTCCAAGGCACCGGATATCAACTTCCTGCCGATTCAACTGAACAAGTTGGATGATGAGTATAAAAGGATTGCGGGAGTTCCGCTTCGTTCCCTTGAGCGTTTTAAAGAGGATGTGGAAAAGCCGAAGCCTTTTTACTTGGGAGATTTAACTCGTGAGAATGGTAAATATCGATTTGAATGGGACCCGTCCTTTGATTTGCAAGGGGACGATCTGACATACGATTGGACACTTGCAAAAGACCCCTCCTTTACACAGATTGTAGACCAACGACAAAAAATGAAGGAAACCAGCCTTGAGCTAGATAATCTGAAACCGGGAGAATATTACTGGAAGGTTATCGTTCATGATGGGAAAGGACATCAGCAAATCGCTTTTGATGTGTACGAGTCGGATGATAAACCATACTACGGTATCAAGGCCATAAAGGTGGAGTAAAGGTGGAATTTCTCGGGAAAAAACTGCGGCACGAGCTTAAATATTATATTCACCCATACGAATATGTCACGCTGCGGCAGCGACTTTCTGCGATGCTTCCGTTGGATGGAAATTCCGACGACAAGGATGGGTACGGCATCCGCAGCTTATATTTCGACGGGCCCCATAATCATTCGCTTTATGATAAGGTGAACGGCATCTTCGGCCGGCAAAAATTTCGTATTCGCATTTATAATGGCAGCGACCGGATGATTAAGCTGGAGAGAAAAAGCAAATACGGTGATTATGTGAGCAAAGAATCTGCTCAGCTGAGCAGAGAAGAATATGATCGGTTGCTAACTGGGGATTTTTCGTTTTTATTAGAGCATGACCATCCGCTACTTAAGGATTTCTACGCAGCTCTGCAAGGCGGGTACCAGCCGGCAGTTATTGTGGATTATGTGCGTGAGGCTTATGTATATGAGTTAGGTGATGTTCGAATCACATTTGATAAAATGTTATCGGCAGGCATTAATACAAATGATTTATTCGATCCGAATTTGGCCCTGACGGAAGCACTTGATTCAACCAAAACCATTATGGAGATTAAGTACAACGACTTTCTCCCGGAAGCGATTCGACTCATAGTCCGTCCGGATGCGCATAACCGTTCTAGTATTTCCAAGTACGTCATTTGCCGTGAGGTAGGCTATAGGCATTTTAGACCATAACAGTTCAAGGAGAAAGGGGGAGACATGATGGGAGATTCATTAAATTTTCAGGATGTCGTCAAAAAAAGTATTCTTCATTTTGAGGCCTTCCGTAATATTTCATACATCGATATATTGCTAGGACTTGCCGTTTCATTCGGAATCGGTATGTTCATTTATTATATTTATCGTAAAACGTTTCGCGGTGTCGTCTATAGTTATAATTATAACGTTACTTTTGTACTGATGAGTATGATTACGACGCTTATTATTATGACCATCAGTACGAACATTGTGTTATCGCTAGGCATGGTCGGAGCGCTCAGTATCGTACGGTTCCGAACGGCGGTGAAAGATCCGCTGGATATTGTCTACATGTTCTGGGCGATTTCGGTTGGTATTGCGACTGGGGCGAAGCTCTACCCGGTTTCACTGCTGGGCTCTGTCGCTGTGGGGGCAGCTCTTCTATTCCTGTCCAGGCGTAAAATAAGAGAACAGCCCTACCTATTGATTATTCGTCATACAGACGAATCCATAGGAGAGCTGCGTACAAGGTTAAGACAAATGAACTATCAGGTGAAATCGAAAACGGTCCGTAAAAACTTCACGGAATTGACGCTAGAGATGCGTCTGCGGGATGATAATACGGCTTTTGTGAATGAGCTGTCTAGAATTGAAGGGGTGCAGGATGTGTCTCTTATTAACTATACTGGAGACTATGCACAATAACTTTATATGGCCTCCGATTCGCATGTGTGTCTAGCTGATAATCTGGATGGTTCGAGTCGCATTCTCCCATATCACGGTCGCGCCAAGCGCTTCTCCAACGAAGCGAAGCGGTACGTACGTGCTTCCCTGATAGAGGACCGGAGGAGCATCAAGTTGAATCTTCTTGCCGTTTAGCAGTGCCTTCTCGCTATCCAGAGTCAGGCTGATGGTCCGACTTCCTTTTACTGCTGTTACCGTTTGAGTCTCTTGATTCCAGACTACCTTTGCATTCATAGCCTCGAAGATCGAACGAAGGGGAACGAATGTGCGATCGTTAATAATTTCTGGACGTTGTGGGAAAAAGCGCTCCTTGCCATCTATGATGAGGCGAGGGGCGTTTATTTTTTCACGGACGGCAAGAATGCCGAGGCTTGGTGACGTACAGAAAGCGTCTCCTGAAGGCGCAGCATTGCATACAAGCTGGTTGTCCGGAGCTTGCAGAAGCAGCTTGTAGCGCTCTTTCCCGTTATGATCAAGTGAATACCAACTGCCGTTGTTATCCTGAAAGTATATATGCTCGGCAGCATCATATTGAAGAGAACTTGGACGAATCTCATTGGTCTCAGGAAGTGAGTAGGTCCAGAGTTCTTTTTGATCTTCGAGCAGGGTCAGGCTGCGTTCGGCTGCTCTCAATTTTAGCGAGATTGGCGGTTTCGTGGCCTCTGGGAGCTTCGAGTTTTGCTTAACCGGCAGGCGTTCTCCGCTTGGAAGAACAGATTTCCAATGACCATCAGACTGGTAATAGGCCGTGCTGTCATTAGCGATGAATAGCTTTTGAGGAGAAGAGTCCTGCAATCTCCAAGCGACCTCAAATTGGTCCGCGCCATGAAGAGAGGCGTTAATAGGCTCCATGTTTGACGTAATTTGCGAACGGAATTGCAGCAATTCTATATCTGGATTATGGCTCTCTGCTGAGGAGTCAGCCCCTAGCAGGAAAATGATAGGTAGGGAAGCAATAAAGGGAATCCACCGCATGTTCTCATCCTCTTCGAAGTAAAATTGAAACGGTGGCAAAAGTTGTTACACCGGGTTTCTACTTCTAATATAGCAAGAATCCTAGCTGATTTAAATCAATAAGTGAAATGAACAAAGGCCAATCGATCGGAAGGTAGGGAAATATGTCGAAATTTCCAAAGGCTTTATGATAATATAAATGGATAGTTTTTACAAAATTCAGGTATCATCGGGAGGGGTTTTAAATTTTGACCGGAAAAAAATTAATACAATATTGTGTGATCTCATTATCTCTTTTATTCGGACTGCAGTCTGGTCTTCCAACTTCGTATGCAGCAGATCAATCTGATTTTAGGAGTCATGCTATCATTCTTTTAGTTGGAAGTCATCATACGCTCGTGAAAAAAGAAATGAAACAAATGGTGGGAGTCCCGAAAATTGTTAATGAAACGACACTAATACCCATACGTTTTGTTTCCGAGCAATTCGGGGCGAAAGTTAGCTGGAATGAGCAAGATCAGCGCATTGAGCTTCAAAATGAAAACAGCAAGGTTCTCATTCAAATCGGTAGTACGGACATGCTTGTTAGTGGAAAGACCGTCACACTAAATGTTGCTCCGCAGATCATCGGTGAGAGCACCTACATTCCTTTGCGGGCAGTTTCGGAGGCGCTTGGCAAACGCGTTGATTATGAAAATGGGCTTATTCTATTAAGTGATAATCCCAATGACACCTTTGCAAGTGTGGATGAGGACGTTAAGGATCTGTTGGTTAATCAACTTTCTCCACAGAAGATCATGATCAATTTTACAGCAGAGCCACAGTTGTTGGACAGTTCCAAGGCCACGGCTAACGCTTCTTTTACGCCTATTAATCTGTTTAACGAAGGGCTCTACAGAATAAATGAGGCAGGTCAGCCTACACCTGCTCTAGCCCAAGCTCAGCCTCTTATTTCTAAAGATGGATTAACGTACACGATTCAACTTCGAAACGGTCTGGAGTGGTCTGATGGCGCCCCATTAACTGCACAAGACTTTGTCTACTCGATCCAAAGAACGAAAAATCCTCTAACGAAAGCACAGTATTCATTTATGGCTGACTGGATCGACCGGATTGAAGCTCCTGATAAACATACACTTATCATCAAACTATTAGAGCCTAGACCGCAAATGACGCAATTACTCGCTTTCGCTATCTTTTTTCCTCAGCGTCAAGACGTGGTGGAATCCCAAGGAGATCAATACGGGAAAGAAGCCGGCACCGTGGTAGGTGCAGGTCCTTTCATTCTCAAGAAATGGGAACACGGAAAGGGACTCACTTTTGAGCGAAATTCGCGCTATTGGGATGCCGAGAACATCCAACTGGATGAAGTGAATATCCATCTATTTAACAATGTATTCGAAGGGGCAAGTCAATTTATCAAAGGGACAACAGATGTAACCGAAATTAACCGGGATATAGCTGACATAGCTCCTAAAAAGCAAATGGTCATTAAACATGAGTTAACGAATTCTTACATTATGTTTCAAGAAAAGAAAGTTCCTGCTTTTGCAAATGTCAATATTCGCAAGGCGCTTGCCCTTGCTATTGATAGAGAAGGCCTGATAAGTGAGATCATGACGAACGGCTCTCTCGAAGCGACTGGCTTAGTACCGGTGGGTACATCGGACGGCAATAGGGGTGAGTTTCGAGAAACGGCAGGAGATGCCTTACCTCCTTATAGTCCTGATGATGCGAAAGAGCTGCTAGCGAAAGGGTTGGAAGAGCTAGGACTGGAATCACTGCCCCCTTTCACCTTAATTTCTGATGATACATCTACTGCCAGACGTACAAATGCTTATATTGTAAGCAACTGGAAAAAAAGTTTAGGAATCCAAGTAAGTTCTCTGCCGATTGCGCATGCAGAACGTGTCAGTAAACAAGGTGAACATGATTATGAAGCGGCAATAGCACTTTGGGGTGCGGATTATAATGATCCTATGACCTTCTTGGATATGTATAAAACCGATGGGACTTTTAACGAAGTGGATTATTCAAACAAGGCGTATGATGAACTTCTTCTCGCTGCCAATAAAGAAGTAGATGGGGAAAAACGGGCCCGAATTCTTGTAGAAGCAGAAAAGCAGTTGCTAGACGATATGCCTGTAGCGCCTTTGTATTTTAGAAGTCGTATCTATTTAAAAAATGAACAGGTCAAAGGGATGTTTTTACCATCCTTTAGTTATGAATGGGAG
Organism: Paenibacillus sp. J31P190; assembly: GCF_059692075.1. Lineage (NCBI taxonomy): Bacteria > Bacillati > Bacillota > Bacilli > Caryophanales > Paenibacillaceae > Paenibacillus > Paenibacillus sp. J31P190. The sequence continues at coordinate 121,892 of NZ_JCAUAS010000022.1, read as the reverse complement.
ATTCGTTGGGCATCTAAACCGTTCTCGCCAACTAATTAATTAAAAAGCCTTCCATCAAGCATTTAGCTTGATGGAAGGCTTTTGCTTATTGTTCAGCAGACATTTTGGAGGGGCTCTCGTTACCATCGATATATTGAATCAAGGTATGAATTTTTTGCAGCCAGATATACTCGGCTTTATTCAGCTAGTCTAGGGATTCGGAGTCAACTAAACTAACATGAGACAATTTAAAATTGTCTCTCAATCTGTAAAAATCCACTACGAAAGCGCTGCCTGTTAGTATACTTAACAAAAAAACAAAAAATGTTTGACAACGGATAGGGTGAGTTGTTAATATTCAATTATTAACATCAGTGGAATAAATAAAAGATAAGTTCTTTGTTATTAGTCATTTTTATCTGGTATTATTATCATTTCATTGTTTTATTTCGAAAATTAATAACATCTGTGGAATAATTAGCCTCATAACAGCATAAGACCACGAAATTAAACGCAAAAGAGGGGAAGACGAAATGGATAAAACATTAGTTGAAGAGTATCGTGGAGGTGCTTTGGAATGCGTGCATAGCGGGCATATTTGCGGAGTCTCAATCTCAGGTGCTGTTAAGTACGCAGTAGGGGATGTAGAGTCATTAACCTATTTAAGGTCATCCGGGAAACCATTTCAAGCTATTCCTGTCATTCGGCATGGTGCAGACAGAAAGTTTGGACTTTCTGATAAAGAAACGGCTATTATGATCGGGTCCCATCGTGCGGAGACCTTCCATGTTGAAGCGTTGGAATCCATGCTAACCAAAATTGGAGTGGGAGAGGAAGCGCTTGTCTGTCACCCCACTTACCCCTTAAGTGTGCCTGCTTCAGAAGCGATGCTTAGAGCACACAAACCTAAACGCTCGATTTATCATAATTGTTCCGGAAAGCATCTTGGCATCCTTGCTTTGTGCAAAACAATGGGATATCCAACCGAAGGCTACTTCGAACCTGATCATCCTGCTCAAATCGAGATCGTAGATACGCTCGCTTACTTATCTGAATGTCCTAGAGAACAAATCCACATAGGTACAGACGGTTGCGGTTTTCCGGTGTTCGCTATTCCTCTTAAGCATTTAGCGACTGCGTTCATGAAGCTGGCCTGTCCAGAAGTGATTGAAGATCTTGAAATTCGATCCGCCGTCATCCGAATAACCGCTCTCATGAACGAGCATTATGAGATGATTGCTGGTTCAGAAAGAATCTGTTCCAGTTTACTTATGGATCCCAATATTGTCGCTAAGGGCGGAGCGAAAGGCGTTTACTGCTTTGGATTGAAAAAAGAAAAGCTAGGTTTCGCGCTTAAAGTGATGGATGGTTCTGAGGACGAGTGGCCTATCATTACGGCATCCATCCTTGAGCAGATTGGATATAGTAACCAAGAGACGATCGATCGTATGTATCAACTCACACCAACTGACATTACGAACGATAATCGTAAGGTTATCGGAACGAACAAAGCAGTGTTTACTTTAGAAATTGTGTAGAAGCGCCCAGGCTTAGTTACTAAATTATGTTGAGGAAACGATCTTCAGCAAGATTTTATAACATAGATCAAATTACAGGAGGGGTTATAAAAATGAAGAAAAAAGCTACGATTCTAGCCTTATGTACCAGTCTAGTACTTACTTTTGCTTTAGCTGGCTGCTCAACGAATGGCGGTCAGAATGAAGCGGCAAAAGCTACTGGAGCCGCAGGAGCCAAAGAAGCCACAGGCAAGAAAGCGAAAATCTCGTATCTCGATCCGCTTCCAAGCCCGGAAAGAACAGCGCTTATGCAGGGGCTTTTGAAGCAATTTCAAGAGAAAAACCCGAATATCGAAGTTGAATATACGTCTGTTCCTTGGGATGATGCGAATAAGAAATGGATGACCATGGGTGCAGCTGGCATTCTTCCTGACGTATTGAGTATTGATGATACTTCCTTAGTAGCTATGGCTTCTGCTGGTTATATCGAGAACTTGCAACCCTTTTATGACAAATGGGATCAATTAAATAACTTGACGGAAGCAACCAAACAAGCGAGAAATAAGTTCAAAGGGAATGTCTATGCGATTCCAGATGGATTCTTGCTGCAGGGCTTATTTATAAGAAGCGATTGGTTTAAAGAACTGAATATGCCCGAGACCATCGCGACATGGGATGATTACTTTAATCTAGCGCAAAAATTCACAGACTCTGCGAAAAACAGATACGGTATTTCCTTCAGAGGAGGAGCCAATGGCGTTATTCGCGCAATGGAATATGTGATGGCGGCGGTTCACTCCGATAGTTGGTTTGATAAGGACGGCAAATCGATTTTATATAAACCTGAAGCTCAAGCGGCATTTAAGAAATTTTATGATGTTTACTTAAACGGAAATGCTCCTAAAGAGTCTGTCAACTGGGGCTTCAACGAAATGGTTCAAGGATTCTTAAACGGTCAAACGGCTATTTTAAATCAAACGCCTGAAGTTATTATTACCGCTCAGAAAAATATGAAAGAAGGCACATGGAATGTAGTTCCGATGCCTAAAGCTGATGACGGAAAACGTTACATTTTCTGGGGTTACACAGCGGCTTACGCCATGTCTTCCAAATCACAAAATAAAGAGGCTTCTTGGAAGTTGATCGAATTCTTAAGTTCTCCTGAGAACAACCTAGCGTACAGCATTAAAAATTCAACGATTCCTATTTACAAAGAAAACTTGAAAGATCCGTTCTTCAGCAAAGGTCCTATTGCTGGGTATGCAGGTTCCATGGCGGATTCCAACATTGTGTTTGCAGGCCCTCCGAGCCATTTAACGAAGCTTGGTCAATTCACGGGAACGTTCGCAGTGGAAGAAACGCAAAAGTATTTGACAAAAGCGCAATCGCTCGAGGATACTGTTAAGCATCTTGCAGATTTTCTAACCAAAGAACAACAAGCTTATATGAAGGAAAATCCATAAAAAGAAGGCAGATAACCGGGGACACGAATGAATCCCCGGTTATCTATTCTAAAGTATTGAAAAGGCGGGGAGAGCAAGTATGCTAAAAGCAATTCGATGGAAATCATTCGAGCCTTATTTATTAATCACTCCTGCTGTTCTAATTATTCTAGCTTTTTTTGCTTATCCATTACTATCAGGACTTAAGCTTGCTTTTATGCATTATGTTTTATTTGAACCGGGGGATATCCACTTTTCAGGTTTTGAAAATTTTAGATCTTTACTGGCAGATAAGAATCTCCCTCAAATATTAGGTAATTCTGTACTTTGGGTCATCTTAACGGTAGGTTTGCAATTCGTTCTTGGATTTATTTTGGCACTGGCGCTTAACAAACAATTTAAAGGGAAAAACATCTACCAATCTATTGTTTTTCTGCCATGGGCCGTGTCTGCTTTTTTAATCGGAATGATTTTTAAATGGTTGTTTAATGAACAGAACGGGCTTATTAATTACTTATTGGTGAAACTCGGAATTCTGGAAAAAGGCATCCCCTTTTTGGCTATTCCACATGTCTCTATTTTCCCAGTCATCGCGGCTATGGTTTGGTATGGAGTGCCTTTTTTCGGGATTATGATTCTTGCTGCTCTGCAAAACGTACCTAAAGACATCTATGAATCTGCTGATATTGACGGGGCAGGCCGAATGACCAAACTGTTTCGAGTTACGATTCCTTATATCAAACCGACGATTATTATTACCTTGCTGCTCCGAGTGATTTGGGTATTCAATTCAGCTGATTTGATTTACATCATGACCAATGGGGGCCCAGCTAATACTTCTCATAACTTGCCTTCCTATATATTTAATAAAATCTTCTATACGACCGACTATGGGCAAGCCTCCGCATTGGGAATTATGATGCTAGCAATACTTATTCTTTATACGTTAATTTTCTTGAAAACGACTAAATATGATGATGCAGGTGATTTCTAATGGTCTCCTATGTTCGGAATGTAACCCCTACAGTTTCTCGAGTCATTGCGTTAACATTGTTCCTAATCGGTGCATTGTTTCCATTTTATTGGATGCTAGTCACTTCTCTAAAGGATAGACAGGAAATTTATAGCGGGAAGCTAACGCTTTGGCCCAAAAATTTAACGTTTGCGAACTATATAGATACTTTTCAGAATTCTAGCTTTCCGCATTATTTTATGAACAGTTTTATAGTAAGTATGAGTAGTTCAATCCTAGTGTTGATTGTATCCATTCTTGGTGGCTATAGTATGGCCAGATATTCATTTCGAGGCAAGAAGCTATTTCTTATTTCCTTTTTGGCTACTCAAATGATTCCTGTGATGGTCATTTTAGTTCCACTCTTCATTACATTCAGTCATTTGCACTTGTTAAATAAGCTGCCTTCGTTGATCATTACTTATACGGCCATGAACATTCCTTTTTGTTTACTGACGATGTCCAGTTTCTTTCAGAGAATTCCCGTATCTCTCGAGGAAGCGGCTCTAATTGACGGGTGTAACAAGTTTCAGACGATGATCAAAATTATTCTGCCCATTATGCGGCCGGGAATTGTTGCTACCCTTGTATTCGCATTTACAGGCGCATGGAATGATTTGTTTTTCGGAGTTATGTTTACGAATAGCGAAAGCACCAAAACAGTCCCTGTAGGACTAAGCAGTTTTGTGCAAAAATTTGATATTAACTGGGGACAAATGAGCGCAGCAGGTATTTTATCCTTGATTCCGGTTGTAATTATGTTCGCTTTTGCCCAAAAATACATTGTTTCAGGTCTAACAGAGGGTGCTGTCAAAGGATAATGACATCAATTGGTGAAGCGGAGAGACTTTGAGCTACGCTCAAAGATCCCAAAGCGGAGAGACTTTGAGCTACGCTCGAAGATCCCAAAGCGGAGAGACTTTGAGCTACGCTCAAAGATCCCTATATTAGGAGGAGAATCATGCTGCTGGAAGTTATTGCAACTACGGTAAGGGATGCATTACTGGCCGAACAGAGCGGTGCGGATCGTATCGAACTCATAACTGGGATTCTAGAGGGCGGGTTAACGCCTAGCTACGGCTTAATTGATGAGGTTGTGCACAGCACGAACATCCCTGTTCAAGTGATGATCCGCCCGCATAGCCAATCTTTTTGCTATGACCAGAGAGATCTGGGCGTGATGATGAAAGATATACAGACAGTGAAACGGATTGGCGCTCATGGCATTGTAGTTGGGGCGCTTACCAAAGACCGTAGGATTGATCACGAGGTGCTGCGCCGATTGTTAGATGAGGCGGAGGGGTTATCTGTGACTTTTCATCGTGCATTTGACGAAGTAAGCAATTTGGAGAAGGCTCTAGAGGAACTACTATCTTATAGCCAAATTGATCGGGTGCTCACTTCTGGAGGAAAGCCAAACGTGCTTGATGCACAAGAAGAAATCAAGCAGCTTGTTAAGAAAGCGGAGCATTCTCGCCTGCAAATTTTAGCCGGAAGCGGCTTAACCGTAAGTTCAATTCCCTCCTTCCTTCAATCGACAGGTGTGAAAGAGATTCATTTTGGTAGAGGGGTACGAGTGGATAATCATCCGATAAATGAGATCGATACGGAAAAAATTAAAGATATAAAAAATATGGGTAGGGATCATGTTGCTAATGGTTGACTGCGGTGTGTAGGATGGTTAACATTAGATTTATTAACATGGGTGGAATAAGAAGAGGAATCCAAGTAAATGAAAAAAATTGAGAAGCATGACCAAGATGTGATCAGACTGCACAATAAGCAGATGATTTTGGAAATCATTAAAAAGAGTCGGCCCATCTCTCGAGCGGAAATCACCAAAATCACCAAGTTAAGTCCTACATCTGTAGGGCGTATCGTAGGTGAGTTATGTGAACAAGGATTGGTGAGGGAAACCGCGTTAACCTCGGTAGGCGTTGGACGTAAGGCGATTATGTTAGATATCGATCCCCAGGCGGTTTATACAATTGGTGTCGACATCGGCAAAAAGGCGATTAAGTTCGGAGTCATGGAGTTCAGCGGTGAACTTCTCCATGAGGAGCGAGTTGATCATATTGCTTTGCAAACAACCCCCGCAGCTACGGCGGCCATCATCTCCGATACGATTAACTTGATGATTGCGCATAAAAATCTAGACAAGTCGAAAATCATTGGCATCGGCATTGGCGTGCCCGGTGTGATCGACCATGAACGGGGAATCGTCCAGTATTCATCGACATTGGGTTGGAGAAATATCCCTTTCGCTCAGTTTATCCAGGACAAGCTGCATATTCTTACGGTCATTGACAATGACTTGAAAGTGAAAATCCTTGCTGAGTATTTACTAGGGTCCGCCCGCGGATCGAGAAAGACAGCATTGATTGAGTTGGGCACCGGCGTAGGCTCCTCTTTAATCATTGATGGCGACATTTTTCGCGGAGGTTCAAACAGTGCCGGGGAGTTAGGACATACCACGCTGGATCCGAATGGCAACATGTGCGAATGTGGCAAAAGAGGATGTCTGCAAACGTATATCGACGAGTCGGCTATTTTGCATGAAGCAAACCGAATCAAGGAGACCGCCGATATCCAGCAGCTGTTCGCTGCGGCACAGAACGAAGAGAACTGGGCTCAAGATATTATTTCCAGAACTTCGCTTTACATTGGCATAACCATTAATAATATCGTCTGCATGTACAATCCCGATGCCGTCATTTTGTGTGGTGATTTGGTGGAAAACTACAGTGAGATTGTGCCTTTAATCGAAGAACAGTGTGGGCAGGTGGTATGGGAACCTTTCCGTGACACGTTTAAAATCCTGACTTCCGAGTTGAAGAGCAAATCGATCGTTGTAGGCGCAGCCATGTTAGTCATGAATAACTACGTTGATAAATCTTGATGAAATAAAAGCGTTACGAACGTTTGAGGCGGCAGCCCCACGTCCGTAACGCTTTTTTAAAATTTATTAGATCATGATTCGTTATGCCTCATAGAGTCATCCAGCTTCCGTGAGGGCGAATGGGCTATAGTGGTTACCAATGTTGTATTTCATACAACAATTTGCGCGCCCAAAGGCTATTTCGTAACTTGAAGTTGCAGTTTGTACAACATTTTGATCCCATATGTTGAGAAATGGCCTATATAGAGCAAAATTGTTGTACATGATGCAACAACAGAGGAAGAAAGTCGATATTTAGGCAGCAATTGTTGCACTTTCTGCAACATTATTCACCTGCGAATATTTATTCGCCCAGCAGCCTCACTTGGACATATTTGACGATTGATCCCGGTGTAAGACACCTAATGTAGATTTAGATTGGATGAATGAATCGACGGTCTCTTTATTACAACGTACGCATTGAAAACAGTGGTTTAGCTTGCCTAAAGTTCATTCGTAGGATATCTATGATCCCCCCTTTACTTAGGCTTCTAAAACCCGGCGCTTCTTCCTTTGAATTCCTTGTGCACGAAGCGTTTTGATCGATAAAATAATGCCCGTAATCGTCAGGAAAATCATACTAATCGCTGCTAAATCGACAAGCCATTTCACATTCGTACTCCCGATTTTTCCCTCATGAAGTCCCTTGATGAAGCCTGTCAAACTGTTAGCTCCTTCCTGACCGGGGCCGGGGCCGCTAAATGCAGGTCTATTTCCCTGCATAGCTCCAGATTTTCCTTGATCGCCCGCGGCAGAAGGAGTCATCGAATTAGAGGATTGATTGGATAGAGCCGCCCCATCACTATTTCCGTTGGTCATACCTTGAGACATGGCCCCAGGAGGTCGCATTTCTGTTCCTCCAGAGCCCATCAGCCACTTCTCGGATAAGAGAAGCCCCGTAATCGATTGGATCAAAATAAAAACCGAGCAAATCAGTCCAATCCATAAATGCAGTTGACGTGTTCTTTTCATGTGAAACCCACCTTTTCCAAATTTGTTGGTATAGGTGTAAGTATAGAAGCTTATCCTGAAAATAATCTGAGGTCTAGCTGAGGGATTGCTGAGTGTAGTTAGCGCAAAAAAACCTACTGATGCACTTTTGCATACAGTAGGTTTTTTTAATGTTTTGCTAGGCGGCCTGTGTCAAACATTAGCCTTCTTATTCAGCTGGTTTGGGTTGAACAACGACTGGAGCTGGAGCAGCAGCCTTATCCGCCGGAGCAGTCTGCTTGTTAATGAACAAGCTGAGCGGCAGAGCGGCTAGCACGATGAATGTGGCTAGTAAGTAAACATCATTCACACTCATGGTGAATGATTGCATCCCGATCTGTACCTTATCCTTCAAGCCGCTGCTAGCCAAATCCTTGGCATGCGTGGCTGTTTGAGTTGAAAGGACGGAAGTGAACAGGGCAATCGCAAAGGAACCGAACACGTTGCGCACCCAGTTGCTGATCGAAGTCGCATGACCGGACAACGTTCTCGGAATTTGCTCCATCCCAGCGTTGCTCGATGGCATGGTGGCAAAAGCGATCCCGAGGTTCCGAACGATCATCCAGAACACGATATAACCACGAGATACATCAACACTTAGCCAGCTAAGCGTTAATGTCCCTATAGCGATTAAGGAAATACCGATGAATATGAGAATACGCGGACCTACAATACTATATAGTTTGCCCACAATTGGCATGCTTAATGCCATCACAAGTGAGGCAGGAAGAAGGATTAAGCCCGTATCAAGCGGCGTCACGTGCTGAATATTTTGCAGAAATATAGGAGTCAAAAAAGTGCCTGAGTACAAACTAATCGTAACAATACTAGAAATAATTAATGTTAGTGTATAACGCGAATTAGATAAAACGCGAATATTCAACAGTGGCGTCTCTACGCGCAGCTCTCTCCAAATGAAGAGCAGAAGTACGAGGATACCGAGCGCGAACAGTCCAATGACTTTACCTGATGTCCATCCCCAAGCATGGCCTTGAGAGAAAGCGACGAGTAAGGAAAGGCTGCTTACGATAACCGTTAATAAGCCAAGTAAATCAAACTTTTTCGGTACAGAAAGACGATAGTAAGGAATCAATTTAAATACGAGAAGAATGGCAATGACACCGACAGGCACGTTCATGAGGAACAACCAATGCCAGCTCCAATTTTGCAAAAGCCATCCGGCCAAGGTAGGTCCAATAGCAGGAGCCATCATGGCAGATAGGGACCAAAGGGAAATCGCGATCGGCTGTTTTTCCCGCGGTATCACTTGGTACACAATAGTCATAGTCGCCGGCATGATAAGTCCGCTGAAGGCGCCTTGCGCAATGCGGAAGGCAATGAGAGAAGGAGCGTCCCAAGCGACCGCGCATAAAAAGGAAAACAGCGTAAAGCCCGCAAGTGCCGTGGCATACAGAAGTTTATAGCTGAACCGCTCACCCAAATAGCCTGTAATCGGAGCGATTGTACCGCTAGCGAGCATGAAGCCTGTAATCGTCCATTGAATTTTGCTTAAATCTGAATGAAAATGATCACTTAAAATCGGTATCGCAATATTAATTGTACTCATACTCAGGATCGCAACGAACGACCCGAAGAAAATGGCAATCATAATCGGCCAGAAACGCACTTGCTGTAATTCATCCTTGCTCAAAGTAATACCTCCACTCTATCCATTGATCTTATCTTTAGTATTCTCTATAATTTGAATGAAAATTATCATACTACCAAATGAACGTATATGTCAATAATGACATAACAAAGGAGTGGCTATGAATACCCTTTCATATGGCTTACTAAGCCTTTTAACCAGAAATTCCCGAACGGGCTATGAATTAACGCAAAATATTCAGCCATTTTGGCAAGCGAAGCATAGTCAAATCTATCCTCTCCTCGCCCAATTAGAACAGAAGGGATATGTTGAATTTGTCCATGTTCCTCAGTCGGATAAACCGGATAAAAAGGTGTATTCCTTAACGGATAATGGCAGGGAAGCACTCCAGCAATGGATTGCGCAGCCTACAGATGAGCCCGTCGTAAGGGATGAGTTGGCACTGAAGGTATTCTGCATTGGCCTTGTAAGCAAAGAACAAGCGCTGAAAGTGCTTCATGAGCGTGAGGAATACTACCAGAAGAAGAAAGAAAAGTTCGCACAAACTTATGAACGAATTAAACAAGAGAGTGCTAAATCGCTCGAGGAACTGGAGATCCATGATCCGTTATTCGGGCTCTATGTGCTGATCCAGAAAGCAACGCTGAAAGTAGACGCAGATTTGGTCTGGTGCGAATGGATGAAGACTAAACTGAAATAAATGCAACGAGTTTAGATTTATTTAAGGATTCATTTAGCAGGGGTTTAGACTAGAGAATTAAGATAGCAGAAGGAGTGATGAACATAAACGGGGGCTGTATATGAGTAAAAAGCTAAGAATTTTCTTTGTGATGATCATCATAGGCGTGGCGATTGCCGCGGTATTTCCCTATGTCAGCTTGAATCCGGCCGACAGCCGGGTAAAGCTAAATACGGCATTTTCTCTACACTATACGGTACTTGTTCTACATATTGGATTCGCGTTCATTGCGCTCGTTAGTGGTTTATTTCAATTTCACAAGCGCTTCCGGACCAAATATCCAGCATGGCATCGGGCTTTGGGGCGCGTGTATGTCGTCAACGTTATGCTGGGCGGTTTCTTGGGACTCGTCATGACCTTGTATATCGAAAGCTTTACGAAGGCCATGGCATTTCTAGCACTGAGTCTACTGTGGCTATTTACAACCTGGAAAGGCTTCCGCTACGCTGTCAAAAAACAATTTGACGAGCATCGTGTATGGATGATTCGCAGTTACGCCATTACCCTCGTCGCCACATCAGCAAGACTGATTGTTCCGATTTGCATCTTGCTGTATATCGCTATGCAGGGGTTCCATCTTCCCTCGGGCGGTCGTGAACAAATGGTCGCTGACATTTTAGAAATAAACATCTGGATCGGCTTACTTATCAATCTTATTGGTGTGGAATGGTTTCTGTTAAAACCTCGAAAAGGTAAGTAGATTCACTTTTTTCTTTCATAGGTGTAGTAGGTATACGGAATGGTGCCATCCATTTTCTGATGATAGGTTAGGTTGAACGCCAGCGATGAAAATTTCTTCCTCGTTTTTCAGCAGCTCATAAGCTTCATTCAGCGATTTTACCGTTATACAATTCGTTTCCGTGATTTGCTGAGTTCTCGAAATGATAACGGTCTTCCTTTGATAAAAGGCTTGCCAATAGACTCATACGTTTTTCTCCCCATAATGATGGATTTTCCGAGAGTTAGCTCCTTGAAACGCTTTTGCTCACCTGGTATGTGCCATGGAATAACCTCATCCATACCTATTACGCCGTTGATTGATGCTGCTGCTATTAATGAAACGACCATTAGGATAACCCCCATTTTGAAGTTCGGCGTAGGCAAGGTATTGTTTACGATGTTTTTTCTAAAGGCTATGTTAAATCTTAATGTTGTTTTAAGGGAATAAGCAAACCGCCTTCTTGAGAAGGCGGTCAATTAACTTATCTATATCGAAATATATCGAAAAAAACTATCCTTAATCCAACATTTACTTGCATAGATGTTTATCAATCCATTCCTTTGACTTTTCGAGCATCCCGATTGTAACATGATGGTTCACATTAGAATACTCAACTAATTGCAGGTAATCGGAAGATATATTTTGTTTAGACATTATCTTCGTAAAATACCTTTGACTTTCGATAGGTATTGTTGTGTCTTCCTTGCCGTGAAGTAGTAATATTCCCCTATTATAATCAAATTTTAAGTGTGACGCAGGGTCATGTTCTTCTAATGAACGCCTTACATTTGAAGTCATTGGACTTCTTCCATCTTTTTCACGAAATAACTCTTCGACTTTTACCCAAGCACAAGAACCGTTGATAACTATCGAAGCTTGTAAACGAGGGTTTTTCGAGAAAATTCCTGCGGATATAAAGCCACCTGTTGAATGACCAACAATTCCAATATTATCATCCGTTCTGGTCAATTCAGACACTATTGCGTCTGCTTCTTTAACGCCTTGTAGAACGACTTTCCAAAAATACTCCTGCAAAACTAACGTATCAAAATAATCAAGTCTTCCCCTTTCACCGTGATACGGCAATTCAGGAACAATAACCTTATATCCCCAATTTGCAATCAACGATGCAAAGAAAGAATAATCATTTATATTTGACACCCATCCGTGATACAAAAGAATAGTACCCTTGGGTTTCATTGAAGGATTTACTTGTAAACATGGAATACCACAAATGATTTTTTGGAAACTCATTGTCTACTTCCCCTACTTATTTGGTATATAAAATCGATTTTTATTCATTCTACCGTATTGCCTTCGCATTATTGCCAGTTAATTTAGTAAGAAAAAGAAGTTCTTCGAAGTTTGGTATTTGTCTCATTCACAGTAAACAAGCACGAGACGACCAACATATTCTTCTTATTCGACGCTGTATTCTCATATTCCTTGCTGTCTATATAACGAAACCAAGCTAAATAATGTTGTAAATACTTGGTTGCAACACCATTAAAGCGGTCGATCCAACGTTTCAGACGGCTATGGTAGCTGTTGACATTCTGAATGTGGTACACACCTTTTACACGCTGTTTCCCGTCGGACTTAAAGCGATAATGGTCTAACCCTTTCGTTTTTGCATACGAGCTGAAAGCACGCCACGAATCGGTACATAACACGTTTGAATTAGATAAATAACCACCAATAGCCTCATCCAACTTAGAAGTACGAATACGTCCACGCCCAAGAACGCCAGAGAAGGTCATCTTCTGACGGTCACGGGCAACCAATACGCATATTTGATCATTGCTAATGCCACGATACTTAGCTTTGCCACCACGTTTACGTGGCTTGCGTTCGGCAATGTTCCGCTTGCCCTTTTCGGAGTACAGGAAATAGGTTTCATCCATTTCGATGATACCCTGAAATGAATCTGTGGGAATTTGCTTCAAAGCAGAGAGTATTTTATGTCTCCAGTAAAACAGGGTTACATGGGTTACTTCATCGTTTAATTCTTCGGCACATTTTCTCAGTGAATAGCCTTCAATCATGCATTCCATGAATCGAACCCAAAGGTGAGGTCTTCTGGTACGTTGAAGAGGCGTATTTGTGAGATCATTGAACGTTTGACGGCAGGAATTACAGCGGTAACGTTGCCGTCTAACTTCTCCAGTACGTGTTTTAATTACGTATTTTCCAAACCGTACAACGAAATGACTGTCGCAATGCGGGCAAACAAGCCCAGCTTTATGCTTTTGTTCCTGGATTTCATCAATCGCACGTATTGGAGCCACGATGCCTTTTATACGTGTCTGCAAAAAATGGAGAAGTTCCAGTTTGCCACTATTGTCTAAAGCGTCAGCTAAATTTTTTAATTCCTTTAGGTTCAAGGTAAATCATCTCCGAATGATGATATATATTACCCTAATTATAGAACATGTGTTCGGAAATATCAATAATCAACAATGTAATTTAACATAGCCTTTCTAAAATAATACGAATAATATTTTCCGTTTGCAATTCATCCGTCATAATATGATCCTCAAAAACAGGGTCCTTTAACGCGGCTACACACTTGTCCACTTGTTGAAATTGCCATCCCCCGGGCTCATCACCACGTTTGGTTAAACGTCTATGCAGTGTTTCCGCGGAAGCGCTAAGGCAGAAATGAAAGACATTCTTGTCCACACCTTTGAATCCATCATAGATATAGTCGAAATTTTGGCGTTTATATATGGTCATCGGCACAATGAGATGCTTGTTGTACGTCGATTTCAACTCAGCAGCAGTCTTGACCGTGAGAACCTTCCACAGCTCCATATCTTGAAAATCATCCGTTCGCTCATGGACGAGCCGATCCTCTACAGGAACTAGCTTTCTAAGCATATAACCGATTTCTTCCGGGTCAAAAATCATGCTGTTTGGGACGAAGGGAAGAAGCCCGTTGGCGGCTGTCGTCTTTCCTGCTCCGAAAGCTCCATTGATCATGATAATCATGGTATTCCTCCTTATGGTTAGATCAACCGCCAACCTCTTGAATGACCGTTTGGATCTTCTGCAGCCGGATATACTCGGACTTTTCAAGCTGAGGCCGGAAGTAGGCGTACAGATAGGCAGCGTCATGGAATGCCAGGCCGGGGTAGCAAACAACCTCTTGTACCACTTGAGGGTTATCCATAATAACCTGCCACTCGCCTTTGCGGTCTGTTGGAGATATGTTAGATAAGACATGCTTTTTCGCTGCTAAGGTAGCATGAAGTTCAGACCAAATGCATTCCCACGAGGGGCTGAAGATGACAGGCTCAGGGAACAGACGGCTTGCTTTGGCGATGGTCATCTCAATGCCTTCGATGTCAGCATCCCCGGCTTTTTTGATCGCCTCCGTCATGCCATCTAACAATCGGCGGAACCCGGAGTATCCCTCAGAGAGGACTGCATTTTGAAACGCTATTTCTGCTTCCGTGGTGGAAAGCATTTTGAAATCTGCGTAAGTAGGATTGGCCATATAGGTATGTACCCCCAAATCGTTCCTTTTCCCAAAAATGTATCACAAATTTTTTTCCAATAAAAGCCTTTACATATTAAATTGCCCTCTTTGGTTTAAATTCAGTTTATAAATGCCCCTTATGCTAATTTCATTCGAAGGAAATGGCAAAGGAGCGATTATTAATGAGTAGTGAACCAAAGAAAGTAGCGTGGATTATTGTAGGGCTAATGCTCGGGATGCTGCTGGGAGCCTTGGATCAGACGATCATCTCGACAGCGATGCCAACGGTTATTCGAGATCTGGGCGGGATTGCGATGTACAGTTGGGTGTTCTCCATCTACATGTTAACCTCAACGACAAGTATGCCCATCTTTGGGAAATTGGCTGACTTGTATGGTAGGAAGCGTATTTACCTCGTAGGGATTGGTATTTTCGTAATCGGCTCTGCGCTATGCGGGCTGGCGACGAACATGACGGAGCTCATCATCTATCGCGGACTGCAGGGTATTGGTGCCGGTGCCTTAATGCCGATAGCCATGACGATTATTGGCGATATTATGCCGGTAGAGAAACGAGGGAAAATGCAAGGTTTGTTCGGCGGTGTCATGGCTTTGTCTAGTATTATTGGGCCAGCGATCGGCGGCTTTATCGTGGAACATTTGAACTGGAGCTGGATTTTCTATGTGAACCTTCCGTTTGGTATCTCAGCGATGGTGATTATCGGTTCAGCACTTAAAGAGAGCCGTACCAACGAGAAACGCTCCATAGATTGGTTAGGTGCACTCACATTAAGCGGAGCAATTGTTTCGGGTTTGCTCGGTTTGGTGCTAGGGGGCGATCCGGAGGCAGCGGGAAGCCTGCATTATGCGTGGGGATCACCACAAATTATTGGTCTTTTCTCAGCGTGCGCCATTCTTTTAGGACTGTTCCTCTGGGTTGAAACCAAAGCCAAAGAGCCAATGATCCCCCTGCATTTGTTCAAAAATAAAGTCATTTCCGTCACCAGCATGATTGCCGTTTTGATGAGCGTAGGCATGTTCGGAGCTATTACTTACATTCCTTTATTTGTGCAAGGCGTCATTGGCGTCAGCCCTTCGATTGCGGGATACATCTTGACGCCTCTTATGTTATCTGTTGTGGCATCAGCCATTATTGGCGGAAGGATGTCGAGCAAAGTTTCCTATCGCACCTTAATAGGTACGGGGATGATTCTCATAGGAATCGGTTTTACCTTCATGTCAACCATGGATGCAGGTACTTCTAAGCTCCTCATCATCCTCTATATGATCGTGGCTGGCCTAGGAATGGGCCTCATTATGCCAACACTAAACATTGCGGTGCAAGGTGAGGTTGGGGCGACTAGTCGCGGTATCGTAACCTCGCTCATTCAATTTTTCCGTTCCATCGGGGCAACGGTAGGCGTGAGCATCATGGGGGTCATGATGACGAATCGAATGGCAGATGGCCTTTCTGGTATGGGCGAAAAGTTCCGTCAAATCCCTGCGCAGCAGCTGAAACAATTCGCCAATCCACAGCTGCTGCTGGATGCGAATGCGCGAGCGAAGCTGCCTGCTGAGATTTTGACAGAGCTGCAGCATGTGTTTGTTCATGGCTTGAGCGGCATATTCTTGGCGGGGAGTCTCATTGTGTTTGCCGGAGTTATCATTGCTTTCTTCTTGGGTAAGGCAAGGATGCTGCCGCAAGTGTCAAATCCCATTGACAACGATGTACGACCGAATAAAGACTCCGTGCTGCAGCAATCTGAATTCGTCTAAACCCGTTTCCTGTTGTATGCTAGAAAGAAAAAGAAGAAGATTTCACAAAAGCGAGGCTAGATGCAAATGGCACCTATTATGATCGTAGATGATGATCCTTATATACGCGAACTGGTCCGCGTCTTCATGCTGAAAGAAGGCTTCGATGTCATCGAAGCCTCTGACGGCGCTGATGCGCTCAAACAGCTCGAAACCGTCCAAGTCGACATGGTGATCATGGATATCATGATGCCGAATATGGACGGGTGGGAGCTGTGCAAAGAGCTGAGGGAGCATTACGATATCCCTCTGCTCATGCTCACTGCCAAAGGCGAAACCTCGCAGAAGGTCAAAGGCTTCGAGCTGGGCACCGACGATTACCTCGTCAAGCCATTCGAGCCTGTGGAGCTGGCGATGCGAGTGAAAGCGCTGCTGAAGCGTTACAAAATCGCTTCTTCCCAGACGGTTCAGGTCGGAGACCTGAGCATGAACCGCAAAACCTACGAAGTAGCCGTGGGCTCCGAGAGCGTCACCCTACCGCTCAAAGAATTCGAGCTGCTCTACAAGCTGGCGAGCTACCCAGGCAAAACCTTCTCGCGTGACCAGTTGATCGAGCAGATTTGGGGCTTCGATTACGAAGGTAACGAACGCACCGTAGATGTGCACATTAATCGGCTCCGGGAGCGGTTTCCCGAGGAGCGGCACGCTTTTCGGATCGCAACAATCCGCGGGTTAGGTTATCGGATGGAGGTGCTGCGAACATGAGAATGAAGAAGCGAAAGAGCGTAGTGAAGAGCAAAATGACAAAAGCTCAGCGGGTACGCGGCTTTTTGTCTGCTGTAAGCATTTTTGTGCTTATTATTCTTTATTGGTTGGCAGCCTTTTACGGGACAGAATGGCTATTTGCGACTATCAACAAGCGCCCTTCAGCGGTCGTTGTCCAATTGATAAATTCCCTCGGCGGCATGTTTCTTTGGGGAATAACTATGGCCTTCTTAGGCAGGTTTTTCCGCAGTAAGCAGATGCTCTTCTTTAAAACGATGGTTCAGGCGATTCAAAGTATGTCCAGAGGGGATTTCAACGTGTCCGTCGATAATAATCCGCATGGAGGTCCTTTCGTGGAGCTGGTGGATTCGATCAATAATATGGCCGTTGAATTAGGGCAGTTAGAGAAAATGAGGCAGGAATTTATCTCCAACGTATCCCACGAAATACAGTCGCCTCTGACCTCGATTAGCGGCTTCTCCCGCGCTCTGCAGAATGAACAGATTACACCTGCGGAACGTAAATATTATCTAGAAATCATTGAAGCTGAGAGTACACGGCTATCCAAGCTTAGTGATAACTTGCTGAAACTCTCATCGTTAGAATCGCAGCATCACCCCTTTGAGCCGAAAAGTTACCGGCTGGATAAGCAAATACGCAATCATATTCTGGCCTGCGAACCGCAGTGGGTGGATAAAGACATAGAGATGGATGTTGAACTAGAGGAGATTACACTGATTGCTGACGAAGACCTGCTGAGCCAGGTATGGACCAATCTGATTCATAACGCAATCAAATTCACGCCTATTGGAGGAACCATCGGCGTTCATCTCACAGGCAGTAGGGACGAAGCGATTATCCGAATTTCGAATAATGGGGCGGGCATTACGGAGGAGGATCGAGCGCATATATTTGAACGTTTTTATAAAGCAGATAAATCTAGAAATCGAACGTCTGGCGGTAATGGACTTGGCCTGTCTATTGTGAAGAAAATTACCGAAATGCATCAGGGAACTATTTCCGTAGTCAGTGTGCCGGAAGAGAAGACCACATTTACAGTTCGACTCCCGCTGCAAAGTAAGGAGTGAACGCAAATAGAGACCCCCGCTTATCTATGATAACCGGAGGTCCCTAAGGATCAATAATGGTATTCAATTGTACCTACACAACTCCAATCAATCAACTAACGTTGCAAATTACGACTTTTCTTACGAACGGATCCTTTCCTCGAATAAACGCTATTCACATTTACCGTGTTGGATTCCCACATGCCCGATGAACGAAAAACCGTTCCCGCACCTTTTCTTCCGTCGTTTGAAGTAAAAGTGGGCATGTTTCGCTAACGTGGTCCATTGGACTATCCCCTTCCTAAGTTGAGAATATCCTGGCTCCTATCAGGGTGCCGTACCGTCTGTGCGGCTTGTCCTTCAAGTGGGCCTGCTCTTATAATAGCCCATTATTAAAATATTGTAAATATTCAGATTATTCGATAAAATCCAATTTTTGCCGACAAATTTAGGTTATTCGTTGAATTCCTTCGGTATACTTTGTTTTTAGGCTAAATCCTGATTTCTTGTTTGTGAGCACTAAGTGAATTGGTAATCCAGGGCGGAACTCGCATTGTGAGCGTGTTTGTCGCGAGTGAACTGCTCCTGGGGCGAATGAGGCTATGCTGGCTTGATGCCGATTTCGATTGCTAGCGTGAAGTGTTCAACACAATTCCTCTTGAGTGTGAGGTGTCAACTAGACTCCGCTAGCACGCGACACTCTTTGGTCTGCTTGAACGCCATTTGATGTAAAACATGCAGTTAATTTCGCTTCAGTTAGGCTTTACGGTTCAATTTACTGTATTACCTACATCAAATTTCCTTGAAACAAATCTTTTGGATCCATTCGGGAGAAATTAGCTGCACATTTTGCAGCAAACTCCTCCAATAAACGTTCGGACGCGCAACTTTGATGCACAAAATGCATGTAATGGTTTTCGCGCTCTACCTAGCTGCCTCCATACTTGTTGCTCCCAATCGCAGCACGGTCCAACTAACGGGATTCCTATCTACTCTGTCTAATGTGAACTATCCTGCTGGAAGCGTGATATTCATCGTTAAAGTCGGGCTGCTGCTCAAAATCATCAGTATAGTGATGAAAAACATCGTTATACTACCATCTACATGGCTTGTATGAGAATTCTCAGCTTTTAAGGGTGTTTTTCATCGTTAAAGTCGGGGTATGGGGGACTGCTCAATATCATCACTTTAATGATGACATTCATCGAATGATTGAGGTTTAGATAATAGACTACTCGGGGAGGCTCTTTGAGATTTGGACGCCAAAAACCGGTTTAATGGAAAGCAACCGTCAAAAACATGCCGCTACTTCCGAGTTGCTTGCAGCTGGCTAAGAAGCTTTTTCGGAGCCGTTCGGGCATATCCTTCCATGATCAGGTCTTCGATTTCACTCCAAGGTACCTTGTCCGTATCTAGAATCGATACCCAGCCATGCTGTCCAATGTAGGCCGTTTTGTGGTAGGGGGTATCCTCTTGCTGAAGGAGGAACTCTTGTGTTGTCAGATTCGTTTTGATAGCTGTAGATGGTTGACCATCCGTCTCGCCCATCATCACGAAGGATTTATCTTTCACGCGGAAGGTGATATGGCCGAAGCCGTCCACCTTTTCTTCTGCTTCAGGCAGTTCTAAGCAGAAAGCCCTAACTTTGGCGACCAATTCTAAGCCTTTGACGCTTAC
Organism: Paenibacillus sp. J31P190; assembly: GCF_059692075.1. Lineage (NCBI taxonomy): Bacteria > Bacillati > Bacillota > Bacilli > Caryophanales > Paenibacillaceae > Paenibacillus > Paenibacillus sp. J31P190. The sequence continues at coordinate 102,201 of NZ_JCAUAS010000022.1, read as the reverse complement.
AAACTGATGTGTCATACGAAGCACTCCTTACGAATTTTATTTAAGAGGACGAGAGAATTCCTTGAACCTCGAGCCTTGATAGGTTAATGTTCCCTGATCACCCTCCACGATATAACCAAACTGCTGTCGTCCCACCGATAACTCGAGCCGACTTCCATCTTCAAATTCAAAGGTGGCATAATAACTCGTACTTGTACTCGAGTCCCCAGAACCGCCGCTGACATGCATTCTTTTGGCTACGACCTTACAGTTCCGGCTTTGGATGGGGGAGGCATTATTGGATGACCATGTCATAAGTGATTTGATAATCAAAATGATAAAAGTGCCAACGACGAGAACGAACACACTTGTAAAGATAATTAGAAAAAGATTTCCGCCGCTTCCACCAGGAAAAGGCCCCATGTTAAACCCAGATGACATGTCTTTCACTCCTTAGTGTAAACATATTCCGCTTTTCTAGAGAAATCGTTTAACGAATCGGTAACCTGTTTCATGAAAGCCTAATGGCTCATTGGCGGCCCGTGACTCGTCGTTTTTCTCTGATCCGGTAATCCACCACATACCGGAGCAGGCGTGTTTACTGGTTAGCTGCTCGGCATAGCTTTTTAATTTATCTGCGGCTGCTTGGCGGCTCTTCGTTTCATCCACAGAAATGACGGAGATTTCACTGAATTTCAAAATCATATCGGCACCATGGCGAATCCGAAAGCCTAATGTACCGAGAATTTGATTCTTTTCCTCATACACATAGAGGGATTCATCCGGGTTTCCACGCATAAAATGCAGCCTATTTTCAATGTGTAAAGGTGAAATGGCCTTGCCGGTACGCTCTGAAACAAAGCTGCTAATTTGTTTGGTATCTTGGGAGGTAGCCTCCCGAATGGTATACGTCATAGTCGTCCTTCTTTCTATAATCCAATGATTCTGCTAATTATACCATATATTGGAACATAAGTTCTATATTTGCTTGGAAATCTCCTTTTTCAATCGTACTTCATCAACAATTTGCAAAAGAAAGCAGCGATTTACAAAAATAAAAAGCAGTTGAGCAGGAAATACATTCACTGCTTAACCGCTTTTCGTATGTGAAGCTATAGAGCCTTCAGTTTTGGCTGAAACTTATTGGAAAGCTTAAAAAAGAACGCGATTACGCTTGAGCATGGATCGTATTCAGCGTTGTGCGATCGCTCGCTTGCACGAGCTTGATCAGAAGTTCCTTCGCGGCGGCATAATCATCCAGGTGAAGAATGGACGCGGATGTGTGGATGTATCGCGCGCAGACACCGATGACGGCAGAAGGAATGCCGCTGCCTTGCACGTGCACCTGCCCGGCGTCTGTCCCGCCCGCCGAGATGAAGTACTGATACGGAATCTTATGCGTCTCCGCCGTATCGAGAATGAACTCGACCATCCCACGGTGGGTGATCATCGTGGGATCAAAGATACGCAGCAGCGCACCGCGCCCTAGCTGCCCAAAAGCATTGCGGTCGCCGGTCATATCCCCGGCGGCGCTGGCATCCAGCGCGTAGAACAAGTCCGGCTGGATGAGATTCGCAGCCGTGCGTCCGCCGCGCGCGCCAACTTCCTCCTGTACGGTGGCACCGGCGTACAGGACATTCGGGAGCTTCGGCCCGCCGTGAAGCTCTTTCATCAACTCAATCGCCAGGCCGACGCCGTAGCGATTGTCCCAAGCCTTGGCCATAATCCGCTTCGGATTGGCCAGGGGTGTGAACGGGCAGATGGGAACAATCTGCTGCCCGAGACGAACGCCGATGCGCTGAGCATCGGCTTTATCTTCAGCGCCGATGTCCACATACATCGTCTTGATGTCTGCGGGCTTGCTGCGTGCCGCTTCGTCCAGCAAGTGCACGGGCACCGAGCCGATCACGCCGATGATCGGCCCTTGATCCGTCATGATCTGCACGCGCTGCGCGGGCAGTACTTGACTGAACCAGCCGCCGAGCGGCTGGAACTTGATTGTGCCATGCTCCGTGATGCCGGTCACAAGGAAGCCGACCTCGTCGAAATGGCCGGCCACCATGATCTTAGGACCTGTCTCATCGCCGCGCAGGACACCGAACAAGCTGCCGAGTCCGTCCTGAACGAACTCGTCTGTATATTTCTCCAATTCACCGCGAACAAACTTGCGGATTTCTCGTTCAAAACCGGGCGCTGCTTGCATTTCCGTCAGCGTCCGAAAAAGCTCTAACGTTTCTGTATTCATGTGGGGTTCCTCACTTTATCGAAATAGGCTTTAGTTCAAATATGAGATCTATTTTACCATAATGGAGAAAAAAATGGATTTAAGGCAATTCCCCTCTTTACAAAACTAATGATATTAGTTATTATGCTAATATAAATAGTAAACGGGAGGCGTTATTATGAAAATGACACGTATTGGTTCTTTGTATCAACTGGCTTTTATGCCCAGATTTTTTCCGGTGAATTGTTATTTGGTGGAGGAAGAGAATGAATTAACGCTTATTGATGCGGCGCTGCCGTTCAGTGTCAAAGGGATTCTTCAAGCAGCAGAACAGATTGGAAAGCCGCTCACTAGCATCGTTCTTACACATGCACATGGAGACCATGTTGGAGCACTTGACGGTTTGAAAAAGGCGCTGCCGAATGTTAAGGTCTATATCTCAAGAAGAGATGCCAAGCTGCTGGCGGGCAGCAAAGAATTAGAAGCTGGCGAACCGAATTCACCGATTAAGGGAGATGTTCCTAAGTCTGTACAGACAAAGCCAGATGTACTGCTGGAGGATGGTGACCGCGTAGGATCACTGCAAGCTGTATCAGCTCCTGGGCATACGCCAGGGATGATGGCTTTCCTAGATGTGCGCAGTCGGGCATTGATTGCTGGGGACGCTTTTCAAGTTCGCGGCGGTGCAGCGGTCTCGGGCGTTATAAAATTCTGGTTTCCGTTTCCGGCCATGGCGACGTGGAATAAAGAAGTGTCATTGGAGAGCGCGCGCAAGCTGAGACAGCTTGAGCCAAGCCTTTTGGCCGTCGGACACGGACGAATGATTGAGCAGCCGATTCTAACCATGGATCGCATTATAGAAGAAGCAGCCAAACAGTTTCATACAGATGCAGCAACAATTTAGAGACAGAGAAGAGGAAGTTTCGTGGCATACAGACAAGGATTAGACGCAGAAACTGTGCTTCAAGCAGCAATTGAAATGGCCGATTTACAAGGTGTTGAGCAGCTGACACTTGCCGCATTAGCTGCTAAATTGAATGTGAAAACACCGTCACTATACAATCATATTAAAGGCTTGCCTGATCTCAGAAAGCAGCTTTCCCGTCGCGGCCTTGTACTGATTAAAGAAGCGATGGTCGAGGCTGTTATTGGCAAAGCCGAAGATGACGCGCTGCTGGCAGCAGGATTCGCTTACGTCATGTTCGCTAGGAAACAGCCGGGATTATACGAGGCAATCTCCTCATTGCCTGACTACGAGGATCCTGAGTTGAAAGAGGCGGGAAGCCAAGTTGTGCTTTTCTTGCTGCGCATTTTAGAGCCATATGGACTCAGTGAAGAAGATGCACTGCACGTTGTACGCGGATTTCGGAGCATGGTGCATGGCTTTGCCTCACTCGAGCATAGAAACGGTTTTCGAATGGAGCTGGAAAAAGACGAAAGCCTCCGGCGTTTGCTTCAAACGTATTTAAGAGGATTGCGAATAGCGGTAAAATGAGAATAAGCGCGAGGGGCCGGATGGCTTCTTGCGCTTTTTAGTTTGTATGTTTTCGAATAAGGGATAAGCGGAGGCTTAGCCCCTATTTAGCTTGGTTAGCTATTGCGTTGTTGTAGGGAATAACTCCAACAATTTGCTCTTAAAACGCTTATTTCTGAGCAATACGCGCCAAAATGTTGTACGCGGTACAACAAAAAGCAAATTTGTCCAAAGAAACCGCCGAATTGTTGCGCAAAATACAACAATTCGGTGGGTAAAGGATATACAAGCACCACCAACACGATAATCCAAGTTGTTTTTTGTGCAACAATAGAACTGTATGGGGCGTAACTTACTTTGACAAACGCGCTCGGCGAAAGAACGGCTTAAGCCAAAAATCCTTGCTACAAGTTGGGTTTAGTACAAGCCTCCACCGGTAGGCCTGAATCCACAAAACCCATATCAATCGCACGCCATAAATATAACGAGGCAAAACTGCGATAAGGCGCCCAGTTCGGTGCGACTTCGCCTAAATAGTTGCCGTCTTTGCGATCGGCAAGAGTATGCAGCCATTTGGCCGCACGCTGGAGGCCGGCATCGCCAATCGACATGACATCGGGTCTGCCTAATGTGAAAATGAGGAACATTTCAGCCGTCCAGGCACCGATACCTTTGACACTTGTGAGCTGTTTGAGCAGCTCTGTGTTATCTAACTCCTGCAGATTGTCGAGTGCCACTTCGCCGGTTATCACTTTTGTGCTGAGATCCCGTATGTAGCGGATTTTGGGATAGGAGACCCCGCATTGCCTGATGGCCTCCTCTTCCACAGCGAGCACAAGCTCAGGCGTGACGTTCGGTATAACGAGCTTCACTCTGGCTTTAATCGTTGCAGCCGCTTTGGCAGAGAGTTGTTGGGAAATAATCGACATTACGAGCGACTCAAAGGGCTTGAAGCTGGGTGTGAGTGTAAGATCACCGATCAGTTCAATGAGGCTAGCTAGTTTGCTGTCTGCTTGGGACAAGGCTATTATCGCAGGATGCATTTTATTCAATAGTATGGTAGATACCTCAGGTTGGATAGACTGGCTTGACTGCTCGAATTCCATAGTTTCCATGACGTGAGAACCTCCTTAGGTTTAGTATTTCCATCATAATGGTCAACAGGCTATTAGGCCTACTAAAATTTGTAAAACAATTTACTACTGATAGACAAGCTTATCCAATTGTACGCACTTTTAGTATAATGAAGATAAGATAGTAATAGAAGGGGATCCGAGCTCTGATGAGGGATGATAATCAAGCAATATCCAGAAGAAATGTGGGCATTTTTGCGCACGTGGATGCGGGTAAGACGACAACGACAGAGCATATTCTTTATCATAGCGGGCGCATTCGCTCGTTGGGTAGTGTAGATAACGGGACAGCGCAGACGGATTCTATGGATGTGGAAAAAGAGCGGGGGATATCGGTTCGCAGCGCGACGACCTCTTTTTCATGGAAGGATACGTTGATTAACCTTGTGGATACGCCAGGTCACGTCGATTTCTTGTCGGAAGTCGAGCGTTCACTTCGGGTGATGGACGGGGCTATTCTTATTGTCTCTGCGGTGGAAGGTGTGCAGTCACAGACCGAAATGATCTGGCACACGCTGCAATCCCTCAAAATACCAACCTTGCTATATATGAATAAAATGGACCGCGTCGGCGCGGATCCCGAGCGCGTGCTGCGCGATATTCACAAGCAGCTCACGGAGATGGCGGTGCCGATCTATGCACCGCTTGGTCGAGAGGACACGTTCCGCGGTGCGGTGAGCGTGTTCACGGATGACTCGGCGGATGCGGTCGCCACGGATGGGGTGCGCGGATTCGACTTGGCATCCGCGGTGGAGAAGCTATCGGAGCTCGACGAGCGCATGCTCACGAGCTACATTGAAGGCGCGCCGGTTGAGGCGCGCGAGGTGAAAGCAACCCTGCAGCGGTATGCGCGGCAGGGGGAGGCTTTTCCTTTGCTGGTGGGCGCCTCCAGCAAGGGGTTTGGTATCAAGGAGCTGATGGAAGCGATCCTTGATTATTTGCCTGGGCCGAGCGGCTCTGCGGAGCAGCCGCTTTCGGCCGTGGTGTTCAAGGTCGAGCGGGACAAGACCATGGGGAGAATGGCGTACGTCCGGCTCTACGAGGGGACGATACGCAACCGGGACACCGTTGTCAATGTCACGCAGGGCGTGGAGGAGAAGGTGACCCAGATTCGCAAAATCGACGGCCGTAAAGCCGAAGATATCGGGTTTGTCATGGCCGGCGATATTGCAGCCGTCTGCGGCCTGACACAGGTGCGGATCGGCGATGTGCTGGGCCGAGCGGATAGCGTGCCGCCTGCGCCGCAAATGGCGGTTCCGCTCTTGACTGTGCAGGTTCACGCCGAGAGTGAGGCGCAGTATCCGGCGCTCGTCGCAGCACTGCAGGAGCTGACGGACGAGGATCCGCTGCTCGATCTGCAGTGGCTGCAGGAGGAGCGCGAGCTGCATGTGAAAGTCATGGGCGCGATTCAGCTCGAGATTCTCACGAGTCTCTTGAGCTCGCGTTTTGGACTCCAAGTAAGGTTCGACCAACCTTCCGTGATCTACAAAGAAACGCCTTCGCATGTGGGCGAAGGCTTCATTGCCTATACGATGCCCAAGCCGTGCTGGGCGATCTTACGCTTTCGCATCGAGCCTGGGGAGCCGGGCAGCGGGCTCGTGTATGAGTCGCTGGTACGCGGCGAGCATCTGCTTGTGCAGTACCAGAACGAGGTAGAGCGCCGCGTGCCGGAGGCGCTCCAGCAAGGGCTGCTCGGTTGGGAAGTCACCGACCTCAAGGTGACGCTCGTCGAGGGAGAGCATCACGTATGGCACACTCACCCGCTCGACTTCGCTGTCGCTACGCCGATGGGCATCATGCAAGGTCTTGCGCAGACGGGCACGACACTGCTCGAACCGATGCTGCAAGTTCGCATTACCGTTCCTGAGGAGTTCGGGGGCAAGGTGCTCAGCGACCTTGTGCAGATGAGAGCGGCTTTTGATCCGCCGCAAATGACAGGAGGCAGATTCGTAGTCGAGGGTCGTCTGCCTGTCGCTACGTCACTGGAATATCCAGTGAAGCTGAGTGCAATGTCAGGCGGACGAGGTGTAATTACCTCCTCTTTTGCAGGCTATGAGCCAAGTCCGCCGGACGTTCATGCGGAGCGTAAACGGCGTGGAGTCAATCCGCTCGATCAGTCAAAATATATTTTAGCCGTGCGTAAGGCATTGTCGACCTAAATTAACTGGGTGATCATTGTCATTGACAGGATGTACTCGCCTCAGTACAATGAAGGTAAGTTAATAACATGTGACGGAGCGCAGGAGACTCACTTGGATTGCCCATTGAATATCATTGGCAATACTTGGTGAGTCTTTTTGCTGTCATTTCCACTTATTCTGGGATAGGCACAGATGTTCATTTCAAGAAACGGAGGCGATGGTTATGTCTTTGGAAGAGCAGCGTATTTTACCGGCCATTCGCAAAATGAGAGACCTAGAGAAGCTATTTAAATCTAACTATACGTATATTGTTCTGTTGGATTGTCATATTGGGCAGTTAAAAAGTATCGTGGATCTGGGCAAAGCAAACGGTAAGAAGCTGCTGCTGCACGCTGACTTAATAGAAGGACTCAAAAACGACGATTATGCGGCGGAATTTCTGTGTCAAAGTATTCGTCCTGCCGGTATCATTTCGACGCGTGGGAATGTGATTACGAAGACGAAGCAGAATGGCTTGATCGCTATTCAGCGACTTTTTCTCCTAGACAGCAGTGCTTTGGATAAAAGCTACACGCTTTTGGAGAGGACAAAACCCGATTTCATTGAGGTGCTTCCCGGAATTATTCCGCACATTATTACGGAAGTGAAGGAGCGTTCGGGCATTCCTATTTTTGCAGGAGGACTCATTCGCACGGTGGAGGATGTGGAGCTTGCGCTAGGAGCTGGAGCAACGGCAGTTACTACGTCGAATACGGAGCTGTGGCAGCACTATCATCAATGATCCTGAACATTTGGAGGTAAGGCAATGGCAATGACGGGGACAAAACCTTCTTATATCCTTTCCCTCGACCAGGGGACAACAAGTTCTAGAGCTATTTTATTTAATCAAAAAGGGAGTATTGTGCATGTCGCCCAGAAGGAATTTAAGCAGTATTTTCCGAAGCCGGGTTGGGTGGAGCATGATGCGAACGAAATTTGGCTGTCGATTCAGGGCGTCATTGCGGCGGTTTTATCGGAGTCTGGGGTTCAGCCTGCGGAGATCGCAGGAATTGGCATCACCAACCAACGAGAAACAGCGGTTGTCTGGGATCGGCACACAGGGATGCCTGTTTATCATGCGATTGTGTGGCAGTCGAGGCAGACGGCAGATATTTGTGAAGCGTTGAAAGCGCAGGGGCTAAGCGACCTGTTTCGGAAGCGCACGGGACTGCTGATTGATGCGTATTTTTCGGGGACCAAAATTAAATGGATTCTCGATCACGTTGACGGTGCCAGAGAGAAAGCGGGACGTGGGGATTTGCTTTTTGGCACGATGGATACGTGGCTGATCTGGAAGCTTACAGGCGGGAAAGTGCATGTGACAGACTATTCGAACGCATCGCGCACGCTTATTTATAACATTCACGAGCTGAAGTGGGATGAAGAGCTGCTGGGGCATTTGGACATTCCAGCTTCCATGCTGCCAGAGGTTCGCTCCTCTTCTGAGGTGTATGGTCATACGCAGGAAAGCCTCTTTTTCGGTTCGACGGTTCCGATTGCGGGTGCGGCAGGGGATCAGCAGGCGGCTCTTTTCGGGCAGGCTTGTTTTGAAAAAGGAATGGCCAAAAACACGTATGGCACAGGATGTTTTATGCTGATGAATACGGGCAATCATGCGATTCCATCGCGCAGCGGACTTTTGACTACCATTGCTTGGGGATTGAACGGGAAAGTGGAGTACGCGCTGGAAGGCAGTATTTTCGTGGCAGGATCGGCGATTCAGTGGCTGCGGGACGGGCTGCGGATGATTAAATCGGCGAAGGATAGTGAAGAGTATGCGAAGCGTGTTGCATCAACGGATGGTGTGTATGTGGTACCGGCGTTTGTCGGACTAGGTACGCCTTATTGGGACAGCGACGTTCGGGGCGCGGTATTCGGGCTCACTCGGGGGACGTCGAAGGAGCATTTCATTCGGGCAACACTCGAATCACTCGCGTATCAGACCAAGGATGTGCTGCAAGCGATGGAGGATGATTCCGGCATTCAGCTCACGAAGCTGCGAGTGGATGGTGGTGCTGTGAAGAACGACTTCCTTATGCAGTTCCAAAGCGACATGCTGGGTGTCACGGTGGAACGTCCGATGATTAGTGAGACGACAGCGCTTGGCGCGGCTTTTCTGGCGGGTCTGGCTGTAGGCTTTTGGAAGGATCAAGCGGAGATTGCGGAGCAGTGGCAGGTGGATAAGGCTTTTGAACGAGAAATGGAAGCTGAGCTTCAAGAGAGTTTGTATAACGGTTGGAAAAAAGCAGTAAATGCCGCAATGGCTTTTAAATAAGCGTGAGCAATGATATACTAATAACAAGTTAATATTCGGTTGGAGACTAGGAGAAGCCACAGCGGCCTATACGTGTAAACGTGTTAGGTATGTTGTGGTTTTTTTATATTTTATATCCGCGAGGGAGAGATTGAGATGACGAAGGAACTTAAGCAAACCAATATAGGGCAACAACAAGGGTTTAATGCGCTGAAAAGAACAGAAATGCTGCAAGCCATGTCGGAGCAAAAGCTTGATCTGATCGTAATTGGAGGCGGGATTACGGGAGCTGGTATTGCGCTCGATGCACAGAGCAGAGGGCTTCGCACCGCGTTGATTGATATGCAGGACTTCGCCGCGGGGACGTCAAGCCGTTCGACCAAGCTGGTTCATGGCGGGCTGCGCTATCTCAAACAGCTGGATGTGAAGGTTGTTGCTGAGGTCGGTAAAGAGCGTGCGATTGTATATGAAAATGGGCCGCATGTGACGACGCCGGAGTGGATGCTGCTGCCTTTCTATAAAGGGGGCACGTTCGGGAAGCTGTCCACCTCGCTGGGTCTGCGGGTTTATGATTTCTTGGCAGGTGTCAAAAGATCGGAGCGCCGTAAAATGTTCCGCCCAGAGGAAACCCTCTCGCATGAGCCTCTTTTGAAGAAGAAGGATCTCAAAGGCGGCGGCTACTATGTGGAATACCGCACAGATGATGCGCGTTTAACGATTGAGGTTATGAAAAAGGCTGTTGAGCTGGGTGCTTTGGCGGTGAACTACGCTAAGGTGGAAGAGCTGCTGGTGGAGAATGGCAAGTTGGTTGGTGTGCGTGTGGTGGATCAGATTGGCGGCGAAAAGAAGTCATACTCGCTGTACGCAAGTAAGATTGTTAATGCGGCCGGGCCGTGGGTCGATACGTTGCGCGAGATGGACCGCTCTAAGCATGGCAAGACGCTGCACCTGACCAAAGGGGTGCATCTGGTCTTCGATCAGAGGAAGTTCCCGCTGCAGCAGGCGATTTATTTTGATACGCCGGACGGGCGGATGGTGTTTGCCATTCCGCGGGACGGCAAAACCTACATCGGGACGACGGACACGAATTACAAAGGGGATATCGCGAATCCCCGTATTACCGAAGCAGATCGCGCTTATGTGCTGCGCGCCGCGAACGAGATGTTTCCGTCCCTCGGGTTGACGGAGGCTGACGTCGAATCGAGCTGGACCGGGCTGCGCCCTCTGATCCATCAGGAGGGTAAAGATCCTTCTGAGATTTCGCGCCGTGACGAAATCTTCGTGTCGGACTCCGGTCTCATCTCGATGGCCGGGGGCAAGCTGACCGGCTACCGCAAAATGGCGGAGTCGGTCGTGGACAAGATCGCCGCCATGCTGCTGGCGGAGGGCAAGGTCTCGGCGGCATTGCCGCCGAGCCGCACCCGGACGCTGCCGATCTCCGGCGGCGATGTAGGCGGCTCCGCGAAGCTGGCGCCGTTCTTGCGGGGCAAGGCCATCCAAGGCCTGCGGCTGGGGCTGACCGAGGCAGAGGCTGCGCTGCTCGCGCGCAGGTACGGCTCCAACGTGGACGCCGTATTCGAGCTGCTGGAGCAGCACCGTGCTGAGGCGGCGCAGCGGGGCATGCCCGCCGCTGTGCTCGCTGCGCTCGTGTACGCGATCGAGCGCGAGATGGTCGTGAAGCCGGCGGATTTCTTCATCCGCCGCACGGGCGCCCTCTTCTTCGACATCGCGTGGGCAAAGCAGTGGAAGGCGCCTGCGATCGCCTTCATGGCTGAGCGCTTCGGCTGGGACGAAGCGCAAACGGCGGCCTACACCGCTGAGCTGGAGCAGCTGCTCCATGAAGCGGTGAACCCGCTGGAGGCGTAAAGCTCCAGCGGCTCCGGCTGGTTTCAGCTGGAACCGTTGTACGAAATACAACTTTGGAGGCTAAGGTAGAGCTGACGAGGGCGTTTGTAGCACGGAAGACGCTTGGCGGGCTAAGGTAGGGAAGAAGAGGATATATTGCTGCACGAATACAACTTTGTAACCTGAGGTAGTTCAGCCGAGGATGTAAGGTCATACTGAATACAACTTGCACGATGGTTAGCCAGCGAATGTCACCAAACATATATTAGTTTTTGCGTAAGCATCCACAGGCGAGATCCATCATGTGTCAATTTAGTGTTTTTCGCTCAAAAATAAGCAACCAGAACCTTCATGTGCTATTATGCCTATGGAGGTTCTTTTTTCAGTTGATTCGATTTTATAAATTTACAACTTCGCATGCTTTGCGCCAGCTTTGACAAGCGAGCTCGTCCTTTTGGACAGCCTAAGCCTTTATCCTTCGTTAATTCGAAAGGTTATCCTAATCTCCAACTAACTGTTAAGCGAGTAGGTGTGCATACATATGGGAATAACAGAACTCTTGTCCTACCTCACGGAAGATAATTTGGCGATGATCCTGGACAAGTATCGATCACTCGGCCCCTTGCCCGGTCTTCTTTTACCTTTCATGAAATCATTCGTTCCGCCGCTTCCTACACTTGTTATTATTAGTGTAAATGCAGCTGTATATGGGCTGTGGCTCGGTTTTCTTTACTCTTGGATAGGTATTGTATGCGGGTGCTTGGTGACTTTTGCGATCGTTAAAAAAGTAGCCGGCCATCCTTATCTAGAGCGCTGGGCACAAAAGCCGAAGGTCCAAAAAAGTCTCCTTTGGGCGCGCCGTCAGGCCTTCAACTATGTGTTTATACTCAGTCTTTTTCCGGTAGGACCTTTTGTTGTGATTAATATGGCTGCCGGGCTGGTCGGCATGAGGTTTCGTTCTTTTTTGGTTGCGGTTGCGGCGGGAAAAGCGGTCATGGTGCTGTCGGTAAGCTTCATCGGACACGATCCTAAGCGGTTCATTGAGAATCCGTATGAGTTGATCTATGTGGCTTTATTTATTGCGATCTCCTTAGTAATTAGCAAAAAAATCGAGAAGCGTTTTATGTAGCGAGAACGTGTCGTCTGAAATTCTCCTAGTCTATGTTTAGTTTTAAGACGAAAGCATCTCGAGAAATTTAGCCGCGGCAACAGACGACGTCATATCTTGACGGGTGGTGATTCCGATGCTGCGGGCAGGGATGGCTTTGGCAGGCTTTAGCTCATGCAGATTACCTTCAGCCAATTCTTTGACGACGTAAGACCGAGGGACGAATGCAACGCCGAAGCCGAGTTTTGCAAACTCGATAAGCAGATCAATGCTGCCAAGCTCGATGTCGGCTTCGATGGTGACTTCTTGGGCAGCGAACCATTGCTCAACGAAACGCCTTGTGCTGCTTCCGGGAGACAGGAGCAGTAAGGGGAATTGGCTGATATCCTGCGCGGAAAGTGAGTGGTCTGCTTGATCACGGTAAGCTTCACCGCCCACGAAGCAGTCTTGGAGGGTCGTGATCGCCTGGACATCGAGATGAGGATCATCGGCAGTTGGCAAATGAATAAGTCCGAAATCGATGCTGCCCTCTTTGACTCGAGCAGTAATCTCGGATGTTTTGCCGTGAGAAAGCCGGATGCGGACATCGGGATATTGTTTATGAAAGGTATCCAAATAAGGGAATAAGAAGTGCTTGAATAACGAATCACTCGCTCCGACACGAAGTTCGCCTCCTGAGAGGTGCTTGAGTGCGGACATTTTTTTCTCCCCAGCCTCCAAAAGCGCAAAAGATTGCTCCACATAAAGCAGTAATTGCTTCCCCTCAGTTGTTAGCTCCACACCCTTGGATTGCCGATGAAAAAGCTTCATGGATAGGGCCTGTTCCATTTGTTTAATCGCATAACTGACGGATGGCTGGGTAATGTAAAGCTCCCCGGCTGCTTTGGTTAAATTGCCCGCTTTGGCGGCATGTAAGAAAATACGGTACCATTCTAAATGAATCATGATATAGAGCTCCTTTATGGGATGGTGCTTATTTAGCGATTTCATCTATGTCTTTATCCCCCATTATAATTGGCTTACAGGATACTCACAATTGGAGAGGGTGGATGAGATGAAGGATTCAAAGACGCACGAGCCAGATCGGAGAGCTAGATCTCCATGGTCGCAGCATCTGGAAGGACAGGAGGTACGGCTGTCCCCACTTCATGGAGCGGTCGATGCGACTATCACGATACCGGGCAGCAAAAGCTTCACGAATCGCGCACTCCTTATTGCTGCACTGGCGAAGGGGACCACGCGACTTCAGGGTATTTTACAAAGCGATGATTCTTATTGGTGTATGAACGCTCTCAGAGAGCTGGGAACTGAAATTGAGATGGATGGGGATACAGTTGCAATCCAAGGAAACGAAGGACAGTGGTCAGTCGCGAAAGCAGATTTGTACGTGGGAGCTGCTGGTACAGTTGCACGCTTTTTACCCGGGGCGCTTGCCGTTGGTCATGGGGAGTGGACACTTGATGGCAGTAAGCGTATGGCTGAGAGGCCACTTGCACCTCTATTGGATGCGTTATCCAGTTTGGGGGTGGATATCCGATATAAGGGCAAACCTGGATGTGTACCGCTGACGCTGCAGGCGGATGGTCTTAACGGAGGAGAAGTAACGGTTTCCGGAGCGGTTTCCAGTCAGTTTATTAGTGGCTTGCTGCTCGCAGCTCCTTATGCCAAAGAAACTCTAACTATTCGAATTGCTGATCAAATTGTGCAGCGAGACTACGTCGAGATGACATTGGATATGATGTGGGCGTTCGGTGTAAGGCCTGAAGTCCATGAGGATGGGCAAGCGATTACGATTCAGCCGAGCGCTTACGAAGCACGTACATTCATGCTGGAACCCGATGTATCAACTTGCGGTTACTTCTGGGCACTCGCTGCCCTGACGAATGGACGTGTACGTATTGAGGGAATTTCCGCGCAGACACGACAACCGGATATAGAGCTACTGTCTGTTTTGGAGAAAATGGGCTGTTCGGTGACGCATGGTGAACATTATATTGAAGTTCAGGGTACAAACCGTCTTAAAGGGGGCTTCACGGTGAGTATGCAGCGTTGGTCGGACCAGACGCTTACATTAGCTGCGCTGGCGCCCTTCGCGGATGGTCCTATTACACTGACGGATGCTGCGCATATCAGGCATCACGAGTGTGACCGCATTGCGGCGATGTGTGAGGAACTTGGGAAGCTTGGCATTCAGGTGGAAGAACATGCGGATGGGTTAACGGTGTATCCAGGGGAGCCGCAGCCCGCGCTGCTCGACCCCCACGACGACCATCGAATGGCGATGGCTCTTTCACTGATCGGCGCAAGGGTGGATGGCGTCAGGATTGCGGATCCGGGCTGTGTTTCGAAAACATGCCCAGACTTTTTTGATCGTTGGCGACAACTGGGTGTCGGTGTTGAGGTTATTTAAGCGAGATCACTCCGCACATGAATATTCAGCTTCGGATACAAAACGGCAAAATCCTCGGCTTGTTTCTCAAGCATGCTTAGTTCAAATGATTTGCCGAAAATATCGCGATCTGGCAGGAAGGTAACACTCGTTCCGGTTTCCTTGGTCACGCCAACGGTTTGGAGCTCGCTTTGCGGAATCCCATGCTTATAATGCTGTTGGAACACTCGACCGTCGCACCTGATCTCAACAGAAAGCTTGAGTGACAGCGCGTTGACGACGGGCATGTTGATGCCTTTTTCACTGCCGGGTGCTAATAATGAAGCGCTTGTGCTTAGTCGGCTCATGTCTGTAAGAACAGTCTGAACACGTGGGCGTTCACTACCAGGAAGCGCTTGAACGGGGATGCCACGTCCATTGTCTGCAACTGTGATGCTGCCATCCGCATGCAAAAAGAGGCTAACCTCACTGCAGGTGCCGTGCAGGTGCTCCAGAATGCAGTTAGCCTAACCTGGTTCAACGTAAGCATAAATGACACTAAATTTCAATTTACTTTTTTATGTTTAAAATCGTCGGAATTTGTGTTATATTATCTAACATAAACAAAAGTTTTCTAGGGTTCCGCGACTTTTTGTCGGCCAGGTCCGAGAGAAAACTCACAGCGTGCTGTGTTCACGGAGGGATAAAAGCCCGGGAGGTTATCGATTCTGATACCTCTCGGGCTTTTGTTTATCTGCGGATGAGGTGACACATGGAGGGGTACCGATGACAATTAGAATGAAGTTATTTCTTGGATTTGGTGTTATTGTTGGTTTATTTTTGATTTCATTGTCCATTATCTTTACTTCGCTTCAGCAAACTTCTTCCTCATTTGAAAGCTTTGCACGAGATGATGTTCATATGCTCAACCTTGCTAATCAAATTCGTTATGAGGATCTTCGGTTAACGGATTCTGTGCGAGGGATCATTATTGATCCTGCCAATAAAGATGAAAGCGACACGTATAACGCCTACGCCGAACAGATCGATAAACACATTAAGGAAACTGTGCTTCTGCTGCAGACGGAAGAGGAGAAGCAAATATTTCGTGATTTGGATACGGATAATCTGAAATTAGTTGAATTAGAGACCAAAATGATGGAGCTCGCTGCAAAAGATAAGGTACAAACGCTGCGCATTTTTGCAGGTGATTATACGGAACTTCGCAAGCGTTTTGCTGAGCTGCTGAACCAATTCCAGCAATTGCAAGAGCAGCATATCGAGCTGAGGACGGATGAAACAGCATCACTCGTGAAAATGAGATCCATCATTGCGTTGGTTGTTTCGGTTCTTTCCATTTCGGCAGGCGCTGTCATAGCTATTTGGGTAACGAAGCAAATCCTTGGACGTATGAACAAAGTGAAAGTGAAGCTGGAGGAGCTCTCCGGGAGTACAGGTGACTTACGTGAGAGGATTGAGATGCATGGTAATGACGAAATTGCCCAATTGGCGAAGTCTTTTAACAGGATGATGGATATGATTCAAGGGTTAATTCATCATGTGAGGGACTCTGCGGACCGTGTCGCGTTGGCGACGAAGCAGTTGGTAGCTACCTCAGAGCAAACATCAGCGATTACGAAAGATATTGATCACAAAGCCATTGATATGGCGGCAGGCGCTGAGTCGCAAGCGAAAGGGATAGAAGAAAGTTCTTCAGCTATGGGGGAAATCGCCTCTGACATCCAACGAGTTGCTGATCATATGTCATCAATGGCAGCACAATCGGAACAATCTGTTTCACTCACGGAGATGGGCAGTACATCGATTGGATCAGCTGTGAGCGGCATGTACATACTCAAGGAATCGGTTCAACATGCGAATCAGGCTGTTAAGAAAGTGAACGCGAGATCACGGGAAATTTATCAAGTGGTTGAATTAATGCGGGAGGTAGCTAATCAAACGAATCTCTTAGCGCTTAATGCGGCCATTGAAGCTGCCCATGCAGGGGAGCATGGAAGAGGATTCGCTGTTGTGGCTGATGAGGTAAGGAAGCTAGCACAGCAGAGTGGACAATCGGCCGATCGTATAACAACGCTGATTGAGCAAATTCAGGAGGATTTAAACCTAGCGGATATGGCAATGGATCAAGGTGGTACTGAGGTTGTAGAGGGGCTGGCAAGTATGGAAAATGCCGGTGATATGTTTGAGAAAATACGCGTAGATATCCTGCAGATCTATCACAGTGCGCTCGAAGTATCCGGGGTATCGCAGCAGATGGCGGCTGGGTCTGAGCAAATTTATGCCACATTCAGTGAAGCGGCAGAGATCAGTAAACAAACCGGGCATAACACGAAGAGTGTGTCCGATATGGTGCAGCAACAAATGGAAACCGTGAAAGAAGCTTCGGGGAATGCAGCTGCGTTGAACCAAGTTTCGAATGAACTGCGATTACAAATCCAACGTTTTCTCATCTAAAAGCCAAAAGACGAACGGACGCTATCAGATCAGCGTTTGTTCGTCTTTTTCATTGGTGTCTAAATCGGCATACATACGTATTTGATCTTGATCATCTATGGTAGCTAGTTCAACATCCTTCATATCGAGATGTGCAGCCTGAGTTTGAGCTTCCAGCCATGCGTGGTCTTTTCCTAGCTGAGCGAGTATTTTGTCGTCGCTGGAACCTTCAACAATAATCGGCTTCACGAGTGAGAAAGACGATGTAGGTATGTACATATCTTTCGCGGTGACAGGGTGATACTGAGGCTCGAGGAACACGGAAATGATTCCCCCTGGCTCCCACAGCGCAAGTGCGACTTTGGCTATATCTTCAATCTGCTGCTTGCGCAGCTCAGAGAATAGGTGATCTACAGAAATTTTGGCTTTGCGCAGATTTTTCATTAGAATCTGTCCATTTTTAATTAACCTGAGAGGCGGCGGGTCTAAATAATGCTTAAGGAATTTCCATTTTAGACTTAACCAGGAGGTTGTCATATATAGGACTACGATTACAATCGTGGTGATCATGGAGCCTGTTAATGCTAATTGCTCGTCCGAGAGCGGGTGAGCAATAATATTTCCAAGAATGAGAGCAATAATGAAATCCAAAAACCGCAGCTGGGAGATCGAGCGTTGCCCCAAAGCTTTGGCCGCGATTAATAAGAAGAGATAGGCTGCAACAGCGCGCAAAATCCACTGGATCGTGGTTAGAGATTCTTGGCTATGAAAAAAGTCCAATTCATGTCACACTCCAAAATGGGGGTAAATGCTCGAATAATGTTTCCTCATTTTCCAGTTTTTATCCATGAGGAAAGGGGCGAAGAGTTCCTGAGGAATCCATTCCGCGTCTACTCTGTGGCTGGTGTTAATCCTACTTCGCGTTCGCTCCAAGTCCAAAACTGACGAGCTAGCTCCTCGTCTTGGGCTCTGCCGGAGACAGGCGCGATCTTCCGCCTGTAGTAGTACTCGCCGCTGACCGTCCGCACGTCCGGGCTCGTGGCCAAATATACCGCCGTCTCCGCGCCTTGCGCCGGCGTCAAGAAGAACGGCCGCAGCATCGCATACACGGCCTTGCCGAATCCGGTGTCGCGATCGACACCGAGGTTTGTGCCCACGGCCCCGGGGTGCAGTGAGTTGGCCGTGGCGGAAGTGCCCGCGAGCCGCTTCGCCAGCTCGCGGGTAAACAGGATATTCGCCAGCTTCGACTGGGCGTATCCGCTCCAGACACGATACCCTCGGGTGAGGTGAGGGTTGGTTAGATCGATGCGCCCGATCTTATGGGCGCCGGAGGAGACGTTCACGATCCGCCCCTGCGGGGAGCGGACGATGGCGTCCAATAGCAGGTTGGTCAGAAGGAAATGGCCGAGATGGTTGACGCCGATCATGGCCTCGAAGCCGTCTGCTGTAGTCTGCCGCTTCACGGTGACGACCCCCGCGTTGTTCACAAGCACATCCAGCACATTGTGCTTGACATGGAACTCCGCGACGCAAGAACGGATGCTCGCAAGGGAGCCGAGGTCGCACAGCATAAGCTCGATGCGCTCCGAGCCGCTCTGCTTTCGCGCTTCGATCAGTGCCTGCTCGCCTCTTTGGCGGCTGCGGCACAGCATGATGACGTAGGCGCCTTGGCTGGCTAGCGCCACAGTAGTGGCCAGGCCCATTCCTGAGTTAGCGCCTGTTACGATGACCGTTTGATTTTGCATAGGTTCGCCTCCTCTTTTGGTATAGCTCATTGCTTATGCCTCGTATTGTTGGATGGGTTATCAATAAATTTTGTTTTAACATTTAATAGTGGTATCCAAGAGAGGAAGCAGCAGGAGCTTCTGTTGTAAAGTATACAATGGAATACCACGATTTATTGAGTGAAATTGGTGTTTTAGGAAATTTCATTGTAGAGAATGCAATGGAATCGACTCTCATGCTTTGAAAAGCCCAATTTTATTGGATTTAATCCAATGGAATGGGCATCCAGGCTGTCAAATCCGTACTTCCACTGGAATTAATCCAATGGAAGTAGCATGCAGGCTTCGAATTCACAAAGTGGGAGTTGAGTGTTCCAGATATGTCTTTGGGGACAACCCTATCGAATGACTTTGAAATATATATTCAATCCCTAAAAAGCCAAAAAGAGCACATGGAGGATGTGCTCTTTCATCTTTCTCGAGTTCTTTCATGTTCATTCAAGCTCTTTCAAGCTCTTTGAAGCTCTTTGAAGCCTCTTCATGTTCATTCTTCTCTTTCAAACTCATCCACAGACAAGCTAGTTCTCAACGAATTCTTACTATATCTACTTTAAATCACACCAACGGCTGCATGCCGCGCTCCAGCCAATCCTCGCGAGTCGGACCGTAAATGTCCGGAACGCGTAGTCCGGCTTGACGCATCAAGACGATCATTTCACCACGATGGTGAATTTCATGCGAAATGAGGATGCGCAGCGTTAAGCCATTGAGCCACTGCTCGCCATACATGTCAGTGCTTTCAGTGAGCTTAGCATCTGTCCACTGGGACTGGATTGCTTCGGCTAGCCCGGCTGAGGAGGAGCGATAAGTGTCGGCAATTGTCTTGGCGGATGCTGGTGCCAGCTCTTCACCCTCGGGAGCTTCGAATTTGAGACCCGTACGTGAAGTCATTTCGTGTACAGTTGTAGCGATATGCCAACCCAATTGTCCTAGCGAGCGGAAATCGGGCGCGATTTGCTGTTTAAGTGAAGCGTCTGTCAAAGTGTCCAGCACGCGCTGGGTAGCTTTTGCTTCATTGTTCCATTCATTTACAAAATCTTCGATTGTTCTAAACATGGGTGAGCCTCCTTAGAGTTTTTCGCCAGAAAAACTGGCGTCGTAAGCATTAACTTGAGTTTTTCGCCAGAAAAACTGGCATCGTAAGCATTCATTTTATTTGTTTCGCCTACTTCATAATCACATTATAGACAACCACCACTGACAACGTCCTGTCAGTGTTCATTTGCATATAGTTGAACGATTTTTTCAGCCTTATCTTTGATGATGGCTGCAATATGGGCTGGCTCAATGATTCGCAGGTTGGGACCATAGCTAAGAAGCATGCCATGAAGCCACGGTTCATCCGGTTGAGTGGCGGTAATCATCAAAGTGCCATCAGCTTGAACGGTAATTTGCTCAGGACGGAAATAATCCTCTACTTGAGCTCGAACGTTCGGCTGCGCATGCAGCACGAGTTTGATGAGTGAGGAGGGGGCTCTTTTGCCCCAGTTATGATCTAACTGTTCTAAGGCTCCTTCTTTGCGTTCAAAGGTTCTCTGAAGCACTTCTATATCCTTCATACGAGATAATCGGAAGACGCGAAAATCTTGACGAAGCAGGCAGTAGCCGTACAAATACCAGCCAAAGCCTTTGACCACAATGCCCATAGGTTCTACGGTTCGCACAGACTGCTCACTTTGGGAAGTAATATATTGAAAGGAAATCAGTTTGGATTCCTTAATTGATGTGCGCAGGGTGCTCAGCTTCTCTTTGTCCTGATTGCTGCCACGCCAAGGATTCATATCAATAATAAGTTGATTGTTTAGGTTAGCGACGGTGTTCTGTTCCGATTTCGCCACGAGAGCGCCGACTTTGTCAAGAAGGTTGCTGATCTCTTGGTCGCCAACGGTAGAGCGGATTCCTTTGAGTCCAACAATAATAGATTGGAGCTCATCGAGGGACAGAAATTGGCGATCCAGCCGATATTGGTCCATAATTTCGTAGCCACCGCTCATCCCTGCATAAGAAACCACAGGAACGCCAGCTTGGTTAATGGCCTCAACGTCTCGATAAACCGTACGTAATGACACTTCAAAACGCTCCGAAAGTTCTTTAGCGCTAATTCTTCTTCGATTTAGAAGCAGCATGGTAATGGCAAGCAGACGATCAATTTTCAAGAAAAGCACCTCATCGATTCATATATGTTAACTTTAACATTCGATTTCAGAGAAAGAATTCCCTTTGTGGAGTTCTGCATACCTGATGGAAAATTTAGAAATAATAAGCCGAATTCAAATCTCAAAGCGGAGAGACTTTGAGCTACGCTCAAAGATCCCTATATTAGGAGTCGGATTACATGTTCAGAAAATGGTTTAAAATCGCCCTAGGCACAGCGATAATTAGTTTACTTTTGAGCAGCTCATCTTTATGGAGAGTTGGCTTCGTGTCCGCTGAAGAGATGCCGCCACCACAAACTGCACAGCAAGGCGAGCTTATACAAACACGTGAGATTGATGTCACTGGTGATGGCAAGCCAGATACGGTATCCCTAATAGGGATGAAGTCGGATAGTAGCAGTCCGTACTATGATAAGCTATTTATTACCGTCGTAGGACCGGATCAGACCCAAGTAGTCATTCCGCTTGAGGGTGGATATAACCCGCAGATGGATTTTTGTGACTTTATTCAGGACAAACTGCCTCAAATCTATGTTTCCGCCGAAACAGGGGGCAGTGGGGGGCTATCCTACTACTATATTTACTCATTGAAAAATAATGTTCCAACTGCTATCCCGCTGCCTAGTCCCCTTCATGTAAAGGCCACCTTCAAGAAAAATTATGTGGTAAAGATGAAACTTGAAGAGACTGGGAAGTCCTTCAAAATTGATATCAAAGACCGCAAGGACGATTACGAGAAATTCGGTGTGTACAAAAATGGCATGGTAGTGAAGCCCATTATTGTGAGTGTCAACGACTATGGCGCTCTGAAGCCGATGGATGTCGATCGGGATGGGTACTGTGAGCTGAAGGGTGCTCAACGAATCACGGGTATTGCGAATGCAGATACACTTGGATACGCCATCTCCGTTTGGAAATGGAAAAAAGGAAAATGGATTTTAAAAGAATCCTCGATTGTCAAAACGCTGCCCGGCAAGTTACGTTGAAAAAAGACCGCCATCTCACGGAGTGCAATTGTTCCATGATGTGGCGGTCTTTCTATGAAGTCATGCTTGCCGTCTTATGCCCAGTTTCCTTTGCGGAACAAAGCTTCGCGGCTTCCATCTGCCAGAATGCCATCGATCTGCATGTCAGCTGAGCCGATCATGAAGTCAACGTGAATTAGGCTCTTATTGTAGCCATTCTGGGTTAACTCCTCGGGGCTCATCGTCGTTCCGCCTTCAATCGTGAACGGATATGAATTACCGAGTGCGACGTGACAGGAAGCATTTTCGTCGAATAGGGTGTTGTAGTAAATGAGTCCTGACTGTGAAATGGGGGAGTCATAAGGAACAAGTGCCACTTCACCCAAATAACGGGCGCCCTCATCCATGTCCAGCATCTTATTCAGCACTTCTTGACCCACCTCTGCGGTTGCTTCAATAACTCGGCCATTCTCGAATTTCAGGCTGAATCCATTGATTAGAGAGCCTTGATAGCTCAGCGGCAAAGTGCTGCGAACGGTTCCGTTCGTGCCATTTCGTGCAGGCATCGTAAATACTTCTTCCGTTGGGATGTTCGGCACGAAGAAAATGCCTCGCTCCGACTCGCTCCCTGCGGCAACCCATTGATGTTTAGGGGCTAGTTCTATGTATAAATCTGTACCAGGAGCTTTGAAATGCAGCTGCTTGTACTTTTTGTTGTTCAGCATATTCTGCTTGTCTGTCAGCGTCTCGATATGCTGTTTCCATGCTGCAACCGGATCATCTTTATCCACGCGAGTTAGCTTGAAAATCTGCTCCCACAGTTTCTTGATGCGCTCGGCTTCGCTCAAATCCGGGAATACCTTAGCCGACCATTCCGCTGTCGGGAAGGAGACCATCAACCAGTTCACCTGATTGCTGCGCAAATATTTCAGGAACCCTTCGCGCGCTGTTGCTGTAGTTTTGCTAGAGATGGCGACCCGTTCAGGGTCTACATCTTTGAGCAAATCGGAGTTAGGCGCGTAGATTTGGAGGAAGGCTGCACCGTCCTTTGCCATCTCTTCCAGGCCGTTTGCTCGCCACATGGGGTACTCGCGCAGCGTGGATTCCGGGGCGTGCTTGAGGCGCAGCGCCTTCACTTCATCGTCGTCCCAGTCGATGACGACATCTTTGGCGCCAGCGTCGTAAGCCTTTTTCGTTAGCTTGCGCACAAAGTCAGCACAGGCGATCGGCGTCATGATGACGACAGTCTGATCCTTTTGTACATTTAATCCGACACGTATGGCAAGCTCTGCATATTTATCTAAGTAATGTTCGAATGTCTCCATCTCGCTGGCTCCTTTATATTTGAGTAACTTTTAGTGTATGATAGAAAATAAAACTTTAACCCGTGGGAGAAAGGCTGGGAACATATGGAAACGAAGAGCGCAGTAGTAAGCACGCCATCCAATTTCATTAAGAACATTGTAAACGAAGATCTGAAATCAGGCAAAGTCAGTCAGGTAGTAACCCGATTTCCCCCGGAGCCGAACGGTTACCTTCATATAGGACATGCGAAGTCGATCTGTCTTAATTTTGAGCTTGCGGATGAATTCAAAGGGTTAACAAACCTTAGATTCGATGATACGAATCCAGTTAAGGAAGATACGGAATATGTAGAATCCATTAAAGCCGATGTCGCTTGGCTCGGTTTTCAATGGGATGGCTTGTTCTTTGCTTCCGATTATTTCGAGGAAATGTACAAACGTGCGGTGGTTTTGATCAATAAAGGTTTAGCTTTTGTGGATGACCAATCAGCGGATGAAATCCGTGAAACTCGCGGGACGCTTACACAGCCGGGTACGAACAGTCCTTACCGCGAGCGCAGTATCGAAGAGAATCTCGCCTTGTTTGAGCGTATGCGTGCCGGTGAATTCAAAGATGGAGAGCGTGTTCTTCGTGCCAAGATCGATATGTCTTCGCCGAACATTAACCTTCGCGATCCAATCATCTACCGTGTCGTGCATGCCCATCACCATAATACGGGAGATGCTTGGTGCATTTATCCGATGTACGCTTTCGCGCATCCACTGGAAGATGCTATTGAAGGTGTTACACATTCCATCTGTACGCTCGAGTTCGAAGACCAACGCCCGTTCTACGATTGGGTTGTTCGCGAGTGCGAGATGCCGAATGTGCCTAGACAGTATGAATTTGCACGCCTTAACCTGACGAATACGGTGATGAGTAAAAGAAAGCTGAAACAGCTTGTCGACGAGAAAGCCGTTGACGGTTGGGATGATCCGCGGATGCCGACCATTTCTGGTCTGCGCCGCAGAGGCTTTACAGCTGAATCCATTCGCAATTTCGCTCGCGAAATCGGTGTAGCTCGCAGCTACAGTGTCGTTGACGCGAAGATGCTGGATCATTTTATCCGTGAGGATTTGAAGTTGAAGGCGATGCGTACGATGGGTGTTCTGAATCCGCTCAAAGTCGTAATCACGAACTACCCTGAGGATCAAGTCGAAATGCTGGATATGGAGAACAACGCAGAGAATCCGGAGATGGGCAATCGCCAAATTCCGTTCTCCCGCGAGATCTACATCGAGCAAGACGATTTCATGGAAAATCCGCCGAACAAATATTTCCGGTTATTTCCCGGCAACGAAGTGCGGTTGAAAAACGCCTATTTCATCAAGTGCAATGATTTCATCAAAGATGAGAACGGCAAAGTGGTTGAGCTGCACTGCACGTATGACGTGGAAACGAAAAGCGGCAGCGGATTTACGGGCCGTAAAGTCAAAGGAACGATCCACTGGGTAGATGCGAAGAGTGCTGTACCTGCGGAGTTCCGTCTGTATGAGCCTCTGATTCTCGATAACGAAGAGGACGAGGATGCTTCGTTCTTGGAGAATTTGAATCCAAACTCGCTGCAAATTGTGCAAGGTTTCGTGGAAGATAATATGAAGCAAGCACAGCCGCATGATAAGTTCCAATTTTTCCGACACGGCTATTTCAACGTAGATCCGAAACATACAACAAGCGACAAACTGGTGTTTAACCTGATTGTCTCGCTGAAAAGCTCTTTTGAAGTGTAAAAATTGGGCTCGGATGAGTTCATATAAGGATTAGACAGGAAGTCCTAGTGAAAACTAGGATTTTTTGTTGTGCTGGAAATCGAGCGCGGTAAAAAACCATTTTGAAAAAATAAATTTTTTGTTCACAAATATCCAGTAATATAAATGATGAATCCTATTTCATAAGGAGCGTGCCGCGTGACAACCGTATTGGTGGTAGATGATGATCTTAATATTTGCCGGATTACGAAGTTATATTTGGAGAAAAATGGATATAAAGTCATAACCGCAAATGATGGTGAACAAGCGCTAACTCAGTTTGATGAGCTGCACCCAGACTTCATTGTACTTGATATTATGATGCCTAAACGTGATGGCTGGGAGGTCTGCCAGAAAATTCGTGCGAAGAGTGATGTTCCTATTCTCATGCTGACGGCTAGAGGTCACGTGGATGAGCGAATTGAAGGATTGCAGATGGGCGCTGATGATTATCTAGTGAAGCCCTTCGACCCGAATGAATTGGTTGCTCGTGTGACGACGATACTCCGCAGGACGCTGCTCCGCACAGAAGCTGCTGCGCCTGCTCATCTATATGAAGTGGGCAGCTTGCGAGTGGATAGCCTATCCCATGACGTGACTGTAGAAGGGCAGTTCGTTGCTTTACCCAAGAAAGAGTATGAGCTATTGCTGTTTTTCGTGCGAAACCCGAATCAAGTATTTACCCGGGAGGACCTGATCGCTAAGATATGGGGTTGGGATTTCGAGGGTGAAGACCGCGTCGTGGATTTATATATTAAACGTTTGAGACAGAAGCTTTCTGCTTTGACGGACAGGAAAGAGGACTGGAGCATCCGTACCGTATGGGGTGTAGGATATAAGTTTGAGGGCCCTGGTGCATGCTGAACTCCTTTTACCGCAAGTTATTATTTATTTATATTTCGATTACCGTTGTGTCCATTCTTGCCATTTCAGGAACCATTGGCTATTCGATGAAACAGAAAACCTATGAACGCAGCGAGAAGCTTCTGCTAGAGAAAGTGGAGCAGGTTGGTGAGCTGGCCAAGGATTTGTTCGATAACTCGACACAGCTGAAGGATTTTCGTAAGCAGATTAGCGCCATTGAGAAGACTTCGAACGTTCGTGTTGCCGTTATCAAGCACCCCAAAGCAAATCTGGATAAGATTCAGGCGGTGGGCGAGGCCCCAGCTCGTAAGGAATGGGTGGAAAAAGTGCTGTCGGGTAATCAAGTGACAGTGCAAAGCAATTTTGCTCAAAACAGTTCGGTGAAAATGCTCATTGTCGGGCGACCCGTCATGCAGGAGAATCGCGTCATTGGCGGGATTTTCTTATACACTCCAATCGTGAATATTCAAGGGACTATCAATGGCATTAATCGAGCGATATTCCTATCTGCTTTAACGGTCGCATTGCTTGCGATTGCTGTCCTGTACTTCGTTTCCAGACATTTTATGAAGCCGATTCAACTCATGAGCAAAACTGCCGAGGCTTTGGCCTTGGGGGATTTCAGCGGAAGGGTACCGGTTAGAGGCAAGGACGAAATCGCCTCGCTGTCAGGATCTCTGAATCGAATGGCCGGTAAGCTGCAGAAAGTAGAAGAGGGACGCAAGCGATTTCTATCTGAAATATCCCACGAGCTGCGGACACCGTTGACGACAATTCGAGCCTCCCTGCAGGGGATAACGGATGGCGTTGTTGAGCCTGAAGACGCGAAGGAATTCATCCAAGTTTCTCTTCAGGAGACGCTTCGGCTGAGCCATTTGGTTGATGATTTAATGGAACTGTCGTCGTTTGAGGAGAAGCAGGTCAAATTAAACCTCCAGGATGTCGATGTACCTGACTTAATAGGGCTGGTGGTTACCCAACTCAAGATGAAAGCTAAAGCAAAGCAGATCGAGCTGAGCTCGGAGGCAGAAGGGCCTTACTTGGTTTATGCGGACGCAGACCGGTTGAGGCAGGTGTTTATCAATTTGCTGGACAATGCCATTAACCATATTCCTGAGGGGTCCTCGGCGGGTATTCGAGTAAAAGTAGTCAAGAATGAACGCTGGATCGAAGTGTGGGATAACGGTCTGGGTATCGCGCCAGAGAAACTGCCGCATCTATTCGATCGTTTCTATAAAACGGACGAAAGCCGCAACCGTTCCGGCGCAGGCCTCGGTTTGACAATCAGTAAACACATCGTAGAAGCTCATGGCGGTTCGATTCGAGTGGAATCTCAACCTCAAATGGGTACGGTATTTAAAATATTTTTGCAGTCACCTAATCTCCGCCGCATGACAAACTTATGACATAACTATTCGGTAAGATAGGGTTCGTAAGGTAAACATAACCATAAACGAATCGAGGAGCGATACTTATGTTGAAAAAATTAACAGGCCTAGCGTTGGTTGGTGCAATTGTATTAACAGTTCCGATTGCGGCTTTTGCTGAGAATGCACAGGGCACAGCTCAAGCGCCGACAAGCAAATCCACTAAACCAGTTAAGCAGCTGCTTCAGGATAAAGCGCAAATTTTTGGCATATCAACAGAAGGTAAAACGAGTGAGCAGATCAAAGCGGAGCTAAAAGCTTTAAGTTCTGCCAAACACACGGAACAATTGAACAAAGCAGCAGCGAAGTTGGGTATTAGCACTGACGGTAAAACAGCGGAACAGCTGAAAGCTGACATTCAAGCGGCTGTTCAAGTGAAGCTGCAAGAAAAAGCGGCGAAACTCGGTGTTAGCGCGGATGGAAAAACGAATAAAGAGCTGAGAGCAGCGCTCAAAGCAGCTGTTTTACCGAAATTGCAAGAAAAAGCGGCAAAGCTCGGTGTTACCACTGATGGAAAAACAAATAAAGAGATTAGAACAGAGCTACAAGCAGCCGCTTTGACGAGCCTGCAAGAAAAAGCAACAAAAGCGGGGGTTGCAACGGAAGGCAAGACAGCCAAAGAAATACGCGCTGCTTTAAAGGCGAGTAAAGAAGGTAAAAAGGCAGAAGCCGTGAATAAAAAAGCCGCGAAATTAGGCATCTCCACGGAAGGCAAGACTACCGAGCAGGTGTTTGCTGAAATAGAAAGTGCACTGAAAGCGAAGTGGGAGAAGCAGGCGCAGAAGTAGGGTGGAGAAGTACTGAAGAAGTACTGAAGAAGTACTGGAGAAGTACTGGAGAAGTGCGGGATAGGAACAAACCTCGAGGGCGGCCTCGGGGTTTGTTTTTTGCGCTCAAAGATAAATGAAATTTTCACGCGGTAAGTGAAATGTTTCAGTGTGTCAGTCTTTTTCGGCTTAAATGGGCTAAAGTTGTAAAACGTACAACAATTTCGTGGTTTTTTTGTCACCAAGCCGTAGTTGTTGTATGTCGTGCAACAATTTAGCTACATTTCATCAAATAGAGTGATTTTTGGGAGAAAATGCTGCATTTTCTAC
Organism: Paenibacillus sp. J31P190; assembly: GCF_059692075.1. Classification (NCBI taxonomy): domain Bacteria; kingdom Bacillati; phylum Bacillota; class Bacilli; order Caryophanales; family Paenibacillaceae; genus Paenibacillus; species Paenibacillus sp. J31P190. The sequence continues at coordinate 73,797 of NZ_JCAUAS010000022.1, read as the reverse complement.
AACATTCGCCGGGAAAACGGGGAAAAGCTAATCTTAATGTTGTATGAAATACAACAATCCCCCTTTGTTCTAACATTGGGACAAGCATAATGAGCTTCCACAGAATACAGACTTTAGCGTCAAACCCTAGTTTCCCATAAATCAGAAAATCTCGAGGGCGTCCTTGGGATTTATTTTTTATGATTAACAAAGAGAATATCTCGCGTATCGGCATCAGGAGCAATGAAATCAAACAACCGTTTCGCTTCCTCAGCAACTTCTATGTGATCAACCTGGGATAATGGCTCGAATAAGTTGATGGTCAAAATAGCCGATTTGCGTTTCTGGGTGATGGACCAAATGCCGCGAACAAAACCATCGACAATCAGCGTGGCCCGGATGATGCCATTGTCTGTGAACACCTGATGCTTGTCTTCATCGCGCATGATGCGGGTGCGATCATCATAGGACAGGAGCATGTTATCGAACTCCGATAGAAAACGTGGCGGTGCTGGGGTTGCAGGGTCCGGCCGAGGAGCGTCCGGCAGGTCGAACAGTTCGTTTCCTTGCTCGTCGCGGAAAGAAAGCAAGCTGGGGCGCAGCCGCTCGATCACCTCGCGCAGCCGAGTAAGCCCGGACCAGACCTGCATATCCTTGACGGATGCAGGTCCGAAGGCCGCCAGGTAGCGCAGCAGCATGGCTTCGGGGTCTTGCCCTTGTGCCAGCGGGCGGCCGAGCCAAGCCTCCGCTGTGGTATGGGCGGCCTGTCCGCTGGCGCCCCAGATGCCGCGGGGCGGCACCTGAACAAGCGGCAGGCTGCAGCGCACCGCTTGAGAGAGGGCAGTGGTATCGCGCTGCGGCCACTGGGCTTGAAGGCGCTTGCCGAGCTCACTGAAGGTGAGCGGCTGCGCCTCGAGGAGCGCTCGACCGGCGGCGGCGAGCGCGTCTAGATCCAGTTCGGCAAGCTTCTTGCCGAACGTGCCCATTAAGGCGCGGTCCTGCACGGACTGCAGGACGGGACGCAGCGTCAGGCAGTCTTCGGCCGTGACGAGATGGATTGTCGAGCGCATGAGGGCGATGCGCACGATGCTTCTGTCCATGATGTGCTGAGACAGCTCCTCATGGCGAAAGTTCTGCAGTCTAGTCCACAACGCCATATAGGGTGGGTTAGGAGCTTGCGCCTGCAGGCCGACGAGGTGCCGGACAGCCTGGAGGACGGGCATGTCCGAGCGCTCGAGGAGCAATTGCCGAGCTAGTAGTGCTCGGTTTAAGGCACGCTGACTGAGGGTGTGGTTGGCAAAGCCGGTCATGGCGGGTTTAGTAATGTCCATTTTAGCGCGGCCCTCGTCTGAAGAATTGATTAACGACATGTGGATGTGCCTCCTATAATTTGAACGATCATTCGCTATATAAATTCCATTATATAACAACTTACTGACAGCGTAATGTCAGGGAGATATGCCTGTTTTATGACCAGACAAGTTGTTTCTGTTGGTATCGGTCGCTACAATGGGAGTAACGAATATCCGTGAGGTGAAGGGTATGATCAACATCGGTCTAGCTGGCTGGGGCGACCATGAGTTAGGCGGCAGCAAAGGGAAGCTGCGGGAATATGGCGCACACTTTCCGATTGTGGAAGTGGATACATCTTTTTACGCGATCCAACCGGAGCGCAATTATTTAAAATGGAACCAAGAGACACCAGAACGCTTTGGTTTCATTATTAAAGCATACTAAGGGATGACGGGTCATCTGCGGGGAGAGAATCCTTTTGCCGGCGGGATGGAGCAAATGTTTGAGGTGTTCCTACAGTCAATTCGACCTATTCAAGAAGCGGGAAAGCTTAAAGCTGTTCTGTTTCAATACCCACCTTGGTTTGATTGCAGCAAGACGAATGTGGATGTGCTGCGTGATGCTAAAGAGAAAATGGGCGATGTACCCGTAGCGCTGGAATTCCGCCATCAGAGCTGGTTTACGGAGGAAATGCGCGAAAAGACGCTCACCTTTATGCGGCGAGAGGGTTGGATGCATAGCATCTGTGATGAGCCGCAGGCCGGGATTGGTTCGGTGCCGACCGTGCTGGAGGTTACACACCCCGAGGTGACAATGGTTCGATTTCACGGCCGCAATGTTGGCGGTTGGGTGCAAAACAACGAGGCGAACTGGCGTGACGTACGGTACTTATACCATTACAATCAGCAAGAGCTGCTGGAGTGGAAGACGTGGCTGCTAGAGTTGCAACAGCAAACGCGAGAGGTATGCGTGATCTTCAATAACAATTCAGGCGGACATGCCGCAGGGAATGCGAAGGAATTGATGGGGCTGCTAGGTTTAGAATATGAAGGGCTGGGACCACGTCAGTTGGATTTGTTTTAGCAATTGAAAAAGGCTTGTTTGTTTGCGTGTTTACAGATTTTCGGGCTATAGTAAGTGTTATAAGTAATTGGGGCTGAGTATAAGCAAATGAGGAGAGTTAGACAATGGTTGGTGCCATCATCTTAGGTATTATTGCCCTTTTGATCATAGTGGGTCTGACATTCTGGGTAACGAAGAAAGCGTATTCCCGTAAATGGGATGAAGAGGATAACGATTGAGGATAGAGACACTGACTACGAAATGGAATGCCAAAGCGCCAGCCTTCAAATGAAGGTTGGTCTTTTTTTTGCCAGTAGAGATATTGACATTTGATAGTAAAGGAATTAGGATGTTATAGATAATGATAATCATTCTCATAATGGTTGAAGGAGAGATAACTATTTATGCATACCCATTTTTCTGCTGCAAATCGTACATATGGAGTTAAGCTGTTTATTCTTGCTATGATGATCATGCTGATCCTAGCTGGTTGCGGACAACAAACAGACAATTCGAAGTCGGATGCTGCAGCTACCGCGAATACGAAGAAGGAAAGTCAGCCCGCTCAGTCGGAAGAATATACCGTTAAACATGCCATGGGCGAAACAAAGATAAAAGGCACTCCCCAAAAGGTTGTCGTGTTAACAAATGAAGGCACGGAAGCCGTTCTCTCGATGGGGATTAAGCCTGTTGGTGCGGTGAAGTCTTTTACATTAGGGGATTGGTATGATCATATCAAAGCGGATATGGAAGGCGTGAAAATAGTTGGGGACGAAAACCAACCAAATCTAGAAATGATCGCTTCCCTAAAGCCTGATTTAATCATCGGAAATAAGGTGCGTCAGGAAAAAGTGTACGAGCAGCTGTCAGCTATTGCTCCCACCGTATTTTCGGAGAGACTTTCAGGCGATTGGCAGATCAATTTCAAGCTGTATGCGGAAGCTTTGAACAAAAAAGCTGAGGGCGATAAAATCATTGGAGATTTCGAGAAGCGTATCACAGATTTCAAAGCAAAAGCAGGCGATCAGTTAAAGACGAAGGTATCGATTGTTCGTTTTATGCCGGGTAAAGTTCGTATTTATATGAAGGATACATTCTCCGGTGTTATTCTCAATAAACTGGGCTTCCAGCGTCCTGCTTCGCAGAATCAAGATAAATTCGCAGATGATCTGACGAAGGAACGTATTCCGGATATGAATGGGGACATTCTATTCTATTTCACATGGGATAACGAAAAGGGCGAAGCGAACAAAATCGAGCAAGAATGGACGAATGATCCGCTTTGGAAAAACCTTGATGTAGTGAAACAAGGCAAAGTGCATAAAGTAAGTGATGCGGTTTGGAATACGGCAGGTGGAATTAAAGCGGCTAATTTAATGCTGGATGACTTGGAGAAGTATTTTCTGAAAAAATAATTCGCTTAAAGCAGAAACGCTTATAGTAGGAAGTGAAAGAGTGGACAAAGTTGTCCGCTCTTTTTAGTAGAAAGTATAAGTTTTATTACACTTCGCGTCATCAGTCTTGACAAACGCGCTCGTCCCAGAAGGACGATGGAGTCGTTTATCCTTGTTAAATGAGTCTAGCGGTTCAGTTGTCAGGTATACGCTTTCTTGCTATGATTGAAGCAGTAAATATAAAGGTGGCTGGCCAATGAATCGAATGGAGGCCGAATTTAGTAACCTAGTGAAGGCTTATCGCAAAAAGCATATGGGCAAGGGCCCCGAGCGCGTGATGACGACCTTCTGTAAGTGCTGGGCGATATGCGAAATGGCGGGAAACCTCTCTCCCGTAGAAAAGTTTATGGCGAAAACCGGCGATGGCAGACAAATGCTCCGTACGGCTCGCACGGAAATGGTGAAAGAGATTTATAAGGACCACCCCCCTGTCGAAATGGAGGAGCTGCTTGGCGCGAAGTTCGTTAAGCTGTTCGTCGATATCGATATTGAGCTGGATGAGGGGATGTCGGTGTTCGTTTTTGATCAGGATTTGGAAAAGAAGTTTTGTAAGTAGAGATGATGGCAACCCGATGATCCGAACCTGGCTTCCGCAATGAGGTGATGTAAAAAGTGCATCTATTTTCGGTTGAATAGCGGTGATATCGGAAAAAGCTGCAAATTGTGCAGTAAAATTAGCTGTTTTTGACGTTTTTTCCTGAATTGGTTCAGATTAGCTGTAGGAAATGCATCAAATTCATTAAATCTAGGATGTTAAGGACAATTTGCTGCACTTTATGCAGCTGGGGTCAAAGAAAGCTATTAAATAAGAGAATTTCTATGAAATTCAATAAATAACAGCTCAAATTAGCGCATATACATAGGTAAAGGTGCTTGGCACTTGGTAGCGAACCTGCCGGAGACTAACCACTGTAAGACAAGACTCGAGGCTTCCTCTGATGAGAGGAGGTCTGGGGATTGTTTTGCGGTGGTTTTTTGCTTGCTGGGGTGATGTTAGGGCAGCTAGTAGGTGTACGGAGTAGGGGAAGCAATAGCAATAGCAATAGCGATAGGATGCTGTTAGAGATGGAAGCGGGGGAAGCGACTTGAGGATCTGAGCCAATGGGATAGTAGCTAGAGTGGGGTGTGAGCGAGGGTTACTGGAGAGTTATTCGTAGGTATGAAGGTGAAAAAAGACATAGAGCAAGAGTAAGAGCAAAAGCGTTGAAGGGATATAAATATAGAATCAAAGGAGCGTTTTATTATGGGGAAAACGAAGCATACGGGGCCAATCAAGCTGCCCGCTAAACCAGATCCGAAGCTGTGGGTCAGCAAGGTGCCGTTCGGCCTCGGGAAAATAAAGCCGCAGCATATTCGCGAAACGGCAAAAATCGCCTGGCAGAATCGCGATAATCTGCCCTATGCGTATCGGATTCTGACGCAAGGCGTGTGCGATGGCTGCGCGCTAGGCGTGTCAGGCCTCTATGACCAAACGCTGGCGGGGCCGCATCTCTGTACAACGCGGCTGAATGTGCTGCGTTTGAACACGATGCCGGCGATTCGCGAGGAGCTGCTGCATGCAGACATTGACGAGCTGAGCCGCATGAGCAGCACCGAGCTCAGACAGCTCGGGCGTATTCCTTATCCGCTCATCCGCCGGCATGGGGAGCGGAAATTCAGCCGAGCCACATGGGATGAGGCGCTGGACACGATTGCAGAAAAGATGCGTGCGATCGATCCGAAGCAGATGGCTTTTTACTTGACGGCTAGAGGGATTACGAACGAGTCGTACTATGTGGCAGCGAAGGTGGCAAGGTTGCTCGGCACGAACAACATCGACAACGCCTCGCGTATCTGCCACTCTCCGTCGAAGACGGCACTTAAGCGCTCCGTTGGCGTTGGCGCTTCGACGTGCAATTACAAGGACTGGATCGGCACGGACGTCCTTGTGTTCTGGGGCAGCGTGGCCGCGAATAATCAGCCGGTCTCGACGAAGTATATGTACGCGGCCAAGCGCAAAGGGACGAAGATCATTGTCATTAACCCGTACTACGAGCCGTCCATGGAGCAGTACTGGATTCCTTCGATACCCGAATCAGCGTTATTCGGGACGAAGCTGGCCGACGATGTGTATCAAGTGAACATCGGCGGAGATATTGGCTTCATGAACGGCGTCATGAAGGTATGGTTCGAGATGGAGGAGCGCGAGCCTGGCTCCGCGATTGACCATGCGTTCGTGCAGGCGCACACGAACGGGCTAGAGGAGCTGCGCGCCCACGTGGCGCAGCAGGACTGGACGACGCTTACGCAATCGTCCGGCCTCACCCGCGAACGCATGCGCGAGTTCGCGGAGCTGTTGGCGCGTGCCAAGAGCGCGGTTTTCGTGTGGAGCATGGGGCTCACACAGCACCGCTTCGGCACGGACAACATCTCGCAGGTGGCGAATCTCGCCCTCCTGCGGGGCTTCCTCGGCCGCGAGCATTGCGGGCTGATGCCCATCCGCGGCCACAGCGGCGTACAGGGATCCGGCGAAATGGGCGCCGATCCCTTCAGCCTGCCGGGCGGCGAAATCGCCAACGCCGCCGACCGCGCAAGAATCGAGCAGCTCTGGGGGTTCGAGCTGCCGAAATGGCAGGGTGACATCGTCGGTGTCACCCTAGAGAACGCGCTCCTGCCCGAGGAGCAGGAGCGGAAGCTCCGGATGTTCTACACATCCGGCGGCAACTTCCTCGAGACGATGCCGGACCCGGCATTCGTCCGCGAGGCCCTCACAAGCCTCGATGTCCGTGTTCACCAGGACATCATCTTGAATACTTCCACGCTGCTTGACGCGCGGGAGGCTGTGGTGGTGCTGCCCGCGATGACGCGTTACGAGCAGCCCGGAGGGGGCACGTCCACCTCCACGGAGCGGATGGTGTACTTCTCGCCCGAGATCGCCGGTCCCCGCATCGGCGAAGCCCGCGCGGAATGGGCGATTTACGTCGATCTCGCCCGCCGCGTGAAGCCGGATGCCGCCGAGCAGCTGGGCTGCGGCAGCGCAGAAGCCATCCGCGCGGAAATTGCTCTAGCCGCGCCGAGCTACAATGGCATCCAACACCTGCGTGAGCGCGGTGATGTGTTTCAATACGGCGGCGCGTGGCTGTGCGAGGACGGCGTCTGTCCGACGCCGGATGGCCGCGGCGCGCTCCTGCCGATCGAGCTTCCGGAGCTGCGGAAGCCGGAAGGGCATTTCGCGGTGACGACGCGCCGAGGCAAGCAGTTCAATTCGATGATCTACAGCGACATCGATCCATTCAATGAAGCAGATCGCTACGATGTGCTTATTCATAACGACGACGCTCGCGCTCTCTCTTTGAATGAAGGGGAGGCGATCGTCATCTACAACAGCTACGGCAGCATGCACGGAAGAGTTAAGCGTGCCGACGTAAAACCAGGCAACATTGAGGTGCATTGGCCTGAAGGCAACTCCTTGATTCCCAAAGGCGTGTATGAGCAGTATGCAGGTATCCCGGAGTATAACACGGCAGTCATTGTAGAGAAGGCAGAAACCTACCACGCCCATAAGGATACACGCTACGTTGAGAAACGGATCCAAGAGCTGGAGACAGAAGTGGATTGAAGTGAAGCTATCCTTTTGTCGAAATCTGCCCTGACAGATCTGGCACTTCGCTTGGCTTAGGATCTAGGGATTACGGTTGTTTGCTTCATCCGCAGGGATCAATTATCGGTGAATACACACCCCGAACGCATAACGGAATGTCGATTAAGCCCTCTTTTTGTGGAAATATTTGTATTGTTTCTCTATCTTAATTATGCTAGATTCTAGCTATTGCCATCTTTTGTTAAGAGAGGAACACAACAATGGGGAATTGGAATACTTTTACGAAAAAAGGGATCACCGTGCTGCTCGCAGCCTTCTTACTTGTTTCTCTTCAGGGTCCTGCGCCATCTTATGCAGCCGAGGTGAATGCTGAGGTTCCGAAGGTCATTGAGAAGACATCACCTTCCGTTGTAGCCATTATCGGAAAGCCTTCATCTGATTCGGATAAATCCTTAGACAAGAACCGCTTTAATCTCGCACACGGCACGGGTGTCATTGTGGAATCGAATGGCGTCATCGTGACGAATGCACATGTGGTCAAGGATATGAAGAATATCGCCGTCGTTACGTCGAACGGTACAACTTATAGCGGACGTGCAACGAATATCGACGAGGAGAGCGATTTAGCCTTGGTCAAAATCGATGCCACCGGCTTATCGCCTGCGAAATTCGCCTCTTCCTCCGATATTAAAGTGGGCGAAACCGTTGCGGCAATCGGGACTCCGATTTCTTTTGCCCTTAGGAACTCCGTCACTGTTGGGATTGTCAGCGGGCTTGACCGCTCTGTGAACTCGCAATATCAGCTTATTCAAACGGATGCGGCCATTAATCCTGGTAACAGCGGGGGCGCTTTGATCAACATGAACGGCGAAGTCATTGGTATTAATACGATGAAATATGCGGATATCGGCGTCGAAAATCTGGGGTTCGCGATTCCAGTGGATACCGTCAAATATGTATTAAAGCATTTTCAGCTTTACGGCAAAGTAAAACGCCCTTATCTCGGTCTGGAGCTGGAAGAAAGCTGGGAAGCGGTTGTTGGTTTACCGAGTTCTACGGGCTTAAGAGTTGCCTACGTAGATCCCGATTCACCAGCGGCAGGGGCGGGCATTCAGCAAGATGATCTACTCGTATCGATCGGTGCAAGTAAAGTGAAGACGCTGGTGGATTATAATGAGGCGATTAAGAAGTATTTGCCGGGTGAAACGATCGAAATAACCATTCAATCTGGTAATGCTACCAAATCGAAATCGGTTACACTCGGAGAGGCGCAACAACAGGAAATGAAAAGTTCGCAGGACGCTGAGGGTTCTTACCTGGATGCGGACCGCGGCAAAACGAAAATCGGCGACAGCCACTACGGATGGTCCATGAAATACCCGGCGGGCTTAGTGAAAGGTCATCAGTCCGATGATGGCGACTCCGTCAGTTTCGTGGATGCCAAGGGGGATTTCTCCCTGTCAATTAAAGTGGAGAGCAATCAAAGCGACGAGCTGTCACCTTCAGCACTTCTGAACAGATTGGCAGGCAACGATGAGGATGATTATTCCGGCGCGGCTTCAACTATTTTGGAGCGTCAATATGTGAAGCGTGAAGGTAATCCCTATGCCAAAATTGTTGGTCGTTCAGGGGATGAGGGCTATATCCAGACCCGTGGATACCTTCACCAAGGCAACTTATATACGGTGCAATTATTTGTATCGAAAGAGCATTACAATAACAATTTTAAGCAGAATAGCTACAACGATCTTTTGGATAGCTTTAAGCTTTCCTTTAATGAAAAAGATGAGTCGCTTAAAGACATTTCAGTCTACTCTGGCGGCAATACATCCTACACGAATGAGTATGGCTTATCCTTTGATCTGCCTTCCAATTGGCAGCAAGGCGGTTATACAGGCGGCTCCTCTTTCTTTAATGATGACTATTCCCAAATACTTCATGTCGGCGTAACCTCAGCCTCATCCGGTGATACATTGGGAGCGTGGGCGGAGCGGCAGCGTAAGCAGTTTGAAGCTTCATATGCGCCGAAATACCGCAGTATGGAAGAACCCGAGGAGCTAACTCTTGCTGGTGTGCCTGCTCTGAAAGTGACCTATGCGAGTACATTAGGGAGTAAGTGGAGCGCAGGCTTTTCCCTCCTTTTTATTAAGGATAAGTACAAATATGAGGTGGATGTGAATTATCCGCAAGAAGAAGAGGGGGCTTCTCTAGAGGATCTCTTGAAAACCTTAACAGATACGATCAAAGTGGACAAAGACGGCATGGATCAAGAGCTTGGCTTCATTCAAGATCTGGATGAACTCATGGATCCGAATCGTACAGTTACTTACAAAAATGAGAAGTTTAAATATGCACTGCAAATTCCAGAGATCTGGACCAGCAGCAACTCGTACGATAACAAAGATCAAGTGAATAAGACGTTCCTCTTCACAGGCGGGTACTTAAGCGTAGGTGCAGAAACGAAAACGACTTACGAAGAGATGGTTAAAGAGGAAGATGCCGCTCAGAAGAAAAGTCACGATAACGATAATGACTATACGTTTACCGATGAGGAAATCTCACTTTTCGGTGATGTGAAAGCCAAAAAGTATGAGATCAGCTATGCAAGCGCCAAGATTCCTTACAAGGAAACGATCTATATTTTCAATCAAAATAATATTTCTTACACGGCAACGCTCCGTATGGATGATGCGGTCCGCACCGAAGCCAATCAGGCTCGGCTCAATAAGGCTTTTGAGTCGTTCAAATTTTTGGATGGTGTGAAAAAATAGAGCTGCGCTAATCTAGAAACCTCTCATCGGTCCAGGCTGAAGGGAGGTTTCTTTGTTAGCCTTAGCTGCATCATAAAGGGGATACTTACACATGAATATTAAGCTCGCTCGGACGCTCATCTGGCTGCTTTTCATAGGCTACACGAGCATTTTGCTGTATTGGATGTTTCTAGGCTTCGGGCGGCATATGCACACTACAGGTTCACTTGCTTACAATGTTGTCCCTTTTCGGACAATCCGTATGTATGTGCTGCATGTTGATTCGTTTTCTAGCCAGACTTGGATCATCAATTTGTTTGGCAATATTGGGGTCTTCCTTCCTTATGGTTTTTTACTGCCTTATTTATTTCGCTCCGCAATACGATACGGTACATTCCTCCTGTACTTCGGATGTCCTCTTGTAGGCTTGGAATTGCTGCAAATGCTGCTGCGGGTAGGCAGTTTTGATGTCGATGATGTGATATTGAATGGGCTTGGCGCCAGTATATCCTTTGTTCTTTTCGCGGCTGTTAGACGAAGCTTAGAGGGAAGAGAATCAAATAGAAGGTATAAAATGTGAGCAAATGCCTCAACATAGCGGGTGTAACGAATTAACCCCAGAGGAGGAAATTAATCACCATGACACAGCCTGATTCAAGTCTACAATCACAAAATCCGATATCCTCAGCGCAAAACTCGGTGGATAATGTTCACGCAGCCGTTTCTCGTGCCATGTCTCATCCAACGTCGCAGACGATCGAAGAGGCTCAGAATTCAATCAATCATGCGGAAAGAGCGCTAGAGCAGGCGACGGATCAATCTGATTCACCAGCCGTGCAGCAAGCCGTCCAATCCCTAAACGAGGAAAAGGCAAGGCTCCAGAGTAACCAATAATTAAGAGAGACTCCTCCGTATTACCTAAGAACGGTTTCTTTTTGTTTTAGAAAAACGAGAGGCTGCCCCTCAGTCATTTTTTATGACTTTTGGGACAGCCTCTTTTTACATTCAATTGAGATGTTTTGCGGATTGGGGCTGACACCAAAATGATAAATCCATAAGAAGTACAGCTTTTTCATGGATAGGTGCAGGCAGTCATCTACTATGCTTCCACTAAGGGGAAACTATAGATGCATTTACGTGAAATATGCGCTAATTCAGCAAATGAGGAACGTACAGTCGCTATTTCATTGTTTTTAGCTCCGAATCACCCAAATTTCATCGAATAACGCCCTCTCGTTCCGCTAATTCAACTTTCAGCGCATTTCATCCACTTTAGCGTCTTGTCGTTCCGTTAAGAACAACTCTGCCCCAAAAAGCCCCCTATTGCGGAAGTTTTTGGAACAGCTTCTTGCTTATCTGCTGCTTATTTATGATATAACGTATAGCCCGGATCTTCCGGCACTTCAATAGCAATGATACGCAAGCCTTGATTGCTATCAGCTCTCAGGTGAAGAGCTTCACCTTCCGTAGTAGCTTGGACTATCGCGAAGTCTTTATGGGACCATGCTTGAAGCTTCTCCGCAGCGATCTCACTTGTGCCTTGCCCTCGAATAACGAGGAAGGCTAGCGGGCGGCTTGGCGTAAGTGTGTAGCTGAACTCGGAACCAGGCTCAAGGCTCCAATCGTACATGTTAACGTCCGTATCCAGCTTAATTGGAGAATCTCCGCCTATTACGGTTTTCATCGTTGTTCCGCCATTTTGGCTGATTGAGAATTTCTCATGGTCATATTGATGGTAAGTGGCAGGCTTTTTCACGGTCTCACTAAGGTGCGGCTCGAACCAGATTTGCATCGCTTCGCTGCCTGCTCTGCGGAACGCCTCCGCGTGATAAACGCCGGAACCGGCTTGAATGACTTGCGCACCGCCGTTTGTCACTGTTTCCAAGGAACCAAGGGAATCTTTATGTTCTACGAGACCATCAATGACATAGGTGACAATTTCGAACGCTTTATGAGGATGCATACCGATCTCAGATACTTCGGAAGCCTTGCCCCATGCCCAGTAGAATAAGGAGCCGACGCGGTCAACAGCCGTTTTCTCACCCGGAAAGCTGATAGCTCGTTGTTCCAGGAACTTTCCTCCGTCAAAAGCGCCAACACCCTGTTGCTCAGCTGAAAATACTTGGATTTTCATAGTAGCAGCCCCTTCGCTATAAAATATTTATTTACTTACTATATGTAAGTATTATAAGTCTTTTCTTTCCGGCTGTCAAAGCCTGCCGCTTACGAAACTTGGGTAGATCTTGACTTCACATCTACCGCGATCTACAATTTCTTATGTAAGGAGTGTGACTATAATGAAAATGCAAAACTTTAAATATGAAGGAAGCGGACTTAACCGCTTTTTCGGCCCCTTAGAAGCAAAGATTATGGAAATTCTCTGGACCAACTCCCTTGAAATGACGATTAAAGATGTCCAACAGAAGTTGGATCAAGCTAAAATCATTAATTTCAATACCGTAATGACCGTTATGAATCGCTTGGTAGACAAAGGAATTCTGCAAAAGAAATCCGTTGTAAGATCGTTTAAGTACAAACCCGTCGTTACGAGAGATGAGTTCATGGAAACCCAATCCAAAGAGCTTACTTTTGACCTTATCGAAGAATTTGGTTCTTTGGCAGTCACCCATATGGTGGATGCGCTTGATAAAGTAGACCCCGATCTGCTTGACAAGCTGGAACAAAAAATTAAAGATATCAAAAAGGATCGATAACAATGATGGAAACACGGTTTAAATGGTTATATGCAGCGTCACTTGCGTTATCGGGGGCTATTTTAGGACAGATGTTACTCTTTGCTCTTCAACATATTTTTAAATGGAAATCGTTATATAATATATTTGATTTGTGTGTTATTTTATTCAAAGATCTTCATGTACCTGCACCCATTGCTTGGAATGTGGTGAACGCTCTTATCCTTTACTCGTTTAGTGCAATCCTTTGGATCTCGGGTCGGCATGCCCTCGGCTCCATTAAAGCGATGAAGCTCGTAGAGATGTATCAAGACTCTCATCTATCAGAGCAGTACCGCAATAAATTTCAGCTTGGCGAAGGTCAATTCCAGATCATTTCATACAAAGCTCCCATCGCGATGACGATAGGACTTTGGAAGCCGCGGGTGATCTTATCTTCTGGGCTTATGGACATGCTGGAACCTAACGAGCTGCGCGCCGTTATTGAGCATGAGAAGTGCCATATGAGGCACAGAGATCCACTCGCGATCTTCCTGCTTTCGATGATATCCAAGTCGATGTGGTACATTCCGATATTCGCTTGGATGGCAGATAAATACCCCATTATGATTGAACTTCGGGCAGACAAGTATGCCATTACACAAACGAACCAGTCTGCACATCTAGGCAGTGCTCTCCTCAAACTACTCAAACAATCACCAGCACCGCATGTATCCTTATCTCACGCCTCATTCGCCGAAACATCAATGAATGTACGCATCATGCATATTCTCGATCCACAGATGAAAATCTCATTCAAATGGCCCTTCGTTCGGCTGCTCATTTCGCTCTTAACAATTATTTTACTTGTGGGACTTATCTAAGATAGGATACCTTGATACTAATGGATTACATGCAGCAGTCGGAGCCATGTCAGATAAGTTGACGGGCTTCGACAAAAAATGCAGAAAAGTCTTGACTTTTCGGATATCCAAAACTACACTTTGTAGTGGGAATTCATACATAGCTTTTAATATGGGGGAGAGAGATTAATGGATTATATCTTGAAAAATTTACACTACATCGTAACACATGTACCCATCGCACTTCTTGTTTTTAGCTTTATTTTTGACTTAATCGCAATTATCGTGAAAAAACGTGAATGGCACTCCGCTGGTATGCTTTGCCTAGTTGTGGGTGCGCTTGGGGCTATCGCAAGTGTCCTGACAGGCCCGTCCCCATGGCGTAATCCTCTAGTGGTTCCGCATGAGTTTTATGCGAAATTAACGATGTTTTTGTCTATCGTGTTAGCGATTGTACGTGTTGGCTTACTGATCTGGAAAAAGAAAGAATTGGGTCGTAATCCAATCTACTTGGTTGGTTCACTCGCGGCAGTTATCCTTGTTGGCTATACAGGGCACATTGGCGGACAAATGGTACATAAACCAGTTCCGGCCAAGACGGCTGTTCCAGCTGCATCACCAGGAGCATCTCCAGCAGCTTCTACTGCACCGACGACTACAGTAGCACCGGCGAAATAATGAAAAGGGTTATCCAAAGGCTTGCAGCCTTGTGATAGCCCTTTTTTTGTTATGAATGGTCAGAGTCAGAGCTACTTATCCCGAACCAACTCCAGCTCCTCCAGCGTATAACGGTGCTCCCACAAAAATATCATGTCGTACTGTATCGAATCCCTTTCGACAAAGCGCGCGATGCCAGCGATGACTCCACCAATAATAACTCCAAAAACGACAATCCAACCCATTAGAGCAAACACTTGATCGACCATGCACATCCACTCCCCTTAAAGCTTTCCGTAGGAAAGCTATCTTCGTAAGCGTTGGCCCTATGCGCTATGAACCTATATACTATGGATATGCCGCCATATTTTGAAACATGTGTGACAATTCTAAGGGGTTAAAAGGCGAGTAAATGCATCTGAAATGTCGAGGTAAGATAGTTCGTTTATAGTCTTTCTATCCGGTTGACACAGACTCGTCAAGGATGTTAAGATCACCTCTGTAAGCACGAATATACAACTTTTGGAAAAGAAAACACTTACGATGCAAGCCTACTTACAACAACACTAAAGGAGGGTTTCAAAAATGATTGATATGGTTATGGATCCTATTGCCCATCGCAGATTTACAGATAACAACCATACAATTTCATATTTTGTAACCCGATTGTTAGCCGGAAGCGCATGATTTGTGCTTGTTCGGCTGCTGCCGCCCCTTCACATACGCTAATTAAAAGCGCGGGTTACGAAGATGTTCGTAACGAGCGCTTTTCTGTTTCATAGAAGGCATATCGCTGCGTGCGGTGTGCCTTTTTTGTGTGGATTTAGGTCATTTTGGACAGCACCATTTGAGAGGAGTGACATCACTACATGTTTACGGTATTAAAAAAGTTAGCTTGGTTTTTCCGAATGAATTGGATTCGTTATACGATCGCCATTGGACTGCTTATTATTGTTGGAATCATTGATGTAATCCCACCGAAACTGATTGGCTACGCGATTGATGGCATACACATGGGAACTTTGACGGGCAGTAAATTGATCCAATTGCTCGCTTTTTGGGGAGCGTTAATTGTAGCAGGTTATGGGTTATCCTACGTCTGGCTGTATCAGCTATTTGGCGGAGCATTCGTACTGGAGCGTATTCTTCGATCCCGGTTGATGAGGCAGCTGCTGCGGATGACGCCTACCTTCTATGAGCGCAACCGCACGGGTGATCTGATGGCGAGAGCAACGAATGACCTGCAGGCGGTGTCGACGACAGCGGGCTTTGGGATTTTGACCTTCGTAGACTCGACGTTATTTATGCTTACCATCCTAAGTATGATGGGCTTCTTCATTAGCTGGAAGCTGACTCTCGCTTCGATTCTCCCGCTGCCGATTATGGCAGTTGCGATTACGATCTATGGGGGGCGTATCCACGAGAGATTCTTGCTCGCTCAGAATGCCTTTGGAGAAATGAATGATCGGGTATTGGAGACGATTGCCGGGGTTCGCGTTATTCGCGCTTTTGTACAAGAGAAAGCCAGTGAACAAAGCTTCAAAACAATGACAGACGATGTATATCGCAAAAATATTGCAGTTGCGGTGATCGACGCCCTTTTTGAACCAACGGTCAAAATCCTAGTAGGCATTTCCTACTTAATCGGATTATGTTACGGCGGATATTTGGTGTTTCACAGTGAACTGACGCTCGGAGAGCTCGTGTCCTTCAATACATTCCTAGGGATGCTGATCTGGCCGATGTTCGCAATTGGTGAGTTAATGAACATTATGCAGCGCGGGAATGCCTCCCTCGATCGGGTGAATGAAACACTTGGTTACAAGCCGGATGTAAAAGAAGACCCAAAAGCGACGACACTGCTGCTGCCGAATTCGATTAGTTTTAAAGAAGTAACCTTCCGCTATCCTTCTTCTTCTATTGATAACTTGGTGAATATTAATTTCCATCTGCAGCGTGGACAGACGCTCGGAATTGTAGGACGTACCGGAAGCGGAAAAACAACGCTGCTTAAACAGCTGCTGAGAGAGTACCCATTAGGTCAAGGTGCGATTGCTATATCCGAAACGCCAATTGAGAAGTTAACCATTGACACTCTTCATGGCTGGATGGGTTACGTGCCGCAAGAGCCGATTCTTTTCTCCAAAACAGTGAAAGAGAACATCATGTTTGGACGCAGCCAAGGAACGGAGGAAGAGCTATTGCAGGCACTTGAGCTAGCTGCTTTCCGCAAGGACGTAGAGTTCTTACCGGAAGGTCTTCAAACGTTGGTAGGTGAAAAAGGCGTTGCCTTATCCGGCGGCCAGAAACAGCGCGTTTCGATCGCGCGGGCGCTTTATGTAGACCCCGAAATTCTCATGCTAGATGATGCGCTATCTGCGGTAGACGCCAAAACAGAGGCTGAAATCATTCGCGGCATCCGGTCGGAACGAGCTGGCAAAACGACACTCATCACAACGCACCGACTCTCCGCTGTTCAACACGCGGATTGGATTCTTGTGCTGGATGAGGGGTATATCGTGGAAGAAGGTACGCATGAGCAGCTTGTCGCGCTCGGCGGCTGGTATAAAGAGCAGTATGACCGTCAGCAGTTAGAAGAGCAGACAAAGGCTTAGTAAATAGATATCCAATGAAAAGAAGGTGAGAACCCTGAAACAGACAGGTAAGCGGTTATTTCAATACGCGGCGTTATTCAAAAAGCCCCTGCTCATTGCGCTGCTATTTTTATCGATCGCGGTGGCAACGGAGCTGGCAGGACCTTTTATCGCGAGACAGATGATTGATACACACATTCTCGGTATCGAGAAGCCGTGGTACGAGACAACGTCTGTGACACAGACTGGCAAGGCAGTCCCGGCGAATGGGATTTTTTATAAGCGAAGTGACAACTTTGCAGAAGGCGAGCCGAAAGGGAAGGAAGTTCGCATTTTGCAGGTGGGCAGCCAGTTCGTATGGGTTGATCAGCCGATCGCCTTTGATGGCGTACGCAAACTAGCCGACGATGGTAAGCTTTCAATTACACAGGGGACTGAAAAAGCGGAGTATACGGTTAAGACGCTGAGTATTCAAGAGCTTTACACGTTCTATAAACCGGAATTTAACAGTCTAATGAAACTTGCAGGCTTGTATCTACTGTTAATCATTATTGGTGCGGGCTTTACCTATGGACAAAAATATTTACTTCAATCGGCGGCGAATCGGATTATTCAGCGCATGAGAAGTGATGTTTTTGCACAAATTCAGCGACTGCCGATCAACTATTTTGATAATCAGCCTGCGGGTAAAATTGTATCGAGGATTACAAATGATACGGAGTCGGTCAGGGACCTGTATGTTCAAGTGCTTGCGAACTTTTTTACAGGTACGATCTATATTGTGGGCATCATCGCGGCATTATTCGTTCTAGATTACAGATTAGCTTTATTCACACTCCCTGTTATTCCGCTGCTTTATGTATGGATCCTTGTTTACCGTAAATATGCCTCCTTCTATAATCATGAAATTCGGGAACGGATTGGCTCGATCAATGGGATGATCAATGAGGCAATTCAAGGCATGACGATCATTCAAGCTTTTCGCCGGCAAAAGGAAACGATCCAAGAATTCGAACAATTGAACGATGAATATACGAGATATCAGAATAAACTGCTTAGCTTGAACTCGCTGACCTCTCATAACCTGATGAATGTGGTTCGGAATTTGTTCTTCTTCGGTTTGATCTGGTATGTTGGGGGCAGTTCAATCAATACATTGATTACCGTCGGTGTACTTTACGCTTTCGTCGATTATCTGAATCGGATGTTTCATCCGATGGTCGGGATTGTCAACCAGCTGCCGAATTTGGAGCGTGCGCTAGTATCCGCTGACCGTGTATTCGAGCTGCTTGATGAGCAGGGCATCGACGTAGCTGCGGAGAAATCAGATCGCTATCTGGGCAATGTGAAGTTCGAGCATGTTCGCTTCGCCTACAAAGAAGGGGAGGATGTGCTTAAGGACATTACTTTCGAGGCCAAACAAGGGCAGACCGTGGCGCTTGTCGGACATACCGGATCGGGCAAAAGCTCGATCTTGAACCTGCTCTTCCGCTTCTACGATGTGAACGAAGGCCGGATCACGGTGGACGGCCGCGATGTGCGGGAGATGCCCAAACAGCTGCTGCGTCAGCATATGGGCATCGTGCTGCAAGATCCGTTCCTGTTCACAGGGACGATCGCGTCCAATGTTAGCCTGGACGATCCGTCCATCACCCGGGAACGGGTGGAGGCTGCGCTGCGCGAGGTTGGCGCAGACGAGATGTTCAAGAGCCTGCCGCACGGCATCGATGAGCCGGTGATCGAGAAGGGCAGCACGCTGTCTGCCGGGCAGCGGCAGCTGATTTCTTTTGCCCGGGCGCTGGCGTTCGACCCGGCGATTTTGATCCTCGATGAGGCGACGGCCTCCATCGACACGGAGACCGAGGCCATCATTCAGGCCGCGCTCGAAGTGCTTTCGAAGGGACGGACCACCTTCATCATTGCCCACCGCCTGTCGACGATTAAAAGCGCCGACCAGATTCTTGTGCTCGACCATGGCGAGATCGTCGAGCGCGGCAATCACGAGGAGCTGATGGGGCTCCTCGGTCGGTACTATCAGATGTACCAGCTGCAGCAGGGACATCCGGAAACGGCCTCGGCCGCTGAAAGCGAAGTGCGCAGCGTGTTGTAGGGTAGGGAGCCAGCCGTCGGACCTATTGTCCGGAGGCTGGCTTTTGCTTTTCTGAGAAACGGTATATGAAATGTTGCAGTTTTCGTATCATTGATCGTACAGATTGGTTGCGTATTTCTAGAATTTGATCAGCAATAGTTTCACTACCCTTTAGGAAATTGAGGTAAAGAAAAAGCCTGCCGAATGGTAGACTTTGTAATAATCATGCTTGCGTTCGGTAGCTTTATATACTTGCGCTATTGACATACATCGATAAACGAAAGTAACCCACTCGTATAGGTTGACGACCTAGTGGGTTACTAACTCTACAATTCGGAGGGTATTCACACCCAAGCCTGTGCAGGAGACGGTGTTGGTCGCACCGTCTCTTTGTTATTATAAGCATACTACGTATGCTTTAGACACTCAATATAAAAGGGAAACAGCCTATTAGCTATATGGAGATGATGAGCTCATTACAAAGTGCAAACTGCATTGGTTTTCTCGGTAATTGCAGCATCTGAACTAGAATGAACTCCACTAAGGACAAGGCTATTTAACCGCACTAAAGACTATCTGTCGGCGCTATGCTACAATAACTAATATTTCCCTATTTGAAATGGAGGAGCATCATGCGTCCAGAAACGATTCGATTGTTAAACTTGCTTCAGCTGCTGTCCGAAATTGCTATTGCTGTCGGATACTTGCTTGGTCTTATTCCGTTTGTATATTTGTGGTCTTGCTCGTGGGTGATCCCGCTCGTGTTTGTCAACCTGGTTTTTGCCTTACTTACAAGCAATGGGACCACGACAAAGACGGTCATCAATATTGCTATGGCTTTCTTGAGTTTTATTCCTGTAGCGGGGTACCTTTTCCGTGTGATTGGGATCGTCGTTTCATGGATCAACATCCAGGCATTGGCGAAGGGAAGAAACAGAGGGTACTAGTTGTTCGTACAGAAAAAGACGGATGGAAGGCCGGTTTAACTGGCTTCCATTCGTCTTTTTTGGGGTTAGGTGGCAAGGTGATGAGGATTACCTTATTTAGGAGAGTTAGCTACGGATATAGCTAGGCTAAGTGAGATTGTGGATATGCATAATCATTCGGTCAGTAATTATGTTTTCCTAGCGTTTTTGTTTGCTTGTTTTTTGAAGAAACGGAGAATTGGAAAGGCAAGTTGTACTGCGTACAACAATTTATTTGATTTCTTCTTGGAATGCTAAGGATGTTGTATATTCTACAACAATTTCGCCGGTTTATAGGCAAATGAGCTATTTTAGGCTGAAATTGTTGTATTTCTTGCAACAATCACGTGGATAACAGCGGATTAGCTTGCCTAAAGTTGTACAAAGTACAACTTTACACGGACGTGTAATCATAAGCTTAGGTCGCTGGGGCGTAGGTTGTTTTGCATCTTTGCGAACGCTAATAAGCAATCCCCACACGACAGCCCACATACTCTCCATTGAGAGCGACTCGGTAGGTGAAGGCCGCGGTGTCGCCCACGGAGATGGACATCCCGCCATCGGGCAAATAGTCCCGCTCGGCACGGTACTGTCCCTGTGGCTCGCCGTCGGGTAAGTAAGTTGGACAGACGACTGTCCAACTTAAGCCCGAAGCGGCCAGTTGCTCCCACACTCTGCGGTGCTCTTCGGCAGCCCGAGTTGATGAGCGCCGGGAATCCGGCGCCTCATAGCGCAGCAAGCCGGGATGCTCTCTGCTTTGCAGGATGCCGGCTGTACCGACAGTGACTAATCGGCTCACGCCGTGCGTCTTCATAGCCTCTATAAGTAGAGGCGTGAACTCGGTCAGCACCGTTCCGCCATCGGTGCCGAGGCAGCTTATGACCAGTTCCGCTCCGCGGAGGGCTGCCTGTAGATCTTCTCCGTTCCGAGCGTCCCCTTGAAGAATGGTTAAGCCTTCGGAGTGAATCCCTGTGAGCTTCTCTAGGCTTCGAACAAGTGCAGTGACTTCGTGTCCGTCCGCTAGTGCTTTTTCCATAATTCTTCTTCCTACTCTACCTGTGGATCCTAGTATGAGAATATGCACGATGGTGCCCCCTTATTTCATTATTGGTTATCATTATTATACGCTTATCACACTCGGGGTGGAATTCCTCGAGATATGCTCGCATTCTCTTCTCTTCTCTTCTCTTCTCTTCTCTTCTCTTCTCTTGTCTTGTCTTGTCTTGCCTTGCCTTGCCTTGCCTTGCCTTGTATTCTCTTGTCATAACGGTTTCACCGGTCCTGAACCCTTTCTTCAGAAGGGGCAGGAATCTATCAACTTTTTAATAGATACTAGGTTAATATAAGAGTCGAATTCAGATGAGTCGACATAAATTGATAGCATCCCCTAATAAAGGAGAATGCGAATGGCGACTTTCTATGAGGCTTTGAGGCAAAATGATAGACTTTTCCCCTTGTTGCGCCGGCCTGGGATTAATGGTACTGGTGTCGGGTATGCGGACCCTGATAAACCCGCTCGTGGTGCGGCTATTATCGTGTACACAAGTAAAAATGCTGCCATTACAGAAATTAGTAAAAGTATCGGAAAGATGATTGGAGCAAGCATTCCTGTTCGCTTTATTACAGCCGGACCCTTCAAGCCACATGCGACAGCAGCTCTGAAAAAGATGAAACGGCACATGAAAGCGCCGATAAAAAGAATACGCCCGACACTTTTTCGCAGCAGGATTCGCCCGATTCCAGGAGGAACCAGCATCGGTAGAGAGAATGCCGGTACAGGGACATGCGGTCTCATCGTAATTAGAAATGGACAATTGTTTATTTTGAGCAACAACCACGTTCTTATCAGAGCGAACAGATTCGGCGCTAACATTATTCAACCGGGGGCTATAGATGGAGGTCGGGCCGTAACAGATCGGGTCGGCACGCCAGTGCAGTTTGTTCCCTTTAATTTAACGGGTCCTAACTTCATGGATGCCGCAATAGCGCAGCCTTTTTCCAACAGTTTACTGAATCCGAGATACTTGGTCAGCTCAACGGGCCAATTGATTGTTCCACAAGGTCATTTACTAAGTTACAGTGTCGGTGACCGTTTTTTTAAATCAGGGCGTACAACCGGTCTTGTTTTTGGTACTGTCGAAAGTATTGGTATGCAATTTAATGTGGGGCCTTACCGTGAGCTTGGCAATGCCACTTTACAGTTCCGCAATCAGACTTTGATTACAGCACCTAATAACATATCTTTGCCGGGCGATTCAGGCTCTGTCTGGATGAGTGGGCGGTTTGCGGCTGCTTTGAACTTTGCGGGCAGCGGTACTCGTTCTATTAGTACGCCGATTGCAAGCGTTTTGAATACGTTTGGTTTGCGGGTAGCCATTCCTGCAGGAACTGGAGGCTTCAAGGCAGGTAGAGCTGCAGGGGCTGCTCCAAAGGGGAATTATGCCTATGTTCGACCTTTATCGGCAGAGATGCTAAAGCAACTGCGTGTCGTTCGCGCCACATCACCGAAATAGAACCATCATAGATCACCCCGCGCCATCTGGAATGATCAGTGTGAGGGGCGATCTTTTTATTACAATATGTTCCCTGCATCGATCCCTTTGAACGCTACTTGAACCGAGTGAGCGAATCCAGCATAATAGTAGGTAATT
Source organism: Paenibacillus sp. J31P190 (assembly GCF_059692075.1). Taxonomy (NCBI): domain Bacteria; kingdom Bacillati; phylum Bacillota; class Bacilli; order Caryophanales; family Paenibacillaceae; genus Paenibacillus; species Paenibacillus sp. J31P190. Next base: position 51,188 of record NZ_JCAUAS010000022.1, on the reverse strand, counting down.
GATTACGGCATAGAAGGGAATTTCCCAAGCATGAGAATTAATAAATTTATTAGCGAAACCGGTGTTTGCTCCAGACGGGAAGCGGACAAGTGGGTAGAGGCGAAGCGCGTTACGATTAATGGTGAGGTTGCCGGGCTGGGGAGCGTCGTTGGTCCTGGGGATGAGGTTCGGATCGATGGTCGACCGATTGGCGAGAAGAAGGAGCATGTTTATATTGCACTCAATAAGCCTGTGGGGATCACAAGTACAACAGAGGCTCATATCAGAGGCAACATTGTTGATTTCGTCGGGCATTCAGAGCGCATTTTTCCGATCGGCAGACTGGATAAAGATTCCGAAGGGCTTATCCTTCTAACCAATAACGGAGATATTGTGAATCAGATTCTGCGAGCGGAGAACAACCATGATAAAGAATACATCGTGACAGTCAATCGACCGATTACACCGATATTTTTGCGAGGAATGGCTAGCGGGGTCCGAATTCTAGGCACGATGACGAAGCCTTGTGAGATTTACCAAGTTGGTGACCGCGTTTTCCGAATCATTCTCACACAAGGGCTTAACCGCCAAATTCGCCGGATGTGCGAAGCGTTCGGGTATCGGGTGGTGCGTCTGCAGAGGGTTCGGATCATGCATATTCATCTGGGCAATTTGAAGGTTGGTAAATGGCGGAATTTGACGCAAGGTGAAATGCAGGATTTAATGCATACACTTAGCAAAGAGAACACCCAATCAAGATAAGCCATAACCTGTTGTATTATAATAATTGCAGTGAAATTTTACACATGTTTGTGCATTCGATAAAAGGGTGCTCAGATATGTGTTTTTTGTTGAGCAATCCTAGTTTTTTAGCCATAAACCGTTTCGATCTAGTGACATTTCGTGTAAATAAAAATATAAAGCAATAATCGATTTTTTAAAGCAACTTTTTTCCAGTTTTACACGTCAAGGATTATTATGGAATCTCTATGCTTCTAAAGATTTAAAGCTGTTTTGTGGAACGTAAAAAGCTGAGGAGGAAGATGACTTTGAAATTAATCAAACAAGCAGGAACATTGGTACTCGCTTCGACACTGCTGCTCACTGCTGCGCCTGGGGTTTGGGCTGAAGCTGCTGTAGGAAGCGCGTCCATAGCGCCCGCACTACCTGCATTTCCAGGAAAAGATGATAAGCAGCTGGACGCCAAAATTACCAAAGAACAAGCCATTGAACGAGCTAAGACCTACATAACGCTGCCGGAAGGCTATACATTTCAATCTATTAGTCTAAATGCTTATTATAGCATGAATGGCCGGAATTTCCCGACGTGGAACATTAATTACACCAAAATGGTGAAAGATCGGAATTACGGTTCCTTGAACGTATCGATTAACAGCCTGGACGGAACGTTGACCTCCTTTTCCATGTATGACAATGACCCTGAGCACAAACCAAGCTATCCGCCGAAGGTGGATTTCAAAGCTGCCAAGGAAGCCGCTTCTGCCTTCATTGGTAAAGTGAACCCAGAGAAGCAGAAGGAGCTTGTTTACAATGATTCAGAGGAAAATGCATTTCGAACGCCGCTGAATGGTAATTACCAGTATAATATTCGGTTCGATCGATCTGTTGGCGGTGTGCCCTTTACTCCGAATGGTATTAGTGTGGTCGTCAATGGGGAAGGACAGGTTACGAATTATAACTATAATTGGGATGACAATGTCACGTTTCAGCAAAATGTAACGCCGATTTCTAAGGAGAAAGCTGCCCAAATGTTCCGCGATAAGGCGAATCTTTCTTTGCTTTACCAGATTCCATACGGTGCCAAAGGCAAGAAATTGCCGATTATTTCTTACATGCTGGGCGGCTTTTCCTTGAATGCAGAAACTGGTGAGGTCTGGAGCCCAGTCAAAGGGATGGAAGATGCTGAGGGGAATAAGCCCTTAACCGACAAGCCACTGGCTGCTAAGCCGCCTGCTACCTTGGACCTGACTAAGGAAGAGGCGATTAAGAAAGTGACAACGGTTTTCAACCTGTCCTCCGACTACAAAATCCAAGAAGCATCCTATAATGAATCGACCAACCCTGAAACAGGGGAAACCATTTCAAATTGGAATTTAAGTTGGAATGAGGCGTCTGAGAAGGATTCCAAAGTTAAAATCGTCGGTAAAGGCGCATGGGCTAGCGTGAACAGCAAGACAGGAGAGATTACAAATTTCAGCAGCTACATCCCTTACGGTCCTGACGCCGATAAAGAGATAGAAGGTAAAATTGCTTTGGAAGATGCGATAACAACCGGTGTTGATTTTGTGAAAAAGCAGCTTCCTGCTTATACCGATCAGTTGTCGCTTCGAGTACAATCGGCTAAGAATTATTCCGAAGATCAGCTGAAGCATATGCGCAATTGGGATATTAGTTTTAAACGCGTGATCGATGGTGTAAATGCCGGGAATGAAGAAGTAACGGTAAGTATCGATCGTGTGACCGGCCAAATTGTTGGTTATCACTTCTCCATCAGCAATCTGCCGTATCCACAGCAAAAGCCGCAGGTGCTGGCCATTGATAAAGCCAAGGATCTTTGGCTCGCGCAGTTTGACATCAAGTTAAATTATGTGGCCCAAGGCAGCGGGTTCATCGGTGGAATTCCACTGGAGAAATACAGAGTGATGGTCGCAGCTGGGGATGTCCCGCAATCCATGGATCTGAAGACAGACGGGAAATTAGATGCAAAGCTTGTCTATTCACTCGTTCCCAAGTTCAACCGTGAACCTTTCCTTTTAGATGCGCAAACCGGTCAATGGCGGAATAGTGAAACAGGTGATGTGATGTCCTTGGACAAAGTGACAGTAAGCGACATTGACAATCACTGGGCTAAAAATGAGCTTCAGCTTATGCTTGATTATCAAGCGCTGGACGTGAAGGATGGCAAAGTGAATCCAGATCAAACCATTCAACGCGGTGAGTTAGTCAAAATGCTCGTTATTGCCATGAATGGCGGTAATGGTGGTATTTATTACGGGGCAGAACGGAAGGCATCATTTGCCGATGTGAGCAAATCTTCTCCTTATTTTGCCTATGTTGAAAATGCGGTTGATCGCGGTTTACTAGATGTAGGTGCTGATTTCAATCCAGAAGCTGCGATGAATCGGGAAGAAATGGCACAGCTGATCGTGAAGGCGCTCGGCTACAAGAGCCTGACGAAGTTCGATGGCATCTTCAATGGCAATTTCGCAGATGCCGCTAAGCTTAAGCATGTTGGGGATGCAGCTATTGTGGTGGGGCTGAACATTATGTCACTAGACGATGGACAATTCGTACCTCAGCAAGAAGTGACGAAAGCACAGGCGGCCAGCGCCTTCTACCGCTTCTTGCAAAGACGGTCTGAGCTGCAGGAGCAGCCTCGTTACTATTACTAAACAAGCTGTTGAGGGGAGTTAGTTAACTCCTCTCATAACCAATAAAAGAAGCCTCTAAATCCACTTATGAGTGGGTTTGAGGCTTCTTGTGGTTGAGATGGCTACAGATGTTATCTTGCCTTCTCTGATAAGGACCTTGCGTCCTAGCTCTAGAACATTGGGAATACATATCGAACTAGGAAATACAGGACGCCGAAGATGATGACGACGTAAGCGGCATATTTGATGAAAGTAGAAGCTACTAGACTGGAATCCGATTTTTTCTCCACATGGCGTTCTTCGATATCGATATCGCGATGAGTCGACATTTGAACCACTCCTTTGAAGTTGTATTGCTATGTAATACCCTGCTGGGCACGAAGTGAAACACAGGAAAAAGCACTGCCAATATTATTTTCGTACAGGCGGACAGAGTTGTGCTACAATAATCTTTAAAACTTTAATTGCACAATGCGGAGAAAGGAAGTAAGAGAAAATGGTTGTTTCCAGTAAAGTAGGTTTGGAAGATATTATTAGGGCCAATCATGTGCTCAGCAGGGTGATCGAACCTTCGCCGTTGCAACGCAATGAGCTGCTCTCTAACTTGTATGAATGCAACGTTTATCTTAAACGTGAAGATATGCAAATTGTCCGTTCTTTCAAAATTCGTGGAGCGTATAATGTGATTCAAAGCTTAACACCGGAGGAACGAGAAGCGGGTGTCGTGTGTGCGAGCGCTGGCAATCATGCGCAAGGTGTGGCTTATTCCTGTAAGCAGCTCGGTATTGAAGGCAAAATCTTCATGCCGACGACAACGCCTAGACAAAAGATTTCCCAAGTTAAGTTATTTGGCGGATCTTTTGTTGAAGTTATTCTCACGGGTGATTCATTCGATGACTCCTCTAACCATGCCAAAGCGTATTGTGCTCAAGAGAATAAAGTGTTCATACACCCTTTTGATGATGTCCGTACAATTGCTGGGCAAGGCACAGTTGGCCTCGAGATTATGAATCAAATGCCCGAATCTCCTGACTTTATCTTCGCGACGATTGGCGGAGGCGGCTTGGCAGCGGGAGTTGCGACTTATGTGGATAGTGTTTCTCCTCGAACGCGCATCATCGGTGTTGAGCCGGAGGGCGCGGCAAGCATGACGGAAGCGCTCAAGCAGGGGAAGGTCGTGACTTTATCCACGATCGAGAAGTTTGTAGACGGTGCAGCTGTGAAAAGGGTGGGCGAGCTTACCTTTGAGATTTGTAAAGATAAGCTGGAGGATATCGTAATTGTTCCTTCCGGCAAGGAATGTACAACCATTCTGGAGCTTTACAACAATAACGCGATTGTTATTGAGCCGGCTGGCGCACTCCCGGTTGCAGCACTCGATGCCTATCGGGAACAGATTCGCGGTAAGAATGTGGTTTGTATCATCAGCGGCGGCAACAATGACATTGACCGTATGCAGCAGATTAAAGAAAGATCGCTCGTGTATGAAGGCTTGAAGCACTACTTTATCCTTAATTTCCCGCAGCGTGCTGGGGCCTTGCGCGAATTTCTGGAAGAAGTCTTAGGACCCACAGACGATATTACAAGATTTGAGTATACGAAAAAAAATAATAGGGACGATGCTCCAGCACTGGTCGGCATTGAGCTCAAAAATAAAGATGATTATGAAGGTCTTATTGAGCGCCTATCTCAGAAGGATTATGGCTATATAGAAATAAATAAGGACCCCAAGCTATTTAACTTGCTTATTTGAGGAAAAATAGCCAAATGTGGAATGAATATGATATAGTTAATTAGTCCCATTTATTCCCTTAATATCGTAAAAGGCAAACTTATCGAAAGGTAAGGACGCAAAGCTGCAGATCTAAGGTTGCCCTCGCAACAATGATGGCTGGGCTGCCGACAGGTTGCAGTTTACCTAGACAGGTACACCTACGGCTATTCCGATTCGGAATAGCCTTTTTTTTATCAAATAAGGAGGTTCAAGAATGAGAGGCATACTTTCTAAGTGGATACAGCATATGAAAGCGCAAACGTTGGTCTATTTGGGCGTACTGGGCTTCTTTTTGTTGACCATTAATCTACTTGCTGCTTCTTCTTTCTCCTTTTCGCCTTACGTTTACATTAGTGTGCTTGTTCAAACACTAATCTGTCTATTTTTTGCGAAGAGTGTAGGGCAACTGCTTCTTACTAGTAGAGAGCAGGAAGAAAAGAGTAAACAATTAGCCTTTCTGGCCTATCATGATACTTTAACGGGATTACCCAATCGCCGATTGTTTAATGACCGGTTGGAGCGGGCGCTCCTGCATGCGCAGCGTAATGAACAACTGGCGGCTGTTATGTTCTTGGACATGGACAGATTCAAGGATGTCAACGATTCATTAGGTCATGCCTACGGTGACCGTTTAATTCGCCTTGCAGCAGAACGGTTGCTGGGCTGCCTGCGTGGATCGGATACGGTGTACCGCCAAGGTGGCGACGAGTTTACTATATTACTAGAATCTTTTGCAAAGCCTGAAGATGCAAGAGTTGTAGCTTCCCGAATTCAAATGGCTCTGGAAGAGCCTTTTATCCTAGATGGAATGCCAGTAACCATAACTGCTAGTATAGGGATAGCGTTGTATCCGTTAGACGGTAAGCTGCCTGATCAGCTCATGGCGTATGCAGATGAAGCGATGTACGCGGCCAAGAATCGGGGGCATAACCAGTTCCAATTCTATGCCTCTGACATCGATGCCATGGTGAAGAGCAAAGCTCACATGGAGAAAGAGCTCCGATTGGCCATAGACAACAATCAGTTTGAAATCCTATATCAGCCTCAATATGAAATAACAAACCGGAAATTAATCGGAATGGAAGCGATCATTCATTGGAGTAAGGGAGACAACCTCCTCGCAACTAGTATGGATTGGAAGAAAGCGGCCGAGGAAATGGGTTTCATGATACCTATCGGAAAATGGGCTGTACGAACGGCGTGCAGACAGATGAGAATCTGGCAGGACGAGGGCTACACACCGCTGAGAATGACTCTAGCAGTAACGGCTTCGCAGTTTAAAGATGAGCATTTTATTGAAGAAATTGCCGTTGTTTTGAAAGAAACAGGTATCGATCCGATGTTGGTGGAGCTAGACCTTACGGAAAGTATCACATCTTCCAATGTACAAGAGGCTAGCGAGAAATTGATTATCCTGAAGAAATTCGGAGTGCGTATCGTGATGGATGACTTGTGTACAGGTCTATTTACACGAAGTGGGCTCGAAGGTATGCCGCTCGATAGCGTAAAATTGGATAGCACATTGATTCGGGATTTAGTAGACGACGATGAGAATCAGCTGTTGGCTGCTGCCATAATTCGCATGGCTCACCGTCTAGGTCTAAATTTAATTGCAAAGGGTGTCGAAACAGAAGAACAGCTGGAGCACTTGAGACTTTTGCAGTGTACGGAAGTGCAAGGAATGCTGTTCAGCAGCCCGTTAGGACCCGAACAATTCATGAGACTTATGAACGATAAAATTAACAAAGGGTAATCTAGATTTTATTAACCAGTGGTAGTATAATAAATAATTGGGGCTTGGAACCTATATTGTAGGGACTTACAAAAAGGTCATGTCAACTTGTATGACATAACGAATTATGTTATTTTGCTGGTGTATCGCTTTTATCTTGGGTTTCAAAATGATACACTCATGCTTATAGCCAGTCTTACATAATTTAACTAATTTTGGTCAACCTACAATGTGAGATTTCATGGTTTTAAATTAATTGATCCTATGGGGGTAATAATGATGAAGAAAATGCTTTCAACAGCTCTTATGGCTGTAACGGTTTCTGCATTAGCTCTTTCCGGCTGTGCCAAAAAAGAAGAAACGAAACCGGCGGCTTCAGCAACTCCAGCTACTTCTGCAGCTGCAACAGCTTCTGCGGCACCAAGCAACAACAGCGGTAAAGACTTCAAAATCGGAATGGTTACCGATATCGGTGGCGTCAACGATAAATCTTTTAACCAAAGCGCATGGGAAGGCTTGAAGGCGCTTGAGAAACAAACAGGCGTTAAAGTGAAAAACCTTGAAAGTAAAGGCGATGCAGATTACACGCCTAACTTAAACCAATTCGTTAAAGACGGCTACAACCTAACTTGGGGTATCGGCTTCTTGATGGGCGATGCACTTAAAACAGTAGCAACACAAAACCCAAATGCTAAATTAGCGATCATTGATAATGTTGTTGAAGCTCCAAACGTAGAATCCGTAACATTCTCTGAGCAAGAAGGTTCTTACCTTGTTGGGGTAGTTGCAGGTCTAACAACGAAATCAAACAAAATCGGTTTCGTTGGCGGTATCGACATCCCGGTTATCAAACGTTTTGAAGCTGGTTTCGTAGCTGGCGTTAAAGCGGTTAATCCAAATGCTAAAGTTCAAATTAACTATACAGGCGCTTTTGACAAGCCAGACCTTGGTAAAGCGGCAGCAGCTACGATCTACAACGATGGCGCTGATGTAATTTTCCATGCAGCTGGTTCCACAGGCAATGGTGTATTCAACGAAGCGAAAGACCGCGCGAAAAACGGTAAAAAGGTTTGGGTTATCGGCGTAGATAAAGACCAATCCCTTGAGTTCGGCGATGAAGTTACACTGACTTCCATGTTGAAACGTGTTGACACAGCAGTTGTTCGTGTTTCCAAAGACATCATCGACAACAAATTTCAAGGTGGTAAAGTGGTTACACTCGGTCTGAAAGACGATGGCGTAGGCCTTCCTGAAACTTCCAAGAAGAATGTATCCGCGGAAATCTTGAAAAAAGTGGATGAGTTCAAAGCAAAAATTATTAGCGGCGAAATCAAAGTTCCTGAAAAACCTTAATTTAGGTATAAAAGGCGTTGCGGTTACGAACGATAGGTTTGCTTCTGTTCAAACAAGGCTAGTTATAATAACTAGCCTTGTTCTTTAGTTTTAGAGGTAATTAAAAAAAATTGATCCTTAGGGTGATCTGATGAGTGAAGTAGTCCCTGTTGTTGAGCTTAGCAACATTACGAAGCGGTTTCCAGGAATAGTGGCGAATGATGCCATTAGTTTAAAGCTGATGAAGGGTGAAATTCATGCCTTGCTTGGCGAAAATGGCGCGGGTAAATCAACACTAATGAACATTGTGTTCGGACTTTATCAGCCAGATGAAGGTAACATTAAAGTGCAAGGCAAGGAAGTGTTTATTGATAGCCCGAATCGTGCTATCGAGCTTGGCATTGGTATGGTGCATCAGCATTTCAAGCTGGTTCAGCCATTTACCGTGACAGAAAACATTATTTTGGGCATGGAGCCCAAAAAAGGGTCGAAAATCGATTACAAAACAGCGCAAGACAAAGTACGCAAGTTATCGGAACAATATGGTTTGCGAGTGGATCCAAAAGCGAGAATTGAAGATATCTCCGTCGGCATGCAGCAGCGTGTCGAAATATTGAAAACGCTGTATCGCGGCGCCGATATTCTTATTTTTGATGAACCTACAGCTGTACTAACGCCGCAAGAGATTAGTGAATTGATGGTCATTATGCGCAATCTTGTCAAAGAGGGCAAATCCATCATTCTCATTACACATAAGCTGAAAGAAATTATGGAGATTGCCGATACCGTGACGATCATTCGTCGGGGCAAGGTAATTGATTCATTAGAAATCGCGAAGACCAATCCGCAAATTCTGGCGGAGAAGATGGTCGGGCGCGATGTCTCCTTTAAGGTGAACAAGCAGGATGTGAAGCTTGGAGAACCCGTTCTCCAGGTGAAGGAATTAGTCGCGCGTAACCAGCAGGGTTTAGCTGCTCTGAAGGGGCTTAACTTTGAAGTGAAAGCCGGAGAAATTCTGGGCATCGCTGGTGTTGACGGCAATGGACAGAGTGAATTAATCGAGGCATTAACCGGGCTGCGTTCCATTGATAGCGGTCGTGTGCTGCTGATGGGAAGCGATATTACAAACCATACGCCGAGAGAAATCTCCGAGGCTGGATTGTCGCATATTCCTGAGGACCGGCACAAGCATGGACTCGTACTCGATTTTACTATGAGCGAGAACATGGTGCTTGAAACTTATTTTCATCCTGCGTATAACAAAGCTGGTTTCTTGAATTATGAAGCTATCGATCGCCATGCGGAAGCGTTGATTAAGCAGTTCGACGTTAGAACGCCAAGTATCTACAATAAAGCGCGTTCCTTGTCAGGTGGTAATCAACAAAAGGCGATTATTGCCAGGGAAATATACAAAAATCCCAATCTTCTTATTGCCGCGCAACCGACGCGGGGATTGGATGTCGGTGCAATCGAGTTCGTGCATCGTCAATTGATCGAGCAGCGCAACAAAGGCAAAGCAGTTCTGTTGATTTCTTTTGAGCTGGATGAAATTATGAATGTGTCGGATCGCATTGCCGTCATCTATGAAGGACAGATTGTGGGAGAAGTGCTGCCGCAGGAGACGAACGATCAAGAGATTGGTTTGCTTATGGCTGGCAGTAAGCGCACAGAGAAAGGAGCTGCTCATGAATAAGGTTGCTCGCATTTTTACAAGTGAATCAGCGGTGAATCCGATCGTGGCGATTATACTTGGGCTGTTATTCGGAGCACTCGTAATGCTGGCAGGCGGATATAACCCGATTGCCGCCTACGGGGCGTTATTTTCTCGTATTTTTGGTAATTCGTATGATATAGGTGAATCTATTCGTGCGATTACCCCTCTTATTTTGACGGGATTATCCGTTGCATTCGCCTTTCGTACAGGCTTGTTTAATATCGGTGCAGAAGGGCAATTCGTCATGGGTATGACGGGGGCCACATTTATCGGTGTCAAATTGACAGGTCTTCCATGGATTATTCATGCTCCGTTAGCTGTAATCGTTGGTGCGCTTATTGGTGGACTATGGGGAGCTATTGCGGGCTATTTGAAAGCAAAGCGTGGAGTTAATGAAGTCATTACAACGATTATGTTGAACTGGATCGCGTTGTTCCTGTCGAATTATATCATTAATCAATTTCTTCTAGAGCCGAAGCAGCAGCGTTCCTACATGATCCAAGAGTCGGCATCTCTGAGTATCACATGGCTATCGACTATGCTGGAGAACGCAAGGATGCACTGGGGTACACTCATTGCGATACTCGCAGCGATTGTATTCTATATCATCCTATGGAAAACGAAGCAGGGCTACGAGCTGCGTGCAGTTGGTCATAACATCGATGCTGCGAAATATGCCGGTATGAACGTGAAGAAGAACATTATTAAAGCGATGTTTATCTCGGGTGTTTTTGCCGGGCTTGCGGGCGTGTTTGAAGTTCTTGGTGTATTCCACTATCAAGTTGTTTCAGCAGGCTTCCCAGGTTACGGGTTTGATGGGATTGCAGTATCCCTGCTAGGTGCTAACAATCCAATAGGGATTGTTCTGGGGGCCGCACTGTTCGGCGGATTGTCTTACGGTTCAGCAGGCATGAGCTTTGGTGCTGATGTGCCGCCGGAGATTATCCGTATTGTCATCGGCTCAGTGATTTTCTTCGTTGCAACCCAAGGTATCGTTAAATGGGTGCTCATCCCGTTCTATAGTAAACGCAAGAAAGAGAGGGCTACGTAACATGGACCTGCTCACCATGCTTAACGCGTTTTTCATTAAATTTAGTGAACTTATCAACACGACGCTCGTCTATTCGACGGCGCTCATCTTTGGAGCCTTGGGTGGGATTTACTCGGAGCGCTCCGGAGTAGTCAATATCGGAATCGAGGGCCTCATGGTTTCCGGCGCATTCGCTTCGGCCGTTGGTGCTTATTATGCAGAAGAGGCGAATATGGGTATCTGGTCCCCATGGATCGGTTTACTGACAGCCATGCTATTTGCGCTCATTTTCGCGCTGATCCATGCCGTAGCAACGATTTCGTTCAAAGCCAATCAAGTCATCAGCGGTGTTGTGATTAACTTCTTGGCAGCAGGTGTAACGTTGTATTTGGTTAAAGTGCTGTTCAATGGTGCTGGTCAAACAGAAACGCTAAATGATGTGTTTTCCAAATGGGAAATTCCGATTTTGTCCAAAATACCGTATATCGGATATGCATTCTTCAATGCCTATCCGACAACTTACATTGCATTGATTCTTGTCGCGGTTACTTACTATGTGCTGTTCAAGACACCATTCGGCTTGCGTCTTCGTTCCGTTGGCGAGCACCCGAGTGCCGCGGATACCGTAGGGGTTAAAGTGAAGCGCATTCGCTACATCGCCGTGTTGATTAGTGGTCTGTTAGGCGGACTTGGCGGCGCGACCATTACGCTCACGACAACAAGTGCCTTTTCACATAACACGATCTCAGGTCAAGGGTTTATTGCGATGGCTGCGATGATTTTCGGCAAATGGCATCCAGTGGGCGCGCTGGGCGCAGCAGTCTTCTTCGGAATGGCGCAGGCGCTCAACAACTTCATGCGTTTGTTCGAATTCTCGAAAAATATTCCGCAAGAATTCCTCTACATGCTGCCTTATGTCCTAACCATTTTAGTACTGGCAGGCGCAGTAGGCCGGGCTAAAGCGCCATCAGCTCTTGGTGAACCTTACGATCCAGGTAAACGATAAAAATAAAAAATGCACCGCTAGGGAGTATTCCCGAGTCGGTGCATTTTTTTTGTCTACTTATTTGATCGTAGGGGCCTCGTTTGTATTTCTGCGGTTTTGGATGGTTGGAGACTGTCGATTGATTAATTATGGCTCCTCACAACTGGTATTCAAAACTCCAAAATTTGATTTTAGAATCATACAGATTTCGTGGGGCAAATGGGCTATAGTGGTTACCGATGTTGTATTATCTACAACAATTCAAACGCCCAAAGGCTATTTAGCAACTTGAAGTTGTAGTTTGTACAACATTTTGAACCCACTTGTTACGAAATGGCCTGTATAGGACCAAATTGTTGTACATCATGCAACAATGAAGGGAGAAAGGCGAGATTTAGGCTGCAATTGTTGCACTTACTACAACATCATTCAACCGCGAATAGGGATTCATCCAGCAACCTCAATTGAGCATATATATGACGATTGATCCCGATTTAAGACACCTCCATGTAGAGCAAGATTGGATGAATGAATCGACGGTCTCTGGTTGAGCAGTGTTCTTTCGAATAGCATTGTCAACAATTACCAATCAATACGTATCGTAAATTACAGGGGAAATGTCGAATGATGGCGAAATCCCATTCCACTCCATATTTTTCATAACCTATTACACATAACCGCGGAAGGAAGAATGCCACAAATGTCTGTTTTACGAACCTTATTAGGAGCCAAGTCGCTGAAGGTGAAAATGACGCTGCTGCTTCTGGCCGTCTCACTGATCCCTCTTTTGATCTCTATGCTTATTCTGACCTCTCAATCCTCATCTGTTGTTGAATCTGACACCAAAGATCAGCAAATGCGTCTTGCGGAGCTTAGTACGAGCGAGATCAATGCCTGGCTGAATAGCAAAATTGCGTCTATTCAATCTGTTGTTAAAGCCCATCCAGATTTTATGAATGGTAAAGTAAACACGATCTTACCCGTGCTGAAAGTTATGGCGGAAAGCGATCCGGAAGTGTATCGTTTTGCCTATATTGACCCGCAGGGCATGTCCATTGACACGGCTGGCGATAAGTTGGACGCAAGCAAATTTGATAATTTCAAGAAAGCTATAGTTGATAAGAAAGTGTCGGTGTCCGAAATCATAAAGGAGGAAAGCAGCGGCAAAAACATTATCATCATCGATGTTCCGCTCGTGGACGGCAAAGGCGATTTCCGCGGCATCGTGCAATCTTTCCTCATTCCTGAACAAATGCTGTCCATCATCAATCGTATCAAATTCGGCGAAACAGGCTACGGTTATTTACTCTCACCAAGCGGTACATATCTCGTGCACCCGAAGAAAACGGGGCAAAAACTCGCGGAATCATCCACGGCAGAGAAGATGGATCTTTACAAAAATACGGTATTCAAGGATAAGAGCGGGTATATCCTGTACAAAGAACCAGATGGCCTACTAAAGTCAGCTGCTCATCAAACCATTGAAGCCACGGGTTGGAAGCTTATTTTGACCGGGGAGCAATCGGAAGTATTCCAGAAAGTAGATCTCCTAAAGAAAAATGCAGCCATCATGCTAGCTATATCTGCGCTGCTTGTCATTGTATTAGCTATGATAGTCTCACGGATGATGATTCGCCCAATCACGACGATTTCATCCCTCATGCAGCGAGTAGGGCAAGGTGATTTATCCGGCCGATTGAACACCCATGGTGAGGATGAAATCGCCTCGATGCGCAAGAACATCAATGCGATGCTCGATTCTTTTTCCAGGATGATTTGCAAAATATCAGAAGCTGTTTCGCATACCGCTGCATCTTCCGAGCAGCTCACTGCAATTGCAAGTGAATCGACGAAAGCTTCCGAACATATCACTGCAGCAGTGGGGCAAGTTGTGCGGGGTTCCGAAGCCAACTACCAGGCATCCGAACAAATTTCGACCGCGATGGGTGAAATGTCATCGGGCGTGCAGAAAATTGCCGAATCGTCCACGAATGTCTCGGAAACCGCACAAAGTGTCGTTCAAGAAGTGAGCCGTGGAAACGGGGAAATTCAACAAGCAATTACCCAAATGCGACAAGTTAGTCATGCTGTAGAACATACTGCCAAACTCGTGCACGGCTTAGAAGTGAAATCCGAGCAAATTCGCCAAATTGTTGGCTTTATTTCCGAAATCGCCTCGCAAACTAACCTGCTTGCCTTGAACGCTTCCATTGAAGCGGCAAGAGCTGGCGAACATGGTAGAGGCTTCGCCGTCGTCGCTAGCGAGGTCAAGAAGTTAGCGGAGCAAACAAGCAGTGCGACCGTGAACATCACATCCATTATCGGTGAAACGATCAATGCTACGAAAGAAGCATCAAACTCGATGCGAGGCGGACTCTCAGAGGTTGAGAAAGGCTCGGCTCTCGTTCAAACAGCTGGGCAAGTATTCCAATCGATTCTGGCCTCGATCCATCATGTAAACGATCAAATCCAGGAAGTATCAGCTGCATCAGAGGAAATATCAGCTGGAACCGAAGAGGTGGCCGCCTCATCTGAGGAGACAGTCCATATCGTTAAGCAGGCTATGGATGAACTGCAAGCCATTGCCAAGTCAGCAAGCGGGCAGCTGCAATCGATGGAGGAGATCAGCTCCTCCTCCGAATCGCTTAGCGTGTTAGCGGTCGATCTACAGGACCAAATCAACCGCTTCAAGTTGAAATAAAGTACTGTGTTGAGCACCCTATCCGACTATCGGTGGGGTGCTTTGTTATAAGAGTTTATAGGGCTGGAACGAACTTTAACGAGAAGGAGCGACTGTGGTTTTGGTAATCCATGCAATTGTACATGCTTTTTTTCTATTAATAGCTCGTATCTCGTAAATTCCTGCAATCGTGCAGGCTTTTTTGGTCTTTTTTTTAATTTGCATGATGGAAATGCTGAAATTCTTGCATATTAGCAGGCTTTTCACTTCTAAACCGCTTTTTAGCAAAATACCTGCACTCTCGCAGTTATTTTAGGGGCCGTTATAATAGTTCTCCTCGAAAAGCGGATTCGAATGCGAAGTAATGGTATGAATGCTGTTAAAAAAGCTTGGCGCATCCGCCAAGCTTTTTTAGTCATTCCATTTTATAGATGAGATCCGCCGCTTGCATCAATCAATTGCCCTGTTATCCAGCGGCTGTCCGAAGAGGCAAGAAAGGCGGCGATATCGGCCACATCTTCAGGCTGCCCCCATCGGTTAAAAGGAGAAAGACCGGCAGCGAATTTCTGCCCATTTGGATCCTGCAGTGTTCCCGCATTCATATCGGTATCGATGATGCCTGGCAGGATGGCGTTCACCGTAATGCTGCGATTCCCAAGATGCTGTGCTAAGACGAAAGTGAGTGTGTTGAGCGCACCTTTTGAGATGCTGTAGCCCAGAAAATTAGGGAAAGCCAAACGGGTAACAGCCGAAGATATATTGATGATGCGGCCCTCATCTCTTAGACGAGGCAATGCTTGTTGGATAAGGAATAGCGGTGCTTTGACGTGGAGACTCATGACTTCGTCAAAAGATTGTTCTGTCGTCTCCTCGATGGTTCCACTTTGCCCGATTCCAGCGTTATTAACAAGAATATCAAACTGATTACCGCCAGTGTGCTTCTCGAGGGCTTCGTCCAAGCCCACATATAAATCGCGAACGCCGTTTACGACATTCAAGTCAGCACCGAGTGTAAAGGCGGAGCCGCCTTTATGCTGAATCTCGCGTACCACTTCCTCTGCAGCATCGTAATTCTTTCCGTAATGTACGGCGACAATGGCGCCATCCTGTGCTAGACGCAAAGCAATCCCACGTCCAATTCCCCGACTTGCACCCGTTACTAAAGCTATTTTACCTTTCAGCATGCTCATACCCTCATCTCCTTAAATGTTTTCATGTTTAGTTTTATCACAGGGTGGCATTCGAAATGTTGCTCTCTCATTCCGAATTCCTGACTTGTGAAGGGTTGATCGACCACCCTTTCGATATCTTGCTTTCTCATGAGCAAATGCGACAAAAAGAGCGATTCTAAGGTATACTTTTACGATCGATGTGGGTAGATTTAGGATTGGGGAGTACAGATATTTTCAGTACCCCCCTTACGACATGCTTCAGGAACTGCGTGAAGGGTTTTATCTGATACTTGCGAGGGTGGCGAATCGTTGGCTCGAGAGCAGGTTGGACAGTTTCCAATGGAATCGACTCTCATGCCTCGGAGTTCGTGCTTTTATTGGAGATAATCCAATGGAATTAACATATTGGCTGTCAAACTTCTACTTCTATTGGATTAATCCAATGGAAGTAGTATTCAGGCTTTGAATATTCTGATAGTGGGAGCTGAATATTACCAATATGACTTTTTGGACAGCTCCTTCTGTATAGCGATGTGTCATTTTCACTTCAGTTGATATTCGCTTGAAAAAAAGAGGGCTCGATTACTGAGGAGGGCTCACGGCTGATTTTCTCAACGAATCATGGACCAAATCAAAGCGATTTGATTTGATTTCGATACTCGCTTGGCGAGACGCCGTACCAGCGTCGAAATTGCTTAGAGAAGTAAAGCGGATCATAGAAACCGACGGATGATGCGATCTGTTCGATGGTGAGCTCCAGCCGTTCTCGAAGCAGCAGGCGAGCTTTATCCACACGCAGTTTGAGAAGAAACGTGACAGGTGTTACCTTGGTATGTCGCTTGAACATGCGCGATAAATACGCGCGATTGTAGCCCAAACTCTCGGCCATCAGCTCAATGGTGATAGGCTCTGCGTATTGGGTGGACAGGTAGTGAATCGCTTGCTGCACGATGCGGTCACTCTCTGCTTCCGTGACCACGCCGGCTAGTGTGGAAGCAGACAATGTCTCACAGTATTCACCGAGTAACAAATGTAGGTATCCAATGGACTTCAGCTGTGCGTTCGCTTTTTTGGATCTTAAGGCTTGCTGAATATGGCGAAAAAGGACAGGGATGTGGCGGTTGCGCTTCGTATGGATAATGGGCTGCAAGGGATTCAATCCAGTTGAAGCAACCAACGCCGCGGCCTGCGTACCTGTAAAAGCGATCCAGCAATAATGCCACGGATCAGTCTCATCGGAAACGTAGCTAATGAGCTGTTCAGGCTCGATGACGAAGCTGTCTCCGGAGCCAAGCTCGTACTCTTCACCTTGCGAAGAGAATATCCCTTTACCCGATATCACATAGTGAATCAGAAAGTAGTCATATACTTTGGGGCCTAACCGATGCTCAGGCTTCGTCTGACTCTCACCCGCAAACAGCACGGTTAATTCACTTTCCTGGGAAGGCAATGGATTCGATACAACGTAATAGCTCTCCGACTTTGGCATGCCTGCTCTTCATCTCCGATCAACGCATCTTTATATACCTTAACTTTATCATAAATCTAATAAAAAAGTAGTGAGCTTGAGATCACATTTCTCCATGTGGAAATAACATGCCTCCATAGCCAATCACGCGTTCTTCTCGTATACTGAAGTTACAAAGATACCAAACATAAACGACTCCATCATCCTCAGATGACGAGCGAAATCACTTCTAAATCCACTAAAGGCGGTGCCACAATGGCAGATTTGCAAACTCTAAAACACACGTTTATTGAAATTTACGGGAATTCTACAACGGCAATTTCAGCTTTTCATGCTCCAGGTCGGGTCAATTTGATCGGTGAGCATACGGATTACAATGGCGGTTATGTTTTCCCTGCAGCGTTAACGTTCGGAACGACTATGATCATTCGTCCAAGACAAGATCGTGTAATTGGATTTGCATCGACAAACCTGGCACTTCGTAAACAAATTTCCATAGATGACTTGTCCTATCAAGAAGAGGACGACTGGATCAATTATCCGAAAGGGATCTTCGTTCACTTGGCGAAAGAAGGTTTCCCTGTTACGCGGGGCTATGATCTTTTGTTCCACGGTGAAATCCCGAATGGTGCCGGACTTTCGTCCTCGGCTTCCATTGAAGTCGTTACAGCTTTTGGCTTATTAACACTTGAAAAGTATCCGATTGATACCGTGAAAATCGCACTGCTCGCTCAAAAAACAGAGAACCAATTCGTTGGCGTCAACAGTGGCATCATGGATCAATTCGCGGTAGCCAATGGCAAAAAAGATCATGCCATTCTGCTCATGTGCGACACGCTTGAGTATCGCCATGTGCCTTTTCAAAGCGGCAGCTACAAGCTGGTTATTGGGAATACGAACAAACGCAGAGGTCTGATAGACTCCGCTTACAATGAGAGAAGAAGCCAATGTGAGCAGGCTGTGACCTATTTGCAAAAGCAGTTTCCTTCGATCACTTTGCTTGGTCAACTGAACCTTGCGCAATTTAACGAATTTAAACATCTTATTCCTGACGAAACCATCCGCCAACGAGCGCAGCATGTTATTGAAGAAATTGACCGTGTTCTGAAATCCATTGAGGTGCTGGAAGCGAACGACCTTGAATCTTTCGGTAAGCTGATGATCGGATCCCATAACTCGCTGCGTGATCTTTATGAAGTAACAGGGGTAGAGCTGGATACGATGGTTGCGGCAGCACTGAAGGTTCCGGGTGTGCTTGGTGCACGTATGACAGGCGCAGGTTTCGGCGGATGCACGGTTTCTCTAGTTCATGAGGACAGTGTACAGACTTTTATCGATCAAGTGGGTAAAGAATATACGGAAAAAACAGGCCTGACACCAAGCTTCTACGTATGTGATATCGGTAATGGTGTCGAGCAACTCGAGGAGGCATTGTAAAATGGCTATTCTAGTAACAGGCGGGGCGGGCTATATCGGATCCCATGCGGTAGCGGAGCTGGTTGCCAAAGGGGAAGAAGTCGTTATCGTTGATAACTTGCAGCAAGGGCACAAAAACGCAGTGCTTGGGGGCAAGCTGTATGTAGGGGATTTGCGCGACGGCGAATTTCTGGATACGGTTTTCACTGAGAACAGTATCGATGCTATCATCCATTTTGCAGCGAATTCGTTAGTTGGCGAAAGCATGACCAATCCTGCGAAATACTATCACAATAACGTGTACGGAACGCTTTGCTTGCTTGAGAAAATGACACAATACGGCGTGAAGAAAATCGTCTTCTCCTCTACGGCTGCCACGTATGGTGAGCCTGAGAATATTCCAATCCTAGAAAGCGACCGCACCTTGCCGACAAATACCTATGGCGAGACGAAGCTGGCTATGGAAAAAATGATGAAATGGTTCGATATCGCGCATGGTATCAAATATGTATCGCTTCGCTATTTTAATGCGGCTGGCGCTCATGCCGGTGGCAAAATCGGGGAGGATCATAGCCCAGAGACGCATCTGATTCCTATCATTCTTCAAGTGGCTCTAGGTCAAAGGCCGCATATTTCCATCTTTGGAGAAGACTATGCAACAGAAGATGGTTCGTGTGTACGCGACTACATTCACGTTAGTGATTTGGCAAGCGCCCATGTTCTTGCGGTTGAGAAGCTGCGTGGCGGAGCAGAAAGCAATATTTACAACCTAGGCAATGGCACAGGTTTCTCGGTCAAAGAAGTCATTGAAATCGCGCGTAAAGTAACCGGTCATGCAATTCCTGCCGTCATCGAACCGCGTAGAGCCGGAGATCCAGCAACGCTAATTGCCTCCTCTGAGCGAGCAAGAGCTGAGCTTGGTTGGAAACCGACACGTGATTCCTTGGAATCCATTATCGAGAGCGCATGGAACTGGCACCAAAATCATCCGAACGGGTACGAAGAGTAGAGTAGGGCAGAACAGTGCCGAACGGAGTAGAACGGTGCAGACAGAGCAGAACAGAGCAGAACAGCGTAAACCAGCGTACAACAGTGCAGAACGGAGCTGAAAAGAGGCTTGTTTTGTAGAAAGGAACGTGGCACATGGAACGGACAGTTAAAGCGCCGCAGTATGCAGCGTTGATCATAGAAAGGCTCCTTCAGTTCGCTATGCAAAATGGGCTGATTGAGCAACTTGATGTATATACTTCTCGCAATGCTTTACTTGATTTATTCGGTCTTGTTGAACCTTATCAAGGCGAAGTGCCGACAGAGAAATTAAACAGTCCGGTTGCGCTGCTAGAAGAATTGCTCGATGCAGCTTTCGAAGCAGGCCTCTTGGAAGAGAATACGACGACGTACCGTGATTTGCTGGACGCACGGATTATGGGGCTGTTGATGCCTCGTCCTTCCGAGGTCGTGCATCAATTCTGGAACACAGCCAAAACAACAAGCGTTGAGGCGGCGACGGATTACTTCTACAAGCAATCCATCGATTCCAATTATATTCGGATGGATCGCATTCAGAAAAATGCTTACTGGTTGGCCGAAACGACGTATGGCGATCTCGAAATCACGATCAACCTTTCCAAACCGGAGAAAGATCCGAAGGAAATTGCCCTGCTCAAAACACTGCCGCAAAGCAGTTATCCCTTATGTCTGCTATGCGTTGACAACTTAGGCTATGCAGGTCGTGTGAATCACCCGGCTAGGCAAAATCTGCGTGTTATTCCACTGGAATTGGACGGCGAGAAGTGGTACTTCCAATATTCGCCGTATGTGTATTACAACGAGCACAGCATCATCTTCCATGAGAAACACATTCCGATGAAAACGACGGCGCATACGTTCTATCGTTTGTTGGACTTCATCGATCAGTTCCCTCATTATTTCATCGGATCGAACGCGGATCTGCCGATCGTAGGTGGTTCTATTCTGAACCACGACCATTTCCAAGGCGGACGCCATAAATTCCCGATGGAAAAAGCATCAAGTGAGAAAGCATTCTCACATGCTGAGTTTGCCGGTGTGAAGGCCGCTATCGTCAAATGGCCGATGTCAGTGCTTCGCTTGAGCGGGCACAACAAGCAGCAGCTCTATAAGCTGGCGAGCAAGCTGCTCGAAGACTGGCGCGCCTATAGTGATGCGGAAGCAGACGTCCTCGCCTTCAGCGAAAAGGACGGACAGCGGGTCCCGCATAACACGATCACTCCGATCGCCCGCAACAATGCACGGGGCGAGTACGAGCTTGACCTGGTGCTGCGCAACAACCGCACCAGCGAAGAGCATCCGGATGGGATTTTCCATCCGCACCAGCACTTGCACCACATCAAGAAGGAGAACATCGGCTTGATTGAGGTTATGGGGCTGGCGGTGCTGCCAGGCCGCCTGCAAGAGGAGCTGGCGGATATCGCCAAGCTCCTCACCGGCGAAGCCGCATTCGGCCGCGAGATCCGCGAAGAGGCCAGCCATCCGCTGCATAAGCATGCGGAATGGATCGAAGCGCTGCTCGCGAAGCACGGCGCGGCGCTGCCGCAGGACGCAGCCAATGCGGTGCTGCAGGCCGAAGTCGGCAGCAAGTTCATGGACGTGCTGCTGGACGCAGGCGTGTTCAAGCGTGATGAAGCCGGGCAAGCGGCTTTTGGACGGTTTTTGGCGGCTGCGGGCTTTATGCAGCAGTAATTTGGAACTCCCTGGTCAACTAGACTGGGGAGTTTTTTTGTCTATATTGGGTTTAGGGGTAAGCAATGAAGCTTACCTTATTTAGGATAGTTAGCTAAGATTTTTACTAGGCTATGTGAGATTATGAATAGGCAAAAACATTTGTAAGTAACTATGTTTTTCTGACGAGTTGTTTCTGTTTTTTGAAAATTGGAGAATTAGAAAAGCAAGTTGTACTGCGTACAACAATTTCCTGGATTTCTGCTTGAAAAGCTCGGGATGTTGTATGCTATACAACAATTTAGCCCTTTTATACGCTGTAGAGCTAGTTTAGACTAAAAGTGTTGTATTTTTTGCAACATTCGGTTGGAAAACGTGGAATAGCTTACGTAAAGTTGTACAAAGTACAACTTTACACGGATAAATTTGCGAAAGTCCCTTAATACGTCACTTGGGCGTAGCTTGCTTTGCATCAACCTTATAAGAACTCTTAACGTAAGGATGGCACAAGCTGTTTTTTATGTAGGCGGTATGGATAAGCAATATCAAGCTTTTGAATCCAGAGCTTGATAGTAGTAAACTAAAATAGTTGGTAATTTGTTGAAG
Organism: Paenibacillus sp. J31P190; assembly: GCF_059692075.1. Taxonomy (NCBI): domain Bacteria; kingdom Bacillati; phylum Bacillota; class Bacilli; order Caryophanales; family Paenibacillaceae; genus Paenibacillus; species Paenibacillus sp. J31P190. The sequence continues at coordinate 29,208 of NZ_JCAUAS010000022.1, read as the reverse complement.
TAGATTGGTTTTGAATCGAGGAGGAGAAAACAGGATGGAAAGCTTTGGGGCTTTGATAGTGGAACGATCAGAGGAGCAGTTTACCGCCAATGTGAAAGATCTGCAGCTGGAGGACTTACCTCCAGGTGAAGTGACGATCCGTGTTTTATTTTCAGGAATTAATTATAAAGATGCTCTGGCTCTTAGCCCGACTGGGCGCGTTGTGCGTGCCTATCCGATGGTGCCTGGAATTGATTTGGCCGGAACCGTCGTAGCTTCGTCAGATCGTCGATTTCGCGAAGGCGATGAGGTATTGGTGACGAGCTACGAGCTAGGTACAGGGCATTACGGCGGATTCAGCGCCTATGCGCGTGTTCCGGCTGACTGGGTCGTGCCTCTTCCGCAGGGATTAACTCATCGCGAGGCGATGATACTGGGTACGGCGGGATTTACCGCTGCGCTCTCCATACAGCGCATGGAGGAGAATGGGCTAAGCAAAGAGCAGGGACCCGTGCTTGTTCGCGGTGCAACCGGAGGAGTGGGCAGCAGCAGCGTGTCCATGCTTGCAGCTCTTGGTTATGAAGTAGAAGCTAGCACAGGGAAGTCGGCGGATCATCAGTATCTGCTGGATTTAGGGGCAAAGCGGGTATTAACTCGGGAGGAGCTTGTTCCTTCTGTTAACAAACCGCTGAATAAGGAGTATTGGGCGGGCTCTGTCGATCCTGTTGGGGGTGACTCCCTTGCCCATGTGTTAAGCCAGATTAAGTATGGCGGTTCCGTTGCCCTGAGTGGTTTGACAGGTGGCGGTGAGTTCGCAGCGTCTGTGTTTCCTTTTATCCTGCGAGGTGTGAATGTGTTGGGTATTGATTCGGTTGCTTGCCGGGCGGAGGTTAGAAAGCCCCTGTGGGAGCGTATTGCAAAGCAACTGAAGCCAAAAGGTCTGGAACAGACGGTCTATCAAGAGGTTTCGCTGGATGGAGTTACGGAGGCTGCTAAGCAGGTTCTGGAAGGGAAGGTCAGAGGAAGAGTGCTTGTCCGATTGTAAAAGGGAGGCAGGACTTCTTTCATTTAACGAAGTTAGGAGAGATTGACGTTGAAAATGCGCGTTTCTGCGGTGCAATATCATTTGCACACGATACATAGTTTCGAAGAGTTCGCCGCGCAGGTGGAGCATTATGTGAAGGTGGCTCAGGAGTTTGAGGCGGATTTTGTACTATTTCCTGAATTATTTACGACCCAGTTAATGTCTATAGGTGATGAGAACGGTAAGGCGCTGCCCATTGAAGCATTGCCGTCGTATACGGATGCTTATCGAACGCTTTTTCAGGGGTTGGCGAAGCAAACGGGGATGCATTTGATCGGCGGCACACATATTACCTCGGAGGAGGGCAAGCTTTATAACACGGCTCATTTATTTTATCCGGACGGGCGAATTGGGGAGCAGAAGAAGCTGCATATAACCCCGACTGAGGTTAAGGAATGGAATATGGGTGCTGGGGATTCCTTGCAGGTTTTTGACACGGATAAAGGCCGCATTGCGATTCTGGTCTGTTATGATGTGGAGTTTCCGGAAATCGTCCGGATGGCGAGAGCGCGCGGAGCGGATGTGCTGTTCGCCCCATCGTGTACGGATGACCGGCACGGATTCCATCGGGTACGTTATACGTGCCATGCTAGAACGATTGAAAATCAAATCTACGTGGTCACGACGGGGACTGTCGGGGCGCTGCCTACAGTTGATTTCATGAGGGGGAATTTCGGTCAGGCCGCGGTGTTGACGCCAAACGATGTGCCTTTTCCGCCAAAGGGAATTTTGGTAGAAGGCGAGATCAACGGTGACATGGTCGTCACGGCCGATTTGGATCTGGAACTGCTGAACCTCGTTCGGGAAAAAGGCTCCGTCACCACGTGGCGTGACCGCAGAACAGATTTGTACACAGATTGGTCCTAACGAAGTGAGATCAAGGGGGCTTACAGTGCACTATGGATTTAGAAGCTGCCAAGAAAGTTATTGAGCAGGGAAAGTTGTACGCCAAAAAATTATACGTCTTCGACGGGGATCAACCGATCGAGGCTGTGATTCGCAATTATGGAAAAGCCGATTTTGACGCACTCATTCGCATTCAGCAGGAAAGCTTCCCTCCGCCTTTTCCCTCCGAGCTATGGTGGAATGAGGAGCAGCTCACGGAGCATATCACCCGATTTCCGGAAGGGGCGCTTTGTGTAGAGGTGGCCGGTCAGGTTATTGGGTCCATAACAGGGCTTCGCGTAGAATATGAGGAGCAGCATGCAGCTGATCATAGTTGGTCAGCTTTGACGGACGATGGGTACATCCGGACGCATCGTCCAGATGGCGACACCCTCTACATTGTGGACATATGTATTACGCCGGCCTACCGCCAATTTGGTCTCGGCAAGTTGATGATGCAGTCTATGTACGAAGTGGTCGTACACCTCGGTTTAAGAAGGCTGCTTGGAGGCGGGCGGATGCCAGGCTATCACAAGCATGCTCTAGCCATGAGCGCAGATGACTACGTGAGGGCTGTTATGGAGGGGGCGTTGAAGGACCCGGTTATTACTTTTTTGCTGCGCTGCGGCCGGACGCCTGTGCAGGTTGTCCCCGATTATTTGCAAGATGAGGAGTCGCTTAACCATGCGCTTTTGATGGAGTGGCGGAATCCATTTCGAATATGACGAAGGAGTGAAGTTCTGATTATGGAGTTTATACGGATTACAAGCATAGACAATCCTTTGTTTCGCAGCATGCATGATCTGATGAAAGAAGTATTTCCGCCAGAAGAGGTGCTCGAATACGCATTGTGGAAAGAACCGCTCGAGGACCCAGGTATCCGGGTATTCGTAGCCGTTCATGAAGGTAAAGTGGTAGGTACAACGGAGTACCGCTACTATGATGACTTCCAAGTGGCGATGACGGACTTCACCATTATTGGTCAAGCTGGGCTTGGTATCGGTCGGTTCCTGGCGCGGAAACGCTGGAGCGATCTGGAAGTATTGGCTGCCGAATCTGGCAAGCCGATGCTGGGGATGTTCGCTGAAATTTATGATCCCTATCGGATCGAAGATCATGCTTTCGGCGGCGTGAAGCCGATGGATCCTTATGTGCGGCGCGAGGTGTTGTCGCATCTGGGCTATAAGCGGATCGACTTCCCATACGTTCATCCCTCTTGGGAGAACAATGGAGAAGCGGTTGAGGAACTTGACCTCTGTTTCTTGCCGACAGATGAGGATCAAGAACAGTTAGACGCAGGGATCGTTGTGAAGTTCTTGAAACGCTATTATTCCGTTTTGGCGAATAAGCCGAAGGCTTGGCATGACATGGTTGAGGGGCTTGAGGGGAAAGTGACGTTGGCTTTGAAACCTCTGTAGAGAGCAATCGTGGATAGGACAATCGTGGATAGGAGTCTCTAGAGACTTCTATTTCCTCAGATTAGGGCGAAATTTTAGGGATAAGAGTCTTTAAAGGCTGTTATTGGGGAGATTTTTTTGAAATGTATTCTTTTTAGCATAGATAACAGTCTTTAGAGGCTTCTATTTTATTAATATCTACTGAAAATGGAAAAATAGGAGTCTCTACCGACTCCTATTTTTGTTGAGAAACTCAATATTAAGTGCTCCATTTACTCCTACCAACCAAAATCCAATGTCTTGCCTGTCTCCGCCAGCGTCTTGATATTGCTCAGAATCATCCACCAACTTGCCTTGGTAGTCTCGAAGCTGGGGTGATTAGGTGTCCAATTATCATTGACCAACGTTAGTTTTGTACAGCTCCCGACAGTCTCAAGTGACAACGTCATTCTAGATTCGAAGTCCGCATGATTCGGGTTGTAAGATGGACCGGCATGTTCGGTACAACTAATGAGCTTTTCTGGTTCGTAAGCTAGAATCTTACCGTATACATGAACGGTTTCCTCACCGTCATTACCTGGCCCCACGTAAGCATAATCGGATCCAATTTCAAAAGTAGACTGAAGTACACTGCCAAAGAGAATCTTACGCGTTCCCTCCGGAGTCACGAGAATATCCCACACTTCTTTAGGCTCTGCCCCAATGTAAAATTCGTATTTGAGTTCCATATCCATATACTTCCACTCCCTTGGTATGTGTTATGATTAAGTATAGTTAATTGTACAACCTATGTATTGTAAAAACGCGACAAGGAGTGAGCGAAGTGATTCCCAAAGCCTCCAAGCCCAGCCTAGGCATTATGAATCTGCAGCAAGGCGAGCAGAAATTCCAGCTTTCGCGACATGCCCCCTCCGAAGATCTGGCCTATTTCATCCGACATTACTGGATAGTTAGGTGGGATTTAACCGATCAGGAGCCTTATTTGCAGCATGTTATCCCGAATCCTTGCGTCAATCTCCTCGTTGAACCGGGTCGAACGGCCATCTACGGTCCTGGGAAAGAGAAGTATGGGCATTACCTGCAAGGCCGAGGCTGCGTGTTCGGCGTCAAGTTCAAGCCTGGCGGATTTTACCCTTTTTTGAAGCAGCCGATTTCCGGCTTGTTGAACAATCCAATGAGTGTTCAGAGCATTTTTGACATAGATCCACGTCGACTTGAGACGGATGTTTTTGCTCAAAAAGAAGAACATCTTATGGTTTCACATATCGAGCAACTGATCCGGCCCAAGCTTCCCGAACGGGATGAACAGGTCGTTTTTATTAATCAGATCATCGATCATATCAATCAGAAGCCTGATCTCACCAAAGTCGATACCCTCTGCGATTACTTCGATGTGAATAAAAGAACGCTGCAGCGCCTGTTCGACCACTACGTCGGAGTTAGCCCCAAATGGGTGATCAAGCTGGCCCGAATCCAGAACGCAGCGGAGACGACGGATCTAAGCCGGAGGCATAACTGGTCCAAGCTCTCCATGGACCTCGGTTATCATGACCAGTCGCATTTCATCAAAGACTTCAAGTCCATTATAGGCCAGACTCCTGATGAATATGCTCGGCTAACAATTTGAAAAAAAGGACCGGCACCTTGCTGCCGGTCCTTTCCATTTGAAGGCTTGAAACTTATCGTTGCGCCTTATAGTTTAAATCGATGAGCCATGAACTGCATCTCTGAGGACATGATTTCCAATGATTCCGAAGCGGATGTCAGCTCCTCCATCGCTGCAAGCTGCTCTTCCGTAGACGAGGAGATCAGATGCGCCAAATCATTGGTCTGGTTTGCCATTCGTTCGATTTCCTGCAAGGAAGCGGCGATTTCCTGCGAGCTGGCAGACATCTCCTCGGCTGCTGCCGAAGCTTCCTGTACTTGATTCACAACGCTCCGCGTTGCGTCGAGAATACGAATAAAAGCTTGACCCGTATGCTGGATCGAGCTCACACCAGCAGAAACCTCATGCTCGCCTTTTTCCATCGCCACACCAGCCTGCTTCATATCCAATTGGATGTCTTGGATCAGCTCGGCAATTTCAGCGGCAGATGCCGAAGAACGTTCGGCCAGCTTTTTCACCTCGCCGGCTACGACAGCGAATCCTTTACCTTCATCGCCAGCGCGCGCTGCTTCAATAGATGCGTTCAATGCGAGCAAATTGGTTTGGGTGGAAATATCCGTGATCACTTGTACGATGTCCCCAATATGCTGAGATCGTTCTGTAAGTTTTTCAACAATCTTGGAGAGATCGCCTACTGTAAGACTTACAGCATTCATCTGTAAGGTCGTCTCGTTTATCAGGTGGTTACCTTGCTCCGCTTCCTTCAGCGTCATCTCTGATGCTTCGTAGGCGGCAGACGAGGTTGTCGCGATTCGCTGAATGCCAATAGCCATTTCTTCCATTGCTGTCGAGCTTTCATTGACACTGCGGGCCTGCGTTTCATTGCTTATGACCATATCTTCAATAGAGGTCGAAATTTGATTACTCGCTGTTGTCGTTTCCCCAATGGACTGGTTTAGTTCATGAGAAGAGTCCGTTAACCTATCTGAATTGGCTAAGAGCCCTGAAACAATTTGGCGTAGATGGTTGTGCATCAATTCAAAAGAAACCGCAAGTTCACCAATTTCGTCGTTATTGCTTACTTTTAGCTGAGCTGAACGAAGATCTCCCTTAGCAAACTGTTCCGCCTGAAGGGCAAGCTGCTTAATCGGTCTGGAAATATGGAAGGCAAAAAACGTCATCACCACGCCTCCAATCACCGAGCAGCAAATTAATGTAAGGAGGATCGTGTCCAAAATATGAACTTGTCCTGAATTGTAATCTTGCATATAGGAGCCTGCCGATATAATCCAACCCCAATCAGAGTTCGTGGCCTCAGCAAACGCGATTTTTTCTCCTTCTTTGGTAGAGTTGGGAAGCGGCCAATTATAAATCGTGAAATCTCCACCGCTTTTTCCTTTTTGAATCATATCCTTGATGTAATAAAATCCGTCTTTCGTCTGTTTATCCATAATGTTTTGACCTTCCAAAGATGGATGTGCCAGCAAGTCGCCTTTCTCATTCAAAATGAAGAAGTAACCGTTGGCACCGAGATTGATGTTGGCATTGATTGAACGCGTTCCATCCTTCTTTGGTCCAAGCAGTATTTCCTTCACTCTTTCCTGAGCGTCCTCTTTCGACATTGTTCCCTGTTTCGAAGCTTTTTCAAAAGCAGCCGTTAGCTCCAAAGCCATTTCGACCGAATTTTTTAAATTGCTTTGAATCAATTTATCGGTTTCTTGGGTTGAAACATTATACGTAATGGCACCTAACACTAATATGGGTGTTAACAGTAAAAGCAGAGAAACCAACATCAGTTTTTTGCGTATGGTTAACCGCCATATTTTTTTGTTTTTCGACATTTATACCCCTCCTCAGATCCATGACTATAGAACTAATTGTAAGATAAGTATGAATTTTTTGCCATCGGTTTCCTCGCCACTATGAGTTCACTTCATGAACTTTTTGTGAAATTATTCCTATTGCTAACGCCAAACTCATGCTCATGTGTCATCTTAATAAAGCGAGAATGCTGTTTGGAGTCCTTTCTATGAAAAGCTTACAAAAAAGGTACCTATAGACTGAACACTTTTTTCAAAGCGTCTAGTCTATGGGTACCAGTGTACTTGCTGCCGGTCCTTCCTTTTTTGCGCCTTTTCTATGGACTAGCATCTCCATTGCGAATTCGGGATACGATCATCCTTATCTAAAATTTTTAGCCATATAACAAACCACTTTTTTGAAAAGTCAATAAAGCTGCCTTCATTCAACCAACTTCCCCATAAATTTGTTCTCATCCTTGTATGATTAATTTTCGCGCGACCAGATACGGTGTATTTTACGAACAACGAAGAGATAGACGATGAAGGGGATCGGCACTTGAATGATCCCCCAGATCCCCCAGAACCATGGGTATTTCGAACCGCGTTTGCGCGCATCCATGAACAGCCATGTGCTTTGCGCGAGTAGAAGGAGGGGGATACCGATCCATGCCCAGAGGGGCAGTTGATTCCATTTTGGATCATTCATAGTGGTGTTCCTCCTGTTTGCGAACGAGTAGCCAGACCAGAGGCGCTACAACAGCGAGAACTTGAAAAGTGATGAAAACAACAGGCTGCGCCTTCATCATTGCATATAAAAGCGAGAGCAGCAGCAGAGCGGCTATCCACAATATGAGCAAGTCTCTCCAGAGCTTTGAACGCTGTTTGTTTTGTGTTTCAACGATTTGCTGATTGAACCAAGAGGGGCTTGGTGTGAAAGCCGGAAAGAGTTCGTCGAGCCGTTGAAGTCCTTCTTGCAGCTGTTGTGCCGTCATCTCATCCGTACCCTTTAGCCCTCGAGAGTCGTCACTGCCTTTATAACTTTGGCCGTCATCCCTGTTCTTGCTTTCGCCGTTTTCCGAAACTTCGCTTTTCTTCGGATCTTCCGGTTCCATCTACGCCAGCTCCTTTCGCAATTGTTTGAGTGCATGGTGCACTCTCGATTTGGCTGTGCCCTCTGCAATGGAGAGCATCTGCCCAATTTCCTCATACGTATAACTATAGTAATGCTTGAGAATAACCGGGATACGGCTCTCCTGCGGCAGTTCTGCCAAGGCATTCAACACATCCGGCCAAGCTTCATGTTGATGTCCGGCCTGCCACTGCATCTGGCGTAAGGATTGCTGTTGCTCTTGCTCCTGCCAATGCTTCTCGCGTTTGCGCCGTCTTCCTTGATCAATCATCAGATGAGTGGCGATGGTTATGAGCCAAGATGAGAATTTGGATTTTCCATTGTACAGCTTTATTTTTTCGATACATCGGATCATGGTTTCTTGGGTAATATCCTCAGCCATCGGTGGATTAAGCGTTATTTTCAGCAGATACTTGTAAACAAAAGCATAGTGCTGCTGCAGCAGCTGGGACAGAGCAGTTTTGTCTCCCTGTATGGCTTGACGAATTAATTCGTGCTCTTCCAAGTGAATGAACATCCTCTCTGCCTGAATTCCTAGATAATACGAACAGCTCCAATAAATCGTTCAATGCACACGAAAATTTATGTAAAATTATTTATTAGCTTACCACGCCGTTGTTCAGACATGTATAATGACTTCAGGTAAGAACATTAGAATGATGGAGGATAACATGTTGAAACAAGGCATATTACCAAGAGCAGGGCTGTCACCGCAGGAGCTGGAGGAAGTTCGGAAGCTTTGGGAAGTTTGTAATAGCCATGACCATATCGAGATTAAACTGAATTGGAGCACATTATCGGACCGTCCGTCTGGTGTGACGAATGACTTTTTATTTTATCAAAATGACCGTATTGTCGGTTTTTTGGCCATATATTGCTTTATGTCTACAGAAGTAGAGATTAGCGGGATGGTGCATCCAGAGGCGCGGCGCCAAGGTATTTTTGGCCAAATGGTTCAACATGCGATAGCCGAGTGTCGGCGCAGGGAAGTTCCGAAGCTTATTTTTATTAATGAGCGTGGTTCGGAGACTGGCAAAGCTTTTCTTACGAATCTTGGCGCAGCGTACAGTTTCTCTGAGTATGTTATGGAGCTTCAAGAGCAAGCGGCAGAGACTCCGCAAGATTCAGCTATGAATGAATTCATTGCTATTCGTTTAGCGGATGCGCAGGATACGGAGCTGCTGGTTAAGCTCAATATGTCAGGGTTCAACATGTCGGAAAGCGACACGAGAGAGTATGTCACCCAAACCATTTCCGGCGATAAAGAGCGGACGTGGATTGCTGAGCTTGGAGAGAAGAGAGAGCCTATTGGGAAGATCGGAGCTATGGTGGAAGCGGAAGAGAGTGGATTCATCTATGGCTTTAGTGTAGTGCCAGCGTACCGTGGCAAAGGCTATGGGCGGCGTATATTGAGCCAAACGATAACAGAATTAAAACAGCGGGATCATGCTAGCTTCATTAAGCTGGAAGTATCTGTTGAGAACGAGAAGGCGTTAGGCTTGTACGAATCATGTGGTTTTAAAACGAAAAATGCGAATGACTATTACGTGCTTGTACTCAGCTAAAAATGAATTGAAAAAGGATAGAGAGGCAGCCTTGGCTGCCTCTCTATCCTTTTTGTAGTTGATAAGAAAGTATAAGTTTTCTGAGGCATGAGAGAATGAGATGGTTCCATTGCATATAATCCAATCTGCACCTCATCATGATATACCCATTCCTTAGAATACTGCACATTTTCCATTGGGAGAGTATGTAGCCAAACATATTCATATTGTTGCAAAGCGTGCAATAATTGGCCAGGGTTTTATTTACGTAACTCTTGTCTATGGGGGGGAGCTTGTTATTCATTCTCGGCAAAATCATGAGGTACAGCCGTTTGATCATAACGATCTCTTGCCTGTTCTACATCAGAATAATGATCGACCGTCCATTTTTTTAACTCCTGCATCGGTTTTAACAAACTTTCACCGAGCGGAGTTAGTGAATAGTCAACACGAGGGGGAATGGTTGGCGTCAGATGGCGCATGACAAGTCCGTCGCGTTCCAGTTGACGTAATGTTTGGGTTAGCATTTTTTTGGAAATGCCTTCAATACGCCTTCCCATTTCTCCGTATCGTGCACTGCCATTCTCCAAGGCATAGAAAACAAGCACCGTCCATTTGCTCGAAATGATCTCAAGCATCCTGCTGTAGCCGCAAACTTTCAACGATATGTCAGGATGGTTTCCTTTATCGGTTAAGAACATCATTTACCTCCTAATGCACCTTTTGGTGCCCAGTGAACAAATAAGTGCCTACTTACTCAATTTTATTTGATGGGCTAATATATGTCTATATTGAGTTGTGAAGGAGAGATACCCTATGAAAGTTATTCAAATCCAAGGTGGTTATGGTCTTACACATGTCAAGCAGGCAGAACGCCAAATACCGGTTCCGGGCCCAAATGAGGTGCTTATCAAGGTTCGTGCGGTTTCCCTGAACTCCCGTGATCTGGGTGTCATTGGTGGTTTCTATCAACCCGATCTGTCGAACCCGTTGGTACTGACTTCAGATGCTGTTGGTGAGGTTGTTGCTCTTGGTGCGCAGGCATCTAGGTTCAGTATTGGCCAACGGGTCAGCGGCATTTTCACGCAAAGTTGGATTTCTGGTGAAGCGACCCAGGCCAACTGGATTAGCACGCTTGGCAGTCCGCTGGACGGGATGCTGGCTGAATATGTGGTCTTGCCTGAGCAAGGACTCGTGCAAGTACCAGATTACTTGACAGATGCGGAGGCAGCGACACTTCCATGTGCTGGAGTGACGGCTTGGCATGCAATTATCGAAGAAGGGAATGTCAAAGCCGGTGATACGGTGGTGGTGCAGGGGACAGGAGGCGTTTCTTTGTTTGCACTGCAATTCGCCAAGCTTCAAGGAGCGTCCGTTATCGTGACGTCAAGCAGTGATGAGAAGCTCGAGAAAGCCCGTCAGCTGGGTGCGGATTTTGGGATTAACTACAGGGTTCAACCTGAATGGGAGGAAGAGGTACTGAAGCTTACCGAAGGTCGAGGTGCAGACCATATTATTGATGTGGGCGGAGCGGCTACGCTTAATCAATCTATCACAGCACTTCGTGTTGGCGGCCGAATCAGCATTGTCGGACTTCTCTCCGGCGGCTCGGTAGAAGGCTTCCACGTAGTGCCTGCGATTTTGCGCAGGGCGCGGCTTCAGGCTATTAATGTGGGGAGCAGAGAGATGTTTGAATCCATGAACCGTGCCATTACGAAGCATAAACTTCGTCCTGCGATTGATCGCGTATTCCCATTTGAACAGGCTATTGACGCTTTCGATTATTTCGAACATGGTTCTTACTTCGGAAAGATCTGCATTACGCTTTGACTCAACATAAGAAATGGCATCATTTCATTGTTAAAATAGGCTTTAGATTTGGGGTAAGCTCCGCTTACCCCTGATAATCTAGGAATTAATGAAAAATAAGTTCGGATGAACCGCTGATGATCGTGCCTGTATTCTGACCTTCACAAATTTCTTTCATGGAGCCAGGCTTATCGAAGTTGAAAACATGCATGGGAATATGATAATCACGCGCTAAAATGAAGGCAGACTGATCCATGACCTTGAGATCATTCTGGATAACGTCGTTATAGTGGAGTGATTTGTACTGAAGAGCTTCCTTATGGTGCTTCGGATCTTTATCGAAAACACCGTCAACCCCCTGCTTCGCGACGAGAATCGCTTCACAGTTGACTTCAATGGCTCTTTGGACCGAGGGATAATCGGTGGTGACAAAAGGCTGTCCATTGCCGCCTGCGAAAATAACGATGTACCCTTTTTCCAAGTGATGAATGGCCCTAAGTCGGATGAAAGGCTCCGCCACAGAAGCGACCGGAATCGCTGTCATGACGCGCACTTCAGCTTCGCTCTTCGCTTTAAGAACGCCACGCAGCATTAAGCTGTTGATGACGGTAGCCAGCGTACCGATATTATCAGCCTCTGCCTTCTCGATTCCCCAACTCTCGCCCATATTCCCGCGAAAAATGTTGCCTCCGCCGATTACGATGCACACTTCAACACCTAGATTAACAACGGTCATAATCTCATTGGCAATGTGATCAAGCTGCGTAGGATCGAAGCCAAACTCACTATCTCCAGCTACTGCCCCGCCACTAAGTTTAATTAGGACCCTCTTATACCGCATATCCATCTCTCCTCCCAGATGAGAAAATTTGTATCCTTGACCCTCATAGTAAGTACGACCAGCGCCAGTGTGCGGATTGTACCCATAAAAAAACACTAAAGCAATAAATGCTTTAGTGTTCCATGAATGAGAAATAGGAAAAGACCACGTTTCTAATATCAACTGGACCCTTCATACGCCTCACACCTTCCGTCTATCATTAAAAGTTATTGTACACGAATTAAGAGGAGGAATGCAATTTCTGCGGCACACGCATATGAACGAGCAGGCCAATTATGACTAGGATCAAGAGAGAGCCTAAGGCTACGCGGCTAGCCAGGTTGCCAGAGGACGCTAGCGCCCAGGTAATCGTACCATAGAGAGCAGGCCCAACGATCGAGGACACTTTACCTGAGAAAGCGAACAATCCGAAGAATTGACCGCGTTTCTCTTCCGGCGTTAGCTCAACAATCAGTGTCCGCGATGTGACCCACATGGCGCCCATAGATACCCCATATAAGCTGCCGGCAACCCAGAATATACTCTGACTAGTTGCAAAAGCCGCTAGTGAGATCGCAATAATAAGAATGAAGGCGACGATGGTCACCGCTCTTTTGGGGCCGATATTTCGGGTCACATACCCGAAAAGGAACGAGCCGATGATGCTCGATACCGTCGAAACGAGGTAGAGCAGAATGAACTGCCCCGTGGTGAAGCCCATAACGGTATTCGCATAAATGGCCATCACCGCAATCGCTGTAGCAATCGCATCGTTAAAGAAGAAGTAGGCGATCATGAACAAGAAGGCAGACCGGTACTTTCTTGCTTCTTTGAACGTATCCCAGATCTCACGGTATCCGCTGAGGAGCGACTTTTTCCCACTGACGGGCTTCTGAGGCTTCTCTTTGTAAAAAAACATAATAGGCAAAGAGAAGATCAGAAACATAAGTGCACTAGGGATGAACGTATTTTCAAAATGATTGCCGTTGATCAACGGAAACACGACAAGTCCAACTAATGTGCCGACATAACCAACCGCTACGCCAACTCCGGAAATGATGGGAATCTCACGGGCATTACCAAGATCCGAAATCATTGAATCGTAAAAGATTAAGCTTGAATTGTAAAAGAATTTGGCGACCATAAAAAAGAAAATCACGCCTAGTATAGAGGTGTTGAGTCCCATCCACTGCTGCTCAGTGTGCCAAAGGGCTGAAGCGCCCATGAGCAGAGTTGCTGCGATAGCGATAAGAGTGAAGGGGACGAGGTAAGCCTTCTTTTTACCTGTCCGGTCAATCCATACCCCGAATAAGGGAGATAACAAAACGAGGAAAAAGCTGGATACCGCATTGGAGTAAGTGATGAAAGTACTGGCAATCTGATTCAATTCTTCGCTCTTGCCTAACGTTTCTTTTAAATAGAATGGATAAAACACAGTTACGATATTGGAGGAAAAAATCGTGTTCGCGAAATCGTACATCGCCCAAGCGAATATCGGTAAGGAGAAGAACAGGGTCCAAACTTTACGTGCTTGCACCTTGTTGGAAGCGGATTCAAGCTTTGCCACTGGGGTCACACCTTTCCTTCTCATCAAATGGTATTTCTCTAGTATATTGGCTACAAGGCCGAGAAATCCCTCTGTCTTTACAATAAAAAAACTCTCCCTCTAATCAATTTGGAAGGAGAGAGTATGTCGCTATGTGTTGCATGGATTGCCGAACCGAAGGTTCTCATTGATGCGTTAAGCATCCGATTGCGGCTTTTTGATTTCTACCTCGATCACATCAATGCTTTCTTTCATTTCAAACACATCGATACCGTTACGCTGTAAAGTGGTCGAGAGCTTCTCTTTATTTTGGGCAGGGAAAACGTACGCATTACTTTGCTTATTATCGAGGAGCCGTTTCGCCACCTGGACGAGACGTTCCATGGTGAACGGCTTTTTGAGATATTTCTCAATCTCTTTCTCGTGATAATCATGAGGCGGATCGAGCGCTGTTGAAACGATAACAGGCGTCTGATAGTGCACCGGATGACGGTATAAATCAGCGATGAAATCCCAACCTGTCTTGGCGCCTTCTAGATGAATATCGACGATGAAAAGAATCGGTCCCTCGCCTTTACAGCGATTAAGCGCAATAATGCCCTCCTCGGCAGAGCGAAGCTGCATGGATGGGAGCCCCAACTTGTTCAGCGCAACTTGAATTAATTTGGCCAGATTATCGTCATCTTCGAAAATAACAATTTGACCATCCATATTTGAAATCTCATAGAGATCGAACTCAATTCGGAATGTCGTACCTTGTCCCATTTCGGAAGTATAAGAGATATGTCCGTTGTGTCCTTCTACAATCTCTTTGACAATAGCAAGACCTAAGCCGGTACCGCCAATTTGACGTCGGTCTGAGTTATCGACACGAAAGAACTTGGAGAACATTTGATCACGGGCTTCCTCTGGGATGCCGAGTCCGTAATCTTGAATCGCTATGGTAATTTTACCTTGGTCGACAGTTAGGTGGATATCAATGTGATCAGCTCCTGGCGAGTACTTAATCGCATTGCTGATCAAGTTGTCGAATACTTGACGAATTCGATCAGCATCGGCTCTCACAAATAGTTCCGTATCTTGTTGATGAATGAGAATACGATGACTATGCTTATCCTGCCACTGTTCGGCGATCTCTTGCAAAGTAGGCAGCAGATTGACTGGAGAGAAATGATATAGTTGTCGACCTGACTCCATCCGCTGTAAATCAAGGAAATCGTTGATTAAATTCGATAAGCGATGTGCTTCTTTATAAATGGTTTCCATGTATTTCTTTTGTTTCTCTTGTGAAAGATCCCGATGCAGCAAGATCTCAATAAAACCAAGTACACTGGCAAGGGGAGTTCGCAGCTCATGAGATACAATGCTAATGAATTCATTCTTCATCTCATCAATACGCTCTTCTTCGGTGCGATCACGAAATACGAATAAGTAGCCTTGCTGTTCGGTATCTTCACTGACTACGGTCGCATATAGCTCCGCGTGTTGGACCTGATCCTCAAGCTCGAAACTAAAGCGTTGTGTGAGATGAGACAGTGAGCCATCGATCAGCGCTTCAATGGAGGAAGCGACGCCTATAAAGCTCGGAGAATCGACAGCTATTTCGTGACTGCTATCAACCAGGTTCTCGCCTATGTGTTCATTTAAACTGAAATATCGGTTCATTCGATGATTGGAGAAAAGAATGGTACCTTGCGAATCACACATCATCATGCCCTCATGTGCGGATTCCAAAATATTTTGAATCAGATCACGTTGCCCTTCGATGAGCTGCTTTTCCGTTGTCAATTGATCATTCAGCTCAGCTAAGCTGGCTGCCTGCTTGAGCCTCTCATCGTTCATAACCTGCGCGTAGAAGGCGAGTCCGAACTGACGAACTAGTCCTTTGGTCAAGCGTTGGTTATTTTCTTGAAAGAGGGCGCTTTGATAGCTCGTAAGCAGCAAGAAGCCAATGACATTCTGTTTATCGTCCAAGAGAGGAACATATTGATCGACAGCACGTGTCATTCCCCCGTGGACACCTTGTTCATGACCTAACACATCTCGTGTATGAACAAGAGGAGTCCCTTCATCGAAAACACGCCTAGCCGGCCCAAAAAGCTCTCTCTGATTCAAATTAATATGTTCCTTCGGATAACCAATGGAATGAATGACTTCATAAGATGATGAGCCCTCGGCGTGACGTTCCATAACGACCAGAGCCGCATCCTGCGATAACGAATTAAGCAGGGCTGGCAGCGTATGTTTCAAGAAATCTTTCAGCTTCACATAGCCTGTAAGCTTCTCCTGATAGGACGAGATGAGTTCCAAATCCCTTTCTCGTTCGGATAGCTTCGCGAGTGTGATCTGCTGCTCCTCCTGTTGAGCCATAATCTCCTCATTTTGCGTCTCCAAGCTCTCAGCCATATAGCGATACGTTTCCTCGCTTCTACGAATCTCTTCTTCGGCATAATAGGCTCGATAGGAAATGAAAATGGACATACCTCCTGCAATCAAGGCAATAATACTGCCGACCATTGTAATTGTACGGGAGGTTTTACCTGCATTAAGGGAAGCTGTATAGGCATCTGACGTGATTTGCTCTATGGTCTTCTCGATGCTTACATGAACAACTCGATAGCGATCCATCATCGTTTTGCCAGACGCAATGCGAGCTTTCGATTCTTCTGTTTTTCCAGCACGAACCAATTCCAATTGTGTGTCGAAGAACTTCTGTAAATTATTAATAGCTGGTATGGCTTGCGTGTCCATAATAAGCTGCAAAGTGGGATACTTTTTATCGTATTGGCTAATCATGTTTAGATCAAGTTCCAGCTGCTTTTTACCAGTCGTATAGGGCTCCAGGTATTGCTCATTCCCTGATAATTCATAACCGCGGATACCCGTTTCTTGGTTAATTAAATCTTTAAGCAGGCTGTTCGTTGTGCTGGAAATCGGAATGGAATCGTGCACGATCGCATTGCTTTCATTTTCCATATTACGAGAGGCGATAAAGTTGGATACACTCACAAATACTAGTAAAACAACGATTAAAATAACATATAGCATGGAGATCCGAGATCTCGTGAATGACTTCATAGCAATCGGTCACCTAGATTCTAATAGGATGAAAGGATCTACTAAAAATTCGACATAACGCAACAAATTCCTTTTAAAAACGATCATGTTATGTTTTCTTCCATCAATGCATTGCAAGATAGGGGAATGTCGTTTAAAATATGATTCATTACACGATTGATGTTATGTTCTAAGATCATCGAAGTTTGCTTGAGGAGGGCGCACAGTGCAGGTAAAAGACAGCAGGATTCCGCCACTACACGAAGTACGTCCATTCTTCCAACCCATACTTTCACTTCAGAGCCAAGAAATCATCGGCTACGAAACACTGGGAAGACGAGTTCGGGAAGGTAGTGTCGAAAGTTTGGGGCCTTTTTTCAAAAATCCTGACATACCCGAAGACATGCAGCTTCATATTGATCGGTACTTGAGGGAGCGGGCGATTGAACAGCTAGCTTCAGCTCAAGATGAGAGTTCTTTATTCATCAACTTAAAACCTTCATGGATCTATCAAACCTATAAGCGCACAGGCGTGCTGCCAACCATCGAGCTATTAAGGAAATATCAAATAGATCCAGCGCGTATCGTGATCGAAATTACCGAAGAAGAATTCACAGGCAAGCTTCACGAGCTGACGCAAATTGTAGAATTATATCGAGAATTCGGCTGTACGATTGCCATTGACGATGTGGGCAGCGGGTTTAGCAATTTCGACCGAATCGCCAGTTTACAACCGAAGATATTGAAGATCGATCTTAATATTTTGAAAAAAAGCGCGGTCCACGCCGGCTACAAAGCGTTGATGCAATCTTTTTCTATACTAGCGGCTCAAATGGGGGCTTCCCTGCTCGTCGAAGGGGTGGAAACGAAGCAAGAACTGCGCAGTGCTCTTCAGATCGGAGCCAGGTATATACAGGGCTATCTCTTCTCCAAAGCTGAACCGCAGTTGCAGCAACGGGATGCCTTCAAGCCTTTGCTGAAAGAAGAGATGAAACTCTTTGGTCAAGATGAGCTTGGGCGCTATAGCCGCCTTTTGACTATGCATCAAAGTCTAGATTTGCTTATCCATTCCACTGTCTGTATATCAACACCTGAAGAGGCAGATCGTGTCATCGAAAATATCATTAGCAACGTGTCGGAAAACTGTATACGTATGTACATATGTCGGGAGGACGGATACCAAATCTCGTCCAACTACAGCCGCAAAGACGAAACGTGGAACAAAGATGAAAGCTATCGCGGGGCAAACTGGACGTGGAGGCCCTATTTCATCTCCAACATCATGATGATGAACTTACAAAAACAAGGGATCCTATCCCAAGCATATACGGACTTGGACACCTCGCATGAGATTCAGACTTATTCCTGCGCATTGGGAGAGGGCTTTTATTTGTTTGGAGATTTGATGATTTGATTTGAGAGATTTATAAAGAGCTTGAGAGATTTTTTTTGAGAGAGTACGTGGCAGAGAGCTTGAATGAGAAAGTGCGTGACAGAGAGTGTGTATGAGGTAGTGCGTGAAATCCAGTGTCTTGTGAGAGGTTACCTCAGGTGGCCTTTTTTGTGTTGGAGCATGCTCTCAACCGACCAGATATCTGAGCACAGATTCGGATCGAGATCCAGATCCAGACTGAGATCCAGCCCCAGCCCCAGCCCCAGCCCCAGCCCCAGCCCCAGCCCCAGCCCCAGACCCAGACCCAGACCCAGACTGAGACACAACCCCAACCCCAACCCCAACCCCAACCCCAACCCCAACCCCAACCCCAACCCCAACCCCAACCCCAACCCCAACCCCAACCCCAACCCCGAGATATAGCTACTCCAACTAATTTAAAAACTCCTAGAACCAGCTAATATTGGCCGATTTGGCGGCAACAGGATGCGATTAGAAGCAACTACATACAAAAAGTACATCAAATTATGCTCAAATTTCCATTTTCGGATGAGATGATGCATTTTGTGCATCAAATATTCGCGTTTTGACTCAAAATGGGGAGTATGTGTCGAATTTGCTGTATTTTTTGCAGCAAAACTCTCGGAAATGAGGTCACCTGCTGAAAGAGATGTACAATTTACATCAAACTGATCGAAGTAGCTTTGATGAGTAGAAGGGAAATTCGTTCATTCGAGTTGAATTTAGGCAAAAAGAAATCCCGCACAAAACTATGCAGGATTTCTTTAATATTCATGTAGAGAGATTGTCGAGTGTACATTGGCGTCGTCGCTTGCCTAAATCCGCACATCGATCCAATCTCCGGAAGCCCAAGCTCCAACCCGAATCCCGAACCCCGAATCCCAGACCCCAGACCCCAGACTCCTAAGCTTCGACCCACTCGCGGCGCAGCGAGAACAAGTCTCGCAGCTCGTCGGTCGACAGCTCGGTGATCCAGTTCTCGCCGGAGCCGACGATTTGCTGGCTGAGGCCGAGCTTGCGCTCGATCATCTCATCGATGCGCTCCTCAAGCGTGCCCAGCGTTACGAACTTGTGCACCTGCACATGGCGCGTCTGGCCGATACGGAAGGCGCGGTCCGTCGCTTGGTTCTCGACGGCGGGATTCCACCAGCGATCGTAGTGGAACACATGATTCGCCGCCGTCAGGTTGAGCCCGATGCCGCCGGCCTTCAGCGAAAGAATGAACACATTCCGCTGTTCGTCGACCGGCTGGCTAACGTCTTGGAAGTTCGCGATCATCTCATCGCGCCCATTCTTCGGTGTTCCGCCGTGCAGGAACAGCACTTTCTCGCCAAGCTCCTGCTGCAGCACATGCTGGAGCAAGTTGCCCGTCTCCACAAATTGAGTGAAAATCAAGCATTTGTCGCCCTCTTGGCGCAGCTCCTGCACCATCTCGAGCAGGCGCTCCAGCTTGTTAGAGCGTCCGCTCCATGGCGCGTGGATGCCCTCTTTGAGCAGCAAGGCAGGATGATTACACACCTGCTTCAGCTTCGTCAGAGCGGCGAGAATGAGGCCTCGCCGCTCCATAGCGGAGAGCTTATCCAGACGATCGAACATGTCTTGGATGTAGTTCTCATACAGCGAGCCCTGCTCGGCGGTAAGCGAAATGAACGTCTTCGACTCGTTCTTCTCCGGCAAGTCCAGCTGAATCGCGGGATCTTTCTTCTCGCGGCGCAGCAGGAAAGGGCGGATCAGCTTCTGTACCTTGCCGATCGTCTCACTATCGCGCGTCTTCTCGATGGCATTCACATAGCGGTGCGTGAATTCGCGAACCGTGCCCAGATAGCCCGGGTTCGCAAAATCAAAGATCGACCACAGCTCCGTGAGCCGATTCTCGATCGGTGTTCCCGTTAACGCAATGCGATGGTAACCATCGAGTCGGCGAATAGCGGAAGCTTGCTTCGTATAAGCATTTTTTATATTTTGGGCTTCGTCCAAACAGATGGAGTTCCAGGCAATTGAGCCCAACTCAACTTCATCCAGATGGGAAAGCGTATAGGATGTCAAAACTAAATCGACTTTGCCAACGACTTGCTCATTAAAAGCAGGTCCCTTTAAACGTTGAGGCCCATAGTGAAGATGAACCTTCAGCGACGGCGCAAAACGCTTAAGCTCCATCTGCCAGTTCCCAAGCACGGACGTAGGACATACGAGGAGTGAAGGTGTGTCTGGCTTCTCGTTCTCTTTCACCGTGAGTAAATACGTAATCCACTGGATTGTCTTCCCGAGACCCATATCATCGGCCAAACAGCCGCCTAGGCCAAAACGGCGCAGGAACAACAGCCAAGAGATACCGTCCACTTGATAGTGGCGCAGCGAGCCTTGAAAGCTGGGCGGCGGTTGTATCGTCGGAATCGACTCCGCCTGCGTAAGCTGATCGACCATGTGGCGCAGCTGTTCGTTCAGCTCTACCTCCATCTCGATGTAACGCATCGCTTCGGGGTCATCCTCAGCCGGCAGCAGCCCGCCGGCATCGCCCGCGAAGTGAAGCTCCAGCACATCGCGGAAGGAGAGGCCTTGCTTCTTCTGCACCTGTTTCATAATCTGCTCGACCTGTGCCATGAACAGCGGGTCGAGCTGAATCCAATTGCCGCGAATCTGGATCAGCTTGCGCTTTTCCTCCAGAAGCTGCCGGAATTCCTCTTCCGTCAGCTCCAAATCCCCTACAGCCAGCTTCCAATCGAACTGCATCAGCTGGGTCAGCCCGAACATCGTCTCCCGTCCAGAGCCGACGGAAGACTTGATCTTCGCGCGCAGCTTCGGCTTCATCTTGCGGATGCGCTCCCACCAGGCCGGCAGGAACACACTCGTTCCGGCCTCAACAAGCCGCACGCTTCCCTCTGCGAGGAAGCGCCAGGCCTCTTCCTCCGTCAACGTCTGACGGAGCCCAGTACCCTCACCCGCATCCAGCCACGGCAGGATGCGTACCCACTTAGCCGCGTCACGTTCTACGCGGCTAAGCTCCGGCAGCCACGCCTCCGGCAGCGGCAGCTCACCCGCGACCGGCTCGCCGCTGGGCGCCACCGTGCGCAGCACCTCCGGCGCTAGCCGGTCTTGCAGCAGCAAGCGCAGCTGCCAACCGGAGCTGTGCGCCAGATCCGGCTCCACAAGCTGCAGACAGGTTCGCATAGGCGACCGGTCTTGGCGCCAACCAATGGCGACGAGCCAATCCTCTTCGTCGAGCCATAGATCAGCGCCGATCTCACCGCGGCGCATGAGAGGATGCGCGGCTTCGAGCTTGCGCAGATTGTCTTTCATGAGGCCGTCGGCGTCCACCCATTCGGGAATCAGCGCATGGATCCAGCGTGAAACAGCTGGGGATTCCAAGGCTTGCAGTTCTTCTGGAAGCTGGAGCTTCCACCCGATCTCGCCGGCTTTCCACTTTTCATAGTCCGGCATGAAACTCCCGGAAGCCAACGCCTCTCGAACAGCCGGAGCTAAACGCATCAAATCCGCACAGTCCTTATGCCAGCTAAGCTGTAAGTGCTGCACAGGCTGCGGATCGCTGAAATAATCGAGCGCATCGAGCGGTTGCAGCTCGATGCCTTCCCGGTTTTGCCACTCGCTGGGCTCCATGAACGTGCCGAAAAAAGAGGCGCGATGCCAGGCAAATAGCATATTTTTCAAATCAAGAGCATCCCAAATGCCGCCGTTCTCGCGGGTACCCCATAGAAACAAAGAACCATTAGGTATGGAGCTAACGTGAACTGTCAGCGCGCTGGTTTCGATCATCGAATCCATTTTCCTTTCTTGAGCTCTTCTTGGAAAGCACGCAAGCGTGAGAACTTATCCGCTAGTCGATATACGTAGTGCTCCCAGCGGTCGTCCTGGCCTAATTGTTTATAGATGCCGTGCAGCTTCTTAAGCAGTCGAACGGCCGTCTTATAGGAAGCCCTATTTTTCTCCAGAACAGCCCGTTCAGCCGCCTGGTGATAGAGGGGGAGGAGTAAAGCCGAATCATGTTCTTCAATCGCTTTAAGCTCCATGCCATATAAGCTCAGCGGTGAAATGCGGTTGGCTAGTTGCAAATCTACCCACTGCCGATACCGTTTCGTTTGCAATAAATAAGCCGTGTAATAGTAATAGGAACGAGGCAGCAGGGACTCCATCACCTGTACCCATTCGCTATCGGACTCCAGATGTTTGGTTGTATCGAGCCAATATTGGCAAAAGGTTCGGAAATCATCGTGGTTTGCATTCGCAATCGACTTGAACAGCCAGCGAAGCCAAACAAGCATGTTGTTCCACTGCTTATCGTTGTAATAATAGTTCAGGTAAAGGAAGTAATCCTTCGCATTGGGATGAGTGAGCTGCCCAAGACGCTCAAATGCGCTTGCCGTATCCCCCTGCATAATATCAAAATGCGCTCTTGCTGCCAGAAGCGTATCCTTCTTCCGAGCTAAGAGGTCCTTCTTCGTGAGAAGTGCGTCCAGACGCTGAATTTCCTCTTTCTGTGCTGCGGAATGATTCGTCAGTTTCCACCAAATGAAGCGGTACACAAACAGCCAATCAATCGGGCTATCCTTGCCCTGCAGTGCGAATTCTCCGAGCATTTTCATGGTGGATAGCCAGTGTTTGGGTTCCGCCTCGAATGAGGTGTTCACATCTGTTCGTTCCACGAATTCAACCAGCTTATCCTCACAATTTTTTGCGGCAATTTTGCAGCCGTTCTCGTGATAGTAAGACAAGTAGGAGCTTTTCGTTTCTTGATAAAATTGTTCGATTTTCCGCATCATGAACAGCACGATATGGAACATGTAGAGCTCGCGGGTCGAGCTTCTCCAATTTGCCGCATAGCCGGGCAAGGACTCCAGTGCTGAGTCGTAGAAGGTTTCGATCGAGTGCTGATGAGAAATGGAGAATCCATGGAATTTCCCTTCAAAAAAGCGATGCCAATCTGCGGGCATAGCCTCTTCAAGAGGCACGTTGGCTTGTGCAGCTGCAGCAGCTTTGCGTTCCTGTATTAAAGTTGCCCCGCGAGCTGGTTTTTTCCGTGTGTGTATTTGTTGTTTTAACTGTTGAAGCAGCAGTTCCGGACGTCCATAAGGCGCATACAAGCTGAAGAAAGTGGCACCAATATGTTTACAAAAGCCTTCATAGGAGCAGCTGCACTCACTAGTGGCGAAATTTTCTAAATTAACCATCGTGCTCAGTATTTTTTTTCCTGCGACGGTCGCCTGAACATTCATGCCTTTCAGATCGACTTCGGTCACACGACCTTTATGGTAATACTCCCAGCCCTGCTCCAGAACGACGGCGTCGAAATGAAGCGGGATTTGCTTGATTAGGTAGTTCATTCGATTTTTGGGAATCTGCAGTTTCAGCATGTGTGCTTTCCTACCCTCCGAGCGGTACATTCCTTCTTCCATAGTAACAGATTTTTCCCGAAATTGCCCATTTCCACAGTTTATGCCAAAGGGGTTTTTTTTACACATCAGAAAATAAGTTCTCGTCGGGTTAAAAGGGCTTAACCCTGCATTCCTGCCTATAATATGATAAAGTGAAGCTATATGAAATGCTTTTGAAGGGAGACTGCGCGAGTGGGTATTAAATTTGGCAGAGAATATAAGGATATCGTCACTGATTTCGTGCGTGGCATTGAGATGGTTGATGGATTTTATGAACTGTTGGAAATGAATGCGGACGACTGGCAGGAGCTTGAAAAGGACGAACAGGAAGAATGCTTGCGAACGCTGGCTGATGATATTTTTTACGGATTAGGAAACGCGCCTGTGATGCATGTAGGAGCGGGATCCGTTCGGCATGATCCGAATAATCACGTGCTGAAGGTTCATGACGGGGAGAAGTTGGTTTCCGTCATCTATTTGGTCTAAATAAGGCAGAAGTGTGATATAGAAAGGTGTATGGAGTTATGCTGGATGGAGCAAGGAAGGTTCTACAACAAGTTTATGGGTACCCGGAATTTCGCGAGGGCCAAAAGAATATCATTACGAATCTGCTTGAAGGTCGGGATACGCTAGGCATTATGCCGACGGGCGGAGGTAAATCGATCTGTTATCAAGTTCCAGCCTTGCTTATGGAGGGAGTGACGCTGGTTATTTCACCGCTAATCTCCTTGATGAAGGACCAAGTGGATGCGCTCCAAGTGCTTGGTGTTTCGGCAACTTTCATTAACAGTACGCTGGAGGCTAAAGAAGTAGAACAGAGGATGCAAGGCGCCATGCAGGGCAAATATAAACTGCTGTATATCGCCCCCGAGCGTCTGGAGTCGGAACGATTTCGTGCCCGAATGTCTGCGCTGAATCTTCCGCTTGTGGCTATTGATGAAGCGCATTGCGTGTCGCAATGGGGGCATGATTTTCGCCCGAGCTACGTGTCGATTGCTCCGTTTATTCGCGAGCTGCCCAATCGCCCGATTGTCGCAGCCTTCACAGCTACCGCTACTGCCGAGGTCACAGCCGATATTGCGAGACTGCTTGACTTGGATCAAGCGGGCATATTCGTCAATGGCTTTTCACGGGATAATCTGGAATTAACGATTCTGCGCGGTGAGAATAAGCGAGATTACATTCAGAATTACGTGAAAGAACATACGCATCAACCTGGTATTATTTATGCCGCTACGCGTAAGGATGTTGAAGAGCTATATGAAACGTTACGCAAAAAAGGCTTCGCCGCAGGGAAGTACCACGCCGGTCTAACCGATGAGGAACGCTCCTACATGCAGGAGGCGTTTCTGTATGATGATATTCGGGTGATGATCGCGACGAACGCTTTTGGAATGGGCATTGATAAGTCCAATGTCCGTTATGTCATTCACTACAATATGCCGAAAAATATGGAGGCTTATTACCAGGAAGCCGGCCGCGCGGGGCGTGATGGAGAGCCTAGTGAGTGCATTCTGCTGTTTAGCGCGCAGGATATTATGACGCAGAAGTTTTTGATCGAGCAGAATCAACTCTCGCCGGAGCGTAAAGCGAACGAGTACAAGAAGCTGCAGACGATGATCGACTTTTGCTACTCGCCACGATGCTTGCGAAACGTCATTCTGCACTATTTTGATGAAACGAACATTAAAGATACTTGCGGCAATTGCAGCTCGTGCAAAGACGATCGCGATACGGTGGATATCACCGTTGAAGCGCAGAAGATTTTCTCCTGCATCCGCAGGATGGGTGAACGCTTCGGCATCTCGATGGTCGCCTCTGTGCTCAAAGGCTCAAAGGCGAAGAAGATTGTCGACTATCGCTTCGATCGTCTTCCAACCCATGGCATTATGCGAGATCTGCCGGAGAAGGAAATTTCTGATCTGATCAACGTGCTGATTTCAGAAGGGTATTTGCAGCTATCGGATGGTCAATATCCGGTTGTGAAGCTGCTGCAGCCCGCAGCAGAAGTGCTTCAAGGGAAGCTGCAAGTGTACCAGAAGGTGCGTAAGCAGCAGGTTAAGGCTGCCGCTATCGATAACACCTTGTTCGAGCAGCTTCGCCTGCTTCGCCGGGAAATTGCCGCACGTGAGAAGGTGCCGCCGTATATTATTTTCTCGGACAGCACGCTGCGTGAAATGAGTGAAATTTGTCCGACATCGGAAGCCGCTATGCTGCGAATTAAAGGTGTTGGCGAGGTGAAATACCGAAACTACGGGAAGCCGTTCCTGGACCTCCTTCGCACGTATGCGGGAGAGGGCGAATTGGGTGCGGTCGCTTATGATTTTGATTAAATCAGAGGAGTGGTGATAGGTGAAGCTTGGGAGCACTGACATTGATCAGAAGCTTGCGGAGGTGACTGGCTGGACGACAGATGATCACAAATGGATTGTGCGTAAATATCGATTTACGGCATTTATGCAGGCCATAAACTTCGTGAATGAAGTCGCCAGCCTAGCAGAAGCCGGCAACCATCACCCTATGATCGCCATCGATTATAAGATGGTCACGCTGCGACTTACGTCCTGGCATGCAGGCGGCTTAACCGATTTGGATTTCGAAACCGCTGCTAAGTTTGATCAGGCTTTTGCTGACATTACTACTGGCAGTGGATCACTTGATTAAGCTCGGTCCGTTATATACCATGCAGTGAAAGGCAGCCATGCCCATGGGAGTTGACCTTTCATATGTATCTGTAATCGTAAAACCAGCTCGCTCATACGTCTGGATCGCACGTTCGTTCCAGACGAGAACTTCTAGATCAATCTCCTGCTGGGGCGTCCGGCGTTGGACCTCTTGAACAAGAAGATGGACGAATTGGGTACCGATTCCACTCGCTTTCCCGCAAAGATCCGGTCGAAGTCCTAGTCCTAAACGTGTCACCCCAACAATGGGGAAGAATTGAACGAACCCAGACAATATTCCGTTTTCATCCACGACAGCTCGATATTGCTCTGCTCGAATTTGCGGGTCGGCGAATTCAGCTTGTTCACGAAGCATAGTCTCCCATGGAGACCAATTGTATAAATCGTATGGAGGCGAATACTTCCAAGTGCAAAGTTCATGGCAATTCGCCTCAGTAAGGGGAACGACGCGCCATGGTAGGCTTTCATGCATCATATTGTTCGTAGTTATCATCCTTTCATCTATTGGTTGGAGGTTCAAATGGATTGGTATGGTCATATTCCAATTGGCACAATAACTCTATTTTCTATGCTCGTGTTGGGACTTACCCTATTCCGGATCTCGGTGAAAACAAAATGGCCGCTTGTGCTGCTTGTTTCCTTCGTTATTGCTTGTTTGTTTAGATTACTTTTATCCCAGCAGTGGGCGGAGAGCATGCAACCTATGCTCATTATTGTAATGGAAGCGGTCTTTATTCACTATATATTTCGTGTGCGAAAGCTGCATGCGCTCTTGGTAGCGTTTCTTGGCTCGCTTGGCTATACGATTTATTTGGCCATTGTTCTATTTATCATGCCGCTCATTACCCATATTTCTCTGGATACATATTTTAAGGGGCTTGATTCCTCATATCGTGCTTTGAAAATCGTGGCCGCATCGCTTTCGTACCTTACGGCTTTGGTTCTGGTTAAGAAACGGTTAGGGTTTACCGTTCGAATTGAGGTAAGCTCGAAAAGTGCTTGGCTTCCACAGAAAAATGTCCTGCTTCATGTGTTTCTCTTTGCATTTGTACTGTTCTCGTTAACGTATTACGCGGTTGCGTTGAAATTTACGTCTATATTTTTTTTTGCAGCGGGCTTCTGTCTACTATTGGGGTGGATCATTTATCTCCTGTATCGGAAGGAAATGGAAGACATTTAACCGAGGATACCTTTCATCATAAAGGCAAGATTTGGGGTACAATGAGTATATAGACTTAATAGGAATAGGAGGTCACCCTAAATGACCCAAGTTACGATTCGTGAAGCAGTAATGCAAGATATTCCGCAGTTGAAAACGTTAATGCTCGCTTATATTGTGGACTTCTACCAGTATCGGCAACCCGAGGATGAGAAGTTGAACGGATTGATCCACCTGCTGCTTGAGCAGAAGGAAGGTATTCAATTCGTAGCGGAGACGGAAGAGGGGACGCTGGTCGGCTTTGCGACCTTATATTTTACCTTCAGCACTTTGCGTGCTTCCAAAATAGCAATTATGAACGACTTATTCGTCATTGAGGCTGAACGTGGTCAGGGTGCGGCAGCGAAATTGTTTGCTGCTTGCAAAGGATATGCCGCGAGAAATGGTTATGCCAATTTAACTTGGACAACAGCCAAAGATAACTTCCGCGCCCAGGCATTTTACGATAAAATGGGTGGAGATCGCAGTGATTGGCAGACGTATTCCGCTAATCCGACGAGTGGAATGGGCGATTAATCGAATGACGAAAGATGGTGGCATGTAACTGTGGAAAATATCGTAAGTCAGACGTGGCTGCTAGGACAGCTTGGCGATGCCAACATTGTGATTGCGGATTGCCGCTTTGCGCTAGGACAACCAGAATCAGGCAGACAGAATTATGAGAAAGACCATATAACAGGAGCTGTCTATGTAGACTTGGAGAAAGACCTCTCCGGTGCCAAAATGGCGCATGGAGGCCGGCATCCGCTCCCTGATCTAGGAGCCTTCTCAATCCTCGTGGGCAACCTCGGGATCGATGGTACGAAGACCGTCGTGGCTTACGACGATCAAGGCGGAGCCATGGCTTCGCGGCTATGGTGGATGCTGAAATTCCTCGGTCACTCCGAGGTATACGTATTAGACCAAGGGTATACAGCTTGGAAAGCTGCTGGCTACCCGGTTACCGATGAAGTGTCCGCGGTGTTCCCGCGGACCTTCTCACCCAAGGTGCACCGCGCCATGCTGGCCAGCATGGACGAGGTCAAGGACAAGCTCGGCCGCCCAGGCACCGTGCTTGTTGACTCGCGCGAGGAGCGCCGCTACCTTGGCTTGGAAGAGCCGATCGATGCGGTGGCCGGCCACATCCCGGGCGCTCGCAGCTTCTTCTGGAAAGGCGTTCTCGGTGAGAACGGCGCTTGGTTGTCAACTGCGGAGCAGGAGAAGCACTTTGCCGCGCTGCGCGATGCCGATGAAATCATCGTCTATTGCGGCTCCGGCGTGACGGCGTGCCCGAACGTGCTGGGCCTTAGCGAAGCGGGCTTTGATAATGTGAAGCTTTATAGCGGAAGCTGGAGCGATTGGATTTCGTATGAGGACAATCCGATTGCGAAGGGTGAAGAGTAAAAACTGGGAAGCCGCGGTTTCCGCGGGTTTGAGGGTTGTGACAGGTTGCCGAGAGGTAGGCTGTTACGGCCTTTTTTCGTTGTATGGGAAATGATGATTTTCTCAGTCTATGGATAAGATGTGCATAAAGTTGGGGATAGTGGTTATGCTCTATCACCCCGAAGGGTGATTTTATTCGGGGTTGCATGATTAAGCGCGTTTACCGCGCTTTCACAGTGCGGACGCGCAGGACGGTCAGCTGAGAAGTCGATTTCCGACCTCTCAGCCACTGTCGACGAGCTTCGGCTCGCGGAACTCTCGCTGTAAGCGCGTTTTCCGCGCTTATTTGTTCGAGGCTGTGCGATTAAGCGCGTTTTTGCTCTTCTGTCAAGAAAGTGGACACCACTTAGCTAAGCTGCACTTTCGTAGTACAACTGTTCAAATTGCAATGGCGACAAATAACCAATTGTACTATTAGACCTCT